>JAFGDD010000019.1 GCA_016932315.1 Candidatus Woesearchaeota archaeon
CACATAAACCTATTAAAAACTCTGAAAACTACCTTTCTAGGCTCCCTAACCACTTTATGTGAAACTACCATTTTGTGTGCAAAGCTGCTAAGGTTTGAATAAAACTTTTTCAACAACCTTTATATACTACGCCTATTTTCAGGAATATCAAATGCCAAGAAAAAAAAAAGAAAAAGCAGGGGCAGATGAAGCTGTTGAGAAGAAGCCGCGCGGAAGAAAGAAAAAGGCAGAAGCAGAAGTAATGCCTGAAGTTAAAGAATTGAAGAAAGAGAAAGATCATGTTAAAGAATTCAAGGAAGTTCCTGAGACTGTGCAGCCAGTCATCAACATCGGCTTGGTAGGCCACGTCGACCACGGAAAGACAACGTTAACAGAAAAGCTGACTGGCAAATGGACTGACACTCATTCTGAGGAAGTTAAGAGAGGAATAACAATCAGATTAGGTTATGCTGATAGTGTTTTCAGGAAATGCCCGAAGTGCGAGGGAGTTGAGGCTTACACCACTCTGAAGACTTGCGCCAAGCATAATGTTGCTGCACAATTCCTGAGAAAAGTAAGCTTTGTTGATGCTCCTGGGCATGAGAGTTTAATGGCTACCATGCTTAGCGGAGCAACCATAATGGATGGAGCGTTATTGTTAGTCGCTGCTAATGAGCCTTGCCCTCAGCCTCAGACTCGAGAGCACCTTGTAGCTTTGAAGATTGCAGGCATAAAGAATGTTATCGTTGTGCAAAACAAGATAGACCTTGTAACCAAGGAAAAGGCTTTGAGGAATTACAAGGAGATAAAAGAATTCCTTAAAGGCACTGATTATGAGAATGTTCCTATCATTCCTATCAGCGCACAGCACGGAATAAATATTGATGCACTAGTGAAAGCCATTGAGGAAAACATTCCAACGCCTGAAAGAGATCCTAATGCAGAGCCTTTATTGCTCGTCGCCAGGAGCTTTGACATTAACAAGCCAGGAACGGCTCCTGAGAAGCTGAAAGGGGGAGTGCTGGGTGGAGCTATTGTCAGGGGAAAACTAAGAACAGGCGAAAGGGTTGAGATAAGGCCTGGAAGAGTGGTTGAGGAGATGAATAAGATAGTTGCAAAGCCAATATTCACCAAGATAATCAGTTGCATGACAGGAGGAATAGTTGTAGATGAACTCGGCCCGGGAGGCAGCGTTGCAATACAGACAGAGCTTGATCCTAGCGTTGTTCACTCTGACAGCCTGACAGGCAGCGTTGTAGGCTTGTCAGGAAAACTTCCCAGGGTTTGGTATGACATGGTGTTAGAAGCTCATTTGCTTGAAAGAGTTGTTGGAAGCCAGGAAGAATTAGCAGTTGAGCCCGTAAAGATGAATGAAGTTCTTTTATTGAATGTTAACGGCGGCAAGAGCACAGGATTTGTTTATGACCTTAGCAAGAATCTTATTAAGTGCAAGTTAAAGATTCCTATGTGCGCAGACACAACAGACAAGGTAACCATTTCTAGGAAAGTAGGCACAAGATTCAGACTGATAGGCTACGCTAATATTAAGGAGTGAGATTTTCTATTAGTGCATTCAAAAAGTCGCCACGATATCTTCAATTAATATTTTTAAAATTTATTAAAATATTGCCTACTCAAAAGTAGTTATTATTCAAAACATTTATAAACAAATAGATTTACCATTAAGAAAATGAACAAAGAGATATCTGACTTTGTAAAAAGAAACAAACCAGAGAATTCAAATGTTTATTCTCTAAAAATTTTTAGAGACAATAATCTTTCTCCAAAACCAGACTCTGAACTTACAGATTTAATTGCTGTCAGCAGTCAATACCTCTCTGACAATGATTTGGCAAGATTCTTACAATTCCAGAAAAAATTTGATGGGCCTGCAACAATGATGGAAACTGGTCAAAAAATAGAACATTGGAAACTAAGAAGCTCGTTAAAACGCTTACCGGATTATATGAAAGCAGCTGAATCCGCGGGCTTGAGTTACAGCCAAGCTAACGAATTGCTTGTACATATGCTTAAGTCTGAACCATATTATTTTCATAATGAGGATCTAACTATCACTCTGATGACAAGAGCATATAGGCGGGTTGCTGAGGCAGGACTAAGAGTTTCAGATGCTTATGACACAGTCAAAGATATGATAACATTAGGCGCGAAATCAGGTGTAATTGACGGATGTTTTTACTCGTTTTCAAACCTGATAAGATTAGGATTGTCTGTTGAACAAGCCTGCAGAACAGTTATGATGATACCAGAAGCAGAAGGATCTGCAAGTGGTTATCCTGTCCCCCACTTCAACGATGCAGTTAAATCAATGATGCCTGCAAAAGTAAACCCTGATCTAGTAGTCGAGGCCTTTGAGTATCTCGGAGGAAAACGACCTTGGCTTAACATGGGAAATTATGATGGTTTCAGAGCTCTTATGACTTTTGGCTGCCCAACCATGGGGCTGACGCCAAATGAAATGCTTTCGTTATTTGTTACCAAGGCAAGAAATGGAGGAAAAGAAATACCTGTCCTCGAGGAAGTGAGCAAGGAGCTGGATCAACATGTTGATAATAAGTTTATTTTTAATAAGGACAGATACTTTACAGAAGTCCAAGGAGAGCTTGAACATTTCGCCCAGCCATACCAGAACAAAAGGTCATTAAATCAGGGAATAAGGGACTTGGAAAAGCTTGCAGTAGCTAGTATGCATGAATGGGATGAAGTTGAGGAAGGAATGTGGCTATTTGACCCAGAAAAAGGGATATGGTACTCATTCGGGGGGCAGCTTGAGCTGCCTGGAATGGGAGACGTTTTATCTGGTAGAGCAGGGAGCGTGAGGCATAAATTCATTCCCTATGACATTTCTGCTTTAAGCCAGACACCGTTCCTGTTCCATGTACACCCAGAGGGATTAGATTCATTTGTTTCCCCGCCAGAAAATAGTATGGCATACCCGGAGTTTAGAGATGATCTAACTAAATTTATGACTGCGACCCCAAGTAGAGCGGATTATGGAGTAGTTGCACAGCTTCTAAAAGGCAGCCGAAGAAAAGTACCTACTAGGTCATTTATTGCTCATGCACTTGGCGTTACTGAGTTTACATATCCAAATGACGTTACCAGGCTAGAAGAGATGAAAGAAAAGTCAAGGGACATCAGGGACCAGGTTATGCTTTGGTTTGATATAGGAGATTATGTTGCAGTAGTATGTGAACTCTCATATAGTAGACTGGATTTGGTGCAAAGATTAATGCGGGATTTAGATAGAAGGTTGCCTCTCGGCTTTAATTTGGCTCTGTACCCAGCTGGAACTAATTTTGAAAAATAAATACGATAAAGAGCAACCTTTAAAAACTTCTTTTGATTACCACTTTTGAGGGGGTAGGAAAATGAGGAATGGCAAATTATTCATATTCGTTCTGTTAGGATTAATCTTTACAATGATAGGCGCGATGAGCGCATCTGCTTATATTTATTATCCTTATTATTACAGCTACAAGCCTTATCACTACAATAACTATTATGGAGGTTATTACGGCAATTATTACAATAATTATCAGAACTATTATTACAAGCCTTATTATCAGGGCGCAAGCTACAATTATTACAGCATACCAGTCTATTACCGCCCAGCATACCTTTACGGCTGGAATTACGGCTACAATTACTGGCGCTACCCGACATATTCAAACTATTATTACAACACCTGCCAATTTTGGTGGGACTGCATATGATGGGTTTTAAGAGAAAATATTTTTGAAAATTTTGTTACAAAACATTTATAAACCACCCTTTTTCTCTTCTTCTCAACGCGATGGATGAACCGGTCTAACAGCTTGTTCATGCTGGAAGCAATAGAATTCTCTATTTGTTTCCTGTGGTTCCAAAAGTTTACTTTTGAGAACCGATCAAATAAAAATAAAACTAAAAAAATCACCTTTGACAGCCCGTGGGGCGCGACCCCAGTCAAAGCAACCAAGCACCAAGTCCTCAACAAATAAATTTGTTATCGTCCTTGGTGCTGTTGCTGGTTGCGGTGATTTTTTTGAACTAACGGAGGAATTTAATATGGCGCGTATGCATTCAGGCGGTAAGGGAAAGAGCAGAAGTACTAAACCCAGCAAGAAGGTTGTTCCGAGCTGGCTGAAGTACAAGCAGAAAGAGATAGAGCTTCTTATTGTGAAGTTTGCAAAGGAAGGCAAGAGCCCTTCACAGATAGGCATCTACTTGAGGGATGAGTACGGTATCCCTGACGTCAAGACCATAACTAAGAAGAGAATAAGTGATATTCTCGAGGAGAAGAAGCTGCTCAAGGAAGTGCCTGAGGATCTCATGGCGTTGATAAGGAAAGCAGTTCTTGTTAGGAAGCATTTGGGCGAAAACAAGCATGACATGAGCGCAAAGCGAGGATTAATATTGACTGAGTCCAAGATTAAGAGGCTTACCAAGTATTACAGGCGCACAGGAAGGCTTCCTCTGACGTGGAAGTATGACCCTGAGAAGATTAAGCTTGTAGTAGAATAAGCATGGCAAAGGACATCACTAGCTCGGGTCTAAGGGATGTAGAGGGATTTGAAGCAGCTCTGCAAAGGGCTGCTGATGATTTCAAGAAGATTGATAATTCCAAGACTATTAAGCTAATCAGTAACTTGGATGCTGACGGAATAACTTCTGCTGCAATAATGATAAGGGTGCTTGAACGATTAAACCTTGCTTATTCATTGACTATTCTTCACCAGCTCAAGGATGAGGGCGCAAAGCAGCTTTCAGATGAGGATTATGAGCATTACATTTTCTGCGACCTTGGCTCTGGCCAGCTTAGAAGCCTGAACAAATATTTTCAAGGCAAGAAAATCCTCATTTTAGACCATCACGAAATCCAAGGAGACCCAGGAGATAATATTGTGCACATAAACCCTCATGACTTTGGGTTTAATGGCTCTTCTGATATTAGTGCTGCAGGCGTTTGTTTCTTGTTTGCAAAAAGCATTAGCAAGGAGAATGAGGACCTCGCCTATCTTGCAGTCATAGGCGCAATTGGAGATGTGCAGGAAAAAGG
Organism: Candidatus Woesearchaeota archaeon; assembly: GCA_016932315.1. Lineage (GTDB taxonomy): Archaea > Nanobdellota > Nanobdellia > Woesearchaeales > SM23-78 > SM23-78. The sequence continues at coordinate 5,042 of JAFGDD010000019.1, forward strand.
AGGGTTCAAGCAGCTGAATAAGTTAATATTGGATATTGCTGTAAAAAATGGCAAGATAAAAATAGAGCAGGGCTTGAAATTGTTTGGGTTGCAAACTCGTCCGATCCATAAGTTGCTCGAGTACAGTTCTGACCTCGGAATTCCAGGCGTGACTGGCTCTGAGTCAGGAGCTGTTCAGTTCCTGAAAAGGCTAAGCATTGAACCTTTTGCAAAGAAAGGCAAGTGGAGAACATTCAATGACCTGAGTGATGATGAGAAAAAGAGACTTACAGCAGGCATTGTGATGAAGAGGCAGACTGCAGGATTAGCAAATCCAGAAGATATTTTCACCAATGTTTATATTCTTGAAGATGAGAAGCCTGGTCATTTCAGGGATGCAAAAGAATTTTCAACGCTTCTTAACTCTTGCGGCAGGCTTAACAACGCCTCATTTGGAATCGGCGCTTGCTTGGGTGACAAGAAGCAAAGGAGCAAAGCAGTTGCCAGCCTCATGGATTACAAGAAGGAGATTATCAACTCAATGAACTGGTACAAGGAGCACTCTGCAAAAGAGAAGTCAGATAGGATTGTTAAGGGCAGCAATTACATCATAATCAATGCAAAGGATAATGTTTTATCGACAATGATAGGCACCATTGCCAGCATGATATCCAAGAATAATGAAATGGAGAATAACATATTCGTGCTGAGCATGGCAAGAAATGATGATAACACAACCAAGATTTCTCTTCGCGTGACTGGCAATCCAGAAGATGTTGATTTGAAGAGCATGATTTCTGAGCTTATTGATAGGGTTGGGGGCGAGGCTGGAGGCCACCAGTATGCTGCAGGAGCTATTATTGACACTGAAAAGGAAGAGAAGTTCATCGAAGAGGCAAAGGCCTTGTTTGAAAGTATGGAACTTAATTAGAAAAAAAGAAAAATAGAGAAATTAATTTGTGCATTCTGAATTTTACTCTGATTGATTCTGAATCAAATCTTTTCTTCCTCTCCTGGAATATGCATTTTGATCTTCTCTAACTGCCTGCATTACCTCTTCCTTTGGTATGGTGATGGTTTTGATTAAATCAGGGCTTTTCTTGAAGTACTCCTGTAATTTTGGGTCTATGGTGTAAGCCACAAGAATCCCAAAAACCTTTTCAGGAAACTTTTGTTCTTCAGGTAGCTCTGAATTTTTTAGCTTTAGAGTCTCTCTCAAACCGCCTATATAAGCGCCTAGTTGCTGAACTGCTTTTGTTGCGTTTGGAAATCCTTCTTTTCCTTCAGCATCCTTTTCGTGGTTCACAGCATTCTGCTTAACCTCAACCACAAAATAGGCATCATTCCTCTTAAATATCATATCGCATCTCATCCAACCATCTACAAACGCTATCATTTCTGCGTCTTCTTTGCATCGTCTCTCAAGCAGCTTCGCTTTCCTCTTGTATTTGTTGTATAAGTCACAAGGAGTGTTGCTTTCTGTGAAGTCCACTGATATCAATTTTAAATCATTTCCCAGCCCTGCTTCTTCAACCAATATCCTCTTATAATTCTTCGACTCCATAAGATAAGCTATTAAGGCTTGATGTCCTCTACTGGCTATTGTTAAGTATTCTTTTCGCTTTTTGCTTCGTTCTCTAGAATTGCCCTCCCCCAGTATTGTTTCCAAGTCCTTATTTTTTTGCTCTAAAAGTTTGGCTTTGCTCTCAATTCGTCTTATTATTTGACTAGAAATTTTTCTCTCCCTTGCCATGAGCAATCTGTTGGGCATGATGCCGTTGAAATTCTTGTAGTACCCTTGCCATATAGCGCTTGCATGATAGGATATTGAAGACTCTCTTCTTTTGTAACCATGTTCCTCAAGCTTGTTTTTTATGGCATGAACAACATTTTTAGGTGGATTATCATGACCCCAATCGTTTTCTTCACTTTTTCTGCAGAGAACTTCTGTAAAAATGTTTTCTTCTTCTGGGCTTAAGCGTTTGACATCTCTAGGGCCTTTCTCTACAGCAGTGTATTCTAGATGACCGTATAGTGTTGGATCAGTAAATTTTATCTTTTTAACAAAGGCAATCATCCTTTCTTTGCCTAAGCAATGTCTTTGATAGAATCTCTCTCCGAGAACAGCCTTAACTAAGGTACTTCTAACTATGCTCCAGCCTTTTTCATTGGCTGCATCTCCGACTTTTCTTAGTTCCTCTTCTGTTGGTTCAGGTATATTCCTTTTTTTAGGCATTAATATCCCCCTTAGACGAGATATTTTATTTCATGCGCACACTCATATAAAAATCTTTCGATTTGTTACTATCAGTAAGTGGTTAAATACCGAAACATTTATAAATGCGACCGCCTATAATAGGGCAATATAAATCAAGAAACAGGGGGTTAAATAATGCAAGAAGAAAAAACAGAAATCTACAATATAAGCGTACCTGACCTAGGGCTTGAAAGCTATCTTCTATCAACCGACAAGTCATTTGGCAATGGCACGGTAAGAGAACATGACCTGACAAAAAGAATCAAGAAAACAATCTATTTCCAAGGGCTCTGCTACCAAGGAGAACACTATATTTTCGAAACACCAGACGATGACAATTTTGACATAGGATTCCAAGGAAAAGTCGTGCTGAAAGAAGCCTGGCGCATCGCAAGCATAAACGAAAGAGGCGAAGCAACAGTTGAAAGGATTACCAACCCCGCAATGCTTGAAAAAATTGCTAACGAAGAATACAAAGAAATACCAGGCCTCCTTGATAAAAAAATAAATTAATGGTGATAAAGTGTTCAAGAAAATACTCTTAATAATCTGCGTATTCCTGCTTGGAGTGCTAGCTGCAAACATATATGCTTATTATTCTGCAGAGCACAATGAACTCCAGCTGCCAGAGAACAACGGCGGAGGAGGATATGAATACCAGAACAGCAATGCACTAAGCAGGGCGCTGGCAATGCTGCAGGAGACAGGCAATGAAATAGCCTCACCAGCCAGCAGGATAGCAGAAGACAACATCATGGTCCTCAAAGACAAAGTCGTTCTAAATATCCAAGACGCAGAATGGGCATATTTCACAGACACCAACTCAATGGACCCCGTCATTGATGAAGGAGCCCACGCCATTGAGGTTGTGCCTAAGACAGAAGGCGAGATAAAAGTCGGAGACATAGTGGCTTATGAATCAGAATATGCAGAAGGCACAATCATCCACCGCGTCGTATTCAAAGGAGAAGATGAGCAAGGAACATACTTCACACTCAAAGGCGACAACAACCCCGTAAACGATCCTGGCAGGATAAGGTTCAGCCAGATAAAGAGTGTGGTTGTCGCGATAATCTACTGATAGTATCCTAAAGACCCAAAATGAAACTAGCAACTACAACCTTTGAAAAAAGAAATCATGACAAGCTTTTAAGAGCCAAAGAGGCAGCAGAAAAGCAGAGTATAAAAGCGCCTACAATAATTGATGTTGGTCCTGGTGGATTGGTTAGTTTCTTATTCTCACACATACCTGCAAAAAATGATGATATGACTTTTGGGGAGAAAATCAAAAGAAAAATAATCAAGCCAGTAGAGGCGCTTCTAAGGAAGTTCTATATTTTTGAGTTAAAATCCTCTGAACCATTAGAAACATACCAAACTTTCGATAATTTAAATCCGATGAAAGTAGTGATTGTTGACCGCGAACAAAAGGTACTTGATGCAATCAGAAAAATGATGGACAAAAAAGAGTTGCCTGATTATTTTGAATGCCTTTGCATGGACATAACCAGGCACGAGATTCCATATAAAGGCGAAGTGGTAGTTGCATATAATGTTCTTCAAAGAACATCAAACCAACTTGCAGCTCTTAAAACAATTGTGAATTCAGTAAAAAAAAACGGAATCTTAACAACCACTATTGATTATGACCTTCCTGATTTCAAAAAACTGGATAAGGGGTTATATCAAAGGATAGCATAAATAACCAATTGGTTTTCAATTAACTTTTTATATGATTCTTATATACTCCATCTCATGGACAAGGAAGAATTCGACTCTTATGTAAAGGCTGGCAGGATTGCTGCTGAAGCCAGGGAATATGGCAAAGACCTTATAAAGGTAGGCGCAAGCCTGCTTGAAGTAACTGAGAAAATCGAGCAAAAGATTATTGCTTTAGGCGGCGAATTCGCTTTTCCACCTCAGATAAGCCTTAATGATATAGCTGCGCATTCTTATCCTGCATTTGATGACAAAACTGTTTTTAAGGAGGGGGATGTTGCAAAGCTTGATGTTGGAGTTCAAATAAATGGTTTTGTCGGCGACACTGCCTGCACAGTCGTGCTAAGCAATGATGAGAAGCTTAAGCTGTTGGCAGAAGCAAGCAGGGAAGCCTTGAATTCTGCTCTTAGAATCATAAAGCCAGGCATAACGCTGGGCGAGATAGGTAGGGTCATCCATGATGAAATAACCAAGAGAGGATTTGCTCCTGTGAGGAATCTTTCTGGTCACGGCCTTGGAAAGTACATAATCCATGATCCCCCTAGCGTTCCCAACTTCGACACTGGCAGCGATGAAGCCCTTGAAGAAGACCATGTAATCGCTATTGAGCCTTTTGCAAGCACCGGAGCAGGCGTAATCTATGAGAGCAGCAACCCAACATTATTTGCTCTTGAAGGAAGCAGGCCTGTGCGAAGCCCATTAACAAGGGAAGTTTTGAAAGATCTTGAAAAATACAATGGCTTGCCATTCGCCCACAGATGGCTGGTCAAGAAGCACGGATTAGGCAAAACTGCTTTTGCATTGCGAGAACTGAAAAATATTGGAGTAATCAGGGATTTCGCTCCGCTGCCAGACAAAGACCACGGATTAGTAAGCCAGGCAGAGCACACTGTGATTGTTAGAGAGAAGCCTGTGGTTACGACACTTCTTTAAATAAGACAGAAAGGGCTTCAAATTTAAGTTCAAATTAATGGCCAATCAAATTAATAAGTAATCATTTCTGACTTTATCATCTCAGGTCTTCCCAGGAAACTTTCTCTCTTTACTTCTTCAACAAGGTAGAATACCTTTTTATCTTGGATAGCAAACTTGTCTTCAAGCTCCTCGAGAAAATCCTCTAGTTCTTTAACATTGGTAAACACTCCCTCCGCCATAAAGTCATAACCATTATTGATTTTGAACAAGCTATTGACTCTGGGATGCTCTTTCAAGTAGCTCCTTAAACCATCCCTGTTATCCTTGGCTGTTGAGAGCATAATGTTAGCTCTTGAGCTGTATCCTAGCTTGTTGAAGTCAATGAGCGTTGTGTGTTTTGTTATAAGTTCTTTCTCGTGGTGCTTGAGCTTCTCGTACAAAGTGCTTATAGGTATTCCTGTCCGCTTGCTGATGACAGTCAGTGTTTGCCTTGCATTCTCCCTAAGAAAAGAAAGAAACAATAAGTCGGATTTTTTCATCATGTTATCCCTCCAAGCAATTTTTCAATAAGCAATAAGAGATATAATATAAACCTTCTTTAAGAATAAAAAATGCCTGCTTCAGGAATTTCCTGAAACAAGGGTGTTTTTTCTGCTTTTTATGAATAAACTGCTAAATGATATGAAAAGAATGTTGCTTTTTCCTGAAACAAAACAAGTTTTAGGCATTATTTGGATTAAACCTTCTGAAGCATCCCTGAAACAGCAATATTTATATATGCTGCTGCATTCACTCTCGCCTATAACAAGCTTGAACGGTGCCTAAAAAAATGAACCTTATCGAGCAAAAGATTTTGAACAAGTTCAAAAAAGAGCCGCTAAGGGAAATATCCACGACAGAAATTGTCCGGGAAGTTCATCCTGAGGAATATTCTCGGATTCTCAGTTCAATTAATAGTGATATCTCTGATAAAAAGGCATTGAAGCAAGCCATGAGGAAAAAAGGCCAATTGCACAGGAAAATTCTGTATCACCTGAACAAGCTGGTCGAAGAAAATGTCCTGAAAATAGCTTCTGTGCACGGAAAAGGAGAAAAATATTTCTCCCTCAGCATTGAGCAGGGCGAAATTGTAATCGAGAAGAAGCACAAGAGAATCGTGCTATCCAAGCCGTCAATATCCACTGGCTTAATCGATGAATACGAAGCCAAAGGAATAGTCCATAAGTTTGACCAGGAGAACTGGGTAAGCAAGCTCAACTGCATACTCCTTGAGAGCACTAACCATACAGGCATTAACAAATTCTATGATCTTGTCTACAGCTGCTTCTCAGAAACCAATGATGCCTTGGGCTTGAATAATTTTGAGCACTTAATACTCAATAGCACTCCTGATAATTTAGATGAGATACTGAAAAAAATGGATATGGATACAAAGGACCACGAGCGCTTGGTCAACCTGATAATCAATGTCAGGAATATCTCTGATGACCAAAAAGTGCTTGACTTCATCAAGCTATTCGTGGAAATAAAGCCAAAGAATGTTTTTCTTGTCTTCAAAGCTGAGCCCAAGGAATTTCGGGCGCATGAAAAGCTTTTCAAGGGAATAATTTCAGAATTCAACAAAGCTGACATGAAATTGAATGTGCATAACAAGAAAGTGCATGACGCTCCTTTTATTATGGGAAGGACAGGGGTTTACACCCTGCTAGACAATGAATGGAAAGAGTACGAGAACCTGACAAGGGGCAAAGTCATCGGGCTTGCAATTGCCAACACCACCATTACTATTGACATCAACCGATTTTTCAAGGACGAGCCGGACGCGAATCAAGCCAGGGAATTAATAATTAGGACGGCTAAAACGCTGTTAAAGATCAACGGAGCGCAAAAGAAAAAGGCTGACGAATACTTCAGGCGAATTGATGACCTGAACAAGCCTTACACTAGAAGATTCTTCACCTACTCTAAGGATTATATCCGCTTCTGGAATTATGACTTAAAGCTGAAAAGCCAGTCCCATTTACTAGAACTGCTTGAGAGCGTAAGAGACGACGTGAAAAAATTCTGCTCAGCACAGCAAACAATTTACAAGTCCTGCGGCATGCCTTCTCATTTCAATATTGTTTTTTCAAGCGCTATAAAAAGGTACAGCAGCGCATTATCTCCAAGAGAATACTCCAAAGCCACCATAAGAAAGTTCAAGGATTATGATTCCCAGGAAATAAATGATTTTATCAACACAAGGGAAGCGCTTTGCAAGATTTTCGAAGGCGGCGACAGGATAAGGTTCTTCCGCAGCGGAGAATTCACACCAGATGACATCATCCATGAATTGGCATTTTTAATGAACACCTATGACTTGCCTTTAATCACTTATGACTTCAAAGAAAGAAGAGGAGATGCTAAGCTCACAAGCTTTATGCATTAGCAAAAAAAAATGGAAATAATAAAAAACTCGGCAATTGATGCATGGAAATCAGCCCTTAAGATGATCAAGGAACACGGAAGAAAAGTGATCGATCATGACAACAGGCTGTCGCAAGAATTGCTGAATATAAGCATAATAATCAACAATCCTGCTGAAGACATAACCAAACCCATAGACGCGATGAAAGAGCTCAAAAAATGGGTTTATCCAGAGCTTGAAGAGCTTGAGGATGTGATGTTCAAAAAAGAAGCTTCGTCGTTCTATTATTACACCTATGGGGCAAGGATATTCAATTATGCGAATACAAAGAACCAAATTGATGACTTCATCATACCGCTATTGAAAAAAGACCCGAATACAAGAAGAGCTGTAGTGATGATATATCATCCTGTCAGCGATTCCAAAATCAACATAAAGGAAAGCCCTGGCATGCTGAGCATCATGTTTAAGATAGTTGACAAAAAACTTAACCTTACGGTTGTTATCAGGAGCAATGACATGTTCATAGGATGGCCTGCCAACATCTACCAGATTTACCTATTGCAGAAATATGTTACAGAAAGCATCGGCATTGAAACAGGCAGCATAACAACCATAAGCCATTCGGCGCATGTCTTCCAGGAATATGATGAAGAAGTTGAAGCGATATTGAGAAAGAAATAAATATAGCTCTGAAGATTTTCCGGAAATTCTATCGACGGGTATATAAACCCCCTCAACAACATAAAGAGCATGATTTATGACCCTTGGTTAAAATACACGAATTATACGGCATATCTACAACAGGAAGAAGATATGGAGCAATATAGAGAAGGATATTATGAAGGAATAGCTGAAGCTGAAAAAGCGAGAAAAGAAGAAGAACGAAAGAAATGGGAGCAATACCATCCTGACCCGTTCAAGCATGAAAAAGAAGATGATTATGATTATAAGTACACTCTTCCAAAAAAAGATGAAGAAGAGCCTTACTGGAATAGAACCCCGCGCAGCCCCCTCTACTATAAGGGATGGCTGGGCGGATTCTTAAAAAAGCCCTAAAAAACAGCTCAAAAAACCACAAGATTTATAAGGCGCAGAAGCCTACTTTCTTTTAGTTTTTCTCGACGAGAAAATCGCTTTTGATAATGAGCGAAAAGTTGCCTACTCAGCACCCCGAAGGGGGCGACCCCCGCTTCGTCAGCGTCAACAGAAATTTTGTTTAAAAAACAAAAATTTTTGTGTTGGTGACGGCTACGGCAACTTTTCTTGGAATGATTAAAATGGAAAAAGAGCAAGCAAAAGAGGCTCCTAAGGAGCAGCCAAAAGAGAAGCCAGAAGCATATGATGCATCAAAGATAACTGTGCTTGGCGGGCTTGATGCTGTTAGGAAGAGACCTAGCATGTACATAGGCAGCACCAGCTCCAGAGGGCTGCATCATCTTGTTTATGAAGTCGTTGACAACTCTATTGACGAAGCAATGGCAGGTTTCTGCACAACAATAACCATCATAGTCCACAAGGATAATTCTGTCAGCATAGAAGACAATGGAAGAGGCATACCAACTGACATGCACCCAAAGTTCAATGTGAGCGCTCTCGAGATAGTCATGACCAAGCTCCACGCAGGAGGAAAGTTCGACAAGAAAAGCTACAAGGTTTCTGGCGGACTGCACGGCGTAGGCGTCAGCGTGGTTAATGCATTATCAGAAGTTATGGAAGTATGGGTTTATAGGGATAATCAAATCCACTACCAAAAATACAACAGGGGGAAACCTGTTGCTCCTGTCAAGATAATAGGCAAGTATGAAGGAAATAAAAGCGGGACAAGAGTGAAGTTCCTTGCTGACAAGGAAATATTCGAGGAAGGAACAGATTATTCAGACGAAATATTAGAGACCAGATTTAGGGAACTGGCATTTCTTAATAAAGGGTTAAAAATAATATTTATTGATGACAGGAAAGAGAAGAGCCATGAATTCTATTATGAAGGAGGTCTTAAGAGCTTTGTGAGCTACATCAACCACGGCAAGACTCCACTTCACGAGATTATTTATTTGAAGACCCAGAAAGAGGATGTTGAGCTCGAAGTTGCATTGCAGTACACAGACAGCTACAACGAGAATGTTTATTCATTCGTCAACAACATCAATACAGTTGAAGGAGGCACACACCTTACTGGCTTCAAGACAGCACTAACAAGGACGCTTAACACATATGGAGAAAAAAACATGGGTGGCAGCTCATTCAAGCTGACAAGCGACGATGTGAGGGAAGGCTTGGGAGCAATAATCTCCATCAAGATTCCAAACCCGCAGTTCGAAGGCCAGACCAAGACCAAGCTCGGCAACCTCAATGTTAAAGGAATAGTTGATTCAATGGTCAGCTCTGGACTGGCTACTTTCCTAGACGAGAATCCAAAGGTTGCCAAGGGAATAGTTGAGAAAGCGCTCACTGCTGCAAAAGCAAGGGAAGCTGCACGCAAGGCAAGAGAGCTTGTAAGGAGGAAGAGCGTGCTTGAAAGCACATCACTGCCAGGCAAGCTTGCAGACTGCTCTGAAAAAGACCCTGCGAAATGCGAATTATTCCTTGTAGAAGGAGATTCAGCAGGAGGAAGTGCAAAACAAGCTCGTGACAAGGAACACCAGGCAATACTCCCATTACGAGGAAAAATCCTGAATGTCGAGAAAGCAAGGCTGCCAAAAGTCATGAGCTCAAATGAAATCGTGACAATAATAACTGCTTTAGGCACAAGCATTGCAGAAGAATTTGACATAAAAAAATTAAGATACCACAAAATCATTATCATGACAGATGCTGATACTGATGGCAACCACATAGCAACCTTGCTGCTTACATTCTTCTTCAGGTATATGCGAGAGTTAATAGAGCAAGGGCATATTTACATTGCCCAGCCACCACTCTATCTTGTCAGGAAAGGCAATGATAAGCACTATGTGCAAACAGAGCACGAGAAGAACGAGCTTATTAAGAAACTAGGCGAGAATGTTGTGGTGCAAAGGTACAAAGGACTTGGAGAAATGAACCCGGAACAATTATGGGAGACCACCATGATACCAGAGCAAAGAACTCTCAAGAAAGTAACTATTGAAGACGCTCTCGAAGCCGACAGGATGTTCTCAATGCTCATGGGCGACGAAGTAGAGCCCAGAAGAGCCTTCATCGAAGAGCACGCCAAGGAAGCAGGGAATATTGATATATAAAAACTGAAAGGTTCTGTGACTGCTTTACAGTAAGCTTTATAAACCATTCATATTTCCAGAGAATAAATTAGAGAATAAATCAAAATGGCAAAACCACAAACTGCTGCGGAAAAAGTCAGGAAGAAGAAATGGTTTCCTGTAATAGCTCCCAAGCTTTTCAGGGAAGTCGTTGTAGGCGAGATTCCGTTGTACGAGTCTGAAAGCCTTCGCAAGAGAGGCTTGACAGTTAACATGATGAACCTCACAGGCGACCCTAAGACCCAGCACTTCAACGTAAAATTAAGGGTTTATGATGTTAAGGAAGGCAAGGGATTGACTGAAATTCTGGGCTACGAGATGATGCCTAGCAGCGTTAAGAGGTATGTGAGGCGCGACAAGACTAAGATTGATGATTCTATAGTTGTATTGACTAATGATGGCAAAAAGGTAAGGATTAAGCCTTTACTCATGACTAACACCTCAGTTGACGCTTCAGTAGCTACCAGCATAAGGAATCGAGTAAGAAATAATCTGGCAAGATTCGTTGCAAGGCTTAGCTATGATAAGCTTTTGGAAGAGATATTCTACTATAAACTGCAAAAATACCTCGGCAACTTAGCCTGCAAAATAACTCCGATAAAGGTTTCTGAAATCAGGGCTTTCCAGCTCGTTGAAAGAGAAGATGTTTCTGTTTACAAGCCAGGCAAGGAAGAAGAAGTAAAGAAGGAAGAAGACGAGATGCCTGAGGAAGAGGAAGAAGAAAAGAAAGAAAGCGAAGAAGCTTCAGAAGAAGAGAACGGCGAAGAAGCAGAAGAGAGTACACAGGAAGCGAGCGAAGAGCCTGCTGAAGAATCTTCTGAAGAAGAGAGCCAATAAATGTTTTTAGTTCTTAATTAAGTAAGGCCCGGCGCCGATTGAGCCGCCTAAAAAGTTTACGTTCAAGTTAAAAAACTAAAACTGAGAAAATTTAAGCCCCCTGGGGAACTGAAACTAATAATTTTTATAAATCAAAACAATTTCTCAAATGCAACATGATGAATGACTATGATTTGGAGCTTGACAAGGTTATTGAGAAGATAAACAGCGAGAAAGCCAAGACTGTATTGATTCAGTTGCCTGATGGCTTGAAGCCCAAAGTAAAAGAGATTAAAGAATTTCTCAAGACAAAGATCGGCAAGGATACCAAGTTATTGTTCTGGGCAGGCAGCTGCTTTGGGGCATGTGATATTCCAACAAGCGCAATTAACGCTAATGTTGACTTAATAATACAATTCGGGCATTCTGAGTGGCGATAATTATTGTCTACAAAACATCATTCTCTACTTAATAATAAAATCACAAAATACATAGGTTTTTATATTTCCTAAAAAATTCATCTTGCCATGGGTTATGAATTAGTGGTGAGTGAGAAGCCCAATGCTGCTGGCAGGATTGCTGAGGCTCTCGCCGATAAAAAGCCTAAAAAACAGCATGTGGGAAAGGTTCCTTACTATGAGTTGGAGCACAAGAAAAAGCCAATAGTAGTTACATGTGCGGTTGGCCATCTCTACACTGTGGCTGAGAAGAAGAAATCTTTTACTTATCCAAGCTTTGATTTGCAATGGGCTCCTAGCAGCGAAGTTAACAAGAAAGCTGATTTTTCTGGCAAATACCTTGAAGTTATTAAAAAGCTTGCAAAGAAGGCTAGCGCTTTCACAGTTGCCTGCGATTATGATATTGAAGGAGAAGTCATTGGCTTGAACTGCATAAAACTGGCTTGCGGGCAAAAAGATGCTAAGAGGATGAAATTCTCAACCCTCACAAAGGATGACCTTGTCGAGGCTTATGATGAAGCATCGCCTCACATAGACTGGGGATTGGCTAATGCAGGAGAAGCAAGGCATTTCCTGGACTGGATGTATGGAATCAACATATCGCGCGCACTTACGTTAGCAGTTAAGAGCACAGGCTCTTTTAAGATTCTTAGCAGCGGCAGAGTTCAAGGGCCTGCATTAAAGATTGTTTATGACAGGGAAAAAGAAATATCTGCTTTCAAGCCAGAGCCTTACTGGCAAATATACTTGGAGATAGAAAAACAGGGTGTAAGGATTGGGGCATTCCATGTCAAGGATAAGTTCTACAAGAATAACGAGGCAAAGCAAGCCTTTGAAAAATCCTTGTGGAAGCCTGCAATTGTAAAGGATATTGAGAAGAATGAGACTCAGCAGTATGCACCAAACCCCTTTGACCTGGGCTCATTGCAGACAGAAGCTTACAAGCTTTTCAGCCTCAACCCCAAGGACGCCCTTGCTGTCGCCCAGAACTTATACTTAATGGGGGTAATCTCTTATCCAAGAACCAGCTCTCAAAAGCTGCCTGCAAAGATTAATTACAAGAAAATATTGACTGGATTATCAACCAATAATGATTACGCAAATAATGCAAAAAAATTGCTTTCATTTGAAAAACTTCATCCTAATGAAGGAGGCAAGGATGACCCTGCTCACCCTGCAATTTATCCTACAGGCATAAAGCCTGACAAGCTTACAGAAAGAGAAAGCAAGGTTTATGACTTAATTGTTAAGAGGTTCATGGCAACATTCGGAGCACCAGCCATAAGAGAATCAATGCTGTTAAGGATTGATGTGGGTGGAGAAATATTCGCAGCCAAGGGCATGCGCACCAAGGTAAGAAACTGGTTTGATTTCTATGAGCCTTATGTGAAGCTGAAAGAAGAGGAATGGCCGAACTTCAGTATTGGAGAAAACCTTAGTATCAAGAAGCTTGACTTGTTGCAGAAAGAAACCCAGCCACCAAAAAGGTATACTCCTGCAAGCCTGGTTAGCGAGCTTGAAAAAAGGGGATTAGGAACCAAGGCAACAAGGGCGGAGATAGTTGATTCACTTTATCAAAGGAATTATGTTGCAGACCAAGCCATCAGGGTTACAGATATGGGTATGCGAATAATAGAGACCTTGCAAAAATACTGCCCTGACATTATTGATGAGAAGCTTACACAACACTTTGAGGACGAGATGGAAAAGATAATGAGTAAGGAGATAAAAAAAGAAGAAGTGCTAGAAGAAGCAAAGAAGCTGCTCACCAAGCTGCTCAAGACTTTCAAGGAGAACGAGAAGAAAATCGGCGAAGCACTTAAAGAAGCTCATCATGAGACGATACAAAAAGAGAATTATATTGCAAAATGCCCGAAGTGCGGCGGTAACTTGCAAATGAAGTTCTCGCGCAAGACCAAGATGAGATTCATAGCCTGCAATAATTATCCTAAATGTGCAACAACCTTCGCAATCCCGCAAAGCGGAAGCATAAAAGGAGCAGAAAAAACCTGCCCTCACTGCGGCCAACCAATGGTCATAGTCTTCAGGAAGAAATCCAGACCACAAGAAGTCTGCCTGAACAAGGAATGCCCTGGAAAGAAAGTTGAGCTCGGAGAAGGCGTGACAATAGAGCAAGGAAAAAGCACGAGAGGCAAGAACGGTGAAATCAAGCCAGGACCACAACTCATAAACAAGAAATGCCCGAAATGCGGCAAGGAACTTGTATTGCGAAGCTCAATCTACGGGAAATTCATCGGATGCCTGGGCTACCCCAAGTGCAGGTATACTGAGAAGATAAACAACGGGAATAATGCTGATCTAAAAAAAGAAAAAAATGAAGAAAAAGAAAAAATCTAATTCTTGAAAAATAAAAGTAACAGGATTAAAAAAAATTTATAAATCCAAGTGATAATTACGAGCTTAATCAAGAAAAAAAAGAGAATCGGGTGATTTTATGGCCATATGTCTGAAATGCAAGTTGCAGAGCAAGCTGGTGCTGAGCTTCTTATTAATGATACTTATGATATCAGGATTGACTTTCTTCGTAACATATCATGAAGTCAAGAATCAAATAAAAGATATCATACGATCTGACCTCATGAACAAAGCGAATATAATAGCCATGAGCATCAACGGAGATCTTCATGAAAGCCTAAATCCCGGAGATGAAGGCACAGAAGGCTATAAGCAGATACAAGACATACTAAGCAATGCCAGAGAGAGAACTGATAGCATTACTTATATTTACACCATGCGAAGGACTTCTACAGGAGTAGAATTCGTTGTTGATGCTGATTTGGGCAAAGGAACTCCTGGAGAAGAGACCTACATAGGCTATAATTATGACGACACCACGCCAGAACTTCTTCTTGGATTCGAGCATCCTGACGCTGACAGAGAATTTGCCACAGATAACTGGGGCACGTTCCTATCAGGCTACGCTCCGATAAAGAACTCCAAAGGAGAAAACGTCGGCTTGGTAGGCATCGACATGAGAAGCGATGACGTGATAAAAAAACAAAACTTCATAGGATACACTATGTTCTTCATGGTAGGAATAGCAATACTGATCGCCTGCTTAATAATCTGGCTTTTCTCAGCCACCATAAAAAAAGACATAAAGAAGCTCAACCAAGCGGCTGAGAAGATAAGCACCGGAGACATGGACGTGACAATCGATGTCAAAAGAAGCGATGAAATCGGGGAGCTAGCAGAATCATTCAGCAGGATGGCAGCCAGCCTCAAGATAATGATGCACATCCAGAAAAAGAAAAAATGAACAACTTCGGCCTAAAGCAAGCGAGCAAAGCTCGCTGATTCATCTAGTTTCACTAGATGAAGGCAGAAGTATCTTACCAAAGTTGTTCATTCAAAAAGGAAGACCTCGACCTTAAGAAAGAGGTATTCTCTTTTTGTAATAAAGCAAGGATCACACTAAAATGAGCAGCACATCAGAAAAAATAATCAGCGTAAGCGTCCACTACCTTGGACCGGCCACAAAGAATTTCTATGACTACCTCGCAAAGGAATACATGAAAACAGGCTTCGATAAAGTCGGGCCAACTCAAGTAAAGGAAGTCATCAAATGGGCTCGCCCATTATCCTGCTTGTTCATAGGAAAGGAAAAAACAGAAAAAATGGTTTCTGAAATAGAGCAAACAGCAAGCCAAGCCAACTGATGTTTTTGGAAATGCTTAAAAAGTTTTATAAACCCATTATTAGTTCTTGAGAATCACAGCAATGGGGCTGTGGGGTAGCTTGGTCTAGCCTCCGTGGTTTGGGCGGCAAGACTAAAAAGGCTTTTGCCAAAGAAGCCATGTGACCCCGGTAAGCCTTTGCGAAAGCAATAGCTTGGGGAGTTCAAATCCGGGCAGCCCCATTTTTTTATTCTTCTTTGATTTATCGCTTTTATCCTGTTTGAAGCTTACTCTTGGTTATAAATAGTTGTTATGCTTTACCATTATTATGTTCGAAGCATTAGCTGAAATGAAAAGCGCAGCCCTTGTCGAGAGTACTTATCGCGGCTATACTTATGTTCATACTTCGATCGTAAAAATTTATGAGTATCTCCTTGTGATATCATTCATTCCAGTGTTCTTGTTTGAGGGCGTGCTGATTTACGCCTTCCTTAACAAGCATGATGTCAGCCTGATGAAGAGTATGTACACCAGTTTTTTCGCCAATCTGGCTTCAATATTCTCTGCGTTGTTTCTTTTCTTAGTGGAGAACTTTATGAATGATATGCATTTTAGCAGCATTTTCACAGCAGTCTATCTTGTGATAATAAGCTTTGTGCTAACCTTCATAGCGGAGACTGCAATAATATACCTGTTCATAAAGAAGGATGTGAAGAAGGATCCGTTGAATCAAGCAGCCAAAGTATCTTTCTGCGTTAACCTAGCTAGTCATATTTTGTTGCTCGCTTTTTTGAGCTTTGTGTAAAGACACCCCTGATATTGGATTCTCTCTGAAAAAAACCACTATCTACAAAACTTCTTTTTGAGTTTTCTACGAGTAGAAACAAGCAAGCATAGATTGCTGTTCCTGAAAATTAGGCTTTTCAGAAATTAGCGAGTTTCCTCGCTAGTTCTAAAGATTTTCTTTAGAAACCTTTATAAATCCTCCCCTAATCCAAACGATAACATAAGAAGAAGATATTATCCTATTCAGAGGTTTATAATATGGTTAAGAAGACTACTTACGGCTCTGTGAAGAGACTGGGCACAAGATATGGTAGGACTGTAAAGTTCAAGCTCGGAAAGATTGAGTCTGAGCAGCACAAGAAGCACAAGTGCCCTTATTGCAATTATGAGAAGGTAAGGCGCAAAGCATTGGGGATTTGGCATTGCAAGAAGTGCGGAGCAACTTTCACCAATAAGGCTTATACCGTGGGCAAAGTCGGGTCTGTAACCAGGCCTGTTGAGGAGGCAGAGCTTCCGCCAGTCGTCGAGGAGACAAAGCAGGAACAAAAGGAGTGGGTCATTGAGAAAAAGGAGGGACATAAGCCTGCTGAAGAAGAGGATAATGCTGAAGAGGAAACTGATGAATCAGAGGATTCAGAAGAGTCGAACCAAGAGTAAAGGTGTGAATCATGAGCGAGTACAGATGCTTTTTTTGCAACAAGACCATATCAGCAGATAACATCAAGAGAAGGGTTAGGTGCATTTATTGCGGCTCAAAAATAATCTTCAAGTCCAGGAGCACTAACACCAAGGTAAAGGCCAGATAAGCCTTCTTCAAGATGAAGCTAAGCTCAGAAATAATTGTTAAGGAAGATATTCATAACATACAGAAATTATTTGAGCCCGAGGAAAAGATTTTTGACAATCAAAGGGCAAGTTACGAACTAAAAAAGAACAAGGACGAGCTGGTTTTCAAGATTAGCGCAGAGGACAGCACTGCATTAAAGGCTGTGCTGAACTCAATAACCAAGCTTCTCTCTGTGTACGAGAAGACCAAGAGTGTTGTCAAGGAATAATGATACGAGGCGATTAACCATGGAAAATGAGTTGCAGGCAAAAATCAACCAATTATCAATGATGGAGCAGAACCTGCAGAACTTTGCCCTGCAAAAGCAGCAATTCCAAGCTCAGCTCATGGAAGTGGAGTCTGCAGAGAAGGAGATTAAGACTTCTAAGGAAGCTTACAAGATTATAGGAAGCATCATGGTTCTTGGCGACAAGGAAAAATTGCAGAAAGAGCTGGCTGAGAAAAAAGAAATGATAAATCTCAGGATTGAGTCCTTTGAGAAGCAGGAAGCCAAGCTCAAGGAAAAGGCAGAAGTCTTGCAAAAAGAAGTACTTGATGAGATGAACAAGAAGGATAAGCATGAATAAGGCGGTATTACCATGGTCAAGACCAAAGACGTTATCGACACAATCAATGAAATCATTGAAGACTCTACTCTGCCAAAGAACATTAAGACTAACCTTGAGTGCATCATCAATGTTCTGAAAGACTGCAAATCCAAAGATTTGAAGCTAAAAGCTGACAAGTGCATCCACGACCTTGACGAGATATCTAGCGACGTAAACTTGCAGCCATTCGTAAGAACACAGCTCTGGAGCGTAGTAAGCATGCTTGAAGCGCTGGAATAATTAAGTGATAAGAATATTTTTCTTGCATTTTATGAATGTAATGAATTCTTAAAAAAAGAAAAAATAGAAAAAAATCAAAAAAATTTATTGTTCAGGCTCTGTCGCCAGGAAAGACCACCACGGCTTTTGGGACTTAATTACTTCTCCGTTCTCAGCATCAACCTGCGCTTTTACCTGCATTTTCGCCTTGAACAAGCCAAGCACTCTGGCTTCCTTTTGAGCTTGTATCTCATAAGCAGCCTTAACCTGTTCGCCTTGACCAACCTCTTTTAATTCAATCTGGCAGCCATTTTCTGCTGAGCACACCTTTAACCTAAGCCTTTCGAGAGCTCTTTCAGATGCAGTATCAGGCATGACTTTAACCTCAGCATTTTTGCCGTTGCTCAACTTGACTTTCAGCACAGTCTTTTCCTGATTCTGCTCCTGAACCATTTCCATGCTGGTTTGAGCTGAAACTTCTCCTGATGTTAACTGCAGCCTGTTATTGGCTTGTTCCTGAACCTTTAACTTCTTCCCATCTTCTAAATTATATTCGCCTGCTGAAACTTGGCTTTGAACTTGAATCTGGTTCTGGATTTGCGTCTCTTCGCCCTGATTCTGCTGCTGCGTTTCTGTATTGGCCTGCACTAGCTGCCCTTCACCTTGAGGTTCAACTCCTTGGGTTGGTTCATTGCCTTGAGCTTCTGCTCCTTGCCCTGACCCTTGCGCTCCACCCTGTTCCTGGGCTAAAACCAAGAAACACATCAAAACACAAACAATCAAGCTTAACAAGATTTTTTTCATTTTTTTATCACCTCAAATTAATATCTGAAGGTGATTTTATTTAAATTTTTTGATAAAGAAACTCATTAGTTTTAAAATTACACCTCAAAATACCTGCTTATGATACTAAGAAATTATTTTTTCTTCTTAACAATCTTTTTCTTCACTATTACCTGGCGCTTGTTAAAAATAGAATTTGGGATTATGACTTCCTCATTAAATGCCGTCTTCACCTTGGTCTCTAATAAGCCAACGCTTAAAATCCTTCCCTTGACTTCTCTTATCTGGATATTATCTCCTTCTGTGAAAAGATGCCTCATCCTAATCCTTATGCCCGCGAACATGTTAGGGAAGAAGTCCTTGACTGCCAGTAGGAAGGATACTGCTATTACTATAACAATAATAGAAACAATGATTACAAGTATTGCTGTAGTCAAACCTAATTGGTCCAGCGACATGATAATTGCGATAAGATAAATTATGAAAGATGCTATGTTTCCCAGAAATTTCTCAAGCGAAAGCTTAACTCCTGCTGACTTGATATGTTTGTCAAGCCTAACCTCATTAAGGGCTCTCCTGATAAGCAACCCTGCTAGCTTGCCGATAATCAGTCCTATGAGAAGGATGAGTACAGCAATGACTATCCTGGACAACAACGGGTTCACTGACCCTCCAACCTCGTTCAAAACCACTATTGACTCATTCACCACGTCAGCCATGAAATTAGGTTATAGGAAGAGATTTATAAAGGTTTTTAGAGAAAGTGAGAAACCAAACGCGAGCAACAAGTCCACCAATGCCTTAAAGTGGAAATTTCAAATAAAAACAGAAGCTAATGCGTCGCCGGGGGTGGTCCCTTACGGGGAGGCAGCATCCTTGGGGTCAGAAGCAAAAATTTCCAAGGCATGTGGACGAAAGTTGCGAGCATGCACAGAACTTTTCTTAATTCAAGCTCTTCAGATAATCCTTCTTAAATTTGAACTTGTTCTTCCTTGCAAGCTTGTCAATGGCTTTGTCCAGTCTGCTGCCGTACTGAGCAGCCCTTTTGCCTCGCCAGGCAATGTTCTTTGACAGTCCAAAGTCCTCTGCGACTTCTCTAAGAATAATCTTGGAATTCTCATCATCCATTTTGTACTTTGCAGGCACACGCATAGCTGCTGCTATTATTTTCTCATCAAGAAAAGGAGTTAATAATGTTATGTTCTCTGCGTTTGCAATGGCATTGTCTCTTAGCAAGTCTCGCTCATGCATGGCTATTAATCCCTTCCAGCACTCTGCTTGCCTGTCTTTTGCTAATTTGTGCCTTTGATAGCCTGCAAATATTTCTTCTGAGCCTAAGCCAGAGAACAAGAACTTTACATCATCTTTTTTTGCCATTTCAATGCATCCAATAACCACCCCGCCAACGCCCACGTTAACCACATTGTTAAGATCAATGCCGAGTATTTTAGCTGTTTTTTTTATCAGCATCTCTGCTTCTTTTAAGTCCAAAATCTTAGTCTTGATATTAAGCCCGAGCTCTTTTGCCGACTTAAGCGCCTCTTCAACATCTTCTGGCGCTTTAGTATCATCATTCTTAAAGCCAAGAGTGTAGCAAGTAAAGTCTTTGCCTGCCTTCTTGAGCAGCAAAGCGATTAATGAGCTGTCTATACCCCCGGAGAACAATACGCCAAACTTATCGCCAGGAATCCTTTCATCAACTGCGCGGATTAGTTCCCTGGATAACTCCTTTTTAGCATCGGCGTGATTATCCAAGTCATCTTTTGTAGCCTGCTGAATAGCCTTAACCTTGCTCTCCCACTCAGTTTGTGGAATAAGTTCTCTATTATTCATGTAAACTTCCTGCATCACAAATACGGGTGGTTGCGTTGTGGTTTATTAATATTATTAGAAAGTTTTAAAAATCACAAAGGAAAACATGCTGTTATAATCACAATTATCGTTGGAGGTAATGATAATGACAGACAAGAAAGCAGAGAAGAAACATGCAAATGAAGGCGATGAACTGAAAGGCGCCAGCAAGGAAGAGCAGGTAGGATTCCACAAGGGAAGCCTGAGCACCCTGGCAAAGGAAAGGCAGGAAATGGCAAGGATTGTCCAGATAGTAGAGCAATTAATGCAGCTGCACATAGCAGCGCTCAAGGAATTAGGCGTTGACCTGGAAAAAGAAGCCAAGGAAGCAATGCAGCCAGAAGGCACCAAGAAACCAGAGAAGCCGATAGAAGACATGCTTTAAGGCAATAAAATTATTTTATTATTGATTACATCTTCAAAAAAATCTTTAACATTAGGTGCAACACGGTGTTTCTTATAGCCAACTATAGGGATCCATTGAAAATGCGTGAATATTTCTTTCTCTACTATTCCTGGTTCTTGGCTGTTCTTTATTTCCGCTAGGTATTTATGACTTCTGTATTTTTTTCCTTTGAACTCAAAATCCTTGTATCCTAAGTATTTCTTAATTTCAACATCGCAGCCTGTTTCTTCCTTTGTCTCTCGTATAGTTGTTGCTTCGTAACTTTCTCCGGCTTCAGCTTTTCCGCCAGGAAACTCATAGTGAGAATACTTTTCCCTCCAAAGCAGCAGCACTGTCTTGTCTTTAAGAATTACACAAGCGGATAAATGTATCAGGTTCATAAGAAAAGAAGGATGCTTTACATTATAAAAATTCTTTGCTAATTTACTTATTCAGAACTTTCAATCTTCTCTCCTTTGACACCAGGCTTCTGACGTTGTTGTTCTTTACCTGGCCGCAGCCAATAAAGTCTCTACCATATTTTATTATGAAGAATCCGTGCTCATCATTAACTTGCTTTTTTTCGTTATCGCTAAGCTCAAAATCCTCTCCCTTAACCCATGATTCAAGGTGAGCTTCATCAATCACAAGAACGTGCTTGGTTGCGTGCCTGCCTACCAGCTGGCTGCCTTCAATGCTTAGCCTTATTCCGCCAGCCTCCTCAACCCTGCCTATATATAATCCTGCAGCATCAATCCTTAACTCATGCTCTTCATCCTTATTAATCATCGCAACGTCTTTTGTCAGGAGGTAAAGCTTCTGCTTAGGGCTCATCAGGATTGCGTCATCAATCTTACCGTTAAAGCCATAAATACTCTTGAGCTCATCAATTATCTTCTTCTTTTCTCTCGTGTTAAGAACTGTAAGTTTTTGCATTTTGAAATTCCATTCGCAAACAGCGCCAGGCTCGCATGATAAATTGTTTTTATTATACCAAGACATCCCCGAAGTGGGCGACCCCCTGTCTTAACATGATGTGTTTTACTAGTATGCTCGCAAAATTGGCGCAGCTGTTTGCTCATTATTTGAATTAAATCCCCCATACAGGATTATTCTTCCTCATTATCTCTGCTATTTCTTTCATCACGCTGACTTCTGCTTCTGTCAAGTATTTTTTTAGCTTCTTTAGTTTCCTGAAATCCTCTTCCGGTATTGCGCTGTACAAAATATCATTGGGGTTGATTTGCCTGCCGCAAGTAACGTCTGGGAGGCTTACTGCTACTTCTTTTCCTTGTTCTACCCTGTTCAGGTTTTCTTTTTCTGACTGGATTGATTTTACAGTCGTCAATGTTCTGCCGGTCTTCATTAATGGAACTCCTGTCTTGAGCACTCCTATCAGCACGTGAACGCCGACAATTGCCGGGTTGCTCTGCCTGAATATGCAGTTCTGCAGTATTTCGAGCTTGCAAGGTCTGACTAATTCTTCAAGCTGCTCTGCTTCTATTGCTTTTTTCTTCTCCTCTGTCCAGAGCAGGTAATCATCCAGCAGTTTGTATATGATGTCTCCGGTTATTATCTTGACCTGCTTTGGAGCCTCAACTCCCTTGGAAAGCTCAACATTAAATCCTATTATCACGCTCAGCATTGGATCTGCTTCATAGTTACTCTGAGCATCTGTTATGTCTTTCTTGGTGATTGCTCCAAGGCTGGCTTTTCTTATCCTGAGGTTTTTCTCACCAAAAAGCTTCAGCATCGCCTCTAAGCTTCCAAGGCTGTCTGCTTTTATTATTATGCCCTGCTTTCCTGTATCCAGCAAAACTTCCTCGACTTCTGATTGTATTTTCTGCTTTGCCTCATTAATGCTTTTATCATCATGAGCACAACTAACCAGGGGCATGCCTGCAACTGCTTCATCAAGTCCATGAGCACTAATCCTGATGCCAGTGGCTGCTATTGCTTTTTGAATATTAATAAAAGTGGATTTCTTGTCGCGCATCTCCTGCAACGGCGCTGGCTGGAGCAATGCCCTCACTTTTGCCACAATAGGCTCCTGCACTCCACCAATAACAATAGTATCATTGACATTCAATGTGCCGTCATAAACAATAACGTCAAGAACCTTGCCTAGTCCTTCTGCTTCTTTCACTTCAAGAATTGTGCCCCTTGCATTCCCGCTCACATTTATTTTCAGGCTTTCCTCCATGAACCTCTGGGCTAATCCTGTCAATACCATGAGCAGCTCTGCCAGTCCTAATCTGGTCTTTGCGCTGCAGGGAATGATTGCGACCTGCTTGGTGTAATCATCAACCCTGTCAAACCTTTCTGCATTCATCTGGAACCTGTCATATATCTGACCTATAATCTTGTAAATCCTCTCATCAATCATTGATACCGTGCTCTCTGCCTGCTGCTTCAAGTCAGCTGCTAATGAAGAAGTCTTCTGAACATAGCCAGGCACAAGGTCGAGCTTGTTGGCGGCAATAATAAAAGGAGTCTTGCTGCTTCGCAAAATTTCAATAGCCTCAATAGTCTGCGGCTTAAAGCCCTCATTAATGTCAATCACCAGGATTGCAATGTCTGCTAGTGCCCCCCCTCTCTTTCTAAGACTGGTGAAGGCTGCGTGGCCAGGAGTGTCTATAAACAAAAGGCCTGGGATGGTGAATTTCATCTTGAGCTGGTTAAGAAGAGCTCCGCACTTCTTCTGAATAACATCCAATGGAATAATGCTGGCGCCTATTGCCTGGGTAATTGCACCTGCTTCTTTGTCCACGATGTTGGATTCACGTACAGCGTCAAGTATTGAACTTTTGCCGTGGTCGACGTGCCCGAGGACTGATATTATTGGGCTTCTGGTATTCTGCTCGTTTTCTGATTTGCTCATTATGATAAAGAACTCGCTATTGTTTTTAAAACTTCTGCTGAAACAAAGAACAATAATAAATTCTAATATTATGCAAATACAACACAAAAAAATGCCTATTTCATGTAAAAGTCAATGGTGGCTTTGTGAACAACATGCCTTCTCATAGTTGGCTTAAACTGCACACCAGGAGACCATCCTCCTAATCGTGCTGTAGCAAAGCCGTGGATGTATGATCCTTCTTCTTCCAATACACTAAGAGAGTATTCAAGCTTGACAGTGTGCTTTTTTCCTTTTATTGAATAAGTTCCGTTGCAATTATAATCAGGCTCTGGTTTGAAGTGCTGTTGTACAATATCAACCATGTTTTCTTTTGTTAAATCAACCCCGTTAATATCAGAGCGCGCCACAACCTTGTCTAATCCAGGGCTTTTTTTTAATTCAGTAATAATACTCAATGCTTGGTCAATGCTGCTTATTACTCTCCCCTTTTTTTTGGCAAAAAGCTTGAACATGTTGCACCTCGCTGCTTTTTCATGATATTTTCATAAAAATTTATATATTCGCAGTTCAATTATTAGCATTGAACTGATGAAATCAACTGTTTTAACTGACAAATGGGCACTGTGCGCAGCTTTATTAATGTTGCTATTCATTCTGAGCTCATGCTCTCAGGAAGAAACGCCTCATCAGCCTGTTTATACGAGCGTGTGCGGCGACAGTATCTGCTCTGCTGACGAATTAGGCGTGTGTGACATTGACTGCAGCACTGGTGTTGAAGTCCAGCCCGTGGTGACCACGCCTGCAGACTTGCTGGAACAGATGAGGAGCAGAATAAAAGAGTATTCTCCTGAGGAAAGGCTGAACCAAACCAATAACGTAGTAGCAGAGGATGAGAACCTTCAAGTTGAATCAATCAGCACTTATGTCCCTGTTACTGGTTTTCGCGTGGCATCTAGGTACAATCTTCTCAGCATCGGAGAAAACATCAGCAAAGTAATGGGCACGCTCAACAAATTCTATTTGAGAGAAATCCTGATGAACGGAGTGCTAAGAAGCAATACAGAAGCATTTGGTCCAAGAGCAGCTCTTTATGAACAATTCCTAAAGCTCAGGGCAGGCAAAGTAGTTTTTGGCTTTGATGAGGAATCAGAAACCTTAAGCACTTATTTACACTACAATGAGGGGGAGCCCATGCTTGATTATATGCTCGATCTCCAAGGCGGGATTTTCAAGTTCTTTGAAGGCCAAAGCATGCATTTCCTAGGGCATGATTATGTTATAAGTGAGGTAAGCAATGATTCTCTGAAGCTTGTCGGATTGACAACTCCAGACACTTTCTTGTTCAGGAACAGGCACGGAGCATGGATTAATGAGAAAACCATTTCGCCTGACGTGCTTAATGTGACTCTTAAAAAAGACTCCCTTAGAATAATAATACTGGCAGATAAGGATATGAACATACTGCCCGGTACAGGCTTGCGAAGCTACGTGGATGAACCTGAAACCCTTTTGACCAACAGACTTGATATTGCTTATGATGGTTTAACAGATGTTCCTGTGTTTGACATCAAGTTTGACAAAAGCGGAGAAAAATACTGGCTGAATTTTGTCACCAGCAAGAACGCCTCGTACAAGATTCCATTTGCCTATCTCAGCCCACTAAAGCTAGGAGATGATGACAACAGCCTTGTCTTCAAAGAAGGCACAGGAAGCTCTGATTATTTTATCAAGAGCAAAGATTATTTTGTAGTTAACAATAACAAGCAGTTCAATGGCTTGAGCAACATCATAAGGCTTCTTGATGTGAAAGAAGAAAACGGCTTGCTATTATTTGAAGATCCTGCTCTTGAGAAGTTCATTGTTTATTTCAAAGGAACGCCAGGAGCGAATGCGACTGCTGACTTAATTGTAGATAGAGTGGTGCACAAAGTTTATGTTGGAAAGAACCATAGCATTGCAGTTGACTTGGACGGCAACAGCAGGATAAATGAGGACAATACTCCCATCATCACTGCAGGCAACGCATTAATCAAGGTCAATCAGGTTTATCATGATTACATTAACGTCTCAATCATCACGCCAAAAGAGATGAGGGAGAACAGCAACTCCAACCTTGAGATTAATTTCAGGATAAGTAATGACGGCTTGAGCATTGACAAGAACGATCTTGAGATGCTTGCAGAGCCAAGCGGAGCTAACGTGCTGGTAGGCATGACTGACTACGGCACATTGTTCGTTCTCAGCAAGAATGTTGATGAGGACGACCAGAGCGGAGACGATCTTATAATAAAATATCCGTTAGTGCAAAGGTTTGCTGACGTTGTTGTAATGGCTTATGAATAGCATAAATAGAATCATATTATAACATACTGGCAGGAGTAAAAACATGGCAAAGAAAAAAATTAACAAGAGCATTTTCATCGCATTAAAGGGCTTAGCGCACGGCTTTTCCAGGGAAAGAAACATAAAGATTCAGATGCTGATAGGATTGCTCGTCATTATTTTGGCGCTCCTGCTCAAAATACCAAAAACCAATTTCGTCCTTATTATGATTGTGACTTTCATTGTGATTATTTCCGAGCTAATGAACACTTCGCTTGAAAAGCTGATTGACCATATTCATCCCAAGCAGCATGACGAGATAAGAAAAGTCAAGGATATGATGGCAGGAGCAGTGCTGCTCAGCGTTCTGTTAGCAGTAATTGTTGGGCTCATTATACTTCTAATGCCCGTTATAGAATTATTCAAATAATTTTAGATAATAATCTTTGAAATAAAGCAGCAGGTAGAATTAAATTATTTTAGCACTCAATAGTATTTTATCCAATCGCCCTTCTGACATCGATGACTTCAACAGACTGCACACCCTTAATCCTCTTAATGTCATTTTCCAAAGGCTCAGGGCTGCCCTTTGCCTCATCCATGACAAATATCATCTTCAATGCTTTCAAGCCAAACGCAATCGGCTCAATCTCCTTCTTCCTATCACCATCGCCAGCATAGGCTATTATCATCTTCTCTGCCTCAGAAGCCACCTTATCCAAATCAATGTCCGGGCTCTCAGGCATTATCTTCAATGTTACAATTGCTTTTGCCATGCACATCTGAGAATTGAAGTGGTTTAAATAGTTATCTTTTCAGCGCACGCATCACTCAGAATATCCACTCATAAGTAGTTATCTTTCGAAATATTTATAAAGCATCTGTCGTTACGAACCAACAGCCGAAAAGGCTTGCAAGGGTGATTTTGTGAATGATGTTAAGCATATTAGGTCGGAGGGCGAGGAATTATTTTTTACTTCACTAAAAGAAGGACTGGAATATCTAAAAGCAAAGAAAGATAGCAAAGCCATGATTAAACAAGTCTTGACCATGCCCATCCTGTTTCAAAAACCAAAATACCTTTGTGGCCAAATGTTGGAGAGAACATCCGAAATATTCTATTCCCTACAAAAACAAGGCAATTTGGACATTCTCAAAGCAATCTATCCCATCGATGGGGCAAGCATGAGCCCAAACCAAAAAATCAGCTCATTGATTATACACCATACAGGGAACAGCGCAGAGTATGATGTACCCAAGATCCTTAGGCTACAAACAGAAAGAACAGGCTGGGCAGCCATTGGCTATCATTACTTCATTAATAGTGACGGGGTAATAATCAACACAAGATCATCCGAATTGGAGGGCGCACACGTCTACGGTCATAATCGGGGAAGCATCGGCTTGGTGTTATCAAAAAACCTCAACAGCGCAGAACCGACTCCAGAAATGCTTAAAGCAGTCAATAATCTTATCAGCTGGTTACAGGAAAAATACAGCATCCCCAACACCCAAATATACGGCCACATACAATTTGTTCTTGACGACATAAATAAGAAAATTGAGACAGAAAATAAAAAGAGCGGAAGAAGGCTAGAAAACATATGCGAAAAGTCATTCCTAAATGTCAAAAATGTTATTGAGTTCAAAGAATTGAAATTAAAATATGCAAGCATCTTTGACCCTGAAAAGAGCATCACAAAGGAAGAGCATCATTTTATTAATGAGATTAATAGTAAAATCCTTCACCTGAGGGCGTGCCCGGGAGTGAATTTCTATAAGCATCTCCTGGAGCTCAGGCAAAACAAAGAGAATCAAAACAAGGAAAATCAAGAGAGCCAATAATTATGGATAGCCAAAATAACAGCGAAAAAAGTTACGGCCGAATGTATGCTGATAAGATAAGAGAAAGTCTTCACCAGAAGATAAACTCCTATTCAAGGCAACTTTGCGGCGGGATTGTATCTGCCAGTTTCAAAGACCTGAAAGGCAGAATAGCTGACTTTGATGTCAATGGAAATAACATTGGCTGGGCAGCATCCACCATAAAGGTTCCTGTCATGATTGAGGTGTTTAATCAAGCAGCCAAGGGAATTATTTCGCTGGAAGAGAGAGTGGAAATTAATCACAAGCACACTCTAGAGAAGACCGACTTCATATCAAGGTTGCCTGCAAACAAAAAGCTCGATTTCTGGACCCTGGTCTACTTTATGATTGTTCATTCTGACAACGAAGCTACAAACATACTGGCAGACAGGATAGGTCTTGAAAACATAAACAACACCTGCCAAGAGCTTGGAGCAAAACACACCATGATCGGTCACCTCCTGCTGCCCAAGGCTCTGAGGTTGATATCTGATTTTAATCCTGAAGGAAGCAACGTAACCACCTCTAATGACATGAACCTTTTGCTATCATTGATATACAGAAAGGAAATTGCTAACCAGGAATACTGCAACGAAATGATAAATTTTCTTGAGAACACGTCTCAGAATTTTCTTGGATCATACCTCCCGGAGAGCACCAAGATAGGGAACAAAGTAGGATACATCTCGGATCCCGCAGCAGGAGATGACATGCATGATGTCGGAGTTATTAACAGAAGCTACATCCTGTCAGTCATGCTCAACAAAGTAAGGTCTGATGAAATAAAAAATGATGCTGGTTTCGGGCTTTCTTCCCGCATTATCCTTCCATGGAACATAAATTCAATTCAATTAAATCAAGCATCTCAGCCGCCCACCAAATCAATCCTCATTGAGCCTGAACCGAGAAAGCCATTGGCATTCACTGTATTTTCCAAAGAAGAAGATGATTACATATTCCCTGGAGCCGAATTCATCATTATAGG
Source organism: Candidatus Woesearchaeota archaeon (assembly GCA_016932315.1). GTDB lineage: Archaea > Nanobdellota > Nanobdellia > Woesearchaeales > SM23-78 > SM23-78. The sequence continues at coordinate 33,964 of JAFGDD010000019.1, forward strand.
CCAACTTTCAAAAATAGTATATAATGCTTACTACAAAAAGGCACTAATCAAGGAGGGCTCTCAATGACTTCACACACTCCTATTTATGCTGGCATAGAGAATGAATTTCAATTAATGAGAGAAAAAGAAAGATTTTACATTAGTGATGGTGAGTTTAATGATTTGCTCCGGGAGTATGGAAAGCCTTACTTCAAAAAAGCGCCTACTGCCATAAGAACTTGTGTCGGAAGCGCTATTTATATTGACGAAAACGAGCCAGAAGTAAGCACCCCACCCATAGCGCTGGAAAAAGGCATTGCAACAAAAATTACTGATATGCTTTACCTCGCCAGAAGGGAATTGGTGAACTTCTTCAAACCCAGAAAAGACCTTGAACTGATCGGTTATTCGATGCATTGGAACATAAGCAAGTTCTCTGATGAAAAGCTCCGGCCAAGCATACTAGAATCCATGGCAGTTCCTTACTCGCTCTTTTGTTTAAACCCGGCCTCAATAGGCACTGCTTTAATCATCAAGGCAATACCTAATCGTTGGGAGTGGAGGGGTGATCACATATTCGAGGAAAACCAGATAAAAGCTTTTCTCACTCTGTTCATCGGCACCATGAGTTGCTTTGAAGCCAACCAGAAATATCTTCCTATGCGATATGCTGAAGAATCAGGTAACGAGATTTATTCAAACCTTGTTCGTGACGGAAGAGAAAGCAAGATTTTGATCACCAGAGAAGAAAAAGACATGTTTATGTCGAGGAAGAGAACATGGAAAAAGGAAATAACTGCTCAGGACTATCTTGAAACATATTATGATTTCTTCAAAAAAGGCATAGAAGAGGTTGCGACGCGCGAGGAGATGAGAAACCTTGAAGACTTTATTTCCGGAAAGAAAAAGCTTGAAGTGGATAAAAAAGAAAAATACAAGCTATACTCTGAGTTAAAAAAGGATGAGGGTTATCTGAAGTATGACAAGCGATTTATCATGCCTGCTTCTTATTTTCAAAATGAAAGACCATTGCCAAGCAAAATGGCCAAACACCTAACTAGGTACAATAACATAGAGCCAGTTCTAAAGAGATACATTCGGCAGACTGTTAAAGGATTCCCTTTTAAAGTTGAAAACTTAGAGTGGAGAATGCTTGATTTTTTTGAGTACAAAAAAAATGATGACGATAAAAGTTATAAGAAAAATTACCTCTTCGCAGAAACTCTTTACTATGATATTCTTGAGGACTTGCTAAATTCTATGCCAAAAAAGAAACACAAAAAAATTCTGCGACAATTATGCCTGTTTAATGAAATGTACTCTTCATTTGAGAAGCTGACTGCGGCAGCAAAGGGCTTAGCATCAAGCCATTTTGAACCTACACAAAAAAAACAATCATTACAGGGCATGCAGGACATCGGCTTAATAAAATTAGCAGAAGGAAGCAAAGAGCCGGTTATTGAAACTACGCCGACAGGCCAGAAAATAGCCAAAGCCATCTTGGGACTGAAGGTATTAAAGAACTCATTTTTGAACAACAATTTCCAGCTCAGCGAGGAGCAGGAGAAAAAAATGGCAATCGAAGAGGAGCCTGGGCATGAAGAAAAAAAAGAAGAGCCGGTGACTAAAAAGAAGAACTTCTTCAGAAGACTCTGCCACTAATTCAATATTTCACCATGTGACTACCATAAAACATTTATACTAGTTGCTTCATACTCTTTTTTTTAGGATGAATTATGCCTTTAACAAAAACTTGTTCTTCGACGATAAAATGAGTTATTTGCTTTCAGCTTCATTTTTCACCATTATTTCGAACTATAAAAAAATAAAAAAGCATTTTCTCATGTTCACCATTTGCAGTGAGTAGGCTAAGGCAAAAAAGCTTGCCTGCTTCTAGGGGGAACCTTTTTACACGAGCCTCCTAGCAATAGCTATACTCTAAATGCGTCTGCAAGGGTGAAGGAGGAAAAGAAAATGGGAAAAGGAAAGTGCGGAATAGAGAGAGCAGGAAATGGAACCGGGGCTGCAGATATGAAAAGAAGGGCACGGGTAGCGAGGATCGAATCCGCTCTTACAAGGGGGGCAGAGAAGTATTTCCAGGAGCAAGGATTTGTATGGGTTCCTAGCGTGCCTCACATCGTCTCTGTGACTGGGGCGTGCGAGAACGTGAACACGCTTTACAGCATAGACTATCATGGAAGAGAAGCTTTTCTCACCCAGACAGGCCAGACTGCTCTAGAAGAAATGATTCAAGGACTTGAAAAAGTAAGCACAATAATTCATAGCTTCAGAAAGGAAGAAAGCGTCGACAACAGGCACTTGACAGAGTTCCCACTGGTAGAATTTGAGTTCAGGTACGACCCTGAAAAAGAAGACGGTTTTGAGCTATTGCTGCAAAACATGGAAAACACAATCTGCAGCATGATAGGAAATGTGCTAAAAACAGAGAAGGAAAGCCTTGAGAAGCTCGGAGTGGATTATTCCAGACTTGAGAATATCAAGAGGCCATTTGACAGGATATCATACGATGACGCTGTGAAGCTGCTAGATATGAAGTGGGGCGATGACCTGCGAAGCGAATTAGAAGGAAAGCTTATGAGCATTATGGGAAATAATCCTGTGTTTGTCACGCGCTACCCTACGCACATAAAGTTCTTCAACATGCAACAAAACGCCTGCAATCCTGATATTGTGAACAGCGCAGACCTGTTATTGCCGCCAGGAGGCGAAGCTGTTGGCAGTGCTGTGAGAGAGCACAACTATGAAAGGCTTATTGAAAGGCTTGACAAGTCAGAGATGATGAAGAACCTGCGAAGCAAAGGCAAAGACCTAAAAGACTTTGAAAGCTACACAAACCTTGTAAGGGACAACCCGGTGCCTCATGCAGGCTGCGGAATAGGCTTGAACAGAGTGATGCAGTACGTGCTTAATGAGAAGGACATCCGCAAGGCAACGCCGTATCCTATGAACAAGGAGATATTGTACTGAGAATATAGAAAAACAGAATAGAAAAAACTATTATGGGTTTCATTTTTGTTTCATATATCTTGAATGGTATCTAACATTGAACCAGCCACCAGGAGCCCAAGGATTGAAAAACGGGTCGTCAATAAAAGGATCGCCAGTTTTACCCGCATATCTACCTCTTCCCCATCTTGCCTCTTCTATATCTCTTGAAGACATTTCTCTGCTTGCGCTTCTTCTACCTGAATAATTAGTATCATATTTATCATCAAATTCCGCCGCTCTGATAGATTCAGGAAATAATTTAGCCCAAAATTCTTCTCGTGGATCTGCAGGCATTAGTTTTTCCTCCTTGCAAACAGGAATAAATAATGGTCATATCAATCTTTCGTTCATCATTTGAAACTCCTCCACGTCGTTGGAACGAATCTCTGGTAGTGAAAGCAACCAAAAAGAAATTGAAATATTATTGAGTTTAATCAGTTATATAAGAATTCAGTTAGGCCCTTCAAACCCACAAGCAGGGCACTTGTACTTAGCTACTGTTTTCCTGCAGTTAGAGCACCTAATAATTGTATACTGGCCGCAATTAGGGCAGGTGAATTTTACAGAGCCCCGGTCATTCACAACGCTTACATTGCAAGAGAGGCATTTGACTCCCTTAGCAGCAGCCACAGGTATTTCTGGTGATTGTAATGCTCCTTTTGCTTCAACATCTTCTTTCTTTTTAGTCATGATGCCCAGAATTAGAGGGGGGTTTATAAAGGTTACTGAAATTTTCAGGAACCTCAAAACAAAGTTTTGAAGTTTACTGATAAATTTTGTGTAGCTAAAAAGTCGCCACAGCCGTCACCAAAGCCAAGGACGAAAACTATTTTTAATCGTTGAGGACTTGGCTGATGGCTGACGTCACAAAATCTATGATTTTGGGACACAAAACCTTTGGTTTTGTTGCACCGGGGGAAGCCCCCTCGGGGTGGCGCAGGCGACTTTTATTTCATTATCTTCTGCTCTTCCTTAGTCTTAAATAATAACCAATTGTTCGCTCCGGCCTTGTCAAACTTTAGAAGCGTAAACCTGCCTTTGAGTCTTTTGCCGCGGAGGAAGAAAACAAATTTCTTATCAATGCCGTCCTCTTGCTTTCTGGCTTCAAGTTCATAAGTCCCTTTATCCCAAATTTCAACCTTGCCAGCACCATAATTACCTTCTGAAATCTCACCTTCAAAATCTGCATAAGAAATATCGTGGTCATCAACCATTATAGCCAGCCGTTTCTCATCCGGAACAACGCTTGGCACCTTTGGCACAGCCCAGCTCTTAAGGACTTCATCCATCTCTAACCTGAAGTCATAGTGAAGATGAGTTGCTGCGTGCTTCTGGACTACAAATATTGGCATTTTTGATTTATGAGTCTGTTTTCTTGAACCTTATCTTATGGATAAAGACTCTTGCTGAGCTTAAAAGGATTGTAGTGACTATAAAAAAGTAAGTGATATCTAATAACAACGGATCAGTTAAGATTCCGTTCTCAAATACTATCTGGATAACAGCCGCAGCTGCTAATCCTCTTGCAAAGATTGAATTAATAAGACTCTTATCCTGCTTATCCATCTTTCTTGTTATCAAAAGGCTTAGATTTCTCGCTCCGAGAATCGTCAATGCCAGCAAGCCTCCTATCATTATAGCCTTGCTGTTATTAATGTTCAGGAGCAGCCCTATGTAGACGAAAAAGAATATTTTCAGAAAAAATGATATTTGGCTATAGAACCTGTGCTCCTCCTCGCTAAGCGCAACGATGGTGATGCTGTTTTTGGCTGTTTCTTCCTCAGAAGATTTTTTTTCTTCACCATTACCATTGGACTTGTCTGGCTTGTTTCTTATTCCTACAATGATTGAGCCTAATTGCTTTGAATTGCTAAGAACCAACCCGAAGAAGAGAGCTGCAATGGCTCCATTCCCACCTAAGAACTCTGTTATGAAATAAAGTATCAGGAGAAAAGCTATTGTACTCATGAAACTCTTGTGCTCCTTAAACACTTTCTTATCAAGGAAAATCCATAATGAGGCGCCTATTATGCCTATCAAGCCGGCTACTGCAAACAAGGATATTATCTGGCTCATAACATTCTTGAAGCTGAAGACATTCACTTGAATCAACTGCATTATTGTGAGCGCAAAAACAATTGTAAAGACATCAGTAATGGCTGACTCCAAGGCAAGCATGGTATAGACTTTGCCGTTAGGCTTTAACTGCTTTAATAATGGCATTACAAAAGCAGAAGACACCCCTCCTAAAGCGCACCCTATCAGCAGTGATAATAAGAAATCAAATTTCAGCAAGGCCAATATTGCTGTGACGGTAACTGCTGATATGATAAAATTAAAAAGGGATATTGATGAACCAGAAAGCAATCCTCTGGCGAATGATTTCAAATCAATGCTCAAAGCTCCCTCAAACAAAAGGAATAACAGGGCGAAAGTTGTGAAAACGGGTGCAAAAGCAGCTATGGCTTCTGGCTGCACCCATCCGAAAGCGTGCGGACCAATAAGAAATCCAAGAAGCACCAGAAAAAGAATGTCCGGAACTCCTACCTTCTTGAACATGAACTCTGCAAAGAAGCCGAATACAATGATCAAGCCCACTCCCAGCAGAACAATATTCACGTCCATGAATCATCTAAAACAAGAAGGTTTTATAAAAGTTATCTTTTTTAACTCATGCAAATTTTGCCAAAAAGTTTATTAATTCATGCGCGGCACAATATTGCTTGGGTGAATTATTAAGTGGTCGCGACAGATATTCTAATAAAGTTTTTTGTAGTCTTAACTCTTGTCTTCTTTTTTCCCAAGGTAATAAGCAGGTTCATTCGCATTTCGCACAACTTAGTTGAAGCAGCTCTTGGAATTATTCTTGGCATTATCTTCCCGAACTTTTTTTCATCGATGACATGCTGAATGTTTTGTCAGCACTAGGCATTATTACCTTGTTTATCTATGCCGGCATGGAGGCAGATTCTAATTTCATAATCCAACGAAAGAAATTTTTCATTACAAACATAATATTGCATCTTCTGATAGTGTGCGGCGTTGGCTATGGCTCTAACCTGGAGAAAGTGGAGCGAGTCACCATAGATGTTGCAAGAAAAATACAGAAGACTATCCCGGGGGCTGTGAAAAGTTTTGAGCCATTCATAAGGTACAATGCTTTTTGGGATTCAAATATTGACTTCACAGTCATCCTCAGGGTTGAGAAGTTTTTGACAAGTACATCATTGTTCACGAGTTCATTAAGGCGCTGAAAAAAAGGTATGACAAGAAGAAGATAGAGATATCTTGGCCTATGCGAAAAATATATCAATACAAAGCAAAATAGTAATAATATAATAACTAAAAAATAAAATAGTAATAAAAACACAATAAATTGGATAAATGTCTATCGGGGCATTCTGAAAGATGATACCAAAGCTCAATGATTACCAGCGAATTATCGGGAAAAAGGCTGTTGAGAAGATAAGGCAGAGCGCAGAGCCTCTCAAAGGCAAGCACATAGTCCATGTTAATTCTACATCCATGGGCGGCGGCGTGGCAGAAATTCTCAACACTCTGGTCTTCCTTATGAATGACGTCGGCATAAGGACTGGCTGGCGCGTGATGGTTGGTAGCCACTCATTCTTTAAGATAACCAAGGGCATCCATAACTCTTTACAGGGTCAGCCTTGGAAGATGAGCGATAGCAGAAAAAAGATTTACCTTGAATACGCAAAAAGAAATTCCATAATGACGCATATAGCAGACCACGACCTCATAGTCATACATGACCCACAACCGCTGGGCATGATAGATGGCTATGAAAAAAAGAGTCTGTGGGTGTGGCGCTGCCACATAGACTTATCCTGCCCTAATGAGAATACGCTCCAGTTCCTTCTTCCTTTTATCAGGAAGTATGATGGAGTGATAATATCATCTGAAAAGTTTAGGATTAAAAACATTGACGCACCTCAGTTCATCATACCCCCGAGCATTGACCCGTTGTCCACCAAGAACCGGAAGATAAGTCATGCTAAAGCAAAAAAATTGTTGTCAAAGAAAGGGATCGAGCTTGACAAGCCAATAATATCTCAGATATCCAGGTTTGATCCCTGGAAGAACCCTTTCGGGGTATTAAGGATGTATAATAAGATCAAGGAGAAGAAGGATTGCAAATTGGTGCTCATGGGAGACATGGCATCAGATGACCCCCAAGGACCATTGATATACCACAAAGTAAAGCAAAAAAGCGAGAAAGATCCTGATGTCCATATCATCACTGAAAAGAATGATTTGCTAGTCAATGCTCTTCAGCAGGAATCTGCCTTGGTATTCCAGAATTCTGTACGCGAAGGGTTCGCCCTCACAGTGTCAGAGGCATTGTGGAAGCGCACACCAGTGATAGGCACAGACGTCGGAGGTATTCCCTTGCAAATCCAGGATGGCAAAACAGGCTTTATAATGCGCAACGAAGAAGAAGGAGTAGAAAAGGCCCTGCTAATACTCAATAATGATAAGCTGAGACTAGCTCTTGGGGAGGCAGGGCATGAGCACATAAAAAAGAATTTCCTGATAACCAGGCAGCTGCATGATTACCTGAATCTTTTCAACAAAATGTTTGAGAGCAGGTCAACAAAGAACTCTTAGAATAATTAGAATAAACCCTGATTAACATTAACTCTTCCTCTTTGTTACAAGATGCACAGTTCTCGTGGGGAATGCCATGCTTATGCCTGATTTCTCGAATTTCTCCTTAATTGCCAGGTTAATGTCGTTCTTTATCTGCATTAGCTTGTCAACATTGGATTCCTTCACCCAGTAAATAATTAATATTATTAACGCTGAGTCCCCAAACTCTGTGAGCGCTGCTATGCTTTCATCCTCAGTAAACTTGTGTTTTACAACAACGTCACGGATTATTTTCTGGGCCTGAATTATTTTTTTCTGGGAAGTATGGTACTCAATTCCTATGCTCAGCTTTACCTTTCTTGCTTTTTCCCTGGAAACATTCTCAAGAACTGACTTGGCAATCTCTGCGTTCGGAATAACTAATTGTGTGCCATCAAGAGTCTCAATCCTAGTAGTCCTTAACCCTATCTCACGCACCCAGCCTTCATTAACCCCAACTTTTATCCTGTCACCTATCTTGAATGGCTTATCTGTGAGTATGGCTACTCCGCCAAATAGGTTGCTCAGGAGCTCCTGGGCTGCAAGGGCAAATGCTAATCCTCCAAGCCCCACGCCGGTAAGGAGCGCAGAAACATCAAATCCGAAGTTCTTGATAACCATTATAATTACTATAATCCAGAAAACTACTTTCACGACTTTTCTTATTATTGGCAGTAAGTTGTTGTCAAGGTCGGACTTGCTCTTCTCTACTTTCGGCTTCACATAGTTAACAATTATCGCATCTATAATGTTTATTATAACCCAGCTGATGTTAAGCGAGAACAATACCACAAATATCTTGTTGGCAATATTTTCAGCCCCCCCAGAAAGGTTGAGCTGCCATATCCCGAGATAAACCCCCCATAGTATTATCAGGAAGATTATTGGCCTCTCAAGAAGCTGCGTGAGGAAATCGTCGATCTTAGTCTTGGTTTTTGCAGTCAAAGCCCTTATTATCTTTGAGCTTATAAAATAAAATATCTTACCTGCAGCAATTCCGACTATGATGCAAACTATGAGAATAATGTATTGCTTGTAATTGTTTCCCCAGAGCATTGTTTCCAAAAAAGCCATGATCCTTTCAAAGAAGATATTGATTTATATAGTTTTTCATGCTCAGAAGTAAGTTCAAAAAACCGCTCTCACCACTCTGTAATGGACAACCCCTTGCCCAACATCTGATGAGCCTCCCTTCACAAAACCGCTCAGGTGCAGTTCATGCAGCAAGCTGTGACAGCTTAAAAATCTGCTGCATAAAAATTCGTTAACGCTCATCTTTCTTTATGTACAGTGCTAAGTTAAAGATTTTGAGGACTTTTATTATGTCTTCCTTTTCAACTTTGCTCTTCAGCCTCATCCTAGCAGCTGCCTTGGCCATGTTCATGATTCCAATAACTGTTCTTGGGCTTATTTCCACCAGGAACTGGTCCTCGTCCTTCTTGACGTCTTCGACAAATCCTTGTATGAGCGGGCTAAGAGCCTTATCAAGCTCAACATCCTTTGTGAGTGTAAAATTTACATATTCCCTGACAAATTTCCTGTCATTCTCGCTAACATGAGTTTTTTCTCCGCTTATGATGTTGCTGGTTATCTGCATGAAATCCTTGGCACTCGGCTTCCTGATTAGGAAAACCAAATGAAACCTTGTGAGGAGTGCTGATTCAAACGGTATTTGCTTTTTCAATACTTCTGTTGTTCTGCCAATAAACCTTTCACCCTCTGGATTGGCTGTTGCAAACACCTTGACGCGGGCATCCAATTTCAGGTGCTCATTGGCCTTGTCATATGTGATAAATCCTTTTTCCATGGCATTAAGCAAGCCTGCCCTGTCAATAGGTCTTAAGAGGTTGAGCTCATCAATGCATGCAATGCCGTTGTCTGCCATTGGCAGGAGCCCTTTTGCAACATCCTTACCTATTACTGCAACTGTTAGTCCTGCCTTGGTTGAACCGCTGCCCAGACCAAAGCTGCTTATAGGTGCAAGTTCTGCAATGCTGCGAAGGATGTCTGTTTTTCCAGTAGCTGGATCTCCGAGCAACAAAATATGAACCTTGTCCTTTGCAAATAATTGGATAAGCCCTGCTTTCTTTACTTCATCCAAACCAACAATGTTAGGAGCAATCAGGCTCATTATTTTTTCTTCTGCATGAGAAGCGAACTCCTGGAACACTCTCTGCTTCTCCTGGAACACAACCTTTGCATTGAGCTGGCTCACTCTCTGCTTTACCTGTTCATCAATCACATTACAAGCAACGGTCAAGTACTTTGAGTTTTGGAAGAAGTCATGGCTGGTGTCAAAGTCTGCCTCTGCAAACCTTGCCTTGTGTGTCTTGAGAAAGAACTTAAGCTCTCCAATCTCTTCTGGGTCAAGAACATCCTGCACCACGGCCAGTCTTGTCTTGTCTTCATCCTTTAACGGAATGATAGAAGCAAATATGCTGCCAAATTTCTTTTTTTCAGGCACAGAAACAGTTTCCTCCTTTTCTTCCATATCAACTACTTCCACTTTTGGCTTTTCTTTCTTTGCGCCAGAAACATTCTTCTTCTCAACTGCTTTATTCTTCACAACCACCATACTGATAGAAAATATAATTGAGTATTTATAGTTAACTGAAAAAGAGAAAAAGTTGCCGCAACCAGCAACAAAGCCAAGGGCGACATCAAAATGAAATTTTGAGGAGGACTTGGCTGGCGGTTGCTTTCACAAAAGCTTTGCTTTTGGGACGCAAAAACAAAGTTTTTGCTGTGCCAGGGGTTGCCCAACCGGGGTGGCTAAGGCAATTTTTTATTACAAGTAATTTTTTAGAAAAAATATTTAAACTCAACAGTCTAAAGTTTTGAAAGAGAAAAAAAGAGGTCGGTATTTTGTTTATTCGCAAATCTGTTGTGGATGTTGAAAAGGAGCTTCGTGAGCTGCGCCACAGAGCAGAGAGGCTTGAGAAGGAATTGCAGAGGATTGAGCTTCTTGAAAGGATGCAGGCCAGGCACGAGATTGTGCTGGCTAAGAAGATTTCTGACATTAACAGGTTTGATGATGAGCTCAAAAAAATTGTTAGAAAAGAAGATCTTGAGGTTTTTCACGAGCAATTGAAAAAGCTTGAGGAGCATGAGACTGTGCTAGCTGAGAATACCAAGATTATGCATGCATTGGTTAATGAGATTAATAAGGTTAAGGAAGCTCATCGCATGACAAAGCAGAATATTCTGGATGCTCATCATGTAAGCAAGTATGATCTTGATGCGAGGTTTGAAGGTCTTAAGGATGCTCTTGATGATTTGAGCCGCATAAGGCACCTGCACAGGGGAAAGGTTGGCAGGGGTGAGCTTCAGGATATAAGGGATGAGCTGCATGACAGGATGAGCCAGCTTGAGTACCAGAACAAGCTCCTGATGAAGTACTTGAAGAGAGTGGATGAACTGCTGCAACAGAAGTCTTAATAATAGTGTAAATATTGTACCTGATATTGATTTCTCACTTTAAAATAGATAATTTTTATAAATGAATGTTGGTTCTCAAAATTCATGGAAAAAGATGTAGTAGCACTAACTAATGCAGTAACCGATGTATTCTTTAGAGTTACAGATGATGAACTAGCAGCTTTAGGCCTAAGAAAAGGGCATGCAAATGCAATATCCAAGAAAGCATTCTATGCAAGCCCAAAATTCAGGAAACTCATGAAAAAAGATAAATTGCTAATCCCTGGCGGCTCACCAGCAAATGTTGTTCAAGGCACAGCAGCATTGGGAAGGAAATCTGGCTTAATAGGGACTGTGGGGGATGATGAGGTAGGGCTGAATTACCTTAATGATGTGAAAAATAATGGCTTGAAAAGCCTGCTCACAATCGTGCCTGGAGCAGAAAGCGGAGTATGCTACGTCATGGTGACTCCTAACGGAGAAAAAACACCAATGGCAGACTTGAAGATTTCAAAAGAGTTTCATGTTAATCATAAAAAAATCAATGATTACAAGATATTCCACACATCAGGCTATGAGCTCCTCTCTAATCCTGAAGTTATGAAAGACACATTAGCCTATGCCAAATCCAAAGGCCTGAAAATAAGCTTTGACATCGCAGACCCTGCAGTGCCAAAGAAGATGAGAAATGACCTTGAAGAGGTTCTCAAGCAAGTAGATTATCTGACTATGACAGAAGACGAGTTAAGAGCCTATGTCGAGGAAGAAGAGCTTGAAAAAGCAATTAAGAAAATTCAAGGACTTTACAATACAGAAATTATTGCAGTAAAAAAAGGAAAAGAAGGCTCAGAACTCCTTGTTGGAAATGAGAGAATAATAATCCCAAAGGTGCCGTGCAAAGTTGTCAACACGACAGGCGCAGGAGACACATATTCTGCAGGATTACTCACAGGCATACTGCTAGGCTGGAGCCTAGAATCAAGCGCAAGGCTTGGCAGCTATGTTGCAGCGCAAGTATGCTCGCAAGAAGGAGCAAGACTGATAAAGCCGAAAGTAAAGAAATTAATGGTATAAGAATATAATATTCGAGAACATAATGCCTCGAGAGCTTCAGATTATTTTTTGTTCAATCTGCTTCTTACTTTATTTTCCCAGTGTCTGAATCCTTCGCAAACCCCGGAAATAGAATTTGTAGCAGCAGGAAGTAAAAGCAATTCTGGGTGTTTTGTTGAATAATAAGCTAAAATTCCTGTTCCTATAAACCTAACAAAACCTCCAATAAATCTTCCAACATCTCTAGTAGCAGGGGTTTTATCATCACAATAAGTTATTTCCCACGGGCTAAGAAGCGTTTCACCGTGTTTATTTTTATATCTCTCAAAATCTCTGTACTTTCTGAGATATTTTTTGTCTAAATCATCAAAATATTTATCTATAGTTGGATAAGCAAGATGTTTAAGAGATGAAATTGCAAAATCTTTTAATCCTGCTGAGAGACTTTCATCTCCCATGAATAGAAAATCCCTTGTGCTTCTTCCCAAGTCTTTTATTTCTCTTATCATTTCGCGTCTTACTTCTTTATTCGCAGGATCTATCATTTTTTATTTCCCTTATTGTTTTACTTTAAACAAGTAGTGATTAGGGCTTATTTATATTTTAGTCATCAACTAAATGACGACTAAAAGAAAGATTTATATAACCCGAAATAAATCCTTATTTATGACTGAAATATTAAGCGTATTGCAGAAAGCAGGGCTTTCAAATAACGAAGCCAAAATATATTTGGCCTTGCTTGACTTGGGCCTAACATCTTCTAAAGCCCTAATAGAAAAAACCGGCTTGCATCGGCAGATAGCTTATGATTGTCTTTCTTTGCTAATAAAAAAAGGGCTTGTTTCTTATGTTGTCCAGGCAAATAGAAAACACTTCAAGGCAAGCAACCCAAAAGAATTTCTTGAATATTTTAATAAAAAGGAGTTAGAGACAGAACAACAAAAACATGAATTTATGAAGATTCTTCCTGAACTAAGCAAGAGAAAAACCGAATCTTCAGAAAACCAGGAAACAACAATCTACTCAGGAAATAAGGGCATAAAATCTTTGCTTGATGATATGCTCAACCAAAAACAAGAAATTTTGACCATAGGTGCCTCTGAAATATCAGCAGAAGCTTTTCAATATAATCTGGAGTTTAATTTGCCAAAATTCCATAAGTTCAGAGAAAAAAGTAAAATTCGTTATAAAATCCTATTAAGCGAGGAAATAAATGAAAGAGCCAAGGAACTTAATAAGCTAAAACACACAGAAGTAAGAATTTTACCTAAAGAATTCGCATCTAATTCTTCCATTAATATTTATGGAGATAAAGTCTCATTAATTATGTGGGGCTCTCAGCCTTTTGGAATTTTAATAAAAAGCAAGGAAATTGCTGAAAGCCAAAAAAAACATTTTAATCTTTTATGGGCTATTGGAAAAAAGGTATAAAAAGCCACAAAAGCCAGCCTCGAAAGAACGGAAAAAGGCTTCAGCCACTTGGTCTAAAGCTTGTTCGCAATTAAGACACGGGGAACTTTTCTGACTATGCTAACAGGGACTGTTTAAAATGCTGCCTTCGCCACCCTAGAGGGGCGCCCCCAGCTCAACAAAACTGTAAGTTTTGCGTCCCAAAAGCGAAGCTTTTGTGAAAGCAACCAGTCGTGCAAGTCATTCATTAACATTCATGACGTTGCACTTGCTTAGGGTGCTCAGAAATTAAATTTCTGGTGCCTCAAGAATTTACTCTTGATGGTTGCGGCGACTTTTTGAACACAGCTCTTTCCCAACAATAAACTTTATATAAACATGTTTTACTCTATATATAATCATGTTAGAGCAGAATTATGATGCTGAAAAAGTAGAGAAGAAATGGCAGGAGTACTGGGAAAAGCAGGGGATTTACAGATTCGATTATGCCAGCAGCAAGCCAATATATAGTATAGATACTCCGCCGCCTTATGCTTCTTCAGGCCATTTGCACGTAGGCCATGCCCTGCATTACACACAGTTCGAGATTATCGCAAGGTACAAGAGAATGCGAGGCTTTAATGTTTATTTTCCTCCTTGCTTTGACAACAACGGCCTGCCGACAGAGAAATATGTTGAGGAGAAGTTCAAGATAAGCAAGAAAGACACTAACTGCGCTGATTTCAGGAAGCTCTGCCTTGAAGAGAGCAGAAAGGTCGAGAAGGATTATGCTGACAGGGTTTTCAGGAGATTAGGTCACAGCTATGATTGGAGTTTGCTTTACACAACCATTGATTCTGAAGCTCAGAAGGTTTCTCAGCGCTCTTTTGTCGAGCTGGTTAACCAGGGAGATGCTTACAGGAGCAAAGAGCCTACCCTTTGGTGCACATACCATCAGACAGCACTGGCTCAGGCAGAGGTTGAGGATGCGCAGAGAAGCACAACATTGTATTATGTTGATTTTGAATTAGCTGATGCAAAGACAGCAGATGCAAAGGCAAAAAAGAAGATCAGCATCGCAACGACTCGTCCAGAATTCCTGCCTGCTTGCGTGGGATTATTTGTTCATCCTGATGACAAGCGCTACAAGGACTTGGTTGGCAAGAAAGTAAAAGTTCCTCTCTTTAACCAAATAGTTGAGATTCGAAAAGACGAGAAAGTTGATTCTGCATTTGGCTCTGGCATTGTAATGATTTGCACATTCGGCGACAAGACAGACATCGAGTGGTGGAAGAAGCACAAGCTTGACCTGAAGATAATGCTTAATTTCGACGGCAGCCTGAATGATCTTGCTGGAAAGTACAAGGGCATGAGTGTTTCAGAGGGTAAAAAAGCAGTTGTCAATGATTTGAAAGAACAAAACCTTGTGACCAAGGAGGAATCATTGCAGCAGACAGTAGGAACTTGCTGGAGATGCCACCATCCTCTTGAATTCGTGGTCTCCAACCAATGGTTCATCAAGGCTCTCAAGTACAAGAACGAATTGATTGAGCAGGGCAAGAAGATTAAATGGCATCCTGATTTCTACAGGGTGAGGTATGACGACTGGACTAGGAATCTTGCGTGGGACTGGTGCATCAGCAGGCAGAGGTTTTACGGAGTGCCCATTCCGGTCTGGTATTGCGAGAAGTGCGGAAAGCAGATGCTGCCAGACACCAAAGACCTGCCGATTGACCCAATGATTGATAAGCCCAAGAAAAAATGTTCTTGCGGTTCTGAAAAGTTCAAGCCAGAAGAGGATGTGTTTGACACCTGGATGACCAGCAGCATGAGTCCTGAGATTGCTATCCGCTGGCTGGAAAAGCCTGAGCAGTTCAAGAAAATGTTCCCTGTCTCTCTCAGGCCGCAAGCCCACGACATCATAAGAACATGGGCGTTCTATACTATTCTCAAAGCCTATCTTCACTTCAAGAGCATACCGTGGACAGATATCGCCCTGGGCACATATGTCTTGGATTCAAAAGGCAAAGGCATGCATAAGTCAAAGGGCAATGTAGTGTGGACCGAGGATTTGCTTGCAAAGTACAATGTCGACGTTGTCCGCTACTGGGTAGGCACTGCCAATTGGGGAGAAGACCTGCCGTTCCAGGAAAAAGACCTTATCACAGGCAACAGGTTTATTACAAAATTATGGAACGCCTCAAAGTTCTGCTACCAGCACCTTGCTGATTACGACGGTAAAAAAGATAAACAACTGGGCTTTGATGAGCTGGAGCTTATTGACAAATGGTTCTTGATAAAATATAATGAAATGATTAAAAAAGTAACTGCTGATTTTGATAATTATAATACTGGTGAAGGAAAAAGGGCTGCTGAGCAGTTCTTCTGGCATGCTTTCTGCGATAATTACATGGAAATTATCAAGTACAGAATATATAACCTGGAAAAAAGCATGGAACAAGCCAGGAGGAGCGGCCAGCAAACTCTTTACCAAGTGCTGCTTGGGCTGCTGAAGCTGTTTGCCCCGATAATGCCTCACATAACAGAGGAAATCTACCAAGACTATTATGCTAACGCAAAGCAAGAGGGTTGCAAGAGCATTCATATTAGCGATTGGCCTTCTGATAAGTTATTGAAGGATGATGTTGCTGAGCAATTTGGGGAGCTTGCTATCAATATTATAGGTGAAGTCAGGAAGTACAAGGCAGCCAAGCAATTGTCAATGAAGGCAGAGGTTGAAAAAGTTGAGGTTACTACACCAGTTGATATGAAACACATTAATGCTCATGATCTGCAGAGCTTCAAAGAAGATGTTATCAACACAATCAAGGCAAAAGAGCTTGAGATAAAGCATGCTGATGAGTTCAAGGTTGATATTAGCTAGAAAATTAAGAAAAAAATTAAATTTTTTATGAGATTTTGTTTGTCACCTGCCTATAACTAATTCTAAAGGCATTCACCCTTGAGGAGGGGCAGTTAACGAAAGATTTATATATTATTTAATCAAAAAAAGAATAAACTGAGATAAATAATATTATTGTGTTAAATTATATTAAAAAATATCGAGGGTGAAGGTGGAATGGAAGGCGATGTTTCTAATAAGACAATAGTTGTTCTGGTAATATTGACAGTAATAATATCTATCCTGAGCACTTTTGTTGTGATGGGTGAAGTCAGCAACCTAGAGTTGCAGTCTGCCAGGCAATCATCCAAGGTAAGCTCAAACTCTGGCAAGGTAACATTTGCAATATCAGAGCCTGTTGAACCGTTACCGCCAATGAGCGCAACTGGCCAGGTTGTTTTCAGGATTGTTTAGATTATGCTTTCAAGATAGTTACATAATTATAAAACTCGCGGAGGAGAATAAAAATGGATATGTCAAACAAGAGTTTAGCTTTGTTATTAGTAGCAGCAATAGTTATCAGCCTTGGCGGCGCAATTATCACTCTTAACGAACTGAATGAGAGAGGCGCCACTGGTATGGTTGATTATTCTGGAACAGTGCAAGCAATAATATCAACTAATGTGTCATGCAACATAGACTCAAACATCACATTCGGAAGCGCAGGAAAACCAACAAGCACCTACGTACTAAGCTCAAACAAAGACAACTCAGCAGACTCAAACTTCTCAGACTGCACATCAGGATCAA
>JAFGDD010000020.1 GCA_016932315.1 Candidatus Woesearchaeota archaeon
AAACTTGTTTAGGCTAAGAAATTATGAAATAATTTCTGTTGTCTAAACTTGTTTAGGCTAAGAAATTATGAAATAATTTCTGTTGTCCGGGTCACTGCGCAGATAGAATAAACAGATGAACTTTATTCCAAAATATTTAAGAAAATGAAAGAACAAAAATTAAAAATAATTTATTTTAACTCAATACTCAATGTTATCTTTCTTTTTACTTGGCTGCACTTGTTCTAGATTCGGCTCTCTGTTGCTGTGAATTTTCATAACTCACTTTAAACAGGGGCAAGTTTACTATATCGGAGGCAGAAGGAGTATAGCGAAGATTGACTACAGAGCCGCTCTTGTTTATATCAAATGAGTAAACCGCTTCCTTCAAGTCAGGGTCTCCCCCAATCTTAACTTTTCCGCTTTGATTTGCCTCACTCAAACTTTGGACAGAATCCAGGTCCCTTATTGCCCGTTGTACAAGACTCTCCAATTCTTTTCTCATGACATGCTTATCTTTTTTCTTTTGCAGTATATTAAGATATTCCACTCCCAATTGAACTTTAGGACTGCTTGAATCCTGCGGTGCCTTGTAAATAGTGCTTACAATCATTAATTTCCATGCTTTTGCATCTTTTCTTGTATTTGCCGTGACCTTGTATTTTATGCCTGCCTCTTCCCCATCAAGTGTCATGTTGCTACTGTCGCTGTCATAATACTGGAGTACTTTGTCAACCAGCACATTTGCTCCCGGCAAGAAAGTCTTGTATGTCCTGTTCATCAGCTTTCCTTGCATCCATGCTCTGGCTTGGCCAAGTAGTTTCTTTCCTGCTTCTGCAGCTGCTCCTAATTTTTTAGCTGAAGCATAGCTTGAAGCTATAAAAAATTTCTCAAAGTCAGTCATTTTGTCTAATTCTTTTTGTGCCAATTCACGCTCAAGGTATTTGCCTGGCTTGGCTTTGAGTTTTTTAGTTACTTCTCCTGCTTTCTTTGATACGGTTTTTCCTATTGAGCGTCCTGATGCCTTGGCAACTTTAGCGCTGCCTTTTAGCATGGCTTTTCCTATTGTAGCACCAGGATGATCTAAGAATTCCTTAAAGCCGGCCTTGGCTCGCTGAGTGTAATTACCTACCACTTTATCAAGGTCAGCACTTCCCTCTTCCTTGGTTATCCTCGCCTTTTCTTTTTTTACAGTGTGCTCGATGCTCTCTGTTACTCCTTTTCCTACAGTTTTAGCAGCGTCTGCTAATGATCCTAATGTAGCGAAAATTTTTTCGCTGTCTTTCCCATGAGAAGTATTTTCTTCATCTTTATCTGCGTTCCTTGTTTTATTTGCCATTCATCATCCCCTCGCAAATATTATTTTTTATCGTTATTGTTTATGGCTGAACTATGATTTTTTAATTAACCTGATTTTCTAGCTCTTATTGACGAGAAAGGAAGACGCCTCTATTTTTAAATCTTTGCCTTTTCACCACTACATAATAGATAAAAGATTGGTTAATTGTGATGTGAGTATTATAAATAAACCACAACTTTCAAATACGAATAATCAGCCTATTAATCCGAAATATTTATATACCTAAAAATTCAAAAGTTTATTCTCGACTCAAGAATATGAAAAAAATAATCGCAACGGTGCTTGTAGCCGGGGGAGTCTTATTAGGTTCTAGTATGTTGAGCGCATCAACATCCAAAGAAAGAATTGCTCCTTCTGACGAGAAAAGGATTGTGCAATTGGACACTGACACCAAGAAAGAGCACATACAAAAAGTGTTAGCCATGCTTAGCTATGACATCAGAAAGCAGATAATCCTGCGGCCATCACATGATCATTTGCGGGATTACAGACTGACAAAAGACACTGTTTATGACAATAAATCAGTCAACCTTCAATTCAAGAAAGAGATTACCCCCGAGGACCAGCTCAGCAGAGGAGCATATGCAGGGCTTTCCCTTGATAATTTGAGGCATCTGGAAAGCATAGGCTTTGGCGCTAATTATGGCCAAACCAGCATCAGCATGAGCCATAATGTAAAGAACGATTCTGGCTATGTTGATTTGTCTGTCGGCAAGGACACTGGTATTGAATTGATTCTTAGAAATTATACTGAACCTATTTTCAAGGGCAGAGCTAAAATTGGCAATATAGGTAATGTGTCTGCGCACTATGACACAAAAACACGCAGCCTTGTATCAAACAGTTCTTTTAGTTATAAAGGAGCAAGCCTGGCTCTAAACTATATGCCTCAACAAAGAACAGCCAGCGCAACAGCGAGTTATAACTTGCCTAAAGGACATGATTCTTTTTTGAAGAGTGTATCTTTTAATCACACTTATGCTAATGGTTTAAAGCTTTACAGCTGCCAAGCTAACGGCAGCCTTGGACTTGTTAATTTCAGCGCAGGAGCAACTAATGCCGGCGGCAAATACAGCCTCCGCATCACGTTCAGCTACTCAAAGAAGTTCTGATTTGAATAATTCAAACGAGAAGCAAAAAAATTAATAATCTTACTTACATCTAATAATCTTATTTTCATCATCTCCCAGTAAGCCACTTAATATAGCCGTAGATGACCAATGCCCAGTTTATCATGCGCATGTTAAGCTCATAAGCTGCATCAACGCCTTTCTTTATCTCTTCAACCTTTAACCTTATTGAATCCACCTTCCTGACCTTCTCTCCAGGAATTCTGTGCTTTATGATTTCAAAGCTGTGCTTCTTTATCTCTTCCTCTAATAGCACGTGGAAGAAGAACCCTTTTTCCATGCTCTCGCTCAAGTCACCTATCCTTGAAGTCTGACCTTCACTCACAACATCCTTGTAGTTGAATGCCATGTCATTATTCCTAAGAATCTTCTCAAACACATTGTTCAGCTCATCATTAATATCTTTCTTGAACTCTTCTGGCTGGTGCTTGATATTAGGCAGCTGGTTGAAGAGCTTGGTGAAAGAAATTACAAAATCGCTCTGCCAAACCCCGATTTCTCTGGCATAATTGATGTTGTTGAGAAGAAAAGGAGGAATCTCCTTAAGCATGGTGATGGCTCTCTGCAGGTTGACGGCCTCATAATCATGGTCATTGGCGTGCAGCAATGCCTGCACTTCCTGAACTGCTTGCGGTATTAGCTCATGAGCCTTTATCATGCTTCTTAATTCGCTCTCTGAGACAAAGAAAAGCTCAAAGTAGGAACGCACATGCTCTTCCCTCAACGGGAGCGGAGTCCTAGTCTTGATTTCCCTGATAAGAGGGACTGCCTCTATGTCTGCAGACTTGGGTGTCAAATCCTTTAGTTGGTGTATGTATAGCATGCTTTTATTCCCTCAGTACCATTTCTCTATCAAATAATATTTATTCCTGGATTTTTAAATATATTGGAAGATTCACAAATCATAGTTGAGAACCTAAATCCCTTGTATGCTTCCACCGCAGTAAGGGCACCTGCCAGGCATCCTGTTGAGCACGTTGAACTTGAACTGGTACTTGCACTTCTTGCAGGTGTACTTCACATTAGCATCATCAATTCTTTCAATCTTTGGAGCTGCGGCTTGTTTCGCCTTGAAAGCCCTTTCAATCTCAGCGTCTTCTGCATCCCAGCCAGCAGGCTTCTCCTTCTTAATCTGCTCCTCCATCTTAATCTTGGCTTCTTCCCTTTGCTTGGCCTTGGCAGCTGAGAACTCATTCATCCTCCTCTCCTTTACGCAATCCCTGCAAACCATCATCTTGTAAACAGGATCGAGGACAAATTCATCAGACTTAGCTTCTCTTCCGCATCTCTTGCACTTCACTTTTACCGGCGTTAGCATGATGCCTATTCCTTTAAAGAAGTAATATATAAACGTTGCGGAATTTTGTTTTTGAAAGTAAAAAGTTGCCGCCACCAGCCTCTGCACCGCAAAAATTTTTATTAAAAATTTTAAGGTGCATGGTGGCTTAGTCGGGGGTTGCCCTATCAAAAGCTGCGGCTTTTGGAGGGCCCAAAAATCCGGTGGGATTTTTGATGCCCCACACGGGGTGACTAAGGCAACTTTTTTTAAAGAGAAACATATTTAAATTAGTCAAAAGTCATCAAAAATAATATGGGCTCATAGCTCAGCCTGGAAAGCCGAGAGAAAAAAGGCTTAGGAACTAGAGCACTCGACTCTTAATCGAGTGGTCAGGGGTTCGAACCCCCTTGGGCCCATCTGTCCCTGTAGTATGACGACGCAGTCGGCATATTCAGGAACGAAAGTTCCTGTCATATGACGACGCAGTCAGCATATTCAGGAACGAAAGTTCCTGTCATATGACGACGCAGTCAGCATATTCAGGGACACGAAGTGTCCCTGTAGTGTAGCCCGGCCCAAGAGTAATCAAAGGTTCCTTTGGTTCCTTGCGGGAACAATCACACTGCCCTCTCACGGTTGAAAAGAAAATCAATTGAAGAAAGGCAGTAACCTGGGTCCGAATCCCAGCGGGGACATTGAGTGCAACGAGATGGACTTGACGGCTCAAAAACTCGCAAGTTTTTGTCTGCCGACAGAGGCATTTATTATTCTTTTTTAGAATTTTTTTAAGAACTTGATTATTTCTTTCCCCATTCAATATTATTCCATACTCTTTCGTGCAGGTAGTAAACTATGAACTTGGATGCTGCGTCAATACCCCCTACCATGCCTGCGAGCGCAAGGTTGCCTGTAATTAACAACACTAGAATAATAGTGGTTATTGTCGCTACAATCCTGAAAGTTATTGCCTTTACAAGGCTTCTCTTCTTGTTTGCCATTTTTGTTTTCAAAGAGCGCAAAAAAGTTTTATTGATAAATTTTTTCTTTTTGATGAAGAATTTTATTCTCATCATTATTTAATAGTATCCTAGTCTCTTCGTTTCCTTGAATAATAATTCCTTGCAGGCGTCTATAACTTCATCTCTCTTGTCTGCTGGTAGGTTTTGGAACATTCCTATTCCTTTATGCCCTCCTGCTCCTGTCGTGCCTGTTATTCTTTGAACTATTTTTTGTAGTTCTTCTCCCATGATTAGCTGGCTTTTGGACTGACCGTTTTCGTCTCTTGCAAGAGGGTTTTCTGATATTCCTATGCTGTATGCTGGCCCAATAAAATTCTTCCAGCAGTCTAGCAGGAATATGTTTTCTGGGTAGAGCGTTTGTGGGTAATACCTGTCCTTAATCCCCAGGCCTGATTGCCTTTTATCTTCTTCTATCTTGATTGTTACTCCGTGCTCGCTCTTGATGAATGGCTTGATGTATTTCCGGTATATCTCGAATTCTGCAAGTGCTTCATTGGCAATGGCTACAACGATAGGATTATATATGGCTTGCCTTACTTTTTCCCAGCTGTCGTTCTTCTTGTCTGCTGCTTCTTTTATGAGCTTCTCCTTGAATCTAAGGCTTGTGTCTTTTTGCCGTTTTGTGTTTGTCAGCATTAGCCTCAGCAGGACTGCAGGGTTATTGATGTTGTAAGGATCGCTTGGCTTTCTGTACCTTGCAGAATCCACCATGTCTGTTGCTTCTACCAACTCTTTGAACCTTATTAGTGATGGCATTTTTTTTATGAAGTGCTTGTAAAGCAGTGAGGCGCATGAGGGCGAGCTCGGGTCGAACAAATGCTCTCCTGCATAATTTCCTCTGCTGCCGGTCTCGTGATGGTCTGCCCAGAAATTAGTTGTGATTTCTGTGATTATTATTGTGTCATCTTTTTTTATTAGCTCTCCTTTCTTGTCAAGCTTTGGGTTTCTTGGCTGGGGCAGGTCTACAACATCGTCTGTCAGAAGAAACGTGAAGCTCCCTTCGTTGAGAGCTTTATAATCAGTATAGACTATCTCTGCATATTTTCCTTGGTTGACTGCGCACATTATGACTGCGCTTACCAAGCCGTCCTCGTCAATATGTGTGACTAGGCGCGGACCTTGGCTTATCTCAAGCAAATGCTTATGAAGAACATCTGCTTCTTGCTTTATTTTTGTTTTTGGCTCTTTTAGAATTTTCTCTAGCGGCGCGATTATTTTTCTCTGGTATGATAATGGAAGCTTTGAGATTGAATTCAGGATTTCTTTTGCAGGGCTTTTGCTGGCTTTTTTTCGTGGCATTTAAAAAAAATAATCCATAAGCATATATAAACATTTCTATTTGTATTCTCTATCAAGTGATTACAATAGCAACTTTTATAAACAGCATGTCATCACCCATGCATATGCAGAAAAGTGAGTATAGGACAAAGAAAAAAGAGGATAACAGTAAGAAGAAAGCATTATTTGCATTCTCAGCAGACCCAATAACCATTGGTCACATTGATATTATAGAAAGAGTCATAACAGAGCTCGGCTTTGGGGCAGTTGAAGCTGCAATAGCGGAAAACCCTTCAAAAAAATACTTGTTTAGCCTCGAGGAAAGAGTGAATATGGCAAGGAAAAGTCTTGCTCACATACCTCAAGCTCAGGTAACAACCTGCAAAGGCATGACAGTTGTGTATGCCTATGAGCAGATGATAGACAGCATTGTAAAAGGAATAAGAAACAAAGAAGATCTGAAATATGAAAAAGACCTTGCAAAGCAAGGGGAGACACAAATCCCCGGGATAAAAACGCAATTCCTGGTTGCAAAGCCAGAGCTCGCACATATAAGCTCAACAGCTGCAAAAGGAGTGCAACTCACCCATCAGGGATTTACCAACACACATGTGCCCTTGAATGTAAAGCAAGCGCTTGAGGCAAGAATATCTTCAAGATACATGATAGGAATTACAGGGGAGATTGCAGCTGGAAAATCATATGTCACAGAAGAACTCCTAGCAATTGGAAAAAAGAAAGGAATCACTGTATATAACATTGATCTAGATAAGATAGGCCATGACATACTGGAAAAACTTAATGAGCCCAGATATGTTGCAATAAGGAGAGAGATTGGGGAAAAATTTGGAAATCAGGTTGTAAACCCAGATGGCTTTATCAACAGGAAGGCATTAGGAGAAGTTGTATTCAACAATCCAGGCAAACTCAAGGAGCTTAACAGGATAATGGAATTGCCGATGAAAGCCCGCCTGATGCAGGAAATTCAGGACAAGAAAGGTTTTCTCTTGTTCAACGCAGCACTCATTGCAGAAGCAGGCATGAGCTATCTTTGCAATAATAATACTTTTTTCATAACTGTTGACAAAAAAGTGCAGGCGCAGAGAATGATAAACGAAAGAAAGCTTACCTCAGAACAGATAGAGAGAAGACTTAACAGCCAGTACACAGGCGCTCAAAAAAAAGCCAAGCTTGAGGAAAGAATACGCGCAGACCACCATGGAACAATATGGACGCTCGATACGACCAATAATCCAAGCATTGATGATGTAGAAAAAATATTTGACAAAATAATAAAGGACATCGACATATACGGAGAGTTAAGGTTCATGAGCTTCTGGAACAGGCTCGGAGCTGACGGCAAATATTATGACGCCTACACAAGGATAAGGGATGAGATGCTGAAGCCTCACAGGCATTACCACACCCTAAGCCACATTGTAAGCATGCTGAATGAGTTCGACAATCTTAAGCATATGCTGCAAAACCCTGACCAAGTAGAATTCTCAATCTGGACTCACGATTATTCTTATACAGAAAAATCAAGGGTTAATGAGGAGAAAAGCGCAGAATTCTCCTACAAGCTCTGCAAAGAAGCATTATTGCCAGAAAATTTTGCAAACGGCGTCAAAAGAATTAATATTGTGACAAAGCACAATATTGCTCCTCAAAGCATAGACGAGGCAATTATGATAGACCTAGACCTTATGGTGCTTGGGCAGTCACAGGAAATATTTGATGATTATGATGATAAAATAGCCAAGGAGTACGAGTGGATGAACAAGGAAGAGTATAAAAAAGGCAGGGCAAACATACTGCAAGGCTTCCTTGAGAAGGCAAATAACCACAAATTGTACCACACAGATTATTTCAGGAACAAGTATGAAGCCCAGGCAATAGAGAATCTTGAGAGAGCAATTGAGGGATTAAAGAAATAAGAACTCTTTCTGAATAAATAAGATATGATAAAGGTATCAAGATTCAAAATTTTCATTTAAAACAATATTTATAAACTTGCAGCGAATCATCTTAACCATGGCTGTCAAGTTCAAGCAAAAGTGCGAGAAGTGCAAGACTAATTATGTTATTGTTTCGTCATGGAGGCAGAGAAGGCCTATCATCTGCTATGAATGCGAGAAAAAGGATATGGAAGGAGAGATAACTGATCCTGCGATGAAGAAAATGTTTGATATTCCTGAAGATTATTACAAGCAGAACAGCTTCTTGCGCCAGATAAAAATCAATTACATGAAATATAAGTCTTTAACGCAGCCTCAGATCGATGCTTTCAAGAAGACAGTTGATGATATGAAGAAGAAAAAACCTGTTCATGATGGATAAGAACAAATCAAAATCAAAAGCTTTAAATATACTTTATTCAGTCTTTTTGTTAAAGTGACCCGTTTCTAGCGTTGCAAAACATGTGCTAGGTGGGAGAAGGTTAAGGTTCACTTTTCAAAAAAATAAAAGGTGGCTTGTTATGATAAAGAAGGGAGATTTTGTTGAGTTGGATTACACTGGGAAGATTAAGGATGACAAAATAGTGTTTGACACGACTGTAGAAGAGACAGCTAAGACAGCAAACATTCATAATCCTAAGTTCAAGTACAAGCCAGTCATTGTATGCATCGGAGAGAAGCACCTGGTTGCAGGCTTGGATGAAGCCATAATCGGCAAGAACCCAGGAGCATATACTATTGAAGTCAAGGCAGAGCATGCTTTTGGCAAGAAATCAGCAGAGCTGCTCAAGCTCATACCTATCAAGCTTTTCACCAAGGACCAAGTCCAGCCTTATGTTGGATTGGAAGTTAATGTTGACGGAATGCTGGGAATTGTGAGGAATGTGAGCGGCGGCAGAGTGATTGTTGATTTCAACCATCCTCTTGCTGGCAGAGACTTGGTTTATGATATTAATATTAAAAGAATAGTCACAGACCCTCTTGAGAAAGCAAAATCTGTATTAGAGATTACTGGCGTGCCTTTTGAGAGCATTGATTTAGCAGACAACAAGGCAACCATAGTCACGAAGGGCCAGTTGCCTGAGGAAATTTCAAAAGAGCTTGGTGAGAGCATCAAGAAACTGGTTGACTTGAAGAGTGTTGATTTCAAGACAGAAGAGCAGGCCAAGAAGGAGATAAAGAAAGAGATTAAGAAGGAAGAAGAGCAGAAATAAAATTATAATACCAAAACAAAAAATCGCCTTGGACATCCCGTGGGGAGCAACCCCTGCCCACAAGCGAAACGAAGTTTCGTTGTCATAGAAATGCTCGGCATTTCTAGGATGTTAGCAATTTATTGCTCCCATCTCAAAAGCCATCAAGGCTTTTGTAGAAGCCACCAAGCATCTTAACAAAACTGCGGTTTTGAAAATACAACAAAGTTGTATTCGACATAAATGTCATCGATGCTGTGACTGGTGGTGGCGATTTTTTATTTACCTTTTCATAAAATGTCAAAAGAAACATTTATAAACTTCATCACTCAGAAATTAAGTTAAAGTATGAGTATGAGAAGTATAGGAGTAAGGTTATTCATCATTATTCGCGGAGGTGCTTGAATGGCTGACCGGATTGGAAAAGCAGAGGCTGCTGCTAAGAAGAATGCTCTGGATGCAGAGCTTGAGGAATTACTGGCAAAGCAAAGAGCAACTATCAAGGTCGTAGGAACAGGAGGCGGAGGCAATAATACTATTAATAGGATGACTGAGATAGGCATTATTGGCGCAGAAACCATTGCCATGAACACTGATGCCCAGGACTTGCTTTACACCACCTCTGACAAGAAAGTGTTGCTAGGAAAAGAAATCACCAGAGGGTTAGGGGCAGGAAGCATTCCTAAGATTGGAGAAGAAGCTGCTCACGAGTCAGAGCATGAGATCAAGGCATCATTATCAGGCGCAGACATGGTCTTCATCACCTGCGGACTAGGAGGAGGAACAGGAACAGGAAGCGCTCCTGTTGTTGCAGAGATTGCCAAGAAGCAAGGCGCATTAACTGTTGCAATTGTCACATTACCATTTGCCATGGAAGGTCATCGAAGGTATGAGAATGCAGTTATTGGACTGGAAAAGCTTGAGAAGAACGTTGACACCCTCATAGTTATTCCTAATGATAAATTGCTTGAGCTCGCACCAGACTTACCGCTTCATACTGCATTTAAGGTGGCTGATGAGATTTTGACGAATAGTGTCAAAGGAATTGCAGAGCTTGTCACTAAGGCAGGTCTTGTTAACCTTGATTTTGCAGACATCAGGGCAGTCATGGGCAACGGAGGAGTTGCTCTTATCGGCGTGGGAGAAAGTGATACTGAGAACAGGGCTGTTGAGAGCGTTGAAAAAGCCATTAACAATCCATTGCTTGATGTTGATATCGGCGGAGCAAATGGTGCGCTAATCAATGTTGCTGGCGGGCCTGACATGACTCTTGACGAGGCAAGAAAGGTTGTTGAGACCGTCAGTGTAAAGCTGGATGAGGATGCCAGGCTTATATGGGGCGCCCAGATTTCAGAGGACCTGGAAGGCACTATTAGGACGCTAATCATTGTTACTGGCGTTAAGAGCAGTCAGATACTCGGAGGCAGAGGAAAGCCTGCGAGCGGTGAAAGGAAAAAAGAGATTGAGGATGAGCTCGGAATAGAGTTTGTTGACTAAAAAGCGTCCTACACGGCATCCCTAGGGGAGCAACCCCTGCCGTGCCAACGCCAACAAAAATTATTTGTTTTTCAAACAAAAATTTTTGAGGTGTTGGCGTTGACGGCCGCTTTTTAATTTAATCATATTCCATTAATTAAGGAGAAATAATAAAATGCAGCTTTGGGGGAAGATTAAGGACTTTTATGTGCAGTGCAAGAGAGTTATGAGAATAACCAAGAAGCCCACTAAGGAGGAATTCATTACCATAGTCAAGGTTTCAGGTCTTGGAATACTGGCTATTGGCTTGATAGGCTTTGTGCTGCACCTGATTAACCAGTTAATAGTCTAATTTAAAGAGGAATTTATATGGCAGAAGAACAAGAAGAAAAAAAGGAAGAAGTAATTGAAGAATCATCTGAAGAAGAAGTTGAAGAGCAAAGCGCAGAAGAGCAGAATGCAGAAGCAGAAGCTGTTGAGGCTGAAGAGGAAAGAAAGGAAGAAGTTCATGAAGTAGAGGAAGACATAAAGGAAGAAGCCGAAGAAGCTGAGATTGCTGAGCAGGAAGCTGAAGCTGAAATTAGTGAGGAAAAGAAAAAAGATAAGAGCGCTAAGCCTAAGAAGGAAGCAGAGCAGAAGTCCGATGAGGACGAGTTCGAAGCCATGATGAGGCAGGAAGAGGCTGAGAAGAAAGCAGAGGCAGAGGCTAAGGGAAAAATCGAGCTGATGCCAGAGCCAGAAGAAGAGGTCGAGGAGATAAGCCTTATTGAGAAGAAATCTTCCAAGAAAAAGAAGAAGAAAGAGGAAGAGTTCAAGGAAGTGGCTGAGGAGTCAAAAGAGCCAAGAATTTATGCTCTCAGGACTACTGCTAATCGTGAAGACCAGGTCATGAGCTTTGTAGGCAGCAATGCTGCAAGGAAGAAGCTTGAAGTGTATGCAGTCCTAAGGCCTCACGGAATGAGAGGGTACATATTCATAGAGGCAGGCAGCAGGAGCGATGCAGAACAAGCCGCCTTTGGAGTGCCTTATGCGCGCGGATTACTGCCTAGCATTATCCAGTATCCTGAGATTGACCAGATGATTGAGCAGGTCAAGAAGGAAGCCAACATCCAGAAGAACGACATTGCTGAAATCATCAGCGGGCCTTTCAAGAGGGAGAAGTGCAAGATCACAAGGATCGACAAGGTCAAGGAAGAAGTTGTTGTCGAGTTGCTCGAAGCAGCCGTTCCAATTCCGCTCACCCTTAAGATGGATGCTGTCAGGGTTATCAGGAGAGAAGGGGAAGAAGATAAGAAGGAATAGAATTTGCATTAATTTTTGTGAACACTGCAGTCATATTAATAAATTTAATAACTTAAGCAATGTTGGGTCTGCTGATATTGGTTCTAGTTTACAGAATTCTTTTTAATGCTTCGTAATAATTATTCAATGCGAGTTCAGAAGTTGTTTCATGATTAGTGTGATAATTTATTGTTGGAATTTGAATTGTAGCGCCATTAAAATCCCCATTAGTATGTTGAACTATCCTTCCTAATTCAGTGGTGCCTAATTTTTTTGGCTTTAAACCAGCAGCTAATTTAGCATTTTGTAACTCAATTGATTCATCTTTCATTTCATAGCTGATTTTTTGTTCTTCACAAATAGATCTTAGGCAGGATACCAAATCCGGGTTGAATACTCCTCTTTCATCCTTGTTTCTCAAAACAATGAGCCCTTTGTTGATTGCGTCTTGATTCTCATAAGGGGTGGTGTCTAAGGTTACCATTTTTTGTGATTTCATTTCTAAAGTTGAGAGGTAATTCACTATATGCTGCCAGCTCCTGCCAATCTCTTCTTCAGTTGCAAATAGAACTTTTCCATCGAAGCCATCCTTTAATAATTGATGAATAACTGCAACACTAATAGCATTGTCTATTTGGGATGAAATGCTGCCGTTTTGGTTGGCTAAAATTGATTTATAGGCCACTGGTGTGCCAGCCGGTAAACCTTTTAAGCCTTCTATTTGAAAGAATAAATGACCTTTGCCAGCACCACAGGAGAAACTTTTCACTACGCCTTCTGCTATGGTTTTGCCTTCTAAATCATAAGCATAAACCGCTTCATTAACAAACCGCTCTCCAGATTTTTTGATTAAGCTTTCAGAAGATTCTGGTTCATCCCCGTAATTCATTTTTGCATTAAACGCAGCATACTCAAATTGACCTTCTTGATTAACAACAACGCCGTGTCTGTCGATATGTGCAGTCACTATTTTTGGGCTTGCAGAGTTTTTTTTCTTTACTATCAAAATTCTATCATGCATTTCAACATCATAGCCAGGCATGGTGAAATCTTCTGCAAGATAATGCATAAATGGCTGTTCAAATCTAATAACAGAAGGAATTTCTAAGTATTCTGTGATCTTGGATAAAATATTGGACAAACTCATTAGAGCATCATATACGCACTAAGACTATTTAAATGTTTCTATTTTAACTACATAATAGTAGTATCATAACGTAAAATTTATAAAGCAACATGCGCCTCCTATTTAAAATGGTTAAAACAAAGATACTTGCAACAATAGGCCCTGTTTCTGAGAGCAAGATTGAACAAATGGTAAAGGCAGGTCTTGACGGCGTCAGATTGAACATGACTCACGTCAAGGATTATGCAGCAACAGGAGCACTGATAAAAAGCATACGCTCACAATACCCAGGATTATTCATAGTCGCTGATCTCGAGGGCCCGAAAATAAGGCTTGGCAATTTTGATAAGTTCTCAGTAAGCCAAGGTCAGGCAATCAGAATAAGCCGTGAGAATGAATGCCCTGCAGGAGATGTTCCTGTAAGGATGAATGAGCTATACAAATATGTTCAGCCAGGAAACACTCTTCTCATAGACGACGGAAAAGTCGGATTAAAAGTTACCGACATCAAAGACAAAACCATTATAGCAGAAGTGGAGTACGGCGAGGAGATGGAAAGCAGAAAAGGGATCAATATTCCTGGCATCGAGGTTCCAATGGATTATTTGTCTGAGAGAGACCCACAGCACTTAGCAGCTTTAAGGAAGTGGGACGTTGATTACGTATTCGCATCTTACACTCTTAATGCAGAGCATATGCAAACCATTGCTAAAAACCTGAAAGGCACAGGTACAAAAGTTGGCGGCAAGCCAGAAAACTGGACAGGACTTAACAACCTTGATAAGATAATGAAAAAAGCAGGCATCATGATGGTCCCTAGAGGCGACCTTGGGATGGAGATCGGTGTTATGAATGTACCTGAATGGCAGGAGAAAATGATTCTTAAGTGCAACATTGCAGGCAGACCTGTTATTGTTGCAACTCAGATGCTTGAGTCAATGATGACTAGCAAAGAGCCTAAGAGGGCAGAGGTTTCTGATATATCCTATGCTTGTAAGTACGGAGCAGATGTAGTAATGCTCTCAGGCGAAACCAGTGTCGGGCAATACCCTGTTGAAGCCATCAGGATGATGAACCAAATCCTTGAGAAGGCAGAGAAGGACATGTTTGATAAGAAAAGCGGAATTCATCTGGTTGATCTTGGCCAGAGGCTTCTCCAGCACCTGAAGCCAGGCAACCCTGCAGATGACATTAGCAGGGCGGTTTATGCAGTGGCATCAAAGGACCCATCAATAAAAGCCATAATTGCTCCTACAATGAGCGGCTACACTCCGCGAATGATTTCCAGGTTCAGGATGGAAACCCCTATAGTTGCAATCACTAATAATGCATCAGTTTACAGGCAGCTGAATGCTGTTTGGGGAGTCACACCTGTTTACCAGAGTAGCTGCTATCCTGCTGTTCTTGAAATACAAGCCACACAATTTGCTGCTGAGAAAAAGCTAGTGAAGCCAGGCGATAAAGTAATTGTTACTGCAGGCTTGAGTTCAAAGTCAGATAAAACGCATATTATGAGGATAGAGACAGTGTAAGTCTTGGCTTTCGGAACAAACGCCCTTCTTAACATATCTTAACATATAATCACTAAATAGTGGAAAACATAAGAAAATTTATAAATCTGAAAACCAAGAAGAAATAAATGCGCGCACAAATTAATCAATTCTTTAGCAAAAAGCCAATGAAATACAGCCTGATTGCACTATGCCTAGGCGTATGGCTATATTCCGGAAACAAGCTCTATAACAATTATAAATTCTCACACCCAAAGATAGAGCAATCCAATGAACTAATTGTGAATCCATCACCTTACAAAAGGTTTGTAACAAAAAAAAGCGAGCTTGAAGGCATCATTGACTTGCAAAAAATAGTGCAATCACCAGGGCTTGAGGAAGCATTCGTTTATATAGACCAAGGAGATAGGAAGGGGTATTGGACGGAAACAGGCGCTTTGCAAACAGAATTTATGGGGCTTGTGCGAAAAAAAGAGATTCATAAATTAATAAAAAAAAGCAGCAAACTCATAGATTATCACTTACATAGATGTGAAGACATTGAAAGCCTTGAAGCCAGGCTGGCTGCTAACATAAAAAAAATAGAAAAAAATTATCCTGAGCTAGACAAAGCAGCAAAATTAAAATTAGTTGTTTCAAGAACTTACAGGCAAACAGAGTACGTATATATCATGGCTTCAGCAATACCTTCACCAAGTGATTTGTTAACTATGTTTGATTCATCAGAAGAATTCTATTCGGTTCATCCTCAGGGACAAATCAGGTTCAAGATTGCAACAAAGTATGGAATAACAGAATACGGGTTAGCCAATCCATTGGTCAAAAGTCTACATGAAGCAAAAATACTCAAACTGTCAGGGCAAAGAAAAGCATATGCCACGGGTAAACAGTTTCAGGCAGAAAACACCATTTTCGGCAGAAATTCTCCAGAGCCATTAACACATGATGAAATCATCTCAACAATCCAAAGAATGATATCAGCCATGAGCGACGAAACAATAAAGGTAACCTTCACGCCTTACGAAGATATTCTGAAATAAAAAGCCGCCTTGTCCACCCCGCAGATTTTTAGCAAAAATCTGGTATCACAAAAGCTACGGCTTTTGGGATGGGAGCAATGAAATTGCTAACATCCTAGAAA
>JAFGDD010000021.1 GCA_016932315.1 Candidatus Woesearchaeota archaeon
GACTCAAAAGCTTGCTTTTGTTGAGCAATGGCTGAGACGAGCGGAGCGAGTAGGACTTATTTTGACGATTGATTTTTTCTTTAACTATGCTAACCCTAATTCCTTCTTGGCTTTCTGCACTTCTTCATGTGTTGGCGCCTTATAATGCCAGTTATTATCGTCTTCCATGAATGATACTCCCTTGCCCTTGATTGTATGAGCTATTATCACTGAAGGCTTGTCATTCTTAGGAATATTTTCAAGCGTCTTAATGATTTCATTAATGTCGTGACCATTAATCTCATAAGCATTCCAGCCAAAAGCATCCCATTTCTGCTTTAAAGGCTCAAGAGCCATTACTTCCCTGCTCCTGGCAGTAGCCTGCCATTTATTATAATCAATGATTGCCACAAGGTTGCCTGCTTTCTGCGCAGCAGCGAACATTGCAGCTTCCCACACGCTGCCCTCATTAAGCTCTCCATCGCTCATGACAATGTAAACCTTGTAATCCTGCTTATTAACTCTTGAAGCAATAGCCATTCCTAAGCCAACAGATAATCCGTGACCTAATGAGCCTGTTGCGAGTTCAACTCCTGGCACGCAAGAAGGACCAGGGTGTTCTGCAAGGCAGCTTCCGTCCTTAAGATAATTATCAAGCATTTTCTCAGGGAAATAGCCTCTCTTAGCCAAGGCTGCGAATAATGTCGGTGCAGCATGGCCTTTGCTGAGAATGCACCTGTCGCGCAAAACATCCTTTTTTCTTGCCATTTCAGGGTTATTGTTAAGAACTTTCCAGTACAATGCAACAAAGATATCCACGCAAGACAATGAAGAGCCGAGGTGCGGCGCTTGCGAATCATATATTATCTCTATAATCTTGAATCTTACCTCGCTAGCTATTCTTTTCAAATCATTCGCATCTGATTTTTTAGGTTTCATTTTTTACTTTCTTACTATTTCGTCCTGTTGCCTTGCAAACTTTTGATTCTGTTTTTTGAAGGCGCTATCTCCCCGGATGGAGCAACCCCCAATGAACGCGCTTTGCTTATGTTTTCGAGGAAGTTTGCACCTTAGGGCAACAACGGACTCAATAACTGACTCAAATGCTCACTTTAAATTTAATTCCTTCATTCTTTTTATGTTGTGATACAACGGATTGTTCAACCCGTCAACTATTAATCCTTTCTTGTAAGCTTCTGCCAGGCTCTTGACTGCGTCTTCAAAGTCGTACTTGCACTCAAAGCCGAGCACTTCCTTCATCTTGTCAGTGTTGACGTGGTAAGACCTGTTATCGTCTGACGGGGTAATCTCAAAAATTATGCTTTTGTCATTAAGGACTTTCTTTGCAAGCTCTGCAAGCTGCTTAATAGTCATGTTCTTGTAAGAAACATTGAAAGCCTGCTTATGGATTTTCTCCTTTGGAGCTTCAAGCATTAACTCATAAAACCTGGTCATGTCCTTGATGTTCAAGGCAGGCCTCATCTGGTCTCCGCCGAAAACCTTGATTTTCTTGTTAACCAAGCCGTTAATCGTTAAAATATTCAAGGACAAGTCAAGCCTTAATCTTGGTGCATAGCCGCAAAGGGTTGCTGGTCTTACAAAAACATATTCAGTATCCCCTATGTCAGTATTTAATAATAATTTTTCGCACTCTATCTTGTATTTTGCATAATCAGTTATTGGCTCTGCCTCAATGTCTTCTGTGACTTCTACGTCTTCTGGCTTTATGCCGTACTGCGCAGTCGAACTCGCAACAACTAACCTCTTAATCTTGTTCTTCTTGCAAGCCTCAATGACGTTCTTGAAAGCATCATAGTTTATGGACTTGCCAAGCTTAGGGTCCAAATCAAAGCTTGGGTCGTTTGATATGCAAGCCAAATGAATCATTGCATCGCAGCCCTTTGAAGACTCTATCATCTTCTTCTTATCCCTGATATCACCTTTTACCTGCACCAAGTTCTTGTGCTCAGGAAACTTGTAATCATAGATGTACAAGTCATAAACCACGACAGAATAACCTTTGTCTAGCAAGCTGGGAACAAGATGACTTCCAACATAGCCTGCGCCTCCAGTAATGAAGATTTTATTGAATTTGTTAGCCATATTGCATTACCCCCAAAAAATAAACAATAAAATTAAAAAATAATTTATACAAAAAAAATCATTTACCATTTAACTTTCCATACTATTATCCTTGCACCTGTTATATCTGTGATGTCGCTGAACTTCTCAAAGTGCTCAGTATACCTTCCCTCGAGGTAGAAAAGCTTCGTGAATATTGACTCTGAAATGTGAGGGTCAACCATTAATGCTTGTTTATTAACAGTGTCTAGCAATACATCATAAGGGAATGAGACATTCTCCATCTTAACCCTTTCAATGGTATCGTTTCCTAGCAGTATGAATGAGCTAGGGATTATTCTTCCGCTGCCCCTCCTAAAACCAGTGGCTGTGTCATAAGCTCCTGCTATCAAGTGGGATGCTTCATAATTGTCAAGGTTTAGCACTGCAAAATCAATTACTGTTCTTACTCCATTATTCTCAGATATTCCTCTGTTAACGCTGCAAACAAGGCCTGGTATATTAGTCTCATTATTCTCAGACGAAAGATTTGCTTCCTGGCATCCTCCCCAATTGGTTGTAAAGTAGCTAGGCCAAGGCGATATCCAGTCATTCATCTCCCTATCGCTCTGCAAAGATTGGACATCATAATATGTTCTTGAAGCCTCATCTTCTGAGTAATTGAATCGTTCCTGCAATAACGCTATTCCCTCTACAGGGCCAAGCGGTCGGATGTTGTTGATTATCCAAGCCCTGTCAAAGTCCCAGAGGCCGAAGTGAGCCCACACTCCTGATTTTCCAACCATGTCCTCTGATGTTATGAAATAATTCTCTGGCGGGTCGCAGTGAGTAAAGCTTAATACATCATCTGCTTCTTTAGCTGTGAATTCTAAAGATAACAAGTAAGCTTTTGCATCTTCCTTGCTATCTCTGAGTATTTCCTTGATTATGTTCTGCGAAATCTCAGTATCCTGGTATTTCTTGTTAACTTCTTCAAATGCATTATTGCTACCACAGTCAAGCATTCTCATGATAGCTATTGCTTCTTTCTCATCATCTGTTTGCAATATTCTTCCAAGCCAGTGAGCATTTGGGTGGTTCTGGGATGCCCCGTCAAGAGTGACTTTCCTGTCGGCAACGTACTTGAACCAGTGGCCAAAGTCCCACCAAGAATTGATTATGGCGTCAGGAGCTGCTTCCTGGTTTATCTTGGATAATGAGTCCCACCAGCCCCTAGTCATTGATGGTGTGAAGCTCTGAGCAGTGCCTATGCCTGCTTTTACAGGAGTCCAGAGTATTAAGCAGAGAATGATGAAAATGCCCATGCGAGTTATTATCTTTGAAATCTTGAATTCCTTGCTAATCCAAGTGCTAAGCCACTGGTAGATGTAGCCAAGAGTCACTCCTATTGCTATTGCAAAGGCAGGGGCGACCAGCGAGATAAATCTCACTCCTCTTGTGCTTGAGAATATCATGCCAACAAACCATATTGTTAATAATACTGCTGGCTTAATATCAAACACTTCCTCTCCTTTTTCATCTTTCTTTATGAGTAGCATTATCACTCCTGCTGCTACTGGAAGCATTAGTATGAAGAGGAATAAGTTGGTTGAGAGAAGCAATCCTGATTTTGATGTTAATAATAAAAAGATTATTGCTGACGTCACAATGAGCGCTCCTTCTTTCAGGTTAGGCTTCTTGCTTACCAATGTTAATACGATTCCTAGCAGCGCGAACGAGAACAAGAAGTTCAATCCAAAAGATGTCTGACCTACTATAGTAGATATGTCTGCTGCGTTCATCTCAGCAACAGTGGTTATAATATTAGGCCAGAGGCTGATATTAGTTGCTGCTTTTGAGTGCCTTAGCATGAATAAAGGCTCCTCCCAGGCGTACTTGAAAACAGGGAATCCCATGAATAATGTTACAAATATTACTGAAACCGCTACTATGATCGCAAGGATTAACAAAGTGGACTTGGTCTCCTCTGACCATAAAGCCTTGCCCCAGTTCTTACCCTTGCGATAACTCCTTATTACCTGGAAAGCCAGGTATGCTATCATGACTACGATGAGGAAGTCGAAGATGTACCACCAGCCTGCGTGCCAAGCAAAGGAAAACAATCCGAAAAGAATTCCTGTAAGCACTGAGAGTATTGATTTCTTGACCAAAGACTTGGCTTCAAAAGCTTCGAGGAATATCCAGAGTATTATTAATGGGAATGCAATATTCCAGATGTCAGAATCAGAGCCAAGAGTTCTTGAAAGGAATATTGGGCTTATTGCCAGGAACATAGCTCCAAAGAATCCTGCTGTTTGGTTCATAATCTTCTTGCCAATGAAGAAAGCTGCAATAGTCGCAAGGACTGCTATGACTGTTGGCAATAAGAATGATGATTGCATAAGATTAATGCTAGGGTTAAGAGCGTGAAGAACATTGTAAAGATAGTATATAGCAAATGAGTGCATAGACCTTCCCAGCGGCGTGCCTATAGGCGCAAGCATGTGGTTGTCATAGCAGCTTCCATTCCTGAACTCATCGCAAATAGTTCCTTTCTGCACAAGATTCCTTGCCTGCCTCAGGAAGAAGTAAGAGTCCAAGTCTCCCAGGAAGGTGTACGATATATTATTCTCCTGGTACTGGAATCCTGTCTTGAAATAAGCAGAAGTAGCAGCTACTTGGTCTCTAAAGTTCTGAGCATTATTCTTCTTAAAAGCCTCAAACTGCTGACTAATCAATGTTTGCTTGTTCTGCTCAGGAAGGTTAGGGTACTGGCTATTAATACTATTAGCAATCTGGTTCATGAAATAATTATCAACAGAATTCTCAGCCCACCTGTCAGTAGCAGGCAAGTACTGAGGCTGAATCCTTATGATAAAAGTCAGAATTATAGGGATTAACAACAACACTGTAGTCAAAAGAACAGCGTTCCTCTTCTGATTATTCACAGAAAAAAAATTCTTGACCTTGGAAAAATCAAGGTTCACGCCTTCACTGCCTGAAGAATCCTCTTTGTGCTCATGATGCTCAACATGCTCTTTATGCTCATGCCCAGAATGCTTAGCCAAATCCAACCACCCCATTCTAATAAGTTATTAATGAATATTGATAAACACACATATTTATAATATATCTATGTTTAACCAAAGCCAGGGTAAGAAGAACGCTTTAAATAGTTTTCTACGATTGAGATGCGACTCTCGAAAAGAAAAGAGTTGCTAATGTTAACTGACAAAAGAATATTTAATCACACTAGACGCACTGGACAGAGGCGCGTAAGCTATTTATTCTTTTAATTATTTCTTATTGCCAACCTTGGCCTTTCTAACGGCGAATTCGCATATCCCTTGATTACTTGCTACATGCTACATATAGGTTACACATGATACAAAATTGTAGCACTTGGCTTGTATTAAAAGTTTTTTAGATGACTCATTAAGAAAACTTTGTAAGAGAACTTGGAAGACGCTGAAAGAGAAGATAAAAGAATAATCCTGAAGCAATCATAAAAAAAATATCAAGAATTAAGTTCCAAGATGAGTCTCAAACAAGAGCTTCACTCTGCTTTTATTACCAAACAACTTGCTAACTCATCATGCAATCCTTGCTTCTTCTCAGTCCACAGAATCATTAAGAATCCTATATAAAGAATTAACGATGATAGATATTTAGCCCAAAACCTTCCTGTCGCGCGCCAAAAACTAATTTGTTTTCCTTCTTCATCAACTACTTTTAATCCTAAAGCCATTTTCCCCAAAGTAGCTTGTTTATCAGAGCTTTCCATGAATGCGTAATAAAGCCATCCTATTAAAAGTAAAGTAATTTTAAAAAGAATTCCATTGAAATCAGTATTAGGGTAGCCAGAAATGAATAAATCAATTATGGTTATGAGAAAACCTACAATAAGAAAAGCGCAGGTCAATAAACAAACATCTATTATGTAAGCAAGAAGTCGTCTCCAGAACCCTGCATAAACAACTTTTTTCACATTCGGATCTGTTCCCCAAGAGAAGGTTGACTTTTCTTTTCTACTTTTTAGATTTTTAGCCATGCAGTTTTCTCATTTTAATTCAAAAAATTCTTATTTTAATTTCTGATAGGAAACCCACGGGTCAGGTAAGGTTCTGATTATTATGTTCTGGCTTGAGTCACGACCATATTCTATTTTAGCTAGATCACCTACAATTGTTTTTTCGCTCTTCATGCCATTAACTGAGAAAATTACTTCACCATCATCTATATATACTAAAGTTACTTCATAATATTTGCCATCAATCAGGTATGTCTTAGTTTCATTATCATGTATAAAATCCTTCAACAAAAGATCATTCTCATCACCTATAGAGAATGTGAAATTTATTCCTAAATCCTCACTTTCCGGAACAATGAACTGCTGGTCATCCGCCTTCTTCTCATCGCTGAGGTAAAACCAAACCCATTTTTTGACTATCGGCATATCAACTCTAATTTGCATGACTCCCACAGTTACTTCATTTGACTTAAATTCCTCCCCGGGCTGAAGCGGGCCGGTTCTTATGTTGTTGACCCTGAATGCAGCTTCTTCATCCGTTACCTTGATGAGAGAAGTTTCAAAATCTATGCCATCTATTGTGTAAGTCTTTACATCGCCTTCATACATCACATCAGTTATCATTCCTTTAGATAAAAAATAAGGTTCTCTGTTAGTAATCTGAAAGTGTTTTTCCAATACTGACTTTTTGTTGCTCACTTTATCATAAAATGTCAAGAAAAAGGTGTAATTCCCGTTACCAAAATCATCTCCGAGTGATATTATGTTATAATCCGCAATGCCTGGAAATAGGCCATAACTGCCTTCAGCCTCTTGCAAAACGTTGGTATCATAATAGACGAGCTTATTATTTTCATCAAATATTTTCACATCGTAATCTAAGATATAAGTGCTATTTTGAGTTTGTTGGAGGTTTGTTGCGTAACTTACAAAACACAGGTCGTTTTTATTTGAAATTTCATCGTTGCTTATAGGTCTACAGATGAAATTATCTGAATATCCGAGCCTCCAATGAACATCCAAGTCATTTTTTGACTCCAAAACAACAAACGGAGCTTCTATAGTTACCTTTTTCCGGCTTAAATCATCAGATATTTGGATTTGAAACACATATTCTCCTTTTGAAAAATCACCTAAGCTCTTGCTGAAAAAGTAATTCATTAATCCATCTTCGAGGAAGACTGGCCCTTCGTCGCCCAATGGAAATTTATTGTAATTTACAAGTTTTCCATCAGAATCAAAAATTTTTCTGGTTATGGATATATAATAAAGCCCTTCCTTAGTGCTATTAAAGCCACTGACATTTTCAGGGGATATGCAAATAATGTCGCTTGAGGAATATTGATTGTCTTCCTTCCTAATGCAATCACCATAATATTCAGAATAGTAGCCCAACATAACTCCATCGTAATTTAATTTATTCTTCTCTTCAATGACGATTTTTTCAGCCGAATAATTATTGAAAACCAGGATTCCTGTGAATACTGAAAGCAGAACCAAAAGGAGTATCCATATAGCAAGTCCGACATGGTGTTTCCTTGTGAATTTTGCAAGCCGCAAGAAGAATATCAATTCAACTATTGATATTGCCAGTGATAAAAAAGGATAGAAGATTATTCCTATTATTGAAAATACGAGCCCGCTCTCTGCTAGATATAAAATACCCAGTGCCTTTGCCAGCTTCCCGTATGCTTTCTGAAGTTTGAGCATGCCGATGCCCAGAAAGACGTATATAACTAACTCTAAAACTGCGAGTGCAATTGTTAAAATAAGTAATGTTGTTGTGCTAAAAAATAAATATACTAGATTTAAGATTCTTGAAATGATTACTAGAATAACTATGGTAAAAGCTGACCACTTCAGTAAATTTATTTTCTGTTTTTTAGCAAGAGCCAATATCGCAATCACGATAATAATACTAGTAATGCAAAGAACTGTTTGAATGATTTGCAATAAAACCTTCATCTTAAAACTGTCGGGTACGAGAATAGAAAGTATCATTACCATATACAACGGGATGATAAAAAGCAGTTGAAATATGACCGCCAAGGCTGCCCATTTAAAAGTATTCTTGCTGCCAAAATTCATGGAAATCACCTCGTCCCGCTACTGAAACAGAAGATAAATAAATTAGAATAAAAATTTTTCCCTTTCCTAGAACAACGCATAAATGAACGGCGACAAGGCGCTGCTTTGCGAGAATATTATCAATAAGCCCACTATTACCAGCATTACTATGATTGGTATGAGCCACCAGGCTTTTCTTACTCTTAGGAATGACCATACTTCTCCGAGCAATGACTTGTTTCTCGGCTTCCTTATGTCTTTATCATTCTTTGCTTTAGCCATGGATTATCCCTTTGTCAATCATTTGCTGATAAATGTATTCTCCCACTATCTTGTTGCCTGTTACTGAAAAATGCCTGTCAATGCGGAAGTATATATTCTTTTCCTTTTTTGCAAGTATCCTGAGATAAGGATATAAATTGATTACTGGTATGTTGTTTGCATTGGCGAATCTTTCCAAGCTGTCAATTTCTATGGTGTTGGCGTTGCCGTATATCTGGGATTTGTCCGGCAATAATACAAGAACAAAGGTCGAGTTGTTCTTCCTGGCTGTATTGTCTGCTTCCTTGATTAATGAATCAATAATAACCAGGGTCTGCTCATAATCAGGATACCTTGCTTTGTAGATGGCTTCGTTAATAAACAGAATTCTTTCGCCGATGTTGTCCCTTAATAAAACATAAGTCCTTAAGTGTGAGAGCCAGCCATTAACTACCCAGAGCCAGCCCCGGGTTTCTTTCTCAACATTAAGCCTTGAATCCCATGATGAATTGCATATGGGTACTGGCACGTTCTCCAGCTTTATTACTTTGCCGTCAAGCACAAAGTAAGGGTTTGGGTATTTGCTGTTTTCGCAGGTGTCTTTTCTTATAACGTCAGCAACGTCGTTATGATAAGCAAACACCACGATGTCAGGATTATACTTCAGTCCTTCTGTTATATAGTACAAGTATTGCTCATCTGTTCCGTAGCCTGTTGTTCCCATGTTTATGACTTCGTACTCATAAGGAATTTTTTCCTGCAGCTCATTTGCAAAAACATTAACAAACCTGTCGCTGGCATTAACTCCGTAGCCCCAGGTGAATGAGTCTCCAAAGAATTCTATGCGCTTGATATTTCCTGAAGGCTTTTCATAATGGTGCTCAACATCCCTTAATCCTTTTGAATTAATATTTACAAGGCTTGTGCTGTCAGGCATCTCAAATATTCCAGATGCATTGGGCTTATTCCTCCATCCTAAAAGAGAGTCATACTCGTAAAAAACAAATTCATC
The DNA here is from genome assembly GCA_016932315.1 of Candidatus Woesearchaeota archaeon. Taxonomy (GTDB): domain Archaea; phylum Nanobdellota; class Nanobdellia; order Woesearchaeales; family SM23-78; genus SM23-78. Next base: position 9,411 of record JAFGDD010000021.1, read on the forward strand.
CTGGCGCTCATGCTGGGATTTGGGTTGTATTATCCAGAGAGCAACTTCTAATAGTGCTAGCAATACTACAAACATTATCAAGAAAACAGCTATGTTAATCAGCAAATCCTTGAAATTCTTCTTCCGCCTTAAAGATTTCTTTGGCATTTTTCTACTGGTCAAGATAAGTCCTACTCCGCTTCGCTCACACTTGAGTTCGCTCAGCTCCGCCGCGCCATGCAAATTTACTTCGTAAATGTTGCATTTCAAGGCAGCGACGGCCTTATCTTGACACTAAACTAAAGGTTTAGTCGTTTGCGTACTTTTCGCTATCCCACATATCCCGGGGGTTGTCTGCTCTTTTTATCAAGAACTTGTCCATCACCAGACAGTCTATGCCTGTTCCCATCATGCACTTGTAAGCGTCGTAAGGCGAGCAAACAATAGGCTCTCCCCTGATGTTGAATGATGTGTTTATCAAAATAGGTATTCCTGATAATCTTCCGAATTCTTTTATCAAGTCATAATACAATGGGTTCTGATGCCTTCTAATGGTTTGGAGTCTTCCACTGCCGTCAACGTGCGTTACTGCAGGAATCTTTTCCCTCCATTGCTTTATGATAGGGTAAACCATGAGCATGAAGTCTGTTGGCGCAGGAACTGGCTTGTCGCATTTAAAGTATTTTGTGGCGTCATCCTCGCAAACAACCGGGGCGAAAGGCCTGAACTTTTCCCTGTGCTTTACTTTAAGGTTGAGTATTGCCTGCATGTCCCTGTTGCAGGCATTTGATAATATGCTTCTTGAGCCTAGTGCGCGAGGACCCCATTCCATTCTTCCCTGGAACCAACCTACAATAGTGTTCTCGTGTATCATCTTTGCTACTTTCTGCACCAAATCCTTCTCATTCCTGAAAGTTGAGTATTTTATCTTGTAATGGTCCAGGAATTTTTTTATGTAACTGGTAGGATAATCAGGTCCGAGGTAGGCGTCTTCCATGACGAAAACCCTTTTCTTCCCGAGTATTGTGTTGTAGGCGTAGAATGCTGCTCCGAGGCTTGTTCCTCCGTCACCTGATGCCGGCTGTATCCATATGTTCTTGAAAGGAGTCTGGCTTAGTATCTTGCCGTTGTAAACGCTGTTAAGGCCTACTCCTCCTGCCATTACTATGTTCTCGCACTTAGTCTCATCATAAATATGATTCAGTATTTTCTCCATCATTTCTTCTGTAATCATCTGCAAGGCTGCTGCTATGTCCTTGTGCCTTTGAGTCATCTCTGCCCCTCTCTTGGTGATTGGCCCTCCTAATAATTTGCAAAGCTTTTCAGAGGGCATCCTGTCCTTGTATTGATAAACAAAGTATGACATGTCCATTGCATAGCTTCCATCAGGCTTGATGTCAACGACTTTTTTGAGCTTCTTATAATAAGGATTAGTCTTCTTGTTAGTGTCTCCCCATGCACTTAATCCCATGACTTTGTATTCTGAATTATTAACGCTAAAGCCAAGGTAAGCTGTTAGTGTGCTGTAAAGCAATCCTATTGAGTGAGGGAATCTTATCTCCTTGAGCAGATGAATATTATTTCCTTCGCCTATTCCGTAAGACGTGGTAGTCCATTCTCCTACTCCGTCGACTGTGAATATTGCTGCTTTCTTGAAAGGGCTTATTAAGAAGCAGCTTGCTGCGTGAGCCATGTGGTGCTCTACAAAGAATATGTCTCCTTTGTACTTGAGCTTCTTCCTTATCGCTCGGGTGACTCTTAATTTCTCATTAAGCCATGATGGCGTTGAGTTAAGGAATGTTTTGAGGCTCTTTGGGAATTCTTCCAGGTGCTGTGATAATAATCTCTCGAATTTCAGGAAAGGCTTCTCATAGAATGCGATGTAATCAACATCCTTTATGGTTATGCCTTCGTATTTCAGGCAGAAGTTTATTGAGTGGGTAGGGAAGCTTGTGTCGTGCTTCTTCCTCGTGAACCTTTCCTCCTCAACAGCCGCCACAATCCTGCCGTCCTTTATCAGGCAAGCGCTTGCGTCATGATAATAACAGCCAATTCCTATGATGTACATTTTTTTCCTCTCGTTGTTTTCTTCAGTTAGTAAAAAGCCGCCGCCACCTGCCACTGCACCGATGACTTTATGTCGAGGTGCATGGTGGCATTGACTGGGGTTGCGCCCTCCGGGCTTTCACTAGTGCGCTAGTGAATCCAAAAGTTTCACTTTTGGCTGTCAATGGCGATTTTTCGAACAAAATCATTTAACTTTCAATAATTTTAGCATCAGTGCTTTCTGGGTGTGCAGTCTGTTCTCTGCTTCATCAAATACTATGCTTTGGGCTCCATCAATGATGTTAGCAGTCACTTCCATTCCTCGCGTTGCTGGCAGGCAGTGGATGAACACTGCATCTTTTTTAGCTAGTTTCATTATTTTTTCATTGACTTGGAAAGGCATGAACTTCTTTACTCTGTCTTCTTTCTCGCTTTCTGGAATATGGTATGACATCCATGAGTCTGTGCATACAATGTCTGCGTTTTTAACTGCTTCAGATGGCTCATTTGTGAGTATTAGTTTTGACTTGCTGCCATACTTCTTGATTATATCATGTGCTTTTTTCATCACTTCTTTCTGAGGCTCATAATCAGTTCCTTTTGGGCTGGCTACTGCTATGTCCATTCCGCAGAGCGCTGCTCCGAATATCAATGAGTGAGTAACGTTATTGTTTCCGTCGCCAAGATAAGCCAGTTTTAGCCCTGCAAGTTTTCCTTTTGCTTCCCTTATTGCTTGGAAGTCTGCGAGTATCTGGCATGGGTGTGAATAATCTGTTAATGCATTAATGACCGGCACTCTTGAGTGCTTTGCCATTTCCTCGATGTGCTGGTGCGAGAATAATCTTGCCATTATGATGTCAACATACCTTGAGGCTGTTGTTGCTGTGTCGCTTATGGATTCTTTTTGCTTGCCAAGAGGTGAAGTTGATAAGTCATAATAGATTCCGTGACCTCCGAGCTGAGTCATTCCTGTCTCAAAGCTTATCCTTGTCCTTAATGACGGCTTCTCGAATATCATGAGCAAAGTCTTGCCCTGCAACGCATTAGAGTATTTCTTAGGATTTTTTTTCAAGTCATCTGCCAAGTCAAGCAGTGCGATGAATTCTTCCCTTGATAAGCTGCTTAATGTCAAAAAATCTTTTTCCATTTTAATCACTTAAAACTGCCTGTAGTATTCTTCCACTGATTTCTTCTTCAGGTCAAGCTCTTTCCAATAAGTTTTCTTGTTGCTGGGCTTCTTGTCTTCAAGAAAGTGCTTGCCCACAATCTTTGCAACAACTGCTGTCAAGCCGACGCCAATGATATACACTATTAATA
>JAFGDD010000022.1 GCA_016932315.1 Candidatus Woesearchaeota archaeon
AATTTAATTTATTTATTTTTATTGAATTTATTTTATTAATTTTTTAATTTATTTTGATTATTTTTTAATAATTTTTATAATATTAATTTTAATTTATTTGAGAGTAAAAAATCCTTTATTTTTTATTTGTTTTTTTCAAGTTAGTCCTAATTTTTATATTTCTGCCTATTTTTAATTAAGTTCCAAAAATAAGACTAAGCCTTTTATTTCTTTCATTCACTCCCCCTAGATTTTTATTAATTATCAAGTTATGTTGTTTGTTGATGTTTATTCTTTATAAATCTATTTAATTTTATTTTATATTTCCAAAAATATTTAGTTTGAAGTTATTTAACTTATTAAGTAATTTAATAATTCGAAAGTTTTATATATCTAGACATAAATAATCTTGGCTGTGGAATTTGAAGAGCTATTGACTAAGAGCAAGTGGAGCATCCTAAAAGAGCTCGCCAAAGGAGACAAGTCAGCAGTTGAGATAGCCAGGAAGACAAGCCAGAGCACTGCCAATGTTACTCAGCAACTAGCCATCCTGGAAGCTTATGGTTTAGTAAAGAAAGTCAAAGCTGAAAAATCTGAAAAACAGGAAAAGCAAAAAAAACCAGGCAAACCAAAGACTCCTTATTCTTTAAGCCAGGAAATATTTGCTTTTAGCTTTCTAAAATCAGGCATGGCAGAGAAGAGCATAATCAAGCTGCGAGAAGCAGACCTCTTTCCTAAGTTTATATTCAACACCTACTTTACCGTGAACGAGGAAAATTATTATCCGCTTGTCAAGTATGTGTGCGAGTCTGACATCATAAAGAAAGCAGACTGCATAGCCTTTCTCCAGTCCAATGAAAAAGAAATTGAACTTTTTGTGATTACAGAGCAGAACCTGCACGAGTTTAGGGAGAAGTTCAGCAACTACCATATCACAGGGCTGGATGGGAAAACCAAAAAGATTATAAGCTGGAGCCACAATAGAAAAGAAGTAGAAGAAGGAATGGGCAGGAGAGAAGAGTACTTCATCAACCTTTTAAAGAATAGCAAGGATCTAATTGACAAGAAAGAAATCCTTGCTGAATTAAAGCAAAAACTATGACCTTTCATGCTTGGAGAATTAACCAATGAACAGATTGGCAAAGCTGATTGAAGGCCTTGATGAAACTGACCTAAAGCTTATCAAGAAAGACCTTGAAATAGGCAACATAGGCAGGCTCATTAACAAGAGGCTTGAAGAGAGAAAAGAAGCAGAATTTAATAAAGTATGCCCTGTGTGCCAGACGCCAGTAGGTGAGGAGCCAATGACACTCATATTCGGTCCAAAAGGCCTTAGGAAGAAAGCCAGTTTTTGCGCAATGGACTGTCTTGAATATTTCTTGAACAAACTAAAGCAGGATAAAAAATCTGTGAGGGAATTCAAAGATGTGGGAACTGAAGAAAGAGATTGAGAACAGGAAAGAAAACCTGATATACACTTTAAAGAACAAAAAGGAATTTCTTGAGCTTGAGAAGCAGCACCAGATTTACGGTGCAATAAAAGAGCTTAACCACGTGCTTGAGATGATGGAGCAGTTTCGGGAAGAGGAAATGCTTGCTAAACCAAGGCAGTTAGAGCTAAACTTGAATGAGGCTTCTGGTGGTGATGAGGAAGAGATAAAAGCTCAGCCAACAGCAGTGCAGAAGCAGAGCGTTATCCGAGTAGTAGGCGAAAAGGTAAGAAAGATTAAGTCTCCAATCAAGATTCGGTTTGCAAAGAACGGCGCCTAGCCCTCATAAAAATCATACCATCCCTGTTCTCAAGCTGGCGGTGTATAAAGATTCCTGTAGCCTCGTTTATTCTGAAGAAATTATAAATCCTGGAGTTCTTTTTCTCATCCAAAGTCATGAATTCCAAACTATTCCCCCCCAGAAACCCGGATAAAGCTATTGTTTTTAAAGTTTATTGTAAGTCACATTGCCCTCAGGTCGAAACTCCTTCTAAAAAATAAATATTGTTCGTCGCCAGGGGTTGCTCCAATCAAAAGCTTTGCTTTTGGTGTGCCAGAAACATAGTTTCTGAGCACCTCGGGAAGGCAGAACCTTTTTTGAATTGAATCAAGAGTTTCGAAGGCAATGACTTACAAAGTATAGTCCGGCACAAACCACGCACATTTCAAACCCACAAAAAGCTATATTGCTAGCGCAAAATAGCGAAAACTATTTATATTTAGAACGCACTTCTAGATCTTAGGGGGTGAATAGTAGCGGTAATATAATCACCACAGCCATTAGACTATTAACAAAGTAAAATGGACCAGGCAGATTTTGACGACTTAATACGCAGGCAGAACATGATGCTGCGATCAGTAGCAGACGAGAGCGAGACAGACAGCAAAATAAAACTAATGGACATCATCAATGACTTGGTGACTGACAGGAACAGGAAAGTCCACAAGGAAGCAGTTATTCTTGAAGCAGAAATGCAGGGCATGCCAGAATCAGAGGTTGAAAGGGTGCTAACATTGCTCAAAGAAGACCACTTCATAATCGAACCAGAGCCAGGATTCGTGAAGAAAGCTTGAATTTTCTTAAAATGAATGATTTAATAGATATTTCATTAATTGAACAGTTTTCTTATTGCGCAAAACAAGCCAAAAATAATCTTGAGGGACTAAAAATAAAGAATCCTGAAATGGAAGATGGAGCTAAAAAACATAAAAAGAACATGATAAAACTTTGTTTTTTTAAAACAATTAGAGCGGAAACAAAAAATAAATCTGCAAAAAGAATTATTGAGGAAATTCTCTTTAATAATCATCAGGGTGTTTTTCGGTTCAGTGAGGTATGGGTTGAGAGCAAAAAATATGGTATTCGAGGCTATTGTGATGAGATAAAAATAGAAAAAGGGCACGTTAGTATAATAGAATATAAGACGACTTTTGACAGATCGGAAAAAACTTATTTTCGTGAAGCTCCAGTTAATCAAATCATGGCTTACTATCTTGCCTTTTCTGAATATTTCAGATACGATCTGCCAATATCTTTGATTGTCAAAAGAGTGATTTTGTCAATCTTTCTTCCTTATCATGATGAGATAACTGAAGAACATTTGGGAATTATAAAAAGAAATAACACCATTTCTTCATCCAGCTGGGATGCTGATTTGAATGTTGATGTATATGTTGGCTCAAGTTCCGAATGTACTCAATTAGGTTATGATAATAGAATAAAAGAAATAGTTTCTAGAATTAAAAGTAAAGATTTTTCTCACGAGGGAAATAAGAATAAATGCTCTCACTGTCAGTATAAAGAGAGTTGCGATGAATCATTAATTTAGGCTTTGCAAAGATTTAAATAACTTTGTGACTTTCTTACAATCATGCAACTCATCTCAGCGTGGACTGAAGCAAAATCCAAAGAAAGGCTCAGTCATAATTTTGTTAAGACAGTTCTCGAGTTATCTGGTTACAAACTCATGAACTTCGGAGTAGAAAATCACAATCAAGAGATTATTAAAGAAATAAAAAAGAACTATAGCTGTGAAACAAACAGAAGGTTATTATCTATGCCGGATTTCGTTGTTATTGATCCGGAAACAAAAGAATCCTGGTTAATTGAAGTTAAGCATAGAACTCTAAAAGAAAAGTTTGAAATGAAAAAGAGTAATATTGCATTCGGATATGGCCATATGAAATCATATTTAGATTTCTGGAAGGAAGCTACATTAATTCTCACTTTTAATGTTACACCTTTCTGCTTGTGTGTTGATTTTAAAGAAATAAATTGGGATATTCACTTTAAAGGAAAATTCAAAAATAATGATGGTACATTAGATGAGGTCTGGAATTTTTGCGGGGCATATCAAATTATTAATAAAAAGTTTCCAAAAGTAACTAATGATACATTCAAAAAAACTCTCCATATTCTTGGTTTAAATAAAGATTGATTTACCTAATATCCAAACAATGTTTTCTGGGAGCTTCCTTTTATTATGTCGTCAAAGCTTTGGTCGTAGAAAACAAGAATAGCATCAGCGATTGGTTTTATCTGTTTCTCGATGTAATGCTCATAATCTATTTTGTGCTTTTGCTTTTGTATTGGCTCAGGCCCTTCTTTTGTCATGACATACTCTATGATATTGCTTCTTAAGTCTTTGCCTAGCAATCTCGCTGCTTTGACGTGCGGTGGAGTTGTCTTGGTGTAATCATCTATTTCTTTTCTTATTGCTTTCCTGTAGACGAGCAAATCATCATACTTGCCTGCTCTTACTTCCTCAACTATCTTCTTCACATAATCAGCAACTTCTTCTTTGTAAAATACTCTTTTGAGAAGCTCTAGCTGGAAGTTTTTTGCAATGTCAGTCCAGTCTCGACGAACGAATTCCAAGCCTACAAAGTCCATTTTTTCCTTTCCTTCAGGGTCAATGAGTAAGCCAGCGTATCTTTTCTTGCTTCCAACATCAGAGCCTCTGATCATGGGCATCATGAATCTCTTGTAAACCTTGTCGAACTGCAGTTCTAGGTAATTCTTCCTGTGGTATTCTTCTTTCATCGTTTTTTCAAAGAATTTGTTGATTTTTTCAGCGATCTCATCACCTGTTTTGCGAGCTGAGTTATAATCATCAATTTTCAAATCTACAAAAATGCTGTCAGTATCCCCGTAAATCACGTCATAACCCATTTCCTTGACTTTTTCTGCAGTAAGCTTGATTATCTGCTGGCCTGTAAGTGTGATTGCATTAGCCATTTCCCTGCTGAAGAACCTGCAAGTTGGATTAGCCAATACTCCGTAGAAAGAGTTCATCAATATCTTTATTGCAAATCTTGCCAGCTCATTCTTTTGCTTCCTTGCTTTTTCCCTCTGCTCCCATAAGTGCTGGATTATTGACGGTAATATGCCGTCCTGGTTCTTGAAGCAGGCTCCGCTGGGCACCTTTACTATTCTTTTCTTGTCAAGCTCTTTTCCCTTCTCCTTTGACTCGCACTCCGGTATGAAACTCAATGGATCGATGTTGAATGTTCTAATAATGCTCGGATACAGACTTTTGAAGTCGCACACAATCACATAGTCATAAATGCCTGGCTTTGAGCTCATTACAAATCCTCCTGCTCCTTGGTCGTCCCTTTCCTCATATCCTCCTGTGAGTGCTACATATCCTTTTTTTCTCAATTCTTTCAGGTAGAGCGAGTCAAGGCTTGCAATGCTAGCCCTCACCCTGTCCAAAGGCATGCCTGTTAATAATGAGCGCTGGATGCTAAGCTCAAGAGCAGTTGTTTTTTCAAGAACCCTTGGCACAAGTTCTGCGTCTTTAAGATTATAGTCAACCAGTAACTGAGGATTCTTCTTGAAAGCCTCTTCAACTAATTCCCAGCGGTCTTCTCCCTCGAATATCTTGTGGTCATCAAGGAATACCTTGGCTGCTGTTGCCAGCTTGTAATCTTCTATAGAAACAAAATTAGTTTTTAACACTTGGATGCCGTCAAGAACCATCCTGCCTGTGCAGTCTGCTTTTGAGTCCTGGAAGAATGAGCTGTAAAGCCTCAGCTTTATAGGAGAATCATCCCTCCCGATAGTGAATGGTAGCTTGTAGTCCCTGAACTTCTTCTCAAGGATTTGCAGGTCAAAATCTATCAAGTTCCAGCCTGTTATTATGTCAGGCTCTTGCTCAAGTATGATCTCCCTAAATTTGATGAGAAGCTCTTGCTCAGATTCGACACTGACTGCATTCTTTAATTTTTCCTTGCTCTTGATAACCACTTTCCTGAAATCACCTGAAGAAAAACTTATGCAGTAAAGCTCTTTCCCTTTCTTATCAGTCTCAATATCTATGGAGAGAACTTTAAGGTTCTTTGGGAAATAATCAGTTGGCTTAAGCTCAGGATTAGTATAAACCCTATTAACCTGTTCTCCTTTCTCAAATTTTCCATCAATATCAACACTGCCCTGCAGTCCTTTGTCAATCATGAACCTGTAAGCAAAGCGGATATCAGCTTCATAAGTCTTGATGCCTTTGTTAGAAAACCTGTCCCTCATCTTAGCAACGTCGCCAGGAATCTGCATGATAACTTTGATAACAGGCTCATCCTCAAAATTCTTCAGCTTGGTTTCCTCGTAATCAAACTGCTCAGCCTTCAAGGCTTTATCTAAATCAGATTTTTTGATGAAGAAATAAGGCTTGAACTCGTTGATTGCAAGGAATGATTCGCCGTTTTCTAGGCGACCATAAAGATTGACAAAAGCCTTGCCATTGTCAATTCTATAAGCAGGATGAACTATGAAGCCCTTCATGATAGAAGAATAACTAAAAGAAGTTTATATACTTAATTGAAAAACTGTAATAAGCTAATTGTCCTTTAGCTTTTTCGTTATTTCTTTCCTAAGGAGGCTTGTGTAAAGTTCAAAGCCTATCTTGTCTTCTTTCCAATCATCTTCTGTTATAAGCCTGCCATAATAATTGATTCCATTTCGCCGCACCCTGATTCTTTCAAAAAAATTCCAGTCAAGCTCTAATTCCGGGTGCTTAAGGCAGAGGAATGCAAAAAGGCATTGGTGATTGAAAGATTTTATGCTATCAAACATTAAGAAAGTTTCTACAAGAAGGTGCAGTGAATCATAGAACAACTTGTAAGCAGAGCCCCAATTCTGTTCTGATAAAAGCGTCTTGCCTCCATTCATGTCATTCTCTGAAATCTTTAGGTTATCATGGACTTTGTTAACGTCAAGAACGCGCTTCGATTGAAGAAAACCGCTGCTAATGCATTCATCATACACTTCCTCCAGCATCTTCTTTTGCAGCATATTCAAAAACCTCTTTCGGAACATAACCCTGAACTAAAAGCCCTTGCAACATGTTCCTTACCAACCCGGGGCCTAATTTACTTAGCTCTTTTTTGTCTTTGCAAATAAAAAATTGGAGTTCACGCCCTAGTTTGCGCTCGCAATCCCAGGGAGCTAACTCGCTATCATCGCCGTAAATGAACAAGTCAATATCACTCTGGTCATTCCAGTCCCAATGCACAAAGCTGCCAAATATTATTATGGCTTTTGGCTTTTGAAGCGAATTTAAGTGGTCCATTAGGCCCGACTCGTAAAGCTTTGCCATTGCAAAAAGCTTTTTCCTGCTCTGGCAATGCGGGTGATGGAAGTTGCTTATATAATGCGGCATCTTTTTTTCGGGCTTTTTCCGGAGAATTAGCTTTTCTTTCAAGAATCGGTGGAGCCATTTATTAAGCTTGCTGTCTGCCAAGCCTGTTTTTTCCGAAAGCTCTGAAAAGTGCCATTGCTTGCTCGGGTAATTAAAGAATAATTCTAGTAACTTGTTTTCCTTACTCGGCAATCCCATTTTACTACCCTTAAAGGGAAGTAATTTAAAAATGTTGCGATTTCCAGAACACAAGCCATTATGCAACAACATTTAAATAACAATCTTCACGTCCATGGTAGCATGACCAGAATATGTATTGTAAAAAAAGAGAAATGCAACCCTGTTAGCTGCGGCAATTATCTTTGCATCAGGATGTGCCCTGTTAATCGCAAGGGAGAGGACTGCATTATTAAGACTCCTGACGGCAAGGTAGGCATTAATGAGGAGCTCTGCATAGGCTGCGGAATATGCCCTAAGAAATGCCCTGCAGAAGCCTTGGACATTGTTAATCTTCCTGAGGAGATGAAAAAAGATCCTGTTCATCGTTATTCTGAGAATGGTTTTGCATTGTACAGCCTTCCTGTTCCTATCTTTGGCAAGGTCGTTGGCATCATAGGAAAAAACGGAATAGGAAAAAGCACTGCCTTGAAGATTCTTGCTGGCGTTGAGAAGCCAAACCTTGGCAAGCCTGGCAAGGAAGCAACTCATGACGAACTTATTGAATACTTTAAGGGTAGCGAAGCCCAGGGTTTTTTTGAAAAAGTAAAAAAAGGCAAGGTAAAGCTCAGCTATAAGCCTCAGCAAGTTGATTTGATACCTAAGCAATACAAGGGAAGCGTTAAAGATTTGCTGGAGAAGGTTGACGAAAAGAAAGAGCTTCACAAGATTGCAGATGCTCTTGAGCTTAAAGCATTCCTTGACCATGACATCAGCAAGATTAGCGGCGGAGAGCTTCAGCGCGTAGCAATTGCTGCTTGCGTATTGAAAAAAGCAGACGTTTATTTCTTTGATGAGCCCACAAGCTACCTTGATGTCAAGCAGAGGCTAAAGATTAGCCAGTTCATTAGAAGCCTTGCTGATGAGAACACAGGCGTCATTGTGGTTGAACACGATTTGATAGTATTGGACTACATGGCAGATTTAGTTCACATGATGTACGGCAAGCCCGCTGCTTACGGAGTGGTTAGCCAGCCAAAGGCAGCCAAGGCAGGCATCAACACTTATTTATCAGGCTTTCTCAAAGAAGAAAATGTAAGGTTCAGGGAGAACGCAATAAAATTCGAGGCCAGACCTCCTATTGATATCAAACGCTTGCACCCCCTGACAGAGTGGCAGGCGTTCAAGCAAAAGCTTGGTAGTTTCTCTCTCGAAGCAGATACTGGCAAGATTTACAAGAATGACATTATTGGAATACTGGGAGAGAACGGAATAGGAAAAACAACATTTGTCAGAATACTTGCTGGCGAGATAAAAGGCCATGAGCTTCAAGGGTTGAAAGTAAGCTATAAGCCCCAATATCTTGAAACTAATGATGAGCTGGTGCTTAATTTCATACAAGAAGCAATCATGAAATATGAAGTGCAACTAATAAGGCCTCTTGAATTAAAAGAATTATTCATGAGAAAACTATCTGAGCTTAGCGGCGGAGAATTGCAGAGAGTTATGATAGCCAAAGCACTAAGCCAGGAATCTGACATCATCCTGATGGACGAGCCGTCTGCTTATCTTGACGTGGAGCAAAGATTGAGGCTGGGCAAGATTGTGAGAGATATGCTAACCATAACAGGCAGAAGCACGCTCATTGTTGACCATGACATATTATTTATTGACACAATATCTGACAGATTGATAGTGTTTGAAGGCAAACCAGCAGTGCACGGGCTGGTGAAAGGGCCTTTCTTCATGGAAGAAGGAATGAATCACTTCCTGCAGAACATCCAGCTCACATTCAGGAGAGATGAAGAGAGCAAGAGACCGAGGATTAACAAGCCAGGAAGCCAGAAAGATAGTGAACAGAAAAAGAGCGGGAAACTATACTATGCGTAAAACTGCAAAGAAAAATAGTAAAATTCAGGATTCTAGAGAGCAAAAAATCCTCATAATTGCATCGTTCATTCTCATAGTTATATTATTATTTTCTGCCAGCTTTTTCATGGTGTTCTTTGACAGGAGCTTTTATGACAAGGAATTCACCAAGTACGGCCAGTATGACGAGCTTGGAACTGTTGGCGTGAGGAAAACAGTTGACTACTTAATTAATTACTTAACTAGTGAAAATACTGAAATTAATAAGATACAGGAATTCCTTGGCTTCACAGAAGAAGAAAAGTCTCATCTCGAGGATGTTCATAGGATAATACGCACAGTCAAAATCATGAGCATAGCTTTTGCAGTAATACTCGCATTCATTATGGTGCGGCTGAGCATGCTCAAGGATTTCAAGACAAGCATTCAAAGAATCCTCTTCTTCAGCGGGATCTCAACACTTGCGCTGCTTTTAATCATCTTCCTGCTCAGCCTTAATTTTTCATCGTTCTTCGAGGCATTCCACAATCTGCTCTTCCCGCAGGGTAACTACTCATTTCCATCACAGTACTTGCTGATAAAATTATTTCCAGAAGCTTTCTTTAGCGATTTTGCAAAGAAAATGTTCTTTCACATAGGAGTGCTAAGTATTCTATTATTCTTTCTAGGCTCTCCCCTTGCTTTCGCCTTCAGAAACACCAGACGCCACTAAGTGAGCAACCCTTATTGCTTCTGGCAGGTTGGAATGAGTGCAGCAAATCCTTAACAACTTCTTGGTTTCTTCCTTGCTTATTCCAATATTCTGCACATAAACATCATTAATCTTGATAGGCTTAGGAATCTTCTGGATGATGTCAATCTTCTTCTGCATCCCGAGCTTTTCAAGGGCAGAAAAAATCTTCTTGTAATCAGGAAAATCTCTGATCACAATAATAACAGGAATGCTTGTGGCTTTATGCAGGCTATAAGGATTGATGACATTAAAGCCAGCCACCGCAACACCGTCAAGAAAAATAGCCTGCAACTGGGGCTTGAACTTGCACCCGTTAATCATCTCAATAATTTTTAATGTTGCATCCTCACCGTCCTTCTCAACGCGGCAGGACAACATCCCATCCATGAAGCTGCCGCCCCTGAAGATAGTGCCTACAACAAGAACATATTTCTGCAAAGGATCAAACTTGTCAAAAGGAGCATCATCAATGCCGATGACGCGGAGTTCGCGCTTCATGATAACTTCCTCGCAAACGTCAGGAATCCTGTGTGGCCGTGGTCCTTGGTGGCTGGTCTTGCTCTTTTTTCATCAATTGTCCATTCCCTCTCAATCACTTCGATTGTTTTCTCAAGCAGGAATTCTTCTGGCAGTGCTTTTACAAAATCCTGCACTTGGTTAATATTAGGCAAGTATACTGTTAAGAAGCCTCCTGTTTTCAAAACCTTGAGTGCTGTTTTTATTGCTTTCTCTGGTTCTGGAACATCAAGGGTGAAAACATCAGCATATTTCTCTTTTATCTTCTTGTAATCATAAATATCTCCTTCATTGATTATGATATTCTTTAGCCCTAAATCTTCAACATTGCTCCTTGCTATCTCAAGGCTTCGCTTGTCCTTCTCATAGCTTATCACTTTTTTGGCAATCATTGCGAGGAAGCAAGCCAGTGCTCCTGAGCCAGCGCCCGCATCAAGCACAACAGATTCCTTGTTAATACCTGTGTGAGCAATTATCGCGCCAATATCCTTTAATGTGATTATCTGCGCCATCCTCTTGATGCGCTTGTAATGGTCGAGAAAAACAGGGTCTAATATTATGAATTCGTGCGAGCCCATCTTAACCTTTGAGCCTGGCTCCTTTGCCAAATCCTTTTTACGAATTGTTCCGTGTTTTGTAGAGAAATCCTTAGCCTCATCAACATAATGCTTTTCAAATCCAGAGATGACTCTCTCAACACCATCCACTTCTGCTCTCTTTTCTTTCTTAATAATCAGCTTGGCCATTTTTATTCATAATGCTATTCAGAATAATAGATAAGCACCGGGAGAGACTCGAACTCTCGTATACAAGGGTTGCAGCCTTGTGCCTTAGCCGCTTGGCGACCGGTGCGTTACAGGGTAAAGAATAAAACGAGGATTAATAAAGATTACGAAAAACATTAAATAAGGACTTTATCTCTAATAATAAAATGAGTTATCACATCGGAAATGTAAGGCTTGACTCAAAGCTCATACTCGCGCCTATGGCTGGCGTAAACTGCGCAGCTTTTCGGTTGCTTTGCAAGGGTTATGGCGCAGGACTAGTCAGCACTCCAATGCTAGTCATCAATCAGATTGTTGCTGCTCCTGAAAAAATAATTAATCAGGCTTGCTTTCTTAAGCAGGAGAAGCCTGTTAGTGTGCAGCTTGTTGGCTCTGACTCAAGGCTTGCTGAGCAAGCAACTAGGATTATTGAGCCTTATGCTGACATTATTGATGTTAATCTTGGCTGCCCTGAAAAGGATATTCTTGCGCTAAAAGCAGGCTCTTTCTTGGTTAAGCATCCTGACCAGATAAAAAAAATTGTAACGCCTGTTATTAATAACACTAATAAGCCTGTGACTGCCAAGATTAGGATTGGCTGGGATGATAAGAGCATTAACACGTTAGAGGTTGTTAAGATTCTCGAGGACTTAGGGGTTAGTGCTATTGCAATCCATGCCAGGACAAAGGAAGAAAAATATTCTGGAAGGGCTCATTGGGAGGAGATTATGAAGGCAAAGGAAAAGGCAACTATTCCCATCATTGGCAATGGAGATGTTTTTAAGCCTGGCAGTGCAAAAGCCATGATTGAACAGACTAGGTGCGATTTTGTGATGATAGGCAGGGGGTGTATGGGCAATCCCTTCATCTTTAAGAGGACAAATGCTCTTTTAGCAACAGGCAGCAACATCGAAGAGCCTTCAGAGCAGGAAAAGAAAAAGTGCTTTATGAAATTCCTTGAATATTATGAAAATTACGAGAAAATCAGGAGTTTTACCGAGCTTAAGCAGCAGGCCATGTGGTTCACCAAGGGAATGACTGGGGCTAGGGATTTAAGGTATAATCTTATGAAAGCCAAGGGAGTTAATGATATTCTGAGAATTTACAAGGCTAAGTTATGAAATAAAAAAAGAAAAAATGACCCTGGTGGGACTTTCGTCAGTTTTTACCATTCATGTCTCGTGGGACTTACGAAGTAATGTCCCACTTGCACGCCTTTTCCCAGTTATCAGCAAATCTTGGATTTGCTGGAACAGCAAGCTTCGCTTGCTCGTTTTGGGAGTGAACGCAGTGAACGGGCGAAAAACTGTTTCGAACCCACGACCTACAGCTCTCACCTACAAAAAAAGCTTGCGCCTTTTTTGAGTAGAAGGCTGTCGCCCTATTTGTCTAAGCAATGCCAATAAGCAAAGGCTTGCCAGGCTAGGCTACAGGGCCATTGGAGAAACAGTATTGGATTGACTTTATAAAATTTTTCTACAATCTCAGCTTGTTCGCCATTAGTACGAGGATAAAATAAACTGGTGCTGCTATAGCCAACAGGGTAATCGCCAGAATCTTAAACAATGATAGCAAGCCATAAGCCTGAGCCATCCAGGCACCAATTGGAACGAGTATGATTAAAGGAATAATTACTACTATGCTCATGGCTGCGAAGTAAAGCTTTCTCTGCTCCTCGTTAAGCAGTTTCCTTATGAGCAATCCTTGGCTCATGCCGAGAATGGCTGCTCCTAAAACAGAGAATGCATTGGCTACTGTGATGTTCATAAAGTGAGGATTATAGATGGCTACGAGAGGCATTATTGCTAACAATGCTGTGCCGAACACCAGGCTTGGCGCTAACCCCACTTTCTTGTTAAGGTATTTTGAGAATGCTGGCCCGAGGAATGATATTACTATTGCTATTGCAAATATTACTGCAACATTCAGAAAGCCGCCTAGACCTACAAAGTTTAGCTGCTTGTAAATGTAAATTCCGTAATAAGAATTTCCAAGAATTTGTACCAAGCCAGTTATTGCGCTGGCAATAAGCAAGGTTGCGAGGTATTTGTTTCTTAAGAAATCCTTGCTCTCATTCCTTATCCTTCGCCAGTACTCTCCAATAAACCCCTGTATTTTCTGGCTCTCTATTTTTTTATCCTTGATGTAATGCAGCACATAACCTGATAATATGAAAGCAATGGCTGTAATCTCAAAAGCAATAAGGTAGCCGTAGAGCGGGGTGCTTTTGCCGAACAGCCAAATCTTCTGCGCATTAAAAATAGGGAATTTATCGAACAAATAACCTGAAAATACCAAGCAAACCCCTGTTATTAGCACGCCGTAATGAGATATTTTTAGGAGGAATTTTCCCATTTTCTCCTTTTTCAAGGTTTGCTCTACTAATTTGTTGTAAAGGTCGCCGTAAGTCACGACTCCTATGCTGCCGACAAGCAAGGCTATTGAGAACAACAGCAATGATTTAATAACAATTGCGGCGGCTATAACCAGGAAGCTTATGCCAAACAATATTCCTGCATTGCTCATGAACTTCTTGCTAATACTCCTGGCCTTAGCATATTCTTGCAAGAAAGATGAGATGATGAGTGAGAGAATAGTCTTTAAACCATTGATTATTCCGATAAGGAAGAAACCCGCTCCTGTCAGGTAGAACAATATGTTAATGAACTGGACGCTTGAAAATCCATAACCAATCCTGTCCAAGACTTCCTTGACGCTAAGAAGCAGGTTATTAGTCTTCTCCTCCTTGTTCTGCTCAGGACCCTTAATGCTCTGAATAGCTTCTGCCACTTCATCCTCTAAGAATCCTTGGCTCACCAGCGCAGTCTTGATATTATCAATTGACTGCCCTTTTTGCAAAGCCTCCTTAACCTTAGGTTCAAGTTCCCTGTTCATGAGAATAATTCATTAATATCGATGTTTATAAATTTATTGGAGAAGAAAAATTATATGAAAAAAGACAGACCCGGGCCTTAAGGTGAGCGAGGCTAATAGGAAGCAAGCTTGATAAGAGCAAGTTCTTGTAGTGCTTAGTTCCTGCGCACTGACAGCAGGGACAAATTTTCTTCAGATTTTTTAATAATCTAAAAATTTGACGAGCGGACTGTCAAGTCGGATTTTTTAACTGATCTCTTTTAAAATCACAAACTATAAATATTAAGAGCAGTATTTTCTTTTTGAATGGGCAATATTACTTTTGCCTTCAAGAAGCTCGCAAAAAAGAGGGTTGGAAGGCTGGACAAAAGATGGGATTTTGATGCGCAGAGCGCTATTTCTAGTGCTCCTTTTGTTGCAGACATTGACGGCGATGGAAAAAAGGAAATCATTTTCGGCACCAAGAAAGGTAAGTTGTTTGTTCTAAGCTCAGACGCCAATATCAAGTGGTTCTATGACTCTAGCGAGACTGTAGACGAAGTTGAGCTCATGTTCCTTGACGTGGAGAATGTGAGCAGCATAGAAGCTCCTCCTAATGTGGCTGATATTAACCAGGACGGCAGGCACGAAGTGGTTTTTGGCACAGAACTTGGCATGGTTTATTTGCTTGATGACAAGGGCAAACTTATATGGAAGTTCAAAGCAGGAGGCCCTATACGCGGCCAGGTATTAATATATGACCTTTACCAGGATAATGATATGAAAGTAATCTTTGGCTGCGAAGACCAGAAGCTTTATGTCTTGGACAGCAGGGGTAGGCTGGTGTGGAACTTTGACGCTGGCAGCGCTATTCAAAGTACTCCTAGCATCCTGCAAAAAGACCAGCCTTGCGTGGTTTTCGGAGCTGATGACGGCAGTATTTTCTGCGTCAGCAAGAAAGGCGACATGGTTTGGAAGTTCAAGACCAAGGGCAAGGTTTTTGCCCAGCCTGCTATTGAGAAGCTTTTCAAGGACGGTAGGTTTTACATAATCATAGGCAGCAATGACCATTACCTTTATGCTCTTGACGACGCTGGCGAACTAGCCTGGGAGTACAAGACAAATGGTGCAATACTAGCCAAGGCTTGCGTCACTGACATTAATAATGATGGCAAGATGGAAGTTGTTTTCGGCAGCTGCGACAACAATATTTATGCACTGAATGCCAGCGGAGATAAACTATGGAGTTATGAGACTGATTTCTGGATTGTGAGCGAGCCGATTGTCGAGGATATTGATGGCGACGGCAAAAAAGAAGTCATTATAGGCAGTTATGACCACAATATTTATGTGCTTGACTCAGAAGGAAGCTATGTGTTAGATTATGTGCCTGGGCTTAGTGGCGTTGTTCAGCAAGCAGGCCATTACAGCGACATAATCACTCAGGAGCCCGGAAAAGTGGCTGGCAAGAAGATTTGGCAGTTCAAGACTGACGGAGTAGTTGTTGGGTGCGCCTATGTGCCTGAAGGCAAAAGCATCATAGTCAACACAAAGCCTGGCTTGGTCAACGAAATAGTGCATAAAGAAGAGTAAAAAACAAGATTTTGAGAAAGTTTTAAATAGGAATAATGTAATAATAAAAAAATAACACTTAGAAAGCAAAAAAAAGAGGTTGGATGAATAGTGGCAGGAGTTATTTCTAGCAAATCAGAGATAAAAAGGATTCCGCTCTACATTGAAGGCCTTGATGAGAATATGCAGGGAGGAGTGCCTGAAGGCCACATCACGCTTATTAGTGGAAGCGCAGGAACCATGAAATCTTCAATAACCTTTAATGTTCTTTACAATGAGTCTCTCAGGGGCAAAATATGCGTTTACCTCTCATTAGAGCAATCTTATAATTCTATAATCAAGCAAATGATTAACATGAACTTTGACATGAGCAAAGTCAACCTGGTCATTGTCAAGGACCTGGCAGACTTAAGGAATGCCATAGCTAAGGTGAAGACTCCTGGAGCAGGAGCATTAGTGATGGTGGATATAGGCTGCATAAGAAAAGAGATAAAGGACGTGAAGACAGCAGATAATAAGAGCTGGCTTAACGTCATCAAGAACGTTGTCAAGAAAATCAAAGAAGAAGCTAACTGCCATTTGTTCTGCCTGGACTCGCTCAGCGCTCTTTATGTTCTTTCAAGGTTTGAGAATCCGAGGATTGAATTATTCTACTTGTTCGAATTCCTGAGGGATTTAGAGATAACCTCATTCCTAATATCAGAATCCCAGCCCCAGAGCGGAAGGTACAGCGAGTTCGAAATAGAAGAATTCCTGTGCGACGGCATAGTATACTTAAGGCTCACACCCTTCAGAAGGAATGTTGTTCGTGAAATCAGCGTCGTAAAGATGAGAGCAACAGCCTGCAACAACGATATTTTCTCACTGGAATACAAGCACGACAGGTTCCAGGCATTATACGGTGGGCAGAATCCGCTGCTTTGAAGCTATTAATTATTTAGTTGACAGAGGTTTTCCAGAGGTATTCGAAATAATTCTTGTACGAGTCATAAACTGTTTTGTGCTCTATCAATACTGCCATAGGATTATCCACCCACATAATAAGTATGGTTTTTCCATCAAAAATATATGTTGAAACAGAAGAATTGAATTCAGCCGGAATGTATCTTATTCTAGTCAACGGGATGCGGGCGGGCTTGATCTTAATGTTAGCCACAATTCTCATCCGTATCTTTCTTCTTACTCTTTCATTATCCCAGTGAGGATAATCATAAGGTAGAAATTCCCTTATTTTGTATTCAGCGCCGAAATCCAGAATCTCTGTTTTCGAGCTCAGCATTTCTTTCAGAACTGTCTTTATTCCTGCAAGCCCTTTGAAACTATGTATCTCCTGCCTTTCCTTTGCCATCTTAAAATCCAGAAGTAGTTTTGGCACTATTTTTTTTGCCTCTTTAAGCTCCTCTTCCTTTGCGTTTATCATATCAGTTATTTTCTCTGGACTACCGGCATCAAAAAGCAGTTTATTGACTTTTGTAATCTGGCTTACCAAGCCTTTCTCTGCTAAACCGCGCAAAGCATCATAAACTGAAACCCTGTGAATCCCTGACTTTCTGGATATTTCATTAGCTGAGGCTGATCCTATCTTAACAAGTGTCAAATAGCATTTTGCTTCATTTGGACTCAATCCTATCTTTTCAAGTTGTTCTTTGTCCATGCTATGCTTTATTGCCTGGCTGCTTTTTAAATCTTTCTAAATGTTGTAATCTATACTACTACATTAATTTATAAAGTTGAGAAAATACTACTATCTTATGGTAACTGAGATAATAGGCGAAACGGTTGAGCGGAATAAAAAAGAATTGCTTTCAAATCTTGAAAGATTAGCAGATTCTCCATGCAAAGTGGTTTTAACAGAGATTAAAGAAGAGGATAATGTTTTTCTCGGAATACCTGACCTCTCAAGAATAGCTTACCATATTAAAAACTACAAAGAGATTTACGCAAAAATTTGCTGCCGAGATGAAGCGCACTACATATATCATGAATATGCTCTAAGCGAAGAACTCAAGTTTTACCTGCCAGAAATTTTCATAAATCCCAGAAAAGAATTTCATCACAATATTATTTCTTTTATGGATGCTCTTGAAAAAAGAGAAGGATGCTGCACTGAACGAGCCATTGTAAACCAGATCATTCTACAAGAAGCTGGTTACAAAGCATTCCTTATTCATAGTGAGGTTTACTCTGGAAAAGATGATTTGGGGTTCGAAGGAATGCATTCATTCAATATGTTTTATGACTTGTCATCAAAAAAGCTATGGCTGCTGGATACATCACTTAATATCTGCGATGAAGTTGTCGGGTTGAAAAAAAATTGGAGTCATTCTGATAAGGTGCATTTGCTAACCAAACAAAAGCATACATATAGGTACGAAATTCCAGATTACTGTGATGCATTAGATATTTAAGTATAATCTCAGTGCTTAAATTTCACAACCTATTTATAGCCATCTTTCTCACTTAGGCTTCATGTGCGGAATTGTTGGTTTTAACTGGGAGGATAAGAGCCTTGTGAGGCGCATGGCTGAAGCTATTATTCACAGGGGTCCTGATGATTCTGTTTTATTCACAGACAGCGGCGTTAGCCTGGGCATGAGGAGATTGAGCATTATTGACTTGAAGAAGGGCATTTATCCTTTGATTAATGAGGATAGGAATGTTTTTCTTATTTTTAACGGCGAGATTTATAATTTTCCCAAGCTTAAGGAGATGCTTGAGCAAAAAGGTCATTTCTTCAGGACTCATACTGACGGCGAAGTCATGATTCACTTGTACGAGGAGTACAAGGAGGATTTTGTTAAGTACTTGAATGGCATGTTTGCTGTTTGCATTTATGATGCTAAAAAGAAGGAATTGATTCTTGCAAGGGACAGGGTTGGCATCAAGCCTTTATATTATTACTTTAATCAGGGTCATCTGGTTTTTGCCAGCGAGATTAAAAGCATTCTTGAACTTGCCAGCATTAAGAGAGAAATCAATATTACTGCCTTCAACAATTACCTTGCTCTCAGGCATAATCTTGGAGAAAACACTCTTTTCATGGGCATTAAGAGGCTTTTGCCTGCTCATCTCATCAAGTTCAGCCTTAAGGACAAGAGCATGAGAATCCAGAAGTATTGGAATCTTGAGCTCGTGAACCAGGGTAATGAAAGCCTTGCTGCTTATGAGAAGAAAATATTTGATTTGTTAAAGGATAGCGTCAAGAAGCAGTTAATCAGCGATGTTCCTTTGGGTGTTTATCTGAGCGGAGGCATTGACAGCAGCGCCATTGTACTAATGATGAGCCTCATAAGAAAGGAGGAGAACAGCAATGCTCCAATAAGGACTTACAGCGTTGGCTTTAGCCATGGTGAAAAAGTTAATGAGACAAAGTATGCAAAACAGGTAAGCGATCTCTTTGGCACTGAGCATGAGGAGTTCATGATCAAGCCTGATGTTGCAAAATTATTGCCAAGGATTGCCTGGCACTGCGACGAGCCACTCGCAGATTCTGCTCTCATACCAGTTTATCTGTTATCAGAGGATGCAAAAAAAACTTCTACTGTAGTGCTTACTGGCGATGGCGGTGATGAATTATTCGCAGGTTATGACCATTACAGGTTCTTGAAAGCCACTGAGTCAGCCAGCAGGATTGCAGGATTCCATAAATGGGCTCCTTTAATGACCAGGAAGATTCCTTTGAAGATGTGGGATAAGTTCTACAAGCATTCTTCCAACCTTGGCAAGTCAGCTTATAAGCGCGGAGAAAACGTGATTAAGAGCATAAAGGACAACAAGGCTAAAGCTTATTACGAGCTCTTGGGAATGTTCAATGATGATGAGAGAAAAGAATTATTGAAAAATGATTATTATGAAAAAATAGATTATGAAGCAATAAATAATGAGTTTTTTGAAGCAAAGCAGAAGAATGAAGCACAGGATTATCTTAAGCAAGCGCAATATTTTGACTTTAACAAGATGCTTGCAGAAAGCTTTTTAATGAAAACAGACAGGATGACCATGGCTCACAGCATAGAAGCAAGAGTGCCATTGCTCGACCACAGGATGGTTGAATTAGCCTTTAGCATACCAAGCAAGTACAAGCTAAAAGGATTTTCTGAAACCAAGTATGTTTTTAGGAGAGCCTTAAAGAATCATCTGCCAAAGAACATTGTTGAGAGGAAGAAGCAAACATTCCATGTTCCTGTTGAGAACTGGCTTGACAAGGAATTAAAAGGCACTGTTAGTGATTTGTTGAACACAACCAAATTGTTCAAGCAAGGAATACTGGATCATAATCATGTTAAGAAGATAATGGAAAACTATAATAGCGGCAAACTATTCTATGCAAGACAGCTCTGGACATTATTAAGCTTTGAGCTCTGGCATAGAACATTCATAGAGAAAGAGAAAATAAAATTGTAAAAACAAAAAATTGTCAGCGACACCCCGCAGGGGGCATCCCCCGTCGCATCAGCCGCAGTGCAAGTCATTCGCATTTGCTCATGACGTTGCACTTGCTGAGGGCTGAGACAATTTTTTACTGGATTAAAAATGAAAAACCCTTATCCTAACAAGAACATCTGGTTTGTAATTCCTGCTTATAACGAAGGTAAGAGCATTGGCAGGGTAGTTGGCGAACTCAGGAAGGCAGGTTATTCTAACCTCATTGTCATTGATGACGGGTGCAAGGATAACACTTTCAAGGCTGCAAAGAAAGCAGGCGCCATAACCTTGAAGCATTTCATTAATAGAGGACAAGGAGCTACCCTTAGAACGGGGATTGAGTATGCTTTATCCAATGGTGCAGATTACATTGTGACTTTTGACAGTGACGGCCAGCACAGGATAGAAGACTTGCCTGCAATGCTTGAGCCTGTTGTTAGCGGCAAAGTTGATGTTACTCTTGGCTCCAGGTTCTTAACAAAAACCAACATGCCTATTGGCAGGAAAATATTATTGAAAGGCTCTGTTCTTGTGCAAATGATATTTTACGGAGTAAGATTAAGCGACGCTCATAACGGCTACAGAGTGATGAGCAGGAAAGCTGCTCAGATGATAAGGATTGACTCTGACAGGATGGAGCATGCATCTGAGATTGTTGAAGAGATTGTGAAGAAGAAGATTAAGTACAAGGAAGTGCCCGTAATCATAAGGTACACTGGCTATTCAATGAGAAAAGGCCACGGCTCATTCAAAGGAGCATTAAAGATATTCTTTAAGATGATGATGAGGAGATTGGCTCGCTAAGGTAGTAATCTAAGATTTGAGAATATAATATATCCTTTTATCATTTTGTGATGCTCTCTTAACTTAAGTATGGTTCCTGGCAATTGTTGGGCTTCTGACTTGTTTATTAGTGCTGGGCTTGGAGAATCATTGTGAACAGACGCTCCTAAGAGAATGTTCTTCTTTACATCGCAAAGTTCCTGGTTAACTAGTTTTTCAAGATCAAATAATTTTCTGGTGTAGCTCATCAGGGAAAGGTAATGGCCAGGAATGCTGTCAAGACCCTCAAAGCCTTTCTCTTTCAAGAGCCTATGATAACCTGGAGCTACTGCTGGAGTGAACTCTGCATTAAACTGCTCTGTGATGTCTTGAAACCAGCTGCAAGCCTCTATAAATCTTTTAATCAGTCGGTCCCTATTCGCAGGGTTGCGCCATGAAGGATGAGTGTGAGGCTCAATATCTATCTGGTAGTTTGAAAAGACGTCTCTGGTCCTATCCACCCATTCACAAAAGAGGTTCTTAAGCGCATCATCAGTATAGTCAAGAAAAAAATAATCTTCAAGGCTAAGGGCGTGCACATTTATCCCGTTATCATTACACTCATTTCTAAAATCCTTGACTTTCTGATTTTCATTTGATGCGCTTGCGAACGAAGAGCCTGTGAAGGGCGCATAGCTATAAGTAGTGCACAAATAAATAGAATTAATATAGTGAAGCCTTAACACAGGATGGATTTCTTTATAATTCAATTGCTTAAATAATCCAGCATTATCATTATACTTGCTTCTGTCAGGATAAAACCACAGCGCCTGCTCAATGTAAGGCTTATGATGATAACTTGCCTTGTTCAACAATGCGCTGCCAGCAACTGCTGCTCCTATCAGCGCTGTTGTTCCTTTTTTCATGAAGTCTCTCCTGTTCATTGTTATTTTAAGCCAAACCTTATTAGTTTTGGATTGTTCAGAAAGCTCTTAAAAACCAAAGAGAATAATCTATCCCTGTTAATGCTTTGCAAAGCCTTTCTTGATTTTGGATTGTTCAGTTCCTTAATTAAATCATTCCAGTCGTTCTCTGTGAAGTTATCCATTGTTTTTCTCATCTTAAGGTTGAGCAATAAGCTTGGGAATAATTTCATAATGACTAATGCATCATAATTTATGTTGTGATTAATGCTCCTGGCTGCGAGCTCTGCTGATTTCAATCCAGTGATTATTCCGCCGCCAGTCGTAGCCTTGACAAAGCTTGCAGCGTCACCCACCAAATAAGTTTTTTGCTTGCAAAAAACAGTCCAAGGATCAAATAAAGGGATTAACCCTCCTTGCTTGCAAATGATTTTTCCAGGGTATTTTTTTAAAAGCTCTTGAAAATAATTCTTTGGATTAGTTAATGAAGCAACGCCAACCCTTAAAGTATTATTGTTCTCAGGCACTGCCCAGCCAAAGCCTCCCTTGAAAGGGTAAAAGTCGATTATGTTGTTGTTCTTTTTCTTGATTACTGCCTGCACTCCAATAAAGAACTTTCTTTTATTGTATAAGCCAGAGCACTTAGCAACAATGCTTCTTGGACCGTCTGCGCCGATAAGATGAGAGCATTTGAATTTCTTTGTCCTGCCTGAATCAAGGTTCTTGACAATAATCTTGCTACCATTCCTTGAAATGAACCTATGATTGAAAAGGAACTTGACGCCTTTCTTCCTTGCAAGCTTGAAAAAATAAAGGTCAAACTTCTGCCTGTCGAGGATTAAATCAGGCTGCTCAAGCTTCAAGCTGATAAACTTATTATTGGGAGAGAAAATCCTGACATCATTGACTTCATTAATGATAAAATTGTTATGCTTTCCTGAAATAAAATCAAAGATTTCCTGGGTGACGATGCCGGTGCACTGGACAGGAAGACCAACTGACTTGTGCTCCTCAACAACCAAGACATCATGCTTGGCAGCCAGAAGACTAGCAACATAACAACCCACAGGACCTGCGCCGACTATTGCTATCATACAGTAGAGAAAAAAGATAATGTTTATAAAAGTTGTTGAAATACCTAAAGAGATGCAGTATAAAACTTTAGGGGATATTGTAAATGAAGCTTTAGAAGAATATCATCCTCCTCAAACAAAAACTGAGAAATTCAAACAAAAACTTGAGCATTTCGTTGAAAAGCATCATAAATCAATTAATTTAGCAAGTGCAGCTCTCTGTGCTGGAGCAGGTTATTATATTTTAGGTAAATTCGGTGATTCTATTGCCAATTTATACAAGCAGATTTCACAAGCTGCTCTTGAAGCAGGATTTGTAGGTTTGTTAACAGGAAAGTATACTACGTTTGCAAAAGCAATTGAGTTCATAAATGAATATGCAGGGCTTCTCAATCTCCCAGCCTTACTTAAGGTGTCAGGCGCTGCTTTAGGAGTGGCATTCAGTCAAACAATTGAAACAATAAGATATCCTCTATTTTTGGGAAAAAGAGTTTATGAAAAAATAAATTTTAATTATAAAAAAGAGAAAACGGGAAAAATTCTCCGTTATCACAAAACACTCGGATTCGGATTAGCAGCTGTTGCGCTCTCCCCAAATTTAATCAAAATTCCTCACTTAATAAATGAAATAAATCAATTCGGTCATTATGCTCAAACAAGTCCAATAATACAACAAGCATATCTTACATCAATTGGCTATTTAATAACAGACGTTGGACTTTATTGCGCCGCAGGAGGAGCACTCTCTGTCCTCTTTTATACTCTAAAAAACATGGAATCTACTGGAAAAAAAGGATGGGAAAACCTTTTTGACTCTTTCTATAATCTGTTTACGAGCCCAGTGGGCATAATTTCCAAGAAGAAACGAATTCAAATGCTTAAAAAAATTAATGAAAAACGAAAATCTGAATCGACGCAAATGAACCTTGCCAGAACTCTTTTTAAAAATGATGTTTATGAAGCGTTTCATTACTGTAAGTATATTGTAGATCAAAGAATAAACCAAAAAATACAATTCCCTTCATTTATGAAAAAATTGGGCATCGGAGCGGGCTATCGAAGATTATTTCATAAAAAAACAGATTGGGTCAGTTTCTTCAAGCTTATGCACCTTATGCGAGAATATAATCTTGATGCAACTCAAAGAGTAGTGTATGCTGTCAGGGAGAACATAAAAAAAGATCAGGTCGATGTAAACTTCTTGCTCACTTATTTCGCCGAAACATACTTAAAAAAACAGCAAGATGATTATTGGGCAAATTTGACAAAAAACATAATAGAATTATGCAATACAAATAAGCAAATTCAAGAATTTCAAAGCTCAGAAGGAAAGGTTTATTCATACAAAGGATCGAAGTTACTTAATGCCAATGTACTTATTAAAGAATATCAATTTGATTATTTTGACAGATTCATAAAGGAGCGATTTGAATATGAACATTTAAATCAAGCAGGGGTAAAAACTGAACACATCCTTGCGTTTAGGAAAGAAGGGCAACAATCTCAAGTTCTTGTAACTAAAGAAGGAAATCAAAGCATGAGAGAATTATTGAAAGATAAGAACAAAGCGCATAAAAGAGAGGTTTTTGAAAAACTCGTTGAGCAAGGTCTACTGGCTCAGAAGATTCTGACTGAAAAGGCAAAAACTGAGAATGGTGAGTATTATGCTGATGTAAATCTCAGAGGCAAACTCTATTCTGCTAAGATTGACATTCTTGACCTTGAAAAACACCTATTGCACAGGGCATTTATGGGAGATGAAAAAAGAGGCGTAAGATTTGGGTACAATGACCTACTTCCAGAATTATTGAAAGAAATAAATTCCTATCGTGAAGAAAATTATTCCCTTTTGATTTTAACAATGAATCACGGAGATTATTTTACAACCAATATTAGCGATGAATATGTTAGATTTGATCCAAGGCACATAATTGCAGATGCACTTCATGACATGACATATGTTTCATTAGACCCTGTATTTCTAGAATTGAAAAAAGAAGAAAAAGCAGAGATTATATTAAAAAAAATGAATCAAATTCATTCCTTTAATAATGACTCTGTTTTCATGAAATCATTTGATTATTTTTACCTTCATAATGGCTTGGGATTGTCGGCTTCACAAAAGTCAAATAATGAATTTGAAAATGCCGCAATAATACTGAATGAAATTATAGAATTCTCAAAAGAAAAGCCTTTTGAAAGAAAAATGATGGACTATCTTAAGAACAGCAATGCCAAGGATTTACTGAAAAATATATAATTATAAGCAAAAAACTTATATTCTAACATTAATCATAATAACAGCATGGTAAATATAGGTATAGATTTTGACGGTGTGATTGCGGACACGTGGAAGATTAAGGTCTATTTAGCAAGAAAATATTTTGGAATGGATCTGGATCCTAAAAACGCCTCAAAGCAGCGTATGCTAAATCAAGGAGTCAGCCCTGAAGTTTATGATCAAATATTTAGAAGAATAATGACTTCCTCAAAAAGATATTTGGTTGAGCCAGTTCCTTTTTCAAAAGACATAATAAATACTCTTCATTGGGGCAACAAGATTTATATCATAACCTCCCGACATGATGATGAAATAAATTATATTGATGATTGGTTAAATCATGTTGGCATAAAATATCACAAGATAATAAATACATCCGATACTTCAAAAAATGATGCCTGTTTAAAAAACCAAATAAGAATTTTTCTTGATGATGATTTGTATAAATTAGAAGAAATAAGAAATGATCATATTAGGCTATTCTTGCTTCGCCAGCCCTATAATGAGGATGTTGAAATAAAAGATAAAAGAATTACATCCGTAAGGGATTGGAGAGAATTCTATGAGAAGGCTAAACATTTGCTGTGATTAAAGCACCATTCATATCAAATAACATGCAGTAGGTTGTGAAAAGGTAATAGTTTAATTTCAGCTCTTTCAGCGATGATGTTTCCAATCTATTTGCAAATTCTTTCTTCAACTTATTACTTAATGCTCCAAATTCTTCCAGTTTGGGAAAGTTAAATTCATAGAATAGTTCATAAAACAACCTTAACATTAAATTTAAATCAGAGATTATCTCGATGGTATCTTTATCAATCTTATTTATTTTGTTTTTTAGAATAAATTTCACCAAGTCTCGATAGCCATCACCAACTTTCTCTAGTCCTTCACAAATATAATAAAAGGTGGTTGTTGTTTTGGTACTTTCATATCCTTGTATATTTAGAATCCTCCTGCATAAATCACTGTATTTGTTAATTAGTTGGTCCCTGAGTTCTATTTCTTCCAACCCTTTCAGGTTATTCTGCTTAATATATGCCAAAGAATCTTCAGCGGAAGATAAAAGAGTTAAGAAAAGCCTGCGTATCAGGTTATCAAGTTCTTGAGAATGTAAATCAGAAAGGTTTCTTATAACAATTACTCTTTGTCCTTGTTTTATTATTTCGTAGCCGAGACAGGTTTTGTTAAGCACATCCCTGATGATTTGATACTGCTCGGGGGAGTGATAAATTATCTCGATTTCATCATAGCCTGCTTTATAGAGACCGCCAATAGTTCTATTAAGCATAACATCTAGATTTTTAACATCGAGAATTTTTGTTTTCTTTTCTCCCTTCCCTACCACAGTAATGGCTAATTTACTTTCGCCTTCCTCAACTTCCACTTCTTCTCCTTTCTTTACTCCGTATTTCTTTACCCATTTGCTGGGCAGGCTGACTACTAGTGTCTTTCCTGCTAGTTGTATTACTTTTCTCTTCATATTCTTCCGGAATTCTTTCGGTTTTTATAAAGTTTACTATTCTATATAATTATAAGGCGTTATATATATTATAAGAACAAAGTATATATGTTTGCTCACTAACACTTATTGTAAACATTCCGGTTTAATCAAAGGAGCTCCTGAATTTCCGGAAAAAAGAAAACAGTAAGCGAGGTGCAAGAATGATAAAGAGCTCTGATTTAAAGCTCATTTCATACCTGAGAAAAAACTCAAGGCAGACACTAACTGAAATCAGTAAGCTAACCAGAATACCAATAAGCACATTATATGACAAGTTAAAAGTGCATGAGCATTCAGTAATCCTGAAGCACACGACATTATTGGACTTTGCAAGATTAGGCTTTAACTGCAGAGCTAATATATTGCTCAAAGGCAGCAAGGAAGACAGGGACAAGCTCGGAAGCTATCTCAAAGCCCATCCTGCTGTTAACAACCTGTACAAAATCAATAATGGTTACGACTACCTGGTTGAAGGAGTTTTTATCCACGTCAAAGACCTTGAGGATTTCATGGAAGAGCTTGAAAAAGCCTTTGCGCTGAATGAGAAAAAGACTCATTACGTCATAGAAGACTTAAAGCGGGAAGAGTTTGTGCCAGAAGCCGTTGCTTAAAATTATTGATATTTTTTCATTATATCATCAAATCTCATGACATCGCCTGGCTTTAGGTCATGCTTTTTTAGATTCTCAACTTCTTCTTTTTCCAGCTCTTCCTTGTTGTGCGGGATTCTTAACAACAGTATTGGATATGACAAGAGGAAGACAGGAACGAATTCTGCCATCTTGACTGCGAGCCCAGAATAATCTCCTTGCTTGCATTCTTTTTCATATGGGCAGCCAAGATTTTCGCATATATAATCGCTGCCTTCAACGATTTCAACCAGAGTGTCAGGACTTATCTGGCTTTCCAGCCAATGCAGGGCATTAACATATTTTTTTCCAAAAAGATTGGCAAGGTGCTCAGAGGATGCTTCTAACAAGGCAGCATCATTCTTTGCCATAATCCTGCGCACAAGATACTCTATATGATGGCCTCTGAGCCTTAGTTTTTCAGCCATAAAGGCAGAAAAGATAACCTTGTATATAAA
>JAFGDD010000023.1 GCA_016932315.1 Candidatus Woesearchaeota archaeon
AAATTGAAGGGGAGTTAGATAAACACAATTATGCCTATCCAGTAAAAGAGGCACAAAAATTAGCATGGGCCGTAGCCGATAACTTCATGCATGCAACAATTTTTCAAGAAGGCGATCCATTGCTTGATTTAGTTTTGAAAGGATATGAAAAAACAGGAATGAAAGGCACAACAAATAGATTTGGTACGCCTGCAAAAGCCCTCAACCACGAGCTGGTAAAATCGTTTCCTGAAAGCAGAGTAGCTGTAAGTAAAGGCCCCTCGACTTGCGAATGGTTCTGTACAGTATTCTACGAATTATTGAAAGACAAGTTGAATATTAAAAAAATAGAATTCCGTTCTTCTTCGTTGAACTGTGCATCAAAAGAATTTTAGGTAAACAAAACCAAACGGAACAAACAGCCCATTCGTCTCAAAGTTCCTGCACTAAAACTTTTTGTTTTTTTATTTTTTTTAGAAAAGAATAAATATTAGCTAATAATCCGTTTTGCCATGGCACAAATAAAATACACCAACCAAAGAGTAGAGATATTAGATTTTCTTAAAGGCAACACCACTCATCCGACTGTTGAGCAGGTCTATGAAGCTGTGAAGAAGAAGCTGAGCAGGATCAGCAAGGCCACAGTTTACCAGAACATGAAGTTCCTGGCAGAGAAGGGCTTGATACAAGAGGTTAACATCAAGGGCGTTTCAAGGTTCGAGCCCAATCTGGAGCCGCACCACCACCTAATATGCAGGAAGTGCGGGAAAATATTTGACTTTGAGTCAAAAGAGCTGACAGAGTACTCGCTAAGGATTGCAAAAAAACTCAAGGGGATGACTATAGAAGCGTCCAACACTAATTTTTACGGCTTATGCAAAAAATGCAAAGGAGGTAACAAAAGCTTTGCTTTTGAACCTCAAAATTAAAAAATTTTGGAGGTGTATAAGATGGAAGAAAACAAAGAGACTGTGACGATGCCTTTGATCGGCGATACTGCGCCTTCATTTAAGGCAAAGACAACAATGGGGGAAATCAATTTCCCAGAGGACTACAAAGGAAAATGGGTGATTCTATTCAGCCACCCGGCAGATTTCACGCCTGTGTGCACAACAGAATTCATGACTTTTGCATCAATGCAGAAAGATTTCAAGAAACTCAACACAGAGCTGATTGGGCTCTCAATAGACAGCTTATACGCGCACATAGCCTGGCTTAGGCGCATCAAGGACATAAAGTACAAGGACATGAAAGACATTGAAGTCAAGTTCCCAGTGATAGAGGACATCAAGATGGATGTTGCCAAGAAGTTCGGAATGGTGCAGCCCAATGCTTCAAGCACCCAGGCGGTAAGGGCAGTGTTCATAATAGACGACAAGCAGAAAGTAAGGACAGTGCTGTACTACCCATCCTCAACAGGAAGGAACATGCAGGAGATAAAAAGGCTGATAGTGGCGATGCAGAAGGCAGACAAGGAAGGCATAGCAACCCCAGCCAACTGGCAGCCAGGGGATGACGTGATAATCCCGCCGCCAGGCTCATGCGGGGCAGCAAAAGAAAGGGTTGAGTCCAAGGAGGAAGGCAAGTACTGCCTTGACTGGTTCATGTGCCTAAGGAAGGATAAAGGAAGCAAAAAGGACAAGGAAAAATAATTTAGTCAATTTTTCATTAAGATTCTTGAGCATGAATGGATTATTTTAATTTAGCTAGAGAAAAACATATCGAGGGTAGATGAGATTGCCAGAAATAACTGAAGCAGGATTTTATCTTTCAAGAAGAAGCTTCCTCATAAGTGCAGGGATCCTCCTGGGAGAACTAGCTCTAGAGGCAAGCCCAAATCCTCTCATCCTTGCAGCAAAGCAGGAAAAAAAATATTCTGATGCATATTTGCGAGACGGCGGGCTGGTAGTCCTTCCAAGCCACGGAACCCTTTACGTCGCGTCAGACTTCCACGGCAGGGTTGATGATTACACTCAATGGCTCAGGAAGACCAGCCTGGTAGAAAGGATAAGGGATGATGAGGATGCTTACGGAGTCATACTGGGAGATGTCGTTGATGTCAAGCAAGGCGACCCTTACGCCCCTCATGACGGGGACCAGAGGATACTTGAGAGCATAATGAAGATTCAGGAAGATTTGGGTCCTGAAGGCAAGAGATTCATGCTGCTGCAAGGCAATCACGAAGCCGTGGACGTGATGCTTTATGAGCTATTAAAGAAAGGGCGAATAAGCCAAGCAATGATTGATGATGCATATAACTTCGCAAAAAGGATGAGTAAAGAGCATTACACGTTCTTGAAAGATTTGCCAATAGCCACGCTAGGCAAGCAGGGAGTGGTATGCGTGCACGGAGGACCCTCAAAAAAGATGAGCTCGCCAAGGCAGATAGCCAAGATGGACAAGGACGTTGTGGATGAGCTGCAATGGAACAGGCCGCACTACGCCTTCAGTTCAGGATACATAAACAAGAAGGAGATGTCCTTGATAGGCTACCGCTTTGAGGACGTAGACGAGTTCCTTAAGAAGATGGAAGAATCTACCCTATTGATAACAGGCCACACCACCACCAGGGTTCTGCCTAAGGAAGACGCGCATAACGGGATAGGATTCTACGGCAAGCACCAAGTGTTGCTAGAGACCAGCTACGGGGCAGACAAAGGAAAAGGCAAATACCTATCCCTGGATTTGAGCAGAAGATACAAAGACAACACAGAGCTAAGCCCGGGCAAGGAGATACAATCGTTAGGATGATTAATTGTTCTTGACCTTTTTTGGGAATAAAAGAATAAAGTCCCCGCCTCCGGCACTGAACGGATTTGATACTGTTGGCAGGAACATTCAAGTTTGGTGGACTCATCCTTAGGTGACCACAAAATAGCAAAGTATATAAATGTAGTCACCTTATAATATTTTATGTTCATAGAAAAACGAAAAGTCGGCAAAAGCACCAAGTATTACCTTGTGTATTCCTACAGAGAAAAAGGCAGAGTAAAAAAGATAAGGCATTATCTGGGATTAAACCTGACAAAAGAAGAGCTGCTGAAGGTCAAAGATGAGGCTGAGCAGCAAATCAAGAAGGAACTTGATGAACTTCGCACCGAAATATTTAACTTCGCGCTTACCAAGAATCAGCTGGCAAAGCTGAACAGTTATGATGCACAGATAAAGGTTCACCACCTGCAAGGATTTAACTGGAAGAAGTTCACAGAGCAGTTTACCTATAGCACCAATGCAATAGAAGGCTCAAGCGTGCAACTGGACCAGGTGCCTGAAATCCTGGAGAAAAAGAAAGCAAAGGATTCTGAGGAGCTTGAGACCAAAGGCGTTGCCAAGGCAGTTGATTTCATCAAGAGCACAAAGGAAGAATTGTCTCTAGAGCTAATTAAAAAACTGCATAAGCTCTGTTTTGAAGGCTCAAAGCACTTTGCAGGGCAGTTCAGGAATTGTGAAGTAGTCATAAGAAATGGCAGAGGAGAACTGATTCACGCAGGCGTTCCTGTCTCAAAGCTGGATGAAGCGCTAAAAGAGCTGATTGAATGGCACAAGAAGAACAAGAAGAAGTTCAAGCCCTTAATACTGGCTGCTATAATCCATAACCAGTTCGAGCATATCCATCCTTTCCAGGATGGAAACGGAAGAGTAGGAAGGCTGCTGCTTAATTTTATTCTGTTAAAAAGCAAGCACCCTCCTGTAAACATATCTTTAGAAGACAGAGCAGAATACTATAACACCTTGCAGGAATACTCAAAAAACCAAAATCTAAGGCCCACCGTCATATTCCTGATTAAGCAGTACAAGAAAACGCTAAAACAGGTGACTACAAAAAAGAGAAAATGATTAAACGTGGTCACCCAATAGGCGTTCTTGAAGAAAATAGTCCCCGCCCCCGGAGGGCTAGATTTGCTACAAGTCCGGCTTCCTATTTCTTCTTTGCGATAAACAAAAGATGGTTTCCAATTCCTAAAAGCTCTGGTTTTTTGCAAAGTTCCATTTCAAGCTTCTTTAAAGAAAGCCATCTTGAGTAGAAAGGCTTCTTTTCCACAGTGTCAGTTATTGTTGGCGTTGATGCTATCTCTAGCACAGCACACCCATTTTCTTGCAATAATTTCTTCATTTCATCTATAGAGTAAACATGCGTCCGAGGCCCCATTCCACAGTATGTTTCATGGGTTTTGTTTATGCTTATTGCTTCTTTCAAATCTCCTTTGGCAAGGGATTGCCTCATGAACCCGTATTTTGAATCACATCCAATTATTAGTATGGAACCTTTTTTTGCAACTCTTACTAACTCATGCATTGCCTTGAACCTTTTTTCTAACACATAAGAAATTGCATCCCCGACACACAAAATAAAAGAGAATGCACCATCTTTAAACTCAGACAAGTCACTTATGTCTCCTTTTATTATATCAATCTTTTTGCTTAGGTTTGCTTTTTTTACATTTCTTATTGCATGCTCAAGGACTTTTGGCGATATATCTAATAAAGTAACATGCTTGCATTTCTTCGCCATGAGTATAGCATTGATGCCTGTTCCTCCACCCGCATCCAGAACAACATCTTCTTTTTTCAGATATTTCTTAATGAACTCTCGAGGAATCTCAGTCCTCAATGTATGATGCTTCTCTTGCCGATCTTCCTCATCAGCAATTTCATCATATCTGTTTCTGACAGATTTAGGATCATATCGCATGCTGATAATAAGGACTTGACTTCTTAATAAAAGTATGCATTTTTGCTTTACAAAAACATTAATTTTCCACTTATAAGATATCTAAGTTGAATTTCGAGTCCCGCGTATAATAAGATGTGAAAAAGTGCGCTTTGTGGTCAATAATAGTGAGTAGTAGTCCCCGCCCCCGGGCTAGAGCTTTTGGCTCAAGTCCTGACAAAGAAGGCATTATTTCAGGTTATTTGAAGTATTCCCTGCCATACTCTATTGACACGACATTCTCGAATATATCCAGGCACAGGTCTGCGATGCTCAGCAGTGAGCCTCTTATAGCGCTGCTGTTAGCGCTCTTCTTTATCTTGCTCAGCTTCTCCTTGAAGCTTTTCAGCTCATTTTTCTTGAAGAACAAGTCATTAAGGAGATTTATCATCTCTTTCAGCAGTCTGTAGTCTGATTCGCTAAGCTTCTTCTCTGTGAGGGATTCAAACCTGTCGCCAATGTTTTCCAGTTTCTTGAATATTATGTTCATAAATAGTATATCTTCCTCGCTCTTAATGTCGTTCTCTTCTCTTTGCTTGCTGTTTTTCATGCAGGAATGCATTATCCTCTTAGAGAGATGATAGAGCTGGTCTGTGGTGGTCTCTGTCTTTTGCAGGGTTTCCAAGTCATTGTTTTCCAGGGCTGTCACCATCACTGACAGCAGGTAGGTCATCCTTCTTAGCAGGTGTATCAAAGTGATGTTCACATCCTTGAACAGGAATTGTATTACAACATGATTCTCATCTTCCTCGCTGATCTCATAGCCATCAAGGTAGCTAATGACTTTTTTGAGGGCTTTGAACTTTTCATAGTCAAGCTTTTTGGACCTGAGTATTATTTTATCTACGTTTTTGACGTAGCACAGGACCAGGAACTCTGGCAGGTTGTCTATATCAGAAATATCGACT
Organism: Candidatus Woesearchaeota archaeon; assembly: GCA_016932315.1. GTDB lineage: Archaea > Nanobdellota > Nanobdellia > Woesearchaeales > SM23-78 > SM23-78. Next base: position 5,599 of record JAFGDD010000023.1, read on the forward strand.
GTAATAGTTTCTTTAATTGCTGCCTCTTGCTGCTTTGCCTTCAGTACCAGCTCGTTGTTTTTGTTTATATCCATGAATACATGGTCTTGCTCCTTTATCTTGTTTCCTATCACCCATTTTTTTGGCAGGCACACAGCATATGAGCGGTTTCCAACTTTTTGCAGTCTTCTGGCTTCCATGCGTATGATGAAAAAAGAACTAGTATATAAATATTTTGTTTGCTATATACTTATAGAAGCAAAAGTATATATCTATTCTTTAATGATAAAACACTATAAAGAAAAAAGAGGATAATATATGAGCGCTTACATAAAACAACAGCCAGGAACTTATAGCAACAAGCTCATCAGAGAGAAAGAAATACCAAATTACCTTGGCCAAGGCTATAAACTGATAGACCCTCACCTGCACACATCCTTTTCAAATGATGTGCTCCCAGCAAGAAGCGTCACCCCCGAGCATCTTTACAATAAGATGAAAGCAGAAGGCTGGAGTTACATCACTTTTACAGACCATGACACCATGGGCGCATATGAAGAGCTTCCACAAAATCTTACCGGGCTGGTAAGAGGCGTTGAAATAAAGATAAAGCCAAAAAAAATAGGTGGCAGCACAGGAACGCACACTCTGCACATCAATGTTTATGATTTGAAAAAAAGCCAGTTCAACGAGCTTGAAAGCATGGCAGGGCAAGGTGATTTCTACGGCTTTATTGATTATCTGAGAAAAGAAGATTTGCCTTACATGCTCAATCACCCCACCTGGCCAGAAGCTGGAGAAAAGCCGAACTGGAAACTGCTCCCGGATATAATCAAAGAGTTCGATGTCATTGAGGCTTATAATCAAGGTAGAATTGAGAAGCAGAACCTGATAACTCTAGGCCTTGCAGAGAAATACGGAAAAGGGATTGCGAGCAGCTCTGACAATCACAGGGGGAATCCTATAAAGGCCACCCTTGCAAAAGGGGAAAGCTTCAGAGAATACTGGGAAAACATCAAGCAAGGAAACAGCCTTGTTGTCCCTCACAGCCTTGATTATGGCTTCATTCAGGCTGAGGTGAATGGCTGGATAAAGCAATTCATAGAGGCAAGCAGGGAAAAGCTCAAGAAAAAGAATTATTCAATGGGAACAGGATTGAGGAGCCTTGACAATTTCATTGACCTGATAACTAACAGGAGAATAAGCCATTTCAGGCCTGTGAGAAGAGCCAATGCCCTCGCAATAAGCGCATTATTCGGGTTGCTTGGATACCATATAGCGCAGTCTGCCTACATCAAACCACAGCATAGGAATGCGGATCAAATAATGCAGGCAATAGAGGCGCTTGATGATAGGATTGATTTTCTTAGCCAAGATCAGCCCTTGCAAAATAATCCTGTATACCTGTAAGCCGGTTATAAATCTCTCTTGAGACTTCGCCGTGTTGGCTTCTGTAAGCATTTAGCCTCAAGACATTCTTGGCAAATCTAGCAGGCCCCTGTGCAACTGCTTTTCTTGGTGATACTTTGACAGAAACAGAATTTAATATGCCGAATTTATATCCTAAGCGAGCAAACCTCTGGGCCAGCTCAGAATCCTCTCCCCAATAAATGTTCTCATCAAACCCGCCTAACTCAAGAAAGGCTTGCTTGTCAGCCATCATGCAAGTTGCCACAGCCTTTGGCTGGTTTGTGTTCTGGACTCCTTTGATATACATGTTGGCAATACCGAAAACCAATTGAGCTGCTGATTTTGATATTTGCTTCTCATCCCCTTTCCACAAGAGATAATTGTTCATGCCAGCGCAATACAACCCCCGCTTTATGAACTCAGAATAAGACTTTGACAGGAAGTCTTGGTCTTCTATGCATATGTCAGCATCCATGAAATACACGATATTGCCGTTAGCTGCCTTTGCGCCTTGGTTGCGGGCGCGCCCCGGAATGCCTCCTGGAATTATTTTTGCACCATAGAACTCAGCAATACTTCTTGTCCTGTCTAAGGAGTTAGCATCAGCCACCAGAACCTCAAGGTCAAAATCAACTCTTTCAGAGCTTTTTTTCAAGCCAGAAATATTGGAAAGAAGATTATCTATGTTCTTTTCCTCGTTAAGAGTTGGTATTACAATAGAAACAATTTCTTTCCGCTTGCTCATGCCCCTACCCACATAAGCAAGGCATAATGATGCTGAGCATAATATTTTAAGCTAAACAAAGTATATAGCATTCAAGAAAAGTATATAATTTACATAGAATAAGAATATAACTTCGTGTCTGGTTTCTTATTAACACATACGAATGTAAAAGGGGTGATGTTATGAAAGAAATAATCAAAAAAATAAATTGGATTTTTATTGTGGTGATTTTAGTCGCTGTTCTCTTGGCTGGCTGCGCAGGAAAAAATGCTGTGACTGGAAATGTGGTCAAAGAGCAAAAGAGCCAAGTAGAAAACATAGAGATAAAAGGCTCAGACACTCTTCTCCAGATGGTGTCTAACATGGCAGAAGCATACCGAACCAGCTCTCCAGAAGTAAGGATATCTGTAACTGGCGGAGGCAGCGGAGCAGGCATAGCTGCGCTTATCAATGGCGAGATTCCAATTGCAGATGCATCAAGGCCTATAAAGTCTGAGGAGCTTAAGCAGGCTGCAGATAAAGGCATGCAGGTGCAGGAATTCGCAATAGCCAGGGACATGCTATCAGTGATTGTCAACAAGGATAATCCTGTGGAGAAGCTTACCATGGAGCAGCTCTCAAAAATATTCAAGGGAGAGATAACCAGCTGGAAAGAGCTGGGAGACGTGGATAAGCAGATATCACTTTATGGGAGGCAGAGCACTTCTGGCACTTATGCGTTCTTCATGGAGCACGTGGTGCAAGCAGATTATTCTCCTAAGATGATGAATATGGAGGGCAACCAAGCTATCATTGATGCTGTGAAGCATGACAAGTCAGGCATAGGCTATGTAGGCATAGGGTATCTTCTTGATGAGGCAGGCAAGCCAATACAAGGAGTCAGGATTGTCCCTGTAGCATCAGATGAAAATAGCGAATACATCTCTCCGTTAGACCAGAGCAAAATTGAGGAGTATCCTGTATCCCGGGTGCTTTTCCAGTATTTTGCCAATCCCCCTGCAAAAGGCTCTGAGCTGCACAAGTTCTTATTGTTCGAGCTTAGCGAGCAAGGCCAAAGAATAGTCGAGAAGTCAGGCTACATAAGGCTTCTCCCGGGGGACAAACAGAAAAATGACGCATTACTGGCCAAGATCTGATATCAAGTCAAGGGATATCAGGGAGAAGTCAATAAAATATTTCTTTTCTATTATTAGCATAACTGCACTAGTGATCCTTTTAGGCATATTCATTTTTCTCCTGATAACAGGCTCCAAGACTTTCAAAGAGGTGAGCTTGCTTGATTTTCTGGCAGGAAGCGATTGGAACCCGACAGCCTATTCAACTCCTAAATACGGCATAATTAGCTTAATAGTTGGCACCCTCATGGTCACTTTTGGTGCATTGGTGATTGCCATTCCTATAGGCATAGCCAGCGCAATCTATCTTGCAGAGATAGCCAAGCCTAAGATGAGGGAAGCAATAAAGCCTGTTATTGAGATGATAGCTGGAATCCCATCAGTCGTGCTCGGGCTCATAGGCTTATTGGTGCTATCTCCTCTTGTAGCTAGGATTTTTAGCTTAAGCCATGGCCTCAATGCCTTGACAGCCTCCATTGTCGTCGCTGTGATGATCCTCCCCACTATCATAAGCATCTCAGAGGATGTACTTACCTCCCTGCCAAAAGACTTCCGTGAGGCAAGCCTTGCACTTGGCTCTACAAGGTGGCAGATGATAAAGATGGCTCTCCTGCCCCCTGCGCTGTCAGGAATAGTGGCAGCTATAATGCTAGGTCTGGGAAGGGCTGTAGGAGAGACTATGGCAGTGCTCATGGTAGCCGGCAATTCACGAGCAATGCCCAATTCATTTTTTGATCCTGTAAGGCCAATGACTGCTAACATAGCCATTGAGATAAAGGAAGTCGTCCAGGGAAGCCTGCACTATAACTCGCTATTTGCAATAGGCCT
>JAFGDD010000024.1 GCA_016932315.1 Candidatus Woesearchaeota archaeon
GTATGTCTTTATGAAGTTGCTTTAACATCGAGCGATGGTAGTTGTGCTCAAAACTTTTGTTTTGGCAGTCAAAAGCAAAGCTTTTGTTGATTCAAAAAGGGAGACCCCGACCTTAAGGGAGAGGCATTCTCTTTTTGTAATAATAAAAAAGAAAAAATGTGCCGAGCGACAGACAAAAATCCTTGAATTATTTTTGAGCCGCTCATCGCATTCGCTTTGCTCATGCACCCACCGAAATAGGAATTAAGTTGAAGAAAAGACGAATTTATTGAGCAGAGTATTAAAAGCTCTAAAGATTTTTTTAGTCTTACATTAAAGCATCTAATTCTTCAAGATATCGTTTTAATTTCTTAAGGTATTTTGCTTTCTCTTTTTTTTCTGCGGTTGGTTTAATCCTGTATTTAAAGGCATCATGGACTATGTGATTATAATCTTTAATGAATTTGTTAAGGTTTTTCCAGTTATGCGGCGGGTTTTCACCATTGACTTTTTGCTCAAGTTCTGATAACCAAAAAGTCTGTTTCACCAAGTCTCTAAAACTCATTTTATTTTCATTGTATCTAGGCACAAAAATAGTTCTGAACGCATTAACCAAAGCTTTTAAATCCTCGATATCAGACCTAGAAAAAAAATTGTTTTTAGATAAATCTTTTCCATAAATTAATTTTAATTCGGGGAGATGCTTCACAGTTCGGTATGGTGGAGTTGCACTCACACTGTATTTGACCCGTTTTCCTGTTTTTAATTCCCATAAAGAGTAGCCTTTAATCTCAATCAGAGGATGGAACTTGTCTTTGTATGACAGATCGAGTTGCTTGAGTTTCTTCAAATAATGGCTTTTTTTTAAAATCACCATAAAATCTATGTCACTTTTCCAATCCAATTCTCTTCGTGCAAAGCTTCCTCTAATATAAATTGAGATTATCTGTTCTCGAGGGATACTTTCAAGAATAATTTTCCTGCCTACCTTGCAAGATTTGATTGCAGCCTCTTCAAGATTGGTTTTTCTTCCCCAGCACTCCCAAAAATAGTACTCCTTCACATCCTATTTTAAATAAGCCAATATTTATAATGGTTTCTAAAAGAAAGGAGTGCGCCGACCGAGAAAGTCGACTTCGTCTCGTTCCTTTCAGAACAGACTGAAAGTATTCGAACTCGGGTCGCAGCCTCTTTACAGATTCTTGCTTTTCGTAAGTCCCGTGAGGCTTCCGAAGGAATGCCTCACTGTCACGCTTTTTACGAGATTCAACAAAAGCTTTGCTTTTGATGCTCAAAAACTTTTGTTTTTGCTGTTTCGGCAAAAATCTCTGGCAAGGCCGCATTCTAACCACTAAACCATCGGCGCAAACATGAAAATAATTTTTGCAGGTGGCTTCGGTGCGAAGCACTAGGAGCCGCCTTTTTTCCCCAGGCTTTGAGGCAAAGGCTGCCACTAAACCATCGGCGCAAACATGAAAATAATTTTTTGTAATTTTGTCTTCAAAAAATCGTGCCAGGCTCGGGCAGAGCTTCTTTATCAGAGGACTTCAGCTCCCCGGATGGGGCAACCCCCTCTTCCGTTAGAACTGTTTGAATTGATGTTGCCCTCGCAAAATCGGCATAGGATTTTTTTTGATATTAATATATTGTTCTAGAAGGTGCTTCTACTGGGTTTTTAAATTTTGCCCTTATGAGATAATATTTTCTTTTTTCTCTTCTTTTCTTTCTTCCATTTTAAGGTCTTTTTCTATCTTCTCCCCTAGCTTGTTCTTCGCCTCAGGCTCGAGCTTCCTAGTTATTATGATTATCTCGTTCTTGAATATCAGGTCTGTCTGGCTTATGAATGCCAATAATATTAGCCCTGTGTAGAGGAATTGGAAGAACATGCTTAGCTCCAAAAGGCTGAGGTTGAGCACGAGAGTAATGTTGTATATTGTCATGAGCATTAATAGGAGGGTGTAGACGAGGTAGAGAACACTGGCGAACACCAAGTAGTCCCACGGCCTTCTCTCCCTGTGGCTCTTGGTCTTTTTCAGGAAGAGGAAAGCATAAACAACTATGAATAGTGCTATGAATGTGTTGGATAACGTAAATACGCCTCTGAGAATATCCAGGAACATCTTTAATCCTCAACCTCTTTTATCTAATTGCTCTTCTTTTTTCTGAGTTTATATACTTTTTGTAAAAAATAAAATAATAAAAATGGGCCCGGCCAGACTTTCACGAGCTTTTGTTATTTCGCAAAAACAAGCAAAGCTATGCTTTGCTGTTCCATCCAATTTATTGGATGAAATCTCATTTGAACTGGCGACCCTCTCCATTTTGAGGACAATGCTTTTTCAAGTTCTGTCCGCGTCAAGGAGATATCATCTGCGGAACTCTTTGCTCTCGCAAAAGGTTGAGCCGCTAGACCACGGGCCCGATGAATATGATGTGAAGCGAGTGTTATTTAAAAAATTTTGGCTCGCATTTACGCTCAACCGCCTTGGAAATTTTCTATTCTGATTTTCGAGGATGCTGCCTCCCCGTAGGGTGCCGACCCCCGGCAACGCATGATATCCTTTTCTTCTAAGAAATTTCAAGCAAAATTGCCGAGCAATTTTGATGTGCTCAAAACTTTGTTTTGACACGCAAAATTATGGATTTTGCTGTGCCAAAAAAGTTAACTTTTTTGCCACCACCTTAAGGCGGTTGTTGAGCTTAATGCTCTAATCATCTTTTGCGCACAGTATCTCAACGATCTTGGCATATGCTGGTCTTGTTATGAGCACTCCAACTGTTACGCCTATTATAGTAGTGAGTGCGAATCCCTTTAATAATCCTGCGCCTGCAAACCATAATGGAAGCATTGCCACTAGTATTACAAAGTATGCTGTGAATATGATGAAGAAGGCTTTGCCGAGCCTGTCCTTCCAGCTGGTATATTGCGAGATCCTAGAGCCGCCCCTGAGGGTCTCGTCTGCTATAACTATCTGGTCATTCACCCCTGTTCCAATGGATATTATGATGCCTGCAATAGCTGCGACGTCAAGGTTCCATCCTATAAGCGCTGCTACTCCAAGCATTATGAGAAGCTCTGATATCATGATTATCATTATTGGCAAGCTAACAACGAACCGCCTGTACCTTATGAATACTATGAGCGTGACTGCAAGTGTTGCTATTATTCCAATTAACAATGCATTGTTAATGAATGCTTCTCCAAGTACTGGGCTAACAGTGTCTATCTTTACAACATCCAGTTTTACTGGCAGGCTTCCTGTGATGAGTACGGTCTGCAGGCTTTTCATATTCTTAAGAGCATCTGCTACTGCTGCCTGTTGCGTCTGTCCTATTCCGCTGCCTGAGATTTGTATATCAGTCACAGGGTTGCCTCTTAGCTCTGCACCAATCTTGAGTGTGTCAACGAGCGCATCATCGAGGAATAAGTAGAGTGATTCAGAAAGATAATTCTGGTCCTGCTCCACTACAACTTCAAGGTCTTTTGTAGCATTTGCCTGTTTTTGCGCTGCTTCAGGGCTGAGCGTGATGCTGAACATGAAACTACACACCCAATCACCCTCTTGTGTCTGCACACACCCTTGTCGCGGATCTATGCCTGAGCATTCAGAGCTCCTACAAACATAGGTCACGTCATTCCCTCCTTTGAATACAGAAGTGTTGCCAACTTTTGCCTCAAACTTTCCCTGGCTTGCAATCAATGTCTTAACTTCTTCCTGGGTTGCTCCTGCAATCTCCACAATGATGAAGTCATTGCCTTCAAGGTCTGATGCTGGCCTTACAACCAAGTCTGTTAAGCCGTAAACATTAAGCCTTTGCTTGATATTGTCAATTGTGAAGTCAAAGTCCTGCTGGCTTATCTTCTCCTGAGGTCTGAGCACAACCCTGCTCCCTCCTATCAAGTCCAGTCCTTTTCTTATATTATTCTTAGGTGCCAGGTAAAGGTTTAATCCTATGTCTGCCACGCCTATAAGTTCTTTCTCGAATTTTTGCACTTCAACTGTTCTGGTAACATTAATAGTCTGGTTCAGGGTTTCATTGAACACCTGCTCTGTTATTATCTGGGTTTCAGTCTCATTAAGATAAGTAATCTCGTACTCTGGCAGAGCAACAAGCTTGTAAATATTCTTGTTAGTCTTTATGGTGAAGCTCCTGTTTGGCTCGAGCGTCTGGACAAAATCATAATAATCCTGCAAACTGTTCACTGGCTTGTTATTGATATTCAATATGCGCTCCCTGCTCATAGGAGGAATAGTTGGAGTAGGGCTTTGTATGCCTGCTATGCTTGCTGAGCTGTTCTTAGCAACACTCCTTATAGCTAACCCTTGGTTCCAAGGATTTGGGTGAATAGCAACAATTGTAAGTATGAGAAACACTATCACAAGAATCACTCTTACATTTGTGAATATTTTTTTTATTTTTGACATTTTAGCATCCTTTTATTTTTTATTACTTCTGCTCATCATCCTCATCTTCTCCTGATGACTTCTTGTTCTCATTATCATCTGAATCATCATCAGCATCATCTTTTTCTTCTTGAGCAGATTCATCTTCATCTTGGTCTTCGGAATCATCTTCAATATCTGTTTCATACATTCTCTCTTCCTCTGCCAATGCTGGTGCTGGCGTGGGCTTTAAGCCTTTTCTTGGCAATATATGCTCAACATAATGCCTTAGCAGAGCAACATTCTGTATCCATGTGTTTATGATGTCAAGTATTAAACCGATCAATATTATAGTCATTATCTCTTTTATTGTTCCTGACTGGCTTATTATCAATCCCAGAGCAACAGCAGTTATGGCTGTTAGCGTCATAAGGAGCCCTGTCTTGGCTGCGCTCAAAACCCTTGAGAATACAGTTCCCTCTTTGCTCTTAAGCACTCTGCTAGTCAACAAGATGTCAGTGTCAACGCTGTAACCAATAAGCATGAGAAAAGCTGCTATGCCTGCAGTGCTTATCCTGATCCCTAAAATGTTAACAATCGCCAGAGTTTCAATAATGTCTGCGAAAACGCAGAGTATAACCATCAAGCTCGGAGTCAGAGTCTTGAAGGATATTAATACAACAATGCTCATACATACAAAGGCAATTATCAAAGCAAGCATGGTTTGCTTGAAAAACCCTCTTCCAAGGCTTGAACCTGTGGTTTCAGAAGATGCTTCTTCTTTTGCATTTGGTATTAGCGGGGTTATTGAATCAAGTATTTGCTTCTCAGAAGCAGTGTTATCAGTTGTTATTATTATTGCTTTTTGCACTCCAAACTCGGCAACGCTGCGCACCTCAAGCTCATCCTTGGGAAAACCTGCTTTCAGTATTTTCTCAAGCTCGACAGTAGAGACTGTGGTATCAGCAGGAATGGTTATAACCATGCCGCCTTTCAGGCTGACCCCTCTGTTCATGAAGTCGCCAGTGGTTGCGACCTGGTAAACAATCAAGCCTACTGCAATAATGAACAATAGAATTGGGAAGATTAAAAGTTTCATATAATGCTTATCATAAATCTTCAGAAGCCCTTTATGTTCGCTCTTAAGCTCTAATTTTTTATCATGCTCATCACCTACTCTGAGCTGCTGCAATCTCTGCTCTTTCAGTAGTTTCTTTCTCTGCTCTCTCCTCTCCCTTCTTGATAAACCCATTAATCGCGAGGGATAAATGAGGATTAATAAATCTTTTGCTTTGATATATTTATTACTTGATTAGATATATTTATTGCTTGATTATATTTAGTTCAAAAAAAGTCGTCTTGGTCCCAATCTCACATCTTAGCCCGGGCCTGACTTTTTTGATATAACTTATAACTCATAGTAAAATATATATATAGTGCGGATATAAGAATACAAATATTAAGAAAAAAAAGAGGGAGGAGTATGAAGCTGGGCCAGGGAGCATTTGAGTATGTTCTTGTTGTGGGAATAGCCATGCTCATAATAGTGCCTGGAGCCATCCTTTTCTATAATTACTCTACTAAGTCAGAAGACCAGGTGGCGCGCTCCCAGATAGAGCTGGTTGGTAACGATATTATAGAGACAGTTGAGAAAGTTTACTATATTGGCGAAAATTCCTGGGAAACCCTTAAAATAAACATTCCTGATAATGTCAGGTGGGTTTATATCCTGCAGAATTCTGAGCTGGTAATTGAGTATGATTCTCAGAGCGGCATAAGCGAAGCTGTCTTCTTCACTGACAACATCAACATTACCACGCCGTACAGCATAGCAGGTAAGGAATACATCAGCGATGTCAGTGCAGATGGCGAGATGCACAAGGGAGTGAGGCTTATCAAAGTCACATCTCTGGGTAACCGAGTGCTAATAAACGAGACAAGATAACACAAAGGAAATGATAAATTATAAAATGATTCTCTTTAAAAAAAGGTTTGGTCAGGGCAGCACTGAGTTCATCCTGATAATCGCTGCTGTTATAGTCATCCTTACAGGAATTGTCATCTTAGTACAATGGAAATTAGGCGAAGCCAAAAAGCAAGGGACTGATTCGAATGCCCAGGAATTAGCTAATCTCATACGCGCAGAGATTCAAATGGCAGCTGACAGCTCAAGCACTTATTCAAGAGAATTTTTCATTCCAGAAACCTTGAATGGCGAAGATTATGATATCAGGTTCAATAATCAGACAGAAATTGCTATAATTGTTAACGGCAGAGAATTCGTGATTTTCCTGAATCATGCTGTGAATGGAAGCCTGCAAAAGGGCAGGAACCTAATTCAAAAAGATAACCTGCCTGATAATCCTCAAATTACAATAACGCCATTAAATTAATTAAGCGATGAATAAAAAAAACATGAAAAAAGATGCTATGTGACGGGATGTCAAATAAGGTAAAATGTTTTCAAAAAAAAACAGGGTTGGCCAGAGCAGCATGGAGTTTGTTCTTATAGCAGCAGTCATGTTCCTGGTTTTCTCAGGCATATTCGTCGTCGTACAGGATAGAATGACCCAGGCTTATAGGACCAGGGCTTACACATCAATGGAGGAGCTTAGCAGGCTGGTGAGCACTGAGATAAGGATGGCAAAATCAAGCTCAGGGGCTTATACCAGGCAGTTCTTCCTACCCCGCTCACTGTCAGGTTATAATTATTCAATCCAGCTGGTGAACATGAATGAGATGGTCATAGTCTTGCAAGACATGGAATACGTATCCTTCCTTGATGTTAATGTAAGCGGGACTATAGGGCAAGGAAGGAATGTAATTTACAAGACAGAAGATAATATTAGCATTAATTCAATTGACTTGGTAGAACGCGACCTCTGCGAACCAGGAGAGGATGATGACGAGGGTTGCGGCGTAATTGATTGCTCTGCATGGTACTTTGCTGAAGGGAATGATTGTTATAACAAGCAGAGCATAACCACAGATAGGTGTGAATCTGTAGGTGACTGTAAGGACAGCAATTCAGCAGATTGCGATGCCCAGCCTAATTATGTACGTCAATATAATTGCAGCGAGTGCCAGTATATTTCCATTCTAGACTGCAATGGCCTTAACCTTGGCACATGCTCCAATTTAACCATAGGAACATCTTGTTCAGGAGGAAGGATTTGCGACGGTTATGGGCATTGCTCTTGGACCAGCGGAGCAACTGCTTTCGTAATAAAGGATCATACAGGCCAGAACGTGAGCAAGTTTGACGAAACAGGCAATATAATCCTGAGAGGAACATGCACAGCATCTGCCAATTGCGTTGCCCCAACAAGTTCATTTGTGCTGAAAGGCTCTGGAGGAGACGTTGTGGCTTACATCGACATAAACGGCAATCTCTGCATTGAAGACACTAATTGCAATGCATTTGACTCTGACTGCAGCGCTGCCGGCACTGACAGCTTTGTAATCAAGGATTCATCACAGCAAAATGTCATGTTCATAAATAATGCAGGAGTTATGTGCCTACTAGGCAACCTAATACAGGCAGGAAATCCTTAAACTTAAACCTTAAAATAAGATTATGGAAAAATGATGATAGAACACCCAAAATAATTTGGAGGAAAATAAAAATGAAGAGTGAAGAAAAAAGAAACAATGAAAAAAGCAAAGCAAGAAGAGTTGAAAGCAAGGAACCCAAAAACAATGCAAAAACTTTGTTTAAAGCCGTTTCTTCGCCAGTCCTTCGCAGCATCTTAGCGACAGCTATACTCTCAATGCTGCTTGCACTAATTGTCTTCCCAGTCAGCGGAGTAATGGTTGAAGTTAACCAGGAAGACTTACAGCTCAGCTACACAGGCGATATTAATCTTGATTCAGGAACGCTATTCCTTAATGCAGCAAGTGATTTGGTTGGTGTTGGTACTGCTAATCCGCAACAAAAGCTTGATGTTAATGGCTCAATAAACATTGTTGGTAGCGATATCTGGGATACAGGAATTTACATTCTGGACACAAAAGCCATCAGGTCATCAAATTCAGAATCAGGCACTCTTTATTACGATATTGTAAACCAATATTTCAGAGATCCAAGTGCAAGTTATGCAATAGTTATGAGTCTTCAAGGAGGCGGCGTAGGAATAGGAACTTATAATCCTGCCAACAAATTAACAGTTATTGGTGACATAAACGCCACTGACAACATAAGCACTGCAAAGATATGCCTCAATGGCGACTGCATCACCGCCTGGCCTGCTGGAGGCAGCGGCACAGACAGCGGATGGAATGATACAGGAACAATAATGCAGTTAACAACCTCAACTGACAAGGTAGGTATTGGGACAACAAGCCCGAACTCCAAGCTAGCCGTTGATGCATATGGAGTAATAGGCTCAGCTAATAATGCATATTATGATATTGGAGCTGGCAGGATAGCTGCAGGCTCAAGCATTTATTCATATGGCGCAATATGCTCTGGCAATAGCATCGGAAATTGCAGCGGAAGCAGTGGAGTTATAATAAGAGGAGGAGCAATGATTGGCTCTCCCAATGTAGCCATTGCAGGAAGCGGGAACAGCTATTTCAATGCAGGGAATATTGGCATTGGGACAACAAGCCCTGGACAAAAATTAGAAGTTGTTGGAAACGCTAATGTAACTGGAACCTTAACTGTTGGTGGAACAGTAATAGGTGGTATTCCTTCTGGTATGATTGCAATGTTTGATACAGCATGCCCTACGGGATGGACCCAGTTGAGCGCATCATTTAATGGCAGATTTCCAAGAGTAGCTGCAACTTACGGAGGGACTGGAGGCTCAAGCACGCATACGCATACCATTGACCCTCCTAGCACTGCCACCAACGCGCAAGCAGGTAGCTGGAATAAGGGCTCTCTTGCTGGCGGTTGGGATTTAACTGGTGGCCATAACCATAGCGTTGATATACCCCCATTCAGCTCTGAAAGCGCAGACAACATTCCTCCATATATTGATGTGGTGTTCTGCAAGAAGAACTGATTTACTGAGCCGTTAAGTCAAGGAAATGGCTGATAAAGTAATTTTAAAACCATAATATTTATAAATAACTATGAATTCTAAATCATATGAAATATATTTCATACAACTATTTGATTATTTTTAAGTTTTGAGGTGAACTATCATGAGCCTTGACTACAACAAGAAAGTGCTGAAGGAATTCCAGAGCCCAAGCAACATGGGCAGTATAGAAAATCCAGACGGCCACGGCATAGTAGGTAACCCGACTTGCGGCGACATAATGGAAGTATTCCTGAAAATAAAGAACGGCAGGATAGCTGATATCAAAGCCAAGACCTTTGGCTGCGTAGCAGCCATAGCCACCACATCCGTAATGACCAAGCTGGTCAAGGGCAAAACAATTGAAGAAGCAGAGAAAGTCACCAAGAACGACATTATAAAAAAATTTGGGGAAATGCCACCAATTAAAGTCCACTGCTCAATCCTAGGAATGGAAGCACTGCACAAGGCGATTGATGACTATAAAAAGAAGAAAGAAAAGTGATCTTAAGTAATTTCTTTTAGGTAACAATTCTCACACACCCCCAAAGGAAACAACTCCCAAATAGCAATCTTTATATATCAGCATTTTCAGAAATTAATGCTATGGGTTTATTCGGCAATTTTTTGAAGAAGTTCCTGAAGGCATTGTTTGCCAAGAAAGGACAGATAAAACTTGGCATCTACGGTCCTCCTAATGGAGGAAAGACTACTCTGGCTAACAAGATAACCATGGACTGGCTTGGTGAGGAAATGGGCAGCGTAAGCCCCATAGCCCACGAAACAAGAGAAATCCAGATCAAGGAGCAGATTACTGTTAAATCAAAAAATAAGGAGCTCACCTTTAATCTAGTTGATACCCCTGGGATTGCCACAAAAATTGATTATGAGGAATTCATAAAGCAAGGGATGGAGGAGAAGGAAGCCAAGAGCAGGGCAAAAGAAGCTACCAAAGGAGTTATTGATTCTATTAAGTGGCTGGATGACATGGATGCAGTGGTTGTAGTCCTCGACTCCACTAAGGATCCTTACTCCCAGGTAAACATCACAATCATAGGTAACCTTGAAGCAAGAAAGATACCTGTGCTCATAGTAGCCAACAAGATAGACTTGAAGAAGTCAGATATAAAGAAGGTTCAGGCTGCTTTCCCACAGTACGACGTAATAGGAATAAGCGCCAAGGTAGGAACTAACATCGACGCGTTTTACGAGGCATTATTCAAGCTGACAAATAGATGATCAATGATTATCATAATGTATAGTAATCATTTATCGTTTCATTGATATAATGCAAAAAAAGAGGTTGAGGAGAAAGAAAATGCTGACATTACAATTCGTTCCACACTCAGAGATTACTGATCTTAATTCTGAGAAGAAAATCCAGAAGCTGCTGAAGATAGTCAGGGAAGAGAAAATTATCCTTCTTGAAGGCAAGCTTCACAGCAACGAGAAGTCAGAGCTCATAAGGAAGACTATGGAAGAAATTGATGAAAGGTTCAAAGGTATAGAAATAGAGGAATTGGATGCCCAAGCCAAGGATCAGGCATTCCTGCAGAAGATAAGAACTGTGTTCATCAACCTCTTGCTCGGCAGCAGGAGAGGATTAACCATTATAGGGCCCGCCAGCATAATCAAGGAAATAAAGAAAGACCCTGACAAGATACAATTATTCACAGAAGAGCAGAAGAAGAAAAAGAAGAAATAATTTCTCTATACGCTCATTTGGATTTTATCTTTTTTGGCTTAACAAATTCAAAATTCTCTGCTACAAAATCCCTCAATGAGCGAGTTGTGCTTTTATTCGCGTTGCATATAATAAATACCCTCTTAAAACCGAAAATCACATCGCAGCGAAAGTCATGGTCTGAAAAGGAATATCTTTCATCAATCATTCTCTTGATATTCTTCTCCTTCAGTTTATTTTCAGGAGCAGGGTCATCAAAATCATAGTTTAAATATATCATCTCCTTAACATACTCTTCCTGAAGCGCTGAGATGTCAAGCATTTTTAACAAAAGGCTAAGAAGATATTGTTTTTTCTCAAAAATAAAATAGGAATATTTATTTTCCTGGCCCATCGCAAATATTTTTCCCTTCATGCAGAAAAGAATCGATATCAGGCATATAAATTTTTCCTTCCTTGTGCCAAACAAAAAGAATTATAAACTCATTCTACTTTTATTTTTAATATGCCACACCAGTGCGTGAGATGCGGGACTTTGTACGAGGATGCAGCTAAGGAGATAATCAAGGGATGCTCCTGCGGCTCTAGGATGTTCTATTTTATCAAGGCAGAGAAGTTCAAGCAGCTCAAGGAGAAGGCAGAAGCCGCCATAAAGCTGACGCCTGAGGAGAGGGAGCAGATAGAAGAGGATGTTTATGACATCATAGGCAATGAGATTGACAGGGACAAACCGGTCATTCTTGACCTGGAAAGCATTGAAATACTGCAGCCTGGCAAGTACAACCTTGACCTGGTAAAGCTTTTCCACGAGAAACAGCCATTGGTCTACAAGCTCGAGGATGGCAAGTATTTTGTAGATGTTATAGAAACCTTCCAGAGGCTTAGGGGTGAGCAGAAAGGTAAGAAGAGAAAGTAATATAAACGCAACTAGCCAACTTTTTTTCTATATGATGGTTGTTGATGTTCACGCTCACCTGGATTTTGAAGAGTATGATGCTGACATAGACAAGGTAATAAATGAAAACATGGCTGCTGGTGTCAAGGCCATAGTCAATAACGGCGTTCATGCTTCCAGCAACAGGAAAGTTCTTGAGCTTGCAAAGAAGTACAGCGTTATTAAGCCAGCGCTCGGCTTTTATCCAGTGCACGCTGCCCAGGTGAAGGAAGAGGATTTTGATAATGAGCTAAAATTCATTTCCAAGCAGGAAAATATTGTTGCAATCGGCGAGGTAGGGCTTGATTATTATGTCGGTGATGATAACCCTCACGGAGACAAGTACAAATCCGAGATGAGAAAGTGCTTTCAGAAGTTCATTGAGCTTGCGCACAGAAAAAACCTGCCAATCATTGTTCACAGCAGGCGCGCAGAACTTGATGTAATTGAGATGCTGGAAAGCAATAGCCTGAAGAATAAGAAGATTATCATGCACTGCTTCATGGGAAGGCATCACCTGGTGAAAAGAATACTTGACAACGGCTGGAGCATGAGCATTCCCTGCATAGTTAACAAGCTTCAGCAACTGCAGCTAATTGCGCAAATGGCTCCTATAGAGCAATTATTCACTGAGACCGATGCTCCCTACATGAGCCCTTACCCTGACATCAAGAGGAATGAGCCAAGATTCATTATTGAAGGAATAAAAAAGATTGCTAATATTAAGAAGCTTGATAGTGAAGAAGTTTCTAAGATGATTTACCTAAATTACCAACGGATGTTTTGACTTGTCGTTCTTTAGCTTTCTTAAGTTTAATATAAGCGTCTTCAGGCAACGTAGTGCCTGGTTTTTTTAAAAAATAATCAAAATAACTGTTTATCCTGAACGGTGATGCGACACTGTTCTTCAGTAAAAGCTCGTTCATGTCTGCAACCAGTTCTTCTAGTAATCTCGGAGCTTCGTCAAGACGCTCATCATCAATGACTAGCTCATCGTATTCTATTTTTTTATCCACCCCTATACTGTATTTTTTGAGGACAAAGTCAATCTGCCTTGCTGCATCAGCCAAGCATTCCCCTCTTATTCTTGGCTTCTCCTGCTTCAAAACCTTACTGTACTTGAAGAAATTGAAAGGTCTTCGCTGCTCATTCACCTGAGAACGAAGCTCTTCTTTTTTTTCAGAATACTTTGCATCAGCCAAAAGCCTGACATAATCGTGCATAATGCCATATAATCCTAAGCTAATCATGCCCCTCTTCAGGGGCCTGCATACCTCTGCTACAGGAAGGTCCATTGCAGAAAGTGGAAATCTCTTGGATTTTATAAATATGCTGATAAAATAATTCTCATTAAAAAGTGTGCGCCTAGCGAGCCTAAAGTATGTAGGACTGATGTATGTAGTGCTGATTGAACAACTTCCGTAAAAGAAGCTGTTTAAAAAGCGTTGCGAGCGCGCCAGTGAAAACTTTCAACAGAACCCGAAATAAACAAAAATTATTAAATCAAAACATAGCTCTTCTCGTATCAAAATGAGAATAACAAAGACTCCTTACTATTCCTGGAGGGCAGGCGAGCTCACAGATGGCTGCAAGTACTGCGTTGAAGGCGAGAAGCTAGTGCTGTTCGTCACAGGGTTGTGCCCTGCAAGGTGCGACTTCTGCCCGGTTTCTGACAGGAAGCTTTACAAAGACGTTATATATGCAAACGAAAGGCAGCTTGAGAATGAAAAAGATGCAAAAGCCATTATTGAAGAAGCCAAGGCTTGCTCTGCAAAAGGCGCTGGCATCACTGGCGGGGACCCACTAGTGAAGCTGGACAGGGCTATTAACTACATTAAGCTGCTAAAGAAAAATTTTGGCAGGAAATTTCACATTCATCTGTACACCCCGCTTGTTTTGGTTAATGAAAAAAATTTATTTAGGCTCTGCGAGGCTGGGCTGGACGAGATAAGGTTTCATCCAAAGCTTGACAAGCCAGAAGACTGGTCAAGGATAATGCTGGCGAAAAACAAGAAGCTAAAGGGCAAATGGAATGTTGGAGTTGAGATACCAGTCATTCCTGGAAAAGAAGCAGAAACCAAGCTGCTCATTGATTTTATTGCTGACAAAGTAGATTTCCTTAACCTTAACGAGCTAGAGCTAGCAGACAATGCAGTGTGGAGGAACAAGAAGAATATCAAGTGCAAGGATAACTTATCCTATGCTATAAAGGGCAGCGATGAACTTGCAAAAAAGCTGCTAAGATATGCTGTAAATCAGGGCATAAGAACGCATTACTGTACCTGCAAGCTAAAAGATAAGGTGCAATTGACCAAGAGGATTATTAGGCGTGCAGAGAACGTAAAGCAAAAATTTGATGTTGTGGCAGAAGATGGCATGCTGACGCGCGGAGCCTTTTACCTGCCTGAAATGAAGCCCGGGTTTGGCTATCATGAAAAGCTTAACAGCTTGGAAATTTCTGAAAAAAAGAAAATATTAAATAAGCTTGAAAGCATAAGAAAAGAAATACTCAAGGAGGAAGAACTGCCAGAGCACATGCTACTGATTGACGAGCACAAGCTTAGGCTGATAACAAGCCCATGGCTTGCACGAATCATCAACAGCAAAGGATTAGTCAAGGCAGTGATCACAGAATACCCTACCTTTGATGCCCTTGAGATTGAGGTTGATGTTATTGAATAAAATTTGAAGTTGAAAATGCACTACTCCAAAAAATCGCCTTGGACACCCCGCAGATTTTTAGCAAAAATCTGGTATCACAAAAGCTACGGCTTTTGGGATGGGAGCAATGAAATTGCTAACATCCTAGAAA
>JAFGDD010000025.1 GCA_016932315.1 Candidatus Woesearchaeota archaeon
ACCGCGTCAGCGTCCAACAAAAATTTTGTTTAAAAAAACAAAAATTTTTGTGTTGGTGACTGCTACGGCGACTTTTTGAACGCGCCCTCCGCTTCAGATGATTGGCCTAACAATAAAACATTTAAACCATTACTTCTGCCCTTTTTTTATGCTTTTATCGTTTTGGGAAATACTGGATATTGTCATCATGACCTTTGCTATTGGCTTCATATTCAAGGACATATTTCACTTCAAGCCAAAAGTCGAGGTTATTACCCCTGACAATTACTTGAATTTCAGGAATAAGAGGCTTGGCTGGACTGATTTCTGGTTTGCAGCAGCAGTGGTTGCTCCAAGTATTGTATTGCACGAGTTTGGTCATAAGTTCTTGGCAATGGGTTTTGGCATGAGTGCAGTTTTTCATGCTGCTTATACATGGCTGGGTATTGGGTTAGTACTTAAGCTTATAAGCCCTGGTTTCATATTCTTTGTGCCTGCTTTTGTTGCAATCAGCGGCCAAGGGACTTCATTGCAGTTTGCATCAATCTCATTTGCAGGGCCGGCAGTCAACCTTATTATATGGTTAGTCACACTGTTTTTCCTTAAGAACAAGAAGCTGAGCAGGAAGCTTAATAGGAACCAGCATCACTTCCTTTACCTGGTTAGCAGGATTAACATGTTCTTGTTCATCTTCAACATGATACCAATACCAGGCTTTGATGGTTATGGAGTGTTCAGCAATTTGTTCCAGGTGATATTCTGAGAAGATTTTTTGAAATGATTTCAAGCAAAACATTTATATTCTAGTTACTATTACCTAATTAAAACACTTCGCGGGGGATGCTTATGGAAGAGAATGATATATCCAAGAAATACGCAGGCCTGAATGTTTTTATCCAAACAATTTATGGATTGCACAAGCAGGATGAAAGTGATAAATTTAAAACTTACAAAGGAAGAATTGTAGACATTTTACCTAATAAATATATTAAATTTCTGGATGAGCTTACAGGAGAAGAGAAAAAGCTTCCATTTGCAGGCACAACTGAAGGCATAGCAAGCATTTTCTTGAATACACAAACCAAGGAGAGCATATACCTTAACCCTGCTGTAGGGAAGGCTTACAGCCACTGGGGCTATGTTGAGGATTCACCCATGGCGCCAGAGCCAAGAAGACAAAACATTGCCAGCCAAGGCAAATTCTCTTGGTGAAAAAATGACCCAATACTTTGACTTGAACAGCATTGTGCAAGAGTACACGGTATCAAAGAATGGCGGCAAAAAAGAGCTTGACGAGTTAACAGGAAGATTATCAAATGTGCCTGTTTCTCTTGAAAAACTTGAGGCTATGCTCAAAGAAAATTATGGCGTAGATGTTTTATGCTTCACCGTGAAAGCAGAGTTTGTTCAACCAGACATGAGGATTTCCTTGCTGGATGAACTGGTAGAAAACTACGAGGACGCTGATGAGATTACCGAACGCATGACGCTTCCCTATCCTCTGATTTGCCTGAGCGGTGAGTTCATAAGCAAGAATTTCTACAAACGAGTCAAATACGGATTTGGCAAGCTCATAGCGCCTGATGCCAGAGACCAAACTGCAAGGGTGCTTAAAAAGCCAGGGGTTGGCGGCGTAGCAGTTACCTTTGAAAGAGATAATAAACTTGAGTATATTGAGATTGTGTTGGCCAAAGACTTTTAGCAATTCTGCCCAGAATATTTTTAAGCTTTAAGCTATTTCTTTTTTTGCATGCACAAGAAGTTACTCTCTGAGATGGTCAAGCGCCAGATAGAAGCGCGCGGCGTAAAAGATAAGAATGTTCTTAAAGCTATGAGAGAGGTTCATCGCGAATTATTCGTTCCTGCTAAAATGCATGGCTCTGCCTATGAGGACCGCCCATTGCCGATTGGCTATGGCCAGACCATAAGCCAGCCTTACATTGCTGCTCTCATGACAGAGCTGCTTGAGTTAAAGGGCAATGAGAAAGTTCTCGAGATCGGTGCAGGCTCAGGCTATCAGGCAGCAATCCTTTCAAAGCTTGCAAAGAAAGTAATAACTATTGAGAGGATTGAAGAATTAGCTGAGAGGACAAAGAAATTATTAAAGAAGCTGAAATACAATAATGTTCTTGTTATTCATGGTAACGGAACAAAAGGCTATTCCAAGGAAGCTCCTTATGACGCAATAATTGTGACTGCAGCAGCAGATAAGATTCCTTATGCATTAATAGAGCAATTAGCTGATAACGGAGTATTAGTAGCTCCTATTGGCCCAAGCTATCAACAGGAATTGATAAGGATAAGAAAGAGAAAAGAAAAGCTAGAGACGGATTATCACGGCGGAGTAATCTTTGTGCCGCTCATTGGGGGCTAGTAAAGTTTATAAACTCTTTTCTGTTTCTGATATTGATGAGCGCGACCAATACTGGCAATGAGTTTGATGAGCTTGTCAATCAATTGAACCAATGGCTGGTTTCCAATGAGAATGCTTTGCGGTATAAGCAGAGGGTTAAAAAAAGGAGGAAAGAAAGTTTTTGGCGCGGCTTTTTTTCTGTTTTTGGCATACGCTATTCTAAGTCAGCCAGAGAAGATGATCTTGCTTATAGGCACCCTGTTTATGATAGGAAAGACCTATCAGGAGAACAGATGGATTGCGTCTGCCTTGCGTCTGACTTGATAAGGACGATAAATACTCTTGAAAAAATTATTTCTGGAGAGACGGATAATCTCAATTTTTCTGCTGCAGATGCGAAAATCGGAAAACGAGCATCAGAAGAGATGTATTCTGGGTTAAGGCAAAAATACTTTTTAGCTGCTGGCAAACAGGTTTAGTTTTGCGCCTATTTATTTTACCGGTTGATTTTCTTAACTCTTTTTCTCACAAAATTTATAAACAATCATCTCTTCAGCCAGGCTGTTTAATGTTTAGGAAATATTAAGGGTGAATTACTATGGCTAGCAAAAAACGAAGTTTTTTGGAGCCTCAAAAATCAGGAGGTGATTTTTGATGGCAAAATCTGAGAAGTGGATATATTATTTTTCTGAGGGCAACACTAAGATGCGCGAGATTCTGGGTGGCAAAGGAGCTGACCTTGCTGAGATGACCAGGATTGGAGTACCTGTTCCGCCAGGCTTTACTATAACTACCAAGGCTTGCGCTTTTTTCAGCGCTAACAAGAAATGGCCTAAGAAGCTTGAAGGCCAGCTTAAGGCGAATATTGCAAGGCTTGAGAAAGACATGAACAAGAAGCTTGGCGACGCTATTAATCCTTTACTGGTTTCTGTTCGTTCTGGAGCAGCTGTTTCTATGCCTGGAATGATGGATACTGTGCTTAATCTCGGAATGAATGATGAAACTGTTCTTGGTCAGGTTCGTAAGACTGGCAATGAAAGGTTTGCTTGGGATGCTTATAGAAGATTTTTGCAAATGTTCGGCAACGTAGTCATGGGAGTGGAGCACAAGTACTTCGAGGAAGCGCTTGAGAATGCAAAGCACACCAAGGGAGTAAAGTATGATACTGAGCTTGATGCCAAGGATTTGCAAAGAATAGTTGCTGTTTATAAGGATATTATAAGGAAGCATGCTGGCAAGGAATTCCCTCAGGATGCTAAGGAGCAGTTGAAATTATCTATTAATGCTGTTTTTGGCTCGTGGAATAACCAGAGAGCAATAACTTACAGGGAATTGAACCATATCAAAGGATTGCTTGGCACTGCTGTTAATATTCAAGCCATGGTTTTCGGCAACATGGGAGATGATTCTGGCACTGGAGTTTGCTTTTCAAGGAATCCTTCGAATGGAGAAAACGCTTTTTACGGAGAATGGTTGTTCAATGCCCAGGGAGAAGACGTTGTTGCAGGAATAAGAACGCCATTGCCAATGTCTGAATTAAAAAAGAAAATGCCTAAGCAGTATGCTGAGCTTAATGCTATCAGGCTGAAGCTTGAGAAGCACTTCAAGGATATGCAAGACATGGAATTCACAATACAGCAAGGCAAATTATACATGCTTCAGACCAGGAGGGGTAAGAGGACTGCTCACGCTGCTGTAAGGATTGCAGTTGATATGGTAAAGGAGAAACTGATAGATGAGAAGACTGCAATACTAAGAGTTGAGCCTTCCCAGCTCGACCAGTTATTGCACAAAACCCTTGATACTGTTGCAAAGAAAAAAGCAAGATTATTGATTACTGGATTGCCTGCGTCGCCAGGAGCAGCAGTCGGAACAGTTGTTTTTAATGCAGAAAAAGCAGTTGAGCTTGGTGAAAAGGGAGAAAGCGTAATCCTTGTGAGGACTGAGACTTCGCCTGAAGATATTAAAGGAATGAATTATGCAAAAGGAATCTTGACAGCTAGAGGAGGAATGACTTCTCACGCTGCTGTTGTTGCTCGAGGCATGGGCAAGTGCTGCGTAGCAGGAGCAGGCGAGGTTGTTGTTAATGAGCACGAGAAAAAATTCTGTGTTAAGGATGCTGAAGTCAGAGAAGGAGACTGGATAACGCTTGATGGTTCGACTGGAGAAGTGTTTGTTGGCAAGATACCAACTGTTGAGCCTGCACTTAGTGGAGACTTTGCTGTGCTTATGAAATTGGCTGATAAATATCGCAGGCTAGGAGTCAGGACTAATGCAGATACTCCTCGTGACAGCGAAGTAGCTGTTAAGTTCGGAGCAGAAGGAATTGGTCTTTGCAGGACAGAGCACATGTTCTTTGAAGGTGACAGGATAAAAGCAGTGCGGGAGATGATACTTGCTGATGACTTAGAAGGAAGGAAGAAAGCACTTGCAAAACTATTGCCGATGCAAAGAAGCGACTTCATAGGAATATTCACAGTGATGAAGCACAGACCAGTAATCATAAGAACGCTGGATCCGCCACTGCATGAGTTTTTACCAAAAGAAGAAAAAGATGTTGAAGAACTAGCACATGAAACAGGCATGAGCGTTGAAAGAATAAGGCAGAAGACAGAAGAACTACACGAATTCAACCCAATGCTGGGGCACAGAGGATGCAGACTAGGAATAATATTCCCTGAGATTACTGAAATGCAGGCGCGGGCCATATTTGAAGCGGCAGCTGAAGTTAAAAAGAAAGGAATTCCTGTCAAGCCAGAAGTGATGATACCGCTCGTTGGAATAGTAAAAGAACTTGAACTGCAAAAAGAAATAGTAGAGAAAGTAGCTGCTGAAGTGATGAAAGAGAAAAAAGTCAAAATAGATTATATGATAGGAACCATGATAGAAGTGCCAAGAGCAGCCATAACTGCAGATGAAATTGCTAAGACTGCTGAGTTCTTCTCTTTTGGAACCAATGATTTGACGCAGATGGGCTTAGGGCTTTCTAGAGATGACGCAGGCAAGTTCTTGCCAGCCTATGTAAAACTAGGAATCTATAATAAGGATCCATTCCAAGCCATAGACCAGGAAGGAGCAGGGCAGCTAATGAAGATATGCGTGGAGAAAGGAAGAAGAGTAAATAAGAAACTCAAGATAGGAATCTGCGGAGAACACGGAGGAGAACCAAGCTCTGTAGAATTCTGCCACAGAATAGGACTGGATTATGTATCATGCTCACCATATCGAGTGCCAATTGCACGACTGGCGGCGGCGCAGGCGGCTGTGAAGGAGAAGTAAGACTTCAACAGAATTAGTGGGACAGAAAAGTTTATATTCTTAGTTGTAATGATGTATTTCCATGAAGAATAATAATTTTTTTTATCAGCAATATGACAAGATTAACTGGGAGAAACAGGAAAAGACAAAGATAAATTTATTCGTTAACAATTTTATAATAAAAGAATATCTGCTAAAGAAAAAAGATTCTTCAATCAGCGTATTTGATATAGGCTTCGGCATCGGATTCTTTTTTAAGCTTTTGTATAAGAGCTTAGGCAAACGTTACAAGCGCATAATACTTGAAGGCTGTGAGCCCTCATCAAAGAATTATCATTATTATGTAAAAAAGCCTTTGCGGGTAAGAAAAACTGCGATTATAAAGACTTTTCCCGAAACCTTTCTTGATACAAAAACCAGCACCAAGTTCGATTTTATCACTTGCATTTATGTATTTCCTCATTTTGTTTCTAACGAGATCAAGAAGACAGCGGCAAAGATTCATTCAATGCTTTCAGAGAGAGGAAAGTTTATCCTTGTTGTAGCTAATGAAAAATACCTTGAGGAGAAGCTGAGAGCCAAGAAAGACTTGTTCATCGAAAATAATATTATAGGATTAGGTGGTAGAAAATACAAGGAAATACTGCATTATTCAGATATCCCTAAGATAGGAAAATTAATAGATTATAATCGCGAGGAGGCCTTTTATCTTCATTTATTCAGAAGTAATGGTTTTGAACTTTTGGAGAAGAAAGACCTGAACGACAGCGGATTTATCTGTACAGTTTTTGTATTTGAAAAGAAATAACATTTAGGCTCCTCAAGCCGGCGGGGCTTTCGCATTTTTTCAGTTTTTTCTCTTTATTACAAAATGAGAATACCTCTTCCTTAAGGTTGAGGTCTTCCTTTTTGAATGGACAAAAGCTTTGCTTTTGACTGCCAAAACAAAAGTTTTGAGCACAACTACCATCGCTCGATGTTAAAGCAACTTCATAAAGACATAC
>JAFGDD010000026.1 GCA_016932315.1 Candidatus Woesearchaeota archaeon
ATTGCTTACCGCAACAACGCTCCCTTTTATGTCGTTGTGAAAGAAAGTCTTGACTCCATTGACGCTTTGCGCAATGAGCTCGCCATTATGATAAACATAAGTGAAGTTATAAGTTCCGCTCAAGTTAACGACAGTTACAAAGTTCTTCGTCCAATAATAAACTGTCTCAGTTAGATTCCCTGAAGAATTATAAGTCTTCTTCATCCAAACTCTCTCTTCTAATGGATGATAAGCATACTCTTGAAGTAAAACACCAGAGCCATTAGAACCGTTGTAGACTTTCCAGAGTTGGTTAAAACTATTATAAACTCTGTACTTGCCATCACCAGTAACCAAATTACCATTAGCATCATATGTCAAATCATACTGAACAGCAAAACAAACAGGCAGAGTAACAACTAGAAACACCATAAAAAGTGCGATAACTGGAATTAAAAATCTTTTAGGAAGCATTTTCAACAAGCCTCCTATTTAGTTCGTGCTATCAATAAGAGCTTGGACGCTATTAACAATTGCGCTATAGCTTTGGTTATAATTCTGCCAAACATAAAATACTGGCGTTATATTGAAAAACACAGGGAATGAACTGCTGGTATTCTGGTCATAATTAAAAGCCCAACGCTTATTCCCGCTAACAACAAAAACATCAAAAGTGCCCTTGTACTGGCTCCCATTAGCCAAACGCTCATAAACCTGCTTATCGTAATAAGCACTATATGAAGAAGCAATCTCAGAAGCATCAACTCCTGCAATAATAGCAGTCCTACCAGAAGACTCGTTAACAATATCTGGCCCAGGATAACTTTCTCCCACTCCTAGACTACCATACCCTGAAACACCTAACAAGTTAAACCAAGTCATATTAACCTCAGACGCACTCATAGTATAATTCAACACCCTGACCTCATCAAGAGTGAAATTTATAGGAAAATCACCCTGAGTTCTCCTACCCCAAACCTGATTAGTAGTGGAAGTTGTGGCAGATAAAGTATCAATTAAACTACTCTTGTTATATATGGCACCATCAAAATAAGAAGTAAAATTATTAACATTATAACCAGGAACTTTCGAAATGACAATCAAATGCTTGCTACCATTGGTCATCACAGCACTAGTAGGAGTAAAACGGAAATCAAGATTACCTGATGATACGAATGAGATGTCAATATATCCTGTAGAATGGGCAAAAAGGACATAATAATTAGTCCCATCATAATTATGCATAAAATAATTCTCATTAGATAGAAGAGTCGTTCCATTAAAAATGAACATTATAGTCATATTGCCAGGAACTAACTCATGAATATCATGATAAGATAAAAGCTTCGTGCTTGTCTCAGAGCCATCACTCAAAAGGCCTCCATCAACCATGCCTTTGCTCTGAGTAAGGTTCGAATAACCACTATTAACACTGATAGAGTCAACAACCGTATTATTTGAATTCAAATGAAAAATATACGGACTATTGCTATTATTCTGGCTATTAACCCGATTAAAATAATCCCATGCCTGCACAGAATTATAACTGCTGGCATTGCCTCGCTCAACCTCAAAAGGAACCTGAACACTATTATTAGCCAATATGTAACTGGAGTAATTATTATAATAAACAGCTAAGCCAGTATTATTCTGGCAAGCAACCCAGACGATTTGCTGATAACCGCCAAGGCTAAAGCCATTGCTGCCATTAACAACAATAGGAAAGCCATCACTAACCTGACTGCAGCTAATGTTCAATCTATAAGTAAAATTGGCATTCCACCAGGCATACTCATCATAAGTATAATCATTCAAAGTCAGAATGTTGTCCAAGGATGTACCTCGCTCAGGATGGCCCGTCACCTTAATGTATATAGTATCTCCTACAGCAGCAGCATTGTACTGCGCTTTAATGCCTTTCAATGCTCCCATTGGATCACCACTTGAAAAAACATAATACTCTCTTGTCTTCTCAACTTCTTGCTGGCCAGCATAACAAGTGGAATCAATATTAACAGTCTCTTCCTCATCAGTTTCATTGTTAACAATTGTTTTAGTCACGACACAAGGCTCATAAATATCAACCAACTCAGAATAAGTTTCACTAGTCAAATAACCGATATCATAATCAGGAAGAACAAAATCACCATCAACATCCTTAAAATCAAGTCCGAACTTATCAAGAGAAACATCATCGGCTTTGGTAATCTTATAAACAGTCCAACAGTCAAAACAATGGTAAGTGTTCTCAACCAACTGAACAAACTCACTTTTCTCAGCAGCAAAAACACTTGTAGCTAACAGTATGCCAACTAATACGTATAAGAATAGTTTATTCATTCTAACACACCTCCTTTTTAGAACTCGTTCTTACTGAAAATAATTTGTTATCCCCCACCTTATGCGAGAGGAAACCTCTGCCTCTTTAAATATTTTTTTGAGGTAAAAAACTACTTGTAAGTCGTAATCTGTTTAAAATTAGTTCATAGCTCTCTTTAAGCATAAAGAAGGCTAATTTCATCAGCTACATTTTCAACTAGTTTACCCATTCATAAAATATTTAAACCTTCTTAGAGTCTTTATTATCGTTCAAATGAAAGAAAAAGTTGTATCTGCGTTCAGGCCAGGCTCTACTACTGAGGGTGAAGAAGCTTTTGCTTTGATGAAGAAGCTTTTTCCTATTTGCAGGAGCATTACTGGCAATGGTGTGAGAGAAACCTTGAAGATTATCAAGGAAAAGATTCCTGTTGAGGTTCATGAAGTTCCTTCAGGCACTCAGGTCTTTGACTGGACTGTTCCTAAGGAGTGGAATATCAAGGACGCTTTTGTGAAGGACCAGAACGGCAACAAGATTGTTGATTTCAAGAAACTGAATCTTCATGTTTTGAACTACAGCGTTCCGATAAAGAAGACTGTTTCTCTTAAGGAATTAAAAGAGCACTTGCACACCATGCCTGAGCATCCTGAATGGGTGCCTTATCTGACTTCTTATTACAAGGAGAACTGGGGTTTTTGCATATCTTATAATGAGTTCGAGAAATTAAGAGAAGGAAATTATGAAGTATTCATTGATTCCAAGCTGGAGAATGGAAGCTTGACTTATGGCGAGCTTTACATAAAAGGGCAAGTAGAAGATGAAATTCTTTTCTCATCCTACACCTGCCATCCTTCTATGTGCGATGATAATCTGACAGGAGTAGTCGTGCTTGTCATGCTTGCCAAGAAATTATTGGAGTCAAAGCACAAGTATTCTTACAGGTTCTTGTTCATTCCAGAAACTATCGGCGCAATAACATGGCTCAGTAAGAACGAGGATAAGGTGAAGAACATAACAGCAGGGGTTATTGCCATGAATCTCGGCAACAAAGGCAATCCTACTTATAAGAAGAGCAGGCAGGGAAATGCTTTGATAGACAAAGCAGTTGAGAAGATGCTTGTTGACAGCGGCTCTCCTCACACCATTATTGACTTCACGCCATCTTACGGCAGCGATGAAAGGCAGTTCTGCTCTCCAGGATTCAACCTGCCTGTTGGCGCATTGATGAGGAGCCCTGCCTGGGATTTCCCAGAATACCATACATCAGCTGACAATCCTGACTTTGTATCAGTGTCCTCGCTTGACAAGTCATTCGACATGTACGCTAGATTAATATTCTTGCTGGAGAACAATGAAACTTATGCCAGCCTTAATCCTAAGTGCGAGCCTCAGCTCGGCAAGAGAGGGCTTTACGGCGCAATAGGGGCGAGAAAATCAGGCTACTTTAATGAGATAGCATTGCTATGGGTTCTTAACATGTGCGACGGAGAACACCCGTTATTAGACATCGCCATTCATTCAAAGCTTGATTTTGAGCAGATAAAAAACGCAGCAGACGCATTAGTAGAGAAAGGGCTTCTAAAGAAAGCTTGATTGTGTTAGAAAAGTTCTTTGTGCCTTAAGTGCGAGCGAGCCGATGAACCTCGTAAGAAGCACTGTAGTTGATTTTTTCTTCGGGTTGCTGAGAAAAAAATCCGAGCGAGCAGGCACAGAACTTTTCGACGAAAAGTCGCCTCTGACACCCCGTGTGGGGCAACCCCCGTCAGAGCCACCAAGCACCTTAACAAAACTAAAGTTTTGAAAATGCAAGACGTTGCATTTGACATAAATGTCGGCGGTGCAGTGGCTGGTGGCGGCGACTTTTCTCTATAGCCATTTATGAAATGCTAATGTGTGGCTTATTACTTTGTAGCCGTTCTTCTGGTAGAAATTGATTGCAGGAATATTTATTGTCTGGGTGCCTACGACTGCCTGGTTGCAGCCTTGCTTGATGAACCAGTCATCGCTTTCTTTGATGAGGATTGAGCCTATTCCTTTTCCTCTGTGCTTCTCGTGCGTTGCTATGAGCACTATCCTTCCGGCTTTCTTCTCTCCTTCAAATTTGTCTTTTATTACGCTGCAAGCAACATAGCCGTACAAGTCATCATCCTTCCTGCCTTTGACGAGTATTATCTCGTCTGAGAGCTTTTGATGGTAGCAATTCCTTGCCCATAATCCTTGCATCTCATTAGCGTGCTCTTTCCTGATGTTCTTGTCCTGGTGGAATCTTGTCGTGGTGTAAGCTTTTTTTGACAATGAGTACAATGCCTTGACATCAGGCTCTTCGCAGAACTTGATAATGTAATCATTTGCAGGATTATTATTAGCTTTGTTATCATTATTTTTATCATTATCAGAGGGTTTTTGCTTTGCTGCGCCTAAGTCTTTGCGCAGGATGACGTCGTCAGATATTAATGAGTAATCCTCATTGCCCAGTGCCTGGCAAACCATGTCATTTCTTTCATCAACCTTGCACTGGATGAATCTTCCATTTTCCTTCCTTATCATTTTTTCTGCTTCATCCAACAGTAGGGTGCAAACAGAGGATGCGCCGTTTCCAGGCTTATTAACAACTATCAGGTCTGTGATTCTCCAGCTGTTCACCTCGAAAAGCTCTGTGTCAAATTCCAGCTTCTCGAACAGGATGATGCCTGCTGCTTGGCCACTGCCGTCTGAGAGCATGAATCCTGGCTTTTTCTTTCCGACAAAGTCATTGATTCTTTTCTCGTAAAAGCTTTTCTTGTCAAGCCCTATGTTGTCAAGCTCGATATTGGAATTCTCTGAGCAGAAGTTGATTAATTTTCCAGCCTCTTCACTGCTTATCTGGCTTATTTGCTTAAGATAATATTTTCCTTTTTTCTTTTCCTTGATTCTGGGCTCTTCCTTCCATCTCTTCCTTATAGCATCGGCAATCCTGGTGCTTCCCTTGCCGTCAACTATTTTTCTTCCTTTAGCAGCCTTTTCAATGAATCCTTTTGCAGGAGCATCAAGGCATTTCAATAAGTCATCAGCTAATCTGCTGTCAGGCTCAACAAACCTGCAGGCTCCGAGAGATTCAAGCTTTTTCAGGCGCTTAACCTCCCATTCAAGCTTGCTCGTGCCTATGAAAGGCACTCCCATTGCGCAGAGCTCAAAAGCAGTAAGCCCTCCTCCGCAGATGACAAGGTCGCTTTTTGAGAGCAACTCATGAAAGTTTTTAGGAGCAATAACAATTTTTATTTTTCCCTTTATTTTTTTTGCTTTCTTCTCGAATTCTTCAAACCTCTTGAAATTAGGCCCGAGTATGAATGTGAAGGAATATTTTTTTGCGATTCTCTCCACAGCTCCAAGCACAGAGAAGCTCATGTTGTGAGGGTCGCCTCCTCCAAAGCTGACAAATATCTCTTTTATCCTTTTGGCGCTCAAGTTGCTTTTTTTCTTGCAGTACTTGAGGATGTTCTTGTTCATGGGAATGTATTCTGGCCCTATTAGGCTGAGCATTTCATTATTCTTAATGTCATACTTCATCTCTTTAGCGTATAATTCCCAGTTGAGCAGCATGTCAGAATAAACAGGAATGCCTCCTGAGAAGTCGACCATTAATACTTTCAGGAATCCTGAAAGCTCCTTGACATAAT
Source organism: Candidatus Woesearchaeota archaeon (assembly GCA_016932315.1). GTDB lineage: Archaea > Nanobdellota > Nanobdellia > Woesearchaeales > SM23-78 > SM23-78. Next base: position 5,953 of record JAFGDD010000026.1, read on the forward strand.
CAGCATTGTTAGGGAATAATTCAATAATGCAATATTTTATTCTTCTCTTATTGCACAAAGCCTTGATGAACTTAATATCATCATTTGAGCAGTAATCAACTGGCATGGCAAATGCTTCATAGCCTTTCTTCTTGATGAAATCAACGCTCTCTGGATAATCCTTGGTCGCAAACACCAGCTCATAATGCTCTTTAAGGTTGTCTGCAATATTGATCAGGGAAACAACATCTCCTATCCCTTTTTCCTTTGAGCCGTCAGCCCGCAAAATAATGATGGGCTTCCTTGCAACAATGCCTGTGTCTATCAGCCTGATAATGTCTTCTGCAGAATAATCATTCTGATTCTCCTCTTTTTTCAATGCAGAATAAATCCTGCTCACAAAATCAAAGTCCTCCCTTGTATCTACTGTTAACACAATATCCGGCCTCGCAAGTTTTTCGCCAAAACCCATTGATTGGTTCCTGAACTTGTCAGGATTGTCAGCAACATACTTGGTCACGTGCTCCCTGTGAGGCTGGCTTTTGGCTTCCTCGTCAGCGCGCTTGAGAGCAGAATAATTAATGACTTCAAGATTAAACCCTTTAGGCACCTGGTCTGTGCTGACAGAATAATCCGCGCCTGACTCTATGTGCCTGTCTATCATATCTTCAATCAGGGTGTTATCGAGCAGAGGCTGGTCTCCTGAAATCCTGACAACAAACTCTGGATTGTAAGGCTTTGCAGCACCAATAAACCTTGAGAGAACATCATTTTCAGAGCCTCTGAAGCATTTCACTTTTATTCTCCTGCACAACCTCTCAACAGCATCATCAGACTTGCTGGTGGAAGTCGCAAGAACAATATCATCAACATTTCTCACTTTCTTTAACCTTTCAAGAGTGTGCTGGATTAAAGGCTTGCCGTCAATCTTCATAAGAATCTTGCCAGGCAGCCTTGAAGAAGCCATGCGCGCCTGGACAATGACTAGAACCTTGACTGCCATATGAGTCATCATCTCTTTCTGGGTTTATAAGTTTTTTTAGTCTTTATGGATTTCTTGGAGTTTTTCTTCCCGATCCTTTTTATAAGCTTCCAGGTTATAGAATCCTCTTTTGCAATATTTCTGGCTGCAGCATAATTGCCGCCAGTAATCTTGAAGAGCTCTTTCGGAGCCAACCCCCTGACTTTTTTTCCCGGTCTTAGAACCATAAGGTCAGATTTCTTTATTACTGCGCCTTTCTTTATAGGCTTTGCAGCGAATATGAATTCACGGGCAAACTTTCGCAGGTATTCTTCTTCCTTGACGCATTTTTTTTCTGCGGTGCCAAGAACAACATGGTTGAATGATATTTTGTCTGCTTCTCCTGCTTTCATCTTAGCCTCAGCATCTCTTACTGCCATTACCATCTCTTTTAGCTCATCAGGCTCGACTGCAAAGAAGTGGTCTGGTCCTTTCATTTTCTTATCCAGGGTTATGTGCTTCTCAATAACATCTGCTCCCTTGTAAATGGCAGCTACTGGCGCGTCTATTGGCTCTGCGCTATGGTCAGAATAGCCTATGATAGCTTCAGGAAATTCTTTCCTTAAAGTATCAAGAACATTCATGTTAATGGATGGAAGCGGCGCAGGGTATTTTATCACGCAATGCAATATTATTATCTTGTCATGATACTTCCTCACTGCATTGTAAGCCTGCCTCACCTCATCAAGAGTAGAGCCTCCTGTTGATATGATGAGTGGTATGTTCTTTTTTGCAAGGTGCTCGAGCAATGGTATGTGAGTTATTGCATAAGAAGTGGTTTTTAGCAGTTGAACGCCGTATTTTTCAAAGATATCTCCTGATTCCTCGTCGCTGATGCTCGCAAAAAAAATCATGCCTTTATCCTCGCAGTACTTCTTTAGCTCTGGAATCCATGAGTACGGCATCTCGAAAGATTTAACATTGTCATAGATAGGGTAAGAATATTTTTTTCCGTCCTTGTCCTGCCAGTCAAGGGTTCCTGCTGATTTTGGGTAAAGGGTTTTTGCAGTGAATGCCTGGAACTTTGCAGCGTCGCAGCCAGCCTCAGCAGCAACGTCAATCATCTTCTTTGCCAATTCCATGCTGCCGTTATGGTTTATGCCTATCTCTGCGATTATGAAGCAAGGATTATTCCTGCCGATTTTTTTTCCTTCAACAGATATTTCTTTAGCCACAAAACCACCTCTGATAAACTTGTTTTAATGAGTTTTTGCTGCTTTAAAAATTTTGTTTAATAAGCTTCCACGAAAAGAGAAAAGTTTATAAATAATTAACTACTACATGGTGATTATAAAATCTCTTTATTCGGGGACAAATAATGAATGAAAAACTAGTGCTAATCGGCGCAGGCGGAATAGGAACAGCAGTTGCTGAATTATATTCTAATAAAGGCTTAGACATCATTGTAGGAGATATTGACCAGCAAAAAATGGCTGATTTGGCTAAAAAATGCAATTACAAACAAATCATCCCTTACCAAGTCGATATCCGCAAAATAGATTCTGTAAATGAGTTCGCTGAGAATGTAAAGAAAGACTGCGAAACCATTACTCATTACATCTTTGCAGCCGGATGGGCTTTAAAGCCAGGTAGAAACACAGAGCATAATGAATTTGAAGGCTTGCTTGGGACTAATCTTGGCGCAATACACGACTCGATAATTCTTAACCTTGCAGGACCATTATATATTGCGAGAGCATTGTTGCCGTTAATGATTGAAGACAAGAATGAAAACAAGACCATGACTTTAGTGTCATCAATAAATGCATTGCAAGACTACGGGCTTCCAGCCTACAGCGCTGCAAAGGCAGGCATGACAGGATTCATCAAGGCAACAACAGGAGAGTTTGGAAAATATAATATTCGCGGGAATGTTATAGTCCCTGGAACTGTCCTTTCGCAGATAACCTACACTCACAAGACTGCTGACCTTGAGAAACTGTTCAGCGGAAGCGCTCTGAAAGATAAGCTGACTAAACCTGAAGAAGTGGCGCAAAGCATTTATGCAATAACGCACCTGATGACCTCGATGACAGGGCAATGCTTAGTTCTGGATGCTGGTCAAACCACGATAACGCCTTGGTCAGCCAAAAGATAAATTTAAAAAGAAAAAAACATCTCTATACAAATAATATAATCCTATCAAGCCAAAACAGAGGATTAAAATGACTCATAAAATCGAAAGCATCCTGAAAGAAATATTCTCCCATACTTATAGCCCACGGGCAGAAAGCTACCGCGTTCTCCCTGGCAACAGGCACCTGACAATAGAAGTCAACACAAGTTATTCTCCTATGATTATCAGGCTGATAAATCCAGAAGTCATGAGCGAGGAAAGCGTGTTCGGCACTCACCTCGATGTGAACAAGGAAAGGCACTTGCTGGTCATGCTTGGAACGATTGAGCCAAAAATAGTCCCGAAGATAATCAGTTTAGGAAAGCTTAACAATGGAGAGGATTACCTTGTACTTACCAAGCTCCCGGGAAAGAATTTCAGGATGTTAAGACCTGAAATAAGCCTTGCTGATGCAAAAAAAGCAATGACATCACTCGGCAGCCTTGTTGGAAAAATCCAAAAGCAGTTCACCTTTGAAAATTTCGGAGAGCTAGGCGAAGAAAAAATTTATGATAATTGGGGCTCTTACTGGAGGGATATTGTTCGCTCTAAAGCCAGGCTCGATTTATTTGACAAGGTTTTTAACCCAAAAGAAAAAAAAGAAATCCTTGATTACACTGAAAAGCTGGCTGGCAAGCTCCCTGAAACCAAACCCGCTCTCTTAATATATGATTTGCATGACAATAATTTCAATGTGAATTCTAAAATGAATGTGCGCGGCATCTATGATTTTGATCACACCTGTAAAGCGCCAGGACAACTCGAAATTCTGAGCATCGAACTCTCCATAATAAATTCTGAATTCAAGGACGGCTCTAATCCTGAAATGCTAAAGCAGGCATTCAAAGAAGGCTATCTTGCCTCAGCTGGCAAAGAATTTGTTGAAGATCCCTTAATTAAGGGCACGGGCTGGCTTGCCCACATGCTCTATTCATCACTCAACACCTATAAATTACGAGAGAAGCGTCCTGGATTCACAGAGATTCTAAAGCACAGGGCGCTACAACTTGTAAGAGAAGGAGTGATTGATACAAAAAAATTCTTTAACATCACACCAGATGGTAAATCATCTATCCTGCCAGAGTACCAGCCTTTTGTTGAGAAGAACAAACTTAATGCTTAAGCAATTCCTTTATCGCATCAACAACATACTCAACATCTTCTTTTTTCATGCCAGGCCAGAGTGGAAGGGATACTTCGCGGTCAAAAAGATATTCTGCAACAGGGAAGTCTCCTCTCTTGTAGCCATAGATCTTCTGGTAGTAAGGGTGCAGGTGTAATGGTATGAAGTGCACGCTAGTCCCGATATTATACTCGCGTAATTTATTGATGAAGTCAGCCCGCGTCATGCCTGCCTTGTCAATGTCCAGAAGAATTGGATAAAGATGATAAGGATGCCTTGTGTATTTTTTTTCTGTCGGAATTATTATTTCAGGAATTGATTTGAGCAATTTGTTGTAAAGCTTTGCGAATTTTCTCCTCTTGGAAATAAACTTCTCAATCCTTGCAAGCTGCTCAACACCCATGGCTCCTTGTATGTTGTCCATGTTGTACTTGTAGCCCAGCTCAATAATCTCATAATACCAGTTACCCTTGTCAGAATAACGATTAAACGCATCCTTGTCAACTCCGAAATAAGCAAATCTTTTCAATTTCTTGCCAAACTCTTCGTCATTGGTTACTATCATGCCTCCTTCTGCAGTGGTTATCGCCTTGGTAACATAAAAGCTGTAAACAGCAGCGTCTCCAAAGCTGCCAATCTTCTTGCCTTTGTAATCAGTGCCTATTGCATGGGCAGCATCCTCGAGAACAAACAGGTTGTGCTTCTTTGCAACCTCAAGTATCTTGTCCATGTCGCAAGCATGCCCTGCAAAATGAACAGGCATAATAGCTTTTGTCTTAGAAGTTATTGCTTTCTCAATTGCTTCAACATCAATGTTAAAAGTGTCTTTCTCAACGTCCACAAGAACTGGCTTTGCTCCCAGCCATGCAACAACATGGGCTGATGCTGCGAAGGTGTATGTTGGAACAATAACTTCATCGCCAGGCCCTATTCCAAGGGCAGCGAGTGCTATGTGCAATCCTCCTGTGCAAGAAGTGAGCCCTATTGCTTTTTTGCAACTAACATACTCTTGGACTTTCTCCTCAAATTCCTTGACTTTAGGCCCTGTTGTCAGCCATCCTGATTTCAACACTTCCTTAACTGCTTTTAGTTCAGCGCTGCTTATCATAGGCTTTGCTAATGGAAGAAAATCCTGTCGCTTGGTTAACATTATGTTCACCTTTTTTAGTTTTTAAAAAATCGCCGCAGCCGTCACCTAAGCCAAGGACGAAAACGATTTTTAATCGTTGAGGACTTGGCTGATGGCTGACTCGCCGGGGGTTGCCCCATGCGGGGTGGCGAGGGCGATTTTTTTCGTTTTTGTTTTGATTAAATTGATTTTAACTATAACAAACTAAATTTTTTAGGCGCCTCAGTCGGCGGCGGGCCTTAACTTTTTTATCTAATATTTCTCAGGATGCGCAGCTATTTCCTTGGCTACAAGAGTCATGCCTTCCTTGACATTAACCTTGGCTTTGAAGCCTAGCAGTTTCTCTGCCTTTGCAATGTCTGCCTGCCTTCTGGTAACAACCACTTCCCTGTCCCTGAAAATAGGCTTGATGTTTTTATCCTTGCCAAGGGCTTTGAGTATGATGTCAGCAAGCTGGGCTATGGTGGTTGACACTCCTGTGCCGACGTTGAACTCCTGGTTTACTGATTCTGATTTCATTGCCGCGATATTAGCTCTCACAACATCTGAGACGTGCGTGAAGTCCATTGACTGGTCTCCTTTGCCATCAATGGTCGGGGATTCATTGTTCATTATGCGCTTGATGAAATGAATAACCACGGTTGTGTAATATGCATGAGCCGCCTGCCTCTCACCGTAAACATTATAGTATCTTAATGCATTGTATTTCAGTCCTTTCTTTGCAAGGTGCTGGAGTAAGTGTTCACAATAAAGCTTTGCAGCTCCATAAGGCTCTGCAGGGTACAACTGGTCATCTTCTTTCATTGGCAATTTTCTCGGGTCGCCGTAAACACTTGATGATGATGAGAATATTACTCTCTTGACTTTGTGCTGGAGCGCTGAGGCAAACACATTGTATGAGCCCTTGATGTCAATGTCTATGCATTCATCAGGTGATTTTGAGCTTTGGTTGATGTGAATGGCTGCTGTGTGAAAAACATAATCCACGCCCTGCATGGCTTCATCCACAACATCCCTGCATCTTATGTCGCCTTCAATGAATTTTACCTTGCCTTTATCCACAAGGTATTTTATGCTCTCAAGCTTTCCTTTCATGAGATTGTCAAGAACTACTACTTCATCGAATTTCTCCTCGTTAACAAGAGCCTCAACTAAGTGGCTTCCTATGAATCCGCAGCCGCCAGTTACCAATGCCTTCATAATTCATCACCTGTTATTATCTGATATACTGATATTAAATCATCTCTCTTTATTTTAATTTGCATATTGGAGCAGTTCTTCGCTTGTGTTCTGATATAGCATTCATCCTTTTTACTTTATCAACTTTTTCAGGAGCTATGCCTTTGAATGGTTTTTTCTTCTCCATCAACTCAATTATTGAGTCGAGCTCTTCATAGCTTAATCCCATTTCTCCTTCATCTGTCTGGCCATCCCATAGTCCTGCTGTCGGAGCTTTGTCAATGATTGGCTGGGGAACCCTAAGGTGTTTTGCCAGCTTTCGAACATCCTTCTTCAATAAGTCAGCAATTGGCAGCAAATCCACTCCTCCGTCGCCGTACTTGGTGAAGTAGCCTACTGTTGCTTCGCTTTTGTTGCCTGTGCCTACAACCATGTAGTTCAGCTTGTTGGCATAATAATATAATGAGCACATCCTCAGCCTTGGCTTCAGGTTAGCTATTGCCATGCTCTTCTCTTTCTTGTCATATTCCTTGCCTTCAAGTGCCTTGTAGAATGCAGAGAACACAGGCGAAAGCTCGATTTCCTTGGCAGGAATATTAAAGGCTTTGGTCGCCAGCTTTGCATGCTCCACGTCAGTAGGGTTGCTGAAACATGGAAGATAAAGAGCCATTACATTGTCTGGGAATGCTTTCTTGCATAATGCTCCGACAACTGCAGAATCTATTCCTCCGCTCATGCCAAAGATTACTCCTTTGCAGCCAGCATCCTGAACCTGTTTTTTTATCCATGCAACAATTTGTTTTTCCATTTCCTGAGCATCCATTTTTAGTTCCTCAATTTTTTTATAAGTTTGAAAAAGCCGCCAGTGCCACCCCGGAGGGGGCGACCCCCGTCACAGCAACCATCGTGCAAATCATTCGCAAATGCTCATGATGTTGCACTTGTTGCAGGTTGCGGCGGCTTTTTTCCAAACATTAATTTTTTGCCTCTTACTTCTTGGCTTTCTTTGCAGCTGCTTTTGTTTCCTGCTCAAGCCAGTTAGGCCCGCCTGCTTCATGGTATTCTATCTTGCTGTCAAACTCTACTTCCTTCCAGAATCCCATGTTATCCAGCAGTAATTTGCAGTTCTTCAGGTTGTCCTTGATTATGTTATGGCTGGTGTACCTGTACTGCGAGTGATTGGACACCATTACTATGACATCAAATTCATTCATTCCTTCTGGGAATGCGAATGATTCTGCGCCAGTGTAATGCTTTATTTCTTCAGGAGAGAATAATGGGTCATTGACTTTCACAAGGACTTTTTCTTTCTTAAGCTCCTTTGCAATCCCAATTGCAGGCGATAGTGTTGGGACTTTTAAGTCGCCAACGTATGCTAATCCAAGTATTCCTACTTTCTTGTAGCCTCTCTTTTTTATCATGTCAACCACTCTTCTTGGCTGGGAGAAATCTGTTTCAAGCGAAGCTTTTAGTATGGTCAGCATTTCTGGATGCTTTGCTCCTTCAAGCACGTACTGCGGTGCTAATGGTATGCAGTATCCTCCTGTACCAAATGATGGATGATAAGTGCCGACGTTCCACTTGGTTCCTGCTAATTTCAGGATTTGAACCATGTCAAGCTCAGGATAAGCCAGTGACAGCTGGTTAGCCAGTGTTATTTCGACTTGCCTGTAAGCATTCTCTATGCTCTTAACGATTGCTGCGTGCTTGTGGTCGTGAGCCTTTAAGACTGTGTTGCAAACAACACCAAGCACTTCTTTCATGAGCTCTGTGGTTTCTGGATTTGTTCCACCAACAACTCTTGGCAGAGTCGACAGTGTCTTGTCAGGGCTGACAAACCAGTCACGCCTTGGAGCAACGCCTAATAATATGTCTTTGCCAATCTTCAATCCATTTTTTTCAAAGAAAGGGATGACCACATTGTCAACAGATGTCGGCGTCATGGTGCTCTCGATTATGACTAAAGGAGGCATGTCTGTTTTTATGTTCTTGAAGCCGCTTAGCTTGTTAACAACATCTTTTAGAATCTCAAAGTAAGGCTTTCCGTCCTTTTCTGTTGGAACTGTGATGAGATGAACTGCTACATCTTTCATGACTAATTCCTTCCAGTTAGCAGTGGCTCTCATCAATCCTGCTTTTGCAAGCTGCTTGGTGTCAAAGGCAATCCAGTATTCCAGGTTTGGTATCTCTGGTTTTCCATTATTAACATCCTTGATTCTTTGCTCGCTTATGTCTGTTCCCAAGCAATGCACGCCTTGCTTTGCAAAGTATGCCATTGAAGAAAATCCTATATAGCCTAATCCCCATATTCCCATTAATTTCTCGCCGTGCCTTAATTGTTCCCTTAATTTGTTCATCTTATTAATCACCTTGTTTGTTTTTTTACTGCTATTGTTATGCTCTGCTTGGACAGACATTGATTTATAAACTTTATGCTAAAATGCGCGCTTTTTCAAAAAACATATAAATAAGCCTGTATTTATAGCTTGTGAAAGCGAAAATCAGGCTTTAAACCCAGAAAAATGGCAAGGCATAAAAATATTGACGAGAACGTGGTGTACTGCATCTGCCCTAAGTGCAAGGTCATAAGAAAGAAAGTTAACGGAAAATACAATATTATAAAGCGCGGCAAGGAAAGAAACGGGATTGCGCGCTTTTTATGCCTGCGGTGCAAGACATGGTTCAACGAGAAGACAAGCGACTCAATGAGCTGGTATAAGAGATAATAGTGATGATTTTTACTCTTTATGAATTGCTTCTGCTTTATAGAATAATCTTGCAAAAGTTTTTTAAATGGGCTCAGATAACAAAAAAGGATAATTAATAGGATGTATCAAAGGGTGAAAGTATGAAAAACAATAAATCTGATGCAAAGACTGATTCTGAAGGTTATGAAGCATTTGCCTGTGACTTGTGCAAAAGCACAGAGGCTTATGAATTGCCTTATGTCAGGGAGTACACTAATGGCCAGGTATTGAACATCTGCAAGAAGTGCGGATTTATTTATGCCCCTAAAAGGAGGAGCTGGAAGAGAATAGCCGATGCCTGGAGCAATGAGTTGTACGGAGACCCAAAAGTGCTTTCTGCTCAGAGCTATTCTGCAATGAACCCTCATGTCAGGGCAAGATTGACTTATATCTGTGAATTCACAGACACCTATACAGGCGGATTAAAAGGAAAAAAGCTTTGCGACATAGGAGCAGGAGAAGGAGAATTCCTGCAAATGTCAAAGGACAAAGGAGCAGATGTATTTGGAATTGAGCCTTCAAAAAAGAACTGCGACCTTCTTGCCAAGAGAGGATTCAAGAATTTCCTTGGGGCAGCAGAGGACTATGCAACGCACATGAAGAAAACAAAAGACCCTTACCGCGCAGACATAGTAACCATCATGTGGACTCTAGAAGCATCACAGAATCCCAAGCAGATGCTCGAGATAGCCCATGACATCCTCAAGGACGGAGGACACATAGTGATTGGTACTGGCAGCAGGATACTGGTACCTTTCAAGAAGCCATTGCACTGCTTCCTAAGCACCAACAAAGTCGATACTCATCCTGTGCACTTCAGCTTCAACACGCTGAAAGGATTGCTCGCAGCTACTGGCTTTGAACTGGTGCACGCCAACCCTTATGTTGAAAATGACATATTAGCAGTCGTGGGTAAAAAAGTCAGCAAGGACAAGAAGATTGAGTGGAAAGGAGATGATTACCTCAAAGTCGCTGATTTTTTCATGCGATGGCACAAGGACAGCCTAAGGTACAGGTAAAAAAATAATAAAATAATAATAGCGGCAAAATAAGCCCTATTTCGTTTTGCTCGCTCTTGATGCTCGCAAAACTCCATCGCGCCATGCAAATTTGCTAACGTAAACTATTGAATAGTTTACTCAAAATTTATTTAGTCAAATAAATTTTGTTGCAAATGTTGCATAAGCAGGCGGCGACGGTCTTATTTTGCCTCAAGCAATTGAACGAAACCAAAAGAGGATAATAAAATGGAAATATCTTATTGCAAGAAATGCTTAATGCCCAATAGCAGGCCAAGGATTGTTTTTGACAAGGAAGGAGTGTGCAATGCATGCAGGCACTCAGAGGACAAGTACGAGCACATTGACTGGGAAGCAAGGAGAGAAGAATTCCTGAAACTAATAGAGCCTTACAAGCGCAAGGACGGCTACTGGGATTGCGTTGTTCCTTGGAGCGGAGGCAAAGACAGCAGCTATGTTGCTCACAGGTTAAAGTTTGATTTCGGCATGAACCCGCTGCTTGTCACATTTTCTCCTCAAGTTCCAACCGAGATAGGCAACCTGAACAGGGAAGCATTAATTCAGCAAGGATTTGACCACGTATTTTTCAGGCCTAACCAGAAAATTCATAGGCACTTATCAAGGAGATTCTTTATTGAAAGAGGAAACCAGAAAGTAGCCTGGGATGCAGGCGTCAATGCAATACCAGTAAAAATAGCAGTCAAGCTTAATATCCCTCTTGTTTTCTATGCAGAGCACGGAGAAAGCGAGTACGGCGGAAAAGTACTGAGCGAAGAGCACAAGAAGATGAGGGACTTCACAGAAGTGGTTGAGCACCAGATAGGCGATGACCCAAGGAACTGGGTGGATGATGTTGTAACAGAGAATGATCTTAATCCTTACACTTATCCAAACCTTGAAGAGGTTAAGCAGGTAGGCGTCAAAGCCATGTACTTCGGCTATTTCTTCAAGTGGAGCATGCAAAACAATTATGAGTACATAAAGAGCAAGTACAAGTTTTACACCCATCCTAAAGGAAGGACTCCTGGGACTTACACTGACTATGATAGCGTTGATGACAAATCAGACAACCTTTACTATTACATGCAGTTCATAAAGTTCGGCTTTGGAAGGGCTGTGAGGGATATTTGCAGGACTATACAGAACAACCAGATGACAAGAGAGGAAGGGTTAGAGCTTGCAAGAAAGTATGACGGCGAATACCCAAAAGAACATTTGAAAGACATGCTGGAATATCTTAACTTAACAAAGAAGGAGTTCGTCAAGATTGTTGACAAGCACCGCAATCCTGAAATCTGGAAAAAAGAGAATGGCGAGTGGAAATTAAGGTATCCGTTAGTTTAAGTCAAAATGATTGTCATCATTGATTATGGCCTTGGTAATTTGTTTTCTGTGATTGGAGCTGTTGAAAAGCTCGGGTTCAAGGCAAAAATATCAAGCAAGATTGCTGATATGGAAAAAGCAGATAAATTAATACTGCCTGGTGTCGGTGCTTTCTCTGATGGAATGAAAAACCTGAAGAATCTCAGCCTTATCGAACCTTTAACAAAACTGGTTGTTGAAAAAAAGAAGCCAATCCTTGGCATATGCCTTGGCTGCCAGTTGATGGCAAAGGAGAGCTTTGAGTTTGGTCACCACAAAGGGCTTGGCTGGATTGATGGTTCTGTGCTAAAGTTAGAACCAAATGACAAGGATTTAAGAGTGCCTCATGTTGGTTGGGATGATTTGTTGCAGCGCAAGAAAAGCATTCTCTTTGAAGGCATACCATCTGATGCCTTATTCTATTATACTCACAGCTTTCATATTAAGTGCAATAATCCTGATGATATATTGGGAGAGTGCGATTACGGAGGGCTGTTCACAGCAGCATTCAACCACAACAATATTTACGGGACGCAGTTTCACCCTGAGAAGAGCCAGTTGCACGGCTTGAACTTGTTAAAAAATTTTTTAGAGAAAGGATAAAAATTGATGGGGCATAAATATGCTAAGGAAAAGATTAATCACAGTGCTTACTTTCACCGATGGAGTATTATTCAGGACTAAATTGTTTCACCCTGACTATAGGTACACCCAGAGCTTTATTGATTCCTGGTCTATTGACGAGGTTGTTGCTTTGGATGTCACAAGGCCTGGTCAAGGCAGCAAAGAGAATTTTTACAGCACAGTACAACAACTGGCAAGGAAGTGCTTTGTTCCGTTGGCAGCTGGCGGAGGGGTAAGGACTATTGATGATTTCAAGAAACTATTAAGCATAGGAGCTGACAAAGTCGTTATTAACACAGAAGCTGTGAGAAATTCAAAGCTGATAACAGAAGCAGCTAACTTATTCGGAGCGCAGTGCGTAGTTGTGTCTATTGACGCAAAAAAAATTGGTGAAGGCAAGTACGAGGTTTACACAGAGTTTGGAACCAAGCCAACAGGATTGGAGCCATCAGCCTGGGCTAAGAAAGCAGAAGAATATGGAGCAGGGGAGATAATGATAACATCAATCGAGAGGGATGGCTTTCTTGAAGGCTATGATAATGAGCTTAACAAATTAGTTTCAGAAGCAGTAAGCATTCCAGTACTGGTCTGCGGAGGAGCAGGCAAGTGGCAGGACTTTGTAGACGGCATTAAAATAGGAAAAGCAAGCGCAGTCTGCACAACCAACATATATCATTTCACAGACGTTAGCATAAAGAGCGCCAAGGCATACATGAAGAATGCTGGCATTGATGTTAGGATATAGAACATTATTTATTTCTAGATAGTCAAGCTTATGCTTTCTGAATAATTAGCTGCTGAAGTGTTGGCAGTTACAGTTATCTGGTAAGTCCCTGAAGCACTGAAGTTATGCTCAAACAATATGCTTGTGTTCTCATCATCTGCTAATGTTATTGTGTCTGTACTCCTGATAATGCCAGCAGTATCATTAGTGGCAATGCTCCAGCCGAAATCCTTGCTAGTTGAGAAAAGGTTCTTCACGATGAATTCGAATATCACATTAGTGCTGTTACTGTAAATATTTGAGAAATTGATTATATCTAATTCTTTTAGTTCTATGCTGCCAGTCTTTGAACTGGTCTTGTTTGCTGTAAAAGCCGTGAAGTTATAATTTTTGGCGCCATAGGAAGAATAATTATTTTCAAAAACTATTGAAATATTTTCATTATCAGAAAGAGTAAATAATGAAGCAGCATAATGAGTATCTTCTCCTGTATTAAAACTCCAATTGATGTTATTAATTGGGAAATCACCCGAGTTTAAAATAATTGCTTCAAAAACAACAGTGTTTTCATCAACATAAAGATAATCGAGAGAGGTTATTACTAAATCACCGACATCTATATTTAAGTCTTTGAAAGCAGATAAATTTTCAGATGTGACATTTACGATAACAACGTATCTCCCTGTTGAAGCATAGTTGTACTCTACAAAAACAGGCATTTCTTCGGAAACGGATAAATTAAAGGTATAAGAATTAATCACAGCATTCCCATCATCAAAATCCATCCCCCAATTGGTGATATTCAATGCTGATCCTCCGTTGTTTTTAATTACGAATTCAAATACTTTGAAAGTATTATTTGAGTAAATATCTTTTAAAGAAATTATTGTAATGTTTGGTGAGGCGATAAGGGTGCAATTCGGATTACAATTGTCTGTTCCTGCTTCTATTCCATCACATTCGGAAGATGCAGTGCAAACAGAATCAAATGAAGATGACCTACAAATATTGTCAGTTCTGTCTTCACCACCGGCTGTTGAAGTGCATTTATCTGCAAAATAGGTCTGACCAGAAGCACAAGTTGAAATATTTGAGCCTGTTGTTTTCTCATCACATAATATCTCAGAACAATTGCATCCAGTGTCAGTGCATTCAAACACAGACGTCACATCCTGATATGCGCAAGTGTTACTGCATTCTTCTTCATAATAAGCAGCTCCAATACACATATTTAAATCATCCCCGTTCTGCCTCTCATCGCAGTCAACAATACCATTGCCAGTAGAATATTCACAATAGCTTGTTTCCTGCCCGTCAAAGTAAGTATTGTATGGAGTAAAGCAGTGGTTGTCATCGCTTAATCCTTCTCCGTCATTATCGCAATAACCTGATGAGCATTGATTGCCTGCTGTACACGACTGACCATCTGATTTTTTTGAAATACAATCCCAGTCATCCCAACTTCCTGATTTATCGCAGTATTGATTTGCAGAGCAGTCGCTATCATAATAACATTCTAGCACATAAATAGGATTATTTTCCCCATAATTGGGATTGAAATCAGTAAAAAACACCCAACAATAATAAGAAGCAGTTTCATCGTATCCTAAAACTACTTCCCGGTTAGCTGTTCCAGGCGCATAAACTGTAACCATGGTGTCCTCATCGGATATTTCATCGCCATCACAACCACCTTCGTAACAATCTCCTCCATTAGGATCATCAACATCATAATACATTTGTTCAGCATCAACTGCTTTCCAGCCAATAGTATACTCCTCAATCACATAAGGATCTGAATCATCATCCACAGCACCCCATCTTATATCATTCACATTAGTATAATGGTTGATAGCTATACTGACATCACAATCACCATATTCATATTCAATACATTAATCATATCTTGATTCTTCACAATCAGAAATCTGGCCTTCTTCACCTTCTGCGCCAATAGAATTAACAGCAGCTAACACGTTTATGCGTGGATAACCGCTAATGCTTGTTCCAGTGTCTTCAAGTATTTCTCTTATTTCATCAGGAGTTAAGCTTGGGTCTTTTTCTAAAAGCAGAGCTACTGCTCCAGAGACATGAGGCGCAGCCATAGATGTGCCAGAACACACCATAAAATTATCGCCTAAGCCTGAGCAGCCAGTCATTGTTTCACCACTGTTCCATCTTAAAGACACAATAGATTGACCTGGTGCAAGTAAATTAAGATTGCTTCCTCTATTTGTAAATGATGCCATATTATCGGACTTAGTTGTCGCACCGGTAGAAATTACATGGGGTGAACATGCAGGATAACTGATCCCTGTTGTATAACCATTATTTCCGGATGCTGCTATAATTGATATTCCTTCATTATATGCATTATTTATTTTCGTATCAATGGATGTAGGACAAGATGATGAACCGGGGTGATTCCCCCCATCAGAAAGGCTAATACTTATAATATTTACATCCCAAAGGCGGCACATGTCTATTGCGTCTCCGAGATCAGAAAAATAAAAATCTCCATTTGAATTAGTGACTTTCACAACATAAATATCAGCATCGTATGCTACTCCTTTGTATGTTGAGTCTTGAGAAGCTATAATTCCACTAACATGCGTCCCGTGACCCAAATCATCTTCTGCATCATCATCTTCATCTGTAGTATCAGGGCAACAGCCTCCATTGCCTAAATCAGTATAACTACAATAGCAGTATTCATCTTGAATTTTTCCATTTAAATCTGGGTGGGCGGCATTTACTCCAGAATCAATTATACAAATTGTTGCTCCGTCCCCAGTATAGTTCAAACTCCAGACGTCATCTGCATTTATTAAAGGTACGCTATCATCAAGAGATACATGCCCAGTTATATCTAAATAAATTTCACTTACTTTTTCATTTTTGATTAATTCGTTAAATCCTTCTTCTGTAACATCTGCTGTAAAACTATTAG
>JAFGDD010000002.1 GCA_016932315.1 Candidatus Woesearchaeota archaeon
ACTCCGGGGATAACAGAGTTGTCGCGCCCGAGAGCTCCTATCGACGGCGCGGTTTGCTACATCGATGTCGGCTCTTCCTATCCTGGCCGTGCAGAAGTGCAATGCTAAGGGCAGTGCGCCCAGTAGCTTGCTACTGTATGCGGCCAAGGGTGAGGGTGTTCACCTATCAAAAGGGATCGTGAGCTGGGTTCAGAACGCCGCGAGGCAGTTTGTTTGATATCTACTGGGAGTGTTGAGTGTCTGAGAGGAAGGACCCTCTAGTACGAGAGGAACGGGGGCTCGAAGCCACTGGTCCACCGGTTATCCGACAGGGTAGGCCGGGCAGCTACGCTTTACATGGATAAGCGCTGAAAGCATCTAAGCGCGAAGCCATCCTCGAAAAGAGACACTTATGGACGCCCATAGAAGATGGGGTTGATAGAGCTGGTGTGTAAGCGCCAAGGTAACGAGGCGTTCAGCATGCAGCTACTAATAAGTCCAACCTCTCTTATAATAATAAAAAGAGTCTCAACAAAGACAATTGATTCGCCTATGAACAGCTATCATTAATTTTTTTCTTAAGTTTTTCAATTTTTTTCGTTAGAATTAGTTGTATTAATTTAATTATATCATTTTTGTTAATATCAAATAGAAAAATAAAAAATTTTATTCTTAGAAGTCAACGCCTATTGTGACTCTGTGTTGCACTCTTGGTGCTAGCTTTCCCTGTGAGATTAGTGCAGGGTTGTATGCTATACTGACGCCGTCCCACACGTATTTTTTTAGGCTGACTTCTCCGTACTCCCAGATTGGTCCGCCTTTTGCAGCAAGGTTTAGATCGCCAAAGCTGCTTATGCTCAAGCCTTTTCCGAGTTGTACATCTGCGAAGTAACCTGCCATGAATCGGTCTTGTATAATACTCCCTCTTTTATCGATGCTTAATGGCAGTGCTTTGACTTGTAATGTTGTGCCTTTTGGTGTAGGCAGCTTTGCTTCCAGACCCAATCTAATTTGACTTAGTGGTTCGTTGCAGTGCACGATTTCTCCTTTTGCTGAGACTCCTTTGACGATTTCTCGTCCTAACATGGTCTTTCCAAAGTAGCCTCCGTCTTGGTAAAGTTCTATGAATGTATAGCTCCCTATTTTTCCTGGCAATCCGTAAAAGAAATTACCTCTCAAATAAGTGCTTTGCTTGGTTTGCCCTGCTATTCCTTCCAGGCTTCCGCTTACTTGTGCTTTTGCTTTTATGGGCAGTGATAGTGCGCCGACTATTGCAGCGCAGATTATTGCTTGTTTTCCTTTCTCTTTTATTTTTTTTATAATCTTTTTCATTTTTAATCCCCCTCTCTTTTTTGTTGGCTTGACTATTGCTCGATTATTTGTTCGCTTCAAAATATTCTGATCTTACTGGCTGGATAATGCCGCGCAGTGCGGCCTGGTTTGAAAACTTGTACAGTGCCATTCCTCCTTCTGGAAAAACCGCGTATCCACTTTCAGGTGCGCCGTTGTTGTCGTGGTCGAAATAATATGCTACGACCTTATCAGCGATTGAATCGCGATCGCTTGTTTCGGTGTAAGTGCGGCAACCGTCTCTGCTTACTCTAGTTAAATTATACAGCTGTTTCAGATGTGGCGGCTGATGCTTTGGTTCGATCCCTTTGATTAACATTATTGCTGCATATCCTGCGGCTAGTGTTGCTGCGATTCGCATTGCAAGCGATTGCTTGCTTTTTGTTGTTTCATCTCCTCTGAATTTTTTTTCAAGTGTGCTTTTGTTCATTTTTAATCCCCCTCTTTTTTCAATGTTTTAAGCCCGTCCAGCTTTTTTTTAATCACTTATCAGTAGATAAACTATATAAATATTACCTACCCCTATAGGGGGAGAAGTTAGAAAAGAATATAAAGGAGAACATCTTTAATATGCTTATGGATATGAACATACTTGAGCAAATAGGCCTCACAAGATCCGAGATAAAGGTTTATTTGGCGCTTCTTGAACTTGGTGTCACAACAACAGGACCAATAGTTAACAAGTCAGGAGCATCAAGCTCAAAGATATACGAAATACTTGATAGGCTCATAAAAAAAGGGTTAGTGAGCTATATAAGAAAAGGTAAAACAAAGAACTTTGAAGCAGCCCCTCCATCAAGAATACTTGATTATTTCAAAGAAAAAGATGAAGAATTAGATAGACAAAGAAAACAAGTTGAACAACTGTTGCCGGAGCTAGAAATAAAAAGACAATTATCAAAGCACCAGGAAGAAGCTACTATATATAAAGGAATGAAAGGAGTTGAGACTGCTTTTTATGATGCCTTGAAACTAATGAAAAAAGGCGAGACCTTCTATGTATATGGCATTCCCCCACGCTCAGACAAGATAAATTACTTCTTTGTTAAGTGGAACAAGGAGCGTGCAAAGCTGGGAATAAAAGCCAAGCAACTTTTCAATGAGAGCGCAAGAGGAGAATTACAAGCACTGCCAGAGAATAATCCATTATCGCAAATAAAGGTTATGCAGCAAGATCAGGTAATGCCTGTCGGAATTAATATATTCAATGACCAAGTTATTCTTTTTCCCTCTGAAACAGAAAAGCAACCTCTGCTTATAGTGATAAATAATAAAGAGATTGCGCAATCATTCAAAACCCAGTTTGATATTTTTTGGAACCAGCAAACCAAAATATTTACTGGCCTTGAAGGCCCGAGATTTGTACTGAAAGATATGGTTGAGACAGGTCATGAAATACTGGCTTTTGGACTGGAGGAATATAAGTTACAGGATCAGTTGCCAAAAGAGCTTCTTGAATTCAAGAGAGAAGTTGAGAAGAAAAATATACTTGAGCGCTTGTTATTCAAGGAAGGAACCAAGATAACTGTTCTGCCAAAAGGCTCTGCAATACGTTACCTGCCTGAAGAATATTTCAGCCCTCTTCACGGTGAAATCTACGGCAACAAAGTTGCTATCTTTGACTGGAGCGAACCCATTACAACTATTATCATAGACAAGAAGGCTATAGCAGAGGGCTTCAGAAAATATTTCGAGTTGTTATGGAATATTGCTAAGCCATAATTTTTTCCGTAAGTTTTAAATAATCATTTAAGCAGGTGAAATGATATGCAGTCATTTGATGTTTTTGGCGGGGATTTGAAGATTCGTTATAAGGGTTCTTTTGACTGGGGCGGGCTTTACAGGCTGATATGGCAGTGGATGCAGAAGAGGCAGTTCAGGTCTCATGAGAAGCGCTACAAGGACAAGATTGATACTGCCCTGGGCAATGAGATTGAAGTGGATGTTTGGGGTGAGAAGGAGGTTTCTGAGTATTATAAGTACAAGATCATTATTGCCTATCACTTATGGGAGTCACGCGAGGTGCCTGTGATTGAAAATGGCAAGCAGGTTATGAGGATGCAGGGCAGGATTGAGATAAGGCTTAATGGCCAGGTCATTACTGACTGGCAGGAGAAATATAATAAGAACAATACTGTGCAAAAACTAATGGAACTGTTCCTTAATAAGGTAGTACTGAAGTATGAGATTGATATCAAGCACATTGACCCATTTGATGAAGATTTGCACGCGCTTGAGTCCCAAATAAAAAAGTTTTTAAAAATAGAAGCAGATATTAGCAGTATAGGCGAAAGAAAGAGGGAGAGCAGTGGCTGAGAAAAAGATTGTCTATCAGGACAAGTTTGTTTCTTTTGAAGGCTTGTTCGACTTGAAGGGCTTATTCAGGGCTATTGTGAAATGGTTTGATGAGCACGGTTATGACATGTTCGAGAACAAGAACTTTGAGGAAGTTTATGAGGACGGAAAAAAAGTCATCTTTGAACTAATCCCTTACAAGAAGGTTAGTGATTATTACAAGCTTGAGATCAGAGTGTTTGTTGTGTTTGAAAACCTTAAGGAAGTGGAGATTGAGCTGCATGGCGTAAAGCAAAGACTCCTTAAAGGAAGGGCTGATTTTACTTTCGACGCATTACTAATAACAGATTATGAAGGCAGATGGGAGACCAGGCCAGCCTATTATTTCTATAGGGCTTTGATTGACAAATTTGTCTATAAGTCATACACAGACCGGTACGAGGCAGAACTGGTAAGGGATGCCAAGGAAGTTCAGGAAGAAGTCAAAGCTTACCTTAACATGTTCAGGTACAGTGTTTGAGAAAATAATCATTTTATGTACTATAGTGCTATATTGTCTGCAAATAAATTCTAGCTTTTCTCAAGCATCCTAATAAGCTCTGTCAGAATCTTGATGTGAGCATCCTCATCAATCTTTATCTTGCTGATGGTGTTAGTTATTTCAAAGTTCTTAAAAGTAATTATATCTTCTTCATAACCTTTCCTTGCCATCATCTCGACGGCTCGGACGTCTTTCAAGCTTTCAATCAATTCTTCCTTAGAACTTATCAGATCCACTTTCAAACACCATCTGCACTAATTGGTTGAACATTTCGCTGTGGCGCATGGAATCAAACCTTATCTGCTCAAGCTTGCGCCTAATCTCTGATTTCTCTTCCTCTGTTAAGAGAGGTATGTCGTTAAGCACAGAGATAAAATAATAATTAAGATTGTAAACAAGCTGGTCCTCATAATCTTTTTCCTTATTCAGGCGGGATAGCGTGTCGTTTTTGCTTACCATAACCTAATCGTTAAACTTTCAGTATTTATAATTTTTGCATTGAACCAAGCGAGCGACCGTGTTCAAAATCTTTCAAAAAGTCACCTACGCGGCACCCCGAGGGGGCGGCAAAAACTCGGTTTTTGGCGCACCAAAAATCCTTTTGGGATTTTTGCTTGCAACCCCTGCCGCGTCAGCGTCCAACAAAAATTTTGTTTAAAAAAACAAAAATTTTTGTGTTGGTGACTGCTACGGCGACTTTTTGAACACATCCTCCAAGCGAGCGTAACCTTTATAAAGACCATGTTTTTCCACAGATATTGGCCCGACGAACAACTTGCTTCGTCTTACTACCTCGCGTAGGAGGGCGTCATTTAGGATAATGATTTTGTTTCAGGACTTGATTTAACATGGACAAAGAATCAGTTTTAGAAGCTCTTGAAAAGCTCAAGATAAGCGCAGAGAAAAGAGAATTCAAGCAATCAGTAGACTTAATCATTGCGCTGAAAGACCTTGATTTTAAGAAGCCAGAGCAGCAGGTAGAAATGTTCTTGTCATTACCTCACACAACAGGCAAGAAAACCAAGGTTTGCGCATTAGTAGGGCCAGAGCTTATTGACGAAGCTAAAAAAGTCTTTGACCTGGCAATCACTCAGGATGATTTTTCAAAATACGACAAGAGAAAGGCAAGGAAGCTTGCAGGCCAATATGATTTCTTCATAGCTCAGGCTAACATCATGACCAAGGTTGCAGCTACTTTCGGACGATATTTAGGTGTCAGGGGGAAAATGCCTAACCCTAAGGCTGGTTGTGTTGTCCCGCCAAAAGGAGTTAACTTGTCGGTGTTGTATGATAAGTTGCAGAAGACCATGAAGGTAAGCGCCAAGAAAGTGCCATTAATACAATTAAGAGTAGGCACAGAAGAAATGTCGCAGGAACACATAGCTGACAATATTATGTTTATCTATGACCAATTAATTCACCACCTCCCTGGCGAGAGGCATAACATCAAGGCAATATTCTTGAAATACACTATGAGCAAGCCAATAAAGCTGTAATAAAAAATGAATCAACCAAACAAACATGAGGAAGGAGAAAAGAAAAAAGGCAAGCATCATGTTCCAGAAAGCAAAGTAAAGCTGGTGCATGACTTGGCAGGCCTAATGGATAAGTATAGTATAATTGGCGTTGTTAACATGGAGAACCTTCCTGCTAAGCAGCTCAGGAATATGCGAGCCCAACTTAGGGGTAAAGTAGTCTTGACAATGAGCAAGAAGAGGCTGATAAAATTAGCTGTTGAGAAGTCAAGTAAACAGAACATAAATGAATTAGAAAAACACGTCAAGGGAATGCCTGCTCTCTTATTCACCAATGATAATCCATTTGCACTTTTTAAACTGCTAAAAAAGAATAAATCAAACGCGCCTATTAAGCCAGGCCAAAAAGCACCAAAGGAGATTGTTGTACACGCAGGAGCCACCAACTTCGCTCCAGGACCAATTATTGGAGAGCTTGGAGGTTTCAAGATCAAAGCAGGGATTGAAGGCGGAAAAGTTGCTATCAAGGAAGACAAGGTTGTTGCCAAGGAAGGGGACTTAGTTGACAGCAGACTTGCAGGACTGCTTACAAGGCTCGGCATTGAGCCAATGGAGATAGGACTAAATTTGATTGCTGTTTATGAGAATGGCGAAATAATCACCAGTTCAGTGCTTGACATTGACGAGGAAGCTTACAAGAACAACATCATGACAGCTGCAAGCGAAGCTTACAACCTGGCAATATTTGCGGCAATCCCGCTCAAAGACACAATCAAATCATTATTGAGCAAGGCTCATACAGAAGCTTATGCCCTTGCAAAAGAAGCCAAGATAACAACGAGCGAGACCATAAAGGAACAGCTCGCACAGGCAGAAGCTGAGATGAACGCTTTGAAGGCAACGGCAAAACTGGAGTAATAATTTATTTTCATAATTTCAAAAAACAAAAAATTGCCCGTGCCACCCCGAGGGGGCGACCCCCGGCACGTCAGCCAGCACCTCAACATAAATGTTTTCGGTGCAGCTGCAGGCTGAGGCAATTTTTTACTTAAAAAATACAATTGGAGGAGATAAAGATGGAATACGTGTACGCGGCAATGCTTTTACACAAAGCAGGCAAGAAGGTGGAAGAAGGCACAGTGAAGAAAGTCCTTGAAGCAGCAGGAGTCCACGCGGATGATGCAAGAATCAAGGCATTAGTGGCAGCCCTTGAAGGCGTCAACATTGATGAAGCCATAAAGACAGCAGCCTTTGCAGCACCAGCGGCAGTAGCAGCTCCAGCAGCCCACGCAGCAGGAGAGCACAAGAAAGAAGAGAAGAAGCACGAGGAAGAAAAACCCTCTGCAGAAGAAGCAGCTGCAGGACTAGGCGCATTGTTCGGCTAAAAATATTTTTTTACTAAAATTTTTTCATTTGATTTAAGTTTATTTTTTGCTTTGAATTTTCATAACAGAGTTGTGGAATGTTACAATGCTAGAGGAATCGGAAGTAAAATCCTTACTGGATGATTTGAAAAGAGCAGAGAACGAAGTTCTTGAGCTTAGAAAGAAGCTTAACAAAATCAATAATGATAAGGAAGCTCTTTATCAGAAGCGTGAAAAGCTCGGCAAAGAGATAAGGGACAAGATAAAGGAGCTTACTGGTTCTAAAGAGAAGAGAAACACTCTCACCAAGGAAGTCAAAGAGAAGAAGCAGCAGAGAGACGTTCTTAACGCCCAGATAACCAAGGAAGTGGCAGAGATAAAAAAGCTTAAGGATGAGTTCGAGAAGATAAAGGCAGAGAAGGGAGTGAAGAACGACCCTTCAGAGCTCCTCAGGCAGATAGAAGGCATAGAGTTCAAGATTCAGACAGAGCCCATGAGCTTTGACAAGGAACAAAAGCTCATGAAGAATATAAAGGACTTGAAGAAAAAATACAATGAAGTAAAAATTCTTGCTGATAAGTCAAAGGAAATAATGGTTAAGTCAAAGCTTATTGATGAGCTAAAGAAAAAGGCTAATGCATTGCACAAGGAAGTGCAACATGAAGCAGCCCAGAGCCAGACCTTCCACGAGGCATTGGTGCAGGAGTACAAGGGAATTGATGAGTACAGGAAAGAAGAGGAAGAATTAAGGACTAAGTTCGAAGAGTACAAGAATGAGTTCAACGCTATTAATGAAGAGCTGAAAAAAAAGCTTGATGAATTAAGAGCAATAAAATCAAAGCTCGAAGAGAACAAGATAGAGTATCAGGAAAGCGTCAAGGAACACGAGAAGAAAACACTTGACGAGAAGAAGAAAGAAATAGATGAGAAGATGAGCACAGGAATGAAGCTCACAACCGAGGATATTCTGGTACTGCAGAGGCTGGAGCAGGGAAAATAGAATTTAACTGATTTTCTTTAAGAAAATAATATTAATTTTATTCTCTGAAAGAATGAATGCACATGGTATCAACATACCAAATATGCGTTGAAAAGCATGATCGATCTGTGTTTTGCATAATAACTCTTTCTATAGTACCAAGTCCATACTCTTTCAAATCGCTTCTTTTCAACTCCATAACATATCCTGTTATTTTCATTCCTGGTGCTGATTGCATATTATTGCTAGGGTCATAACCTTGCATGTTAGTGGTCGGGGCAGGTGTAGCTCCGTCATAGAATTCAGCTCCTTCAAAGAGGGTAATCTCTAACTTGTTACCTTTATCAACGCCAGATTTCTTTAAATCATCAATAGTCACCATTTTCAAACCTCCAAATGTAACTATTGCGAAATGATAAATCTTTTATAAAGGTTTCGTTTACCGTTTACCCTTTACCAGTCTTAAGGTAAAAACATCAATAAGTTTAAAATGAATACGAATGTTCTAACACTAAAATGACTCTTTACATGATAGGCATTGGGTTGTGGGATGAAAAAGACATCTCTGTTAAGGGGCTTGAAGCTGTTAAGCAGTGCGACAAGGTATTCCTTGAGAATTATACTTCCAGGCTCGGCGTTGGGGCTGATAAGCTTGAGAAGCTTTATGGCAAGAAAATAATGCTTGCGAATAGGGAGCTTGTGGAGAAGAAGAGCGATGAAATACTCAATTCAGCTAAAAATAGCAATGTTGCTTTTTTAGTCATTGGGGATGTCTTCGGAGCAACAACGCACACAGACATGTACTTGAGGGCAAAAGAAAAAAACATTGATGTTGTTGTCATAAACAATGCTTCTGTTATGAACGCAATAGGAATTGTGGGGCTTGAATTGTACAAGTACGGCAAGACGACTTCAATACCTTTTCATAACGCCGATGTTGAAGCTCCTTATGATGTTATTAAGCAGAACAAGAAGAACAAGCTGCACACTTTATGCTTATTGGATATTGATGCGGAAAAAAAGAAATACATGAACATAAAAGAAGCAACAGAATACTTGCTGAGAGTTGATGAGAAACGCAAGGAAAAAATATTCACAAAGAAAACAATGTGCATAGGAGTTGCAAGATTAGGCAGTGATAAGCCAAGAATAGTTTATGCAGCTGCAGAAGAACTTCTTAAGACAGACTTTGGCGAGCCATTGCACTCGTTAATTATCCCAGGAGAGCTCCACTTTGTTGAGGAAGATGCATTGAAGATTTGGAGAAAATAATTAACTTCTGTTTAAAATGTTGCCACAGCCTACGGCACGAGCTGCACCTGAGCATATAATGCGAAGGTCAGATCGTCGGCTGTTTGCGTGGGGGTTGCCCCCTCGGGGTGCGCAAGGCAACATTTTAAACGCATCAGCAAATAATTAGAAAAATATTTAAACGTCTCTGAGTAAGATTATGTTTGCGTATAGGTAAAGATATAAAAGAGGTGCGCATTTGCAGGTTAATGCTGAGTTGGCAGAGTTTTCTCATGAGAAGAGAGGTATGTCGCCGTTAATAGCCACCATGCTCCTAATAGCCTTTGCAGTCGCCCTCGGCGCAATGATAATGAACTGGAGCTCCACTCTGGGAGAGAAAGACGCTGGAGGGCCTGATTGCTCCAAGGTGATGATGGAGATAAGCCCTTACCTTTGCTACGCAGAGAACATGATAAAGATTAGCGTGAAGAACACAGGCAAAGCAGTAGAAGCAGTATCCTTAAAAATAGTTGATAGCTCCGGAGAAACCCTTAAAGTATTGCCGGATTCAAAGCTTGCTTCTGGCGAAGTCATGAACAGGGATGTTCCTTTTGCCAAGTCAGGCAAGACTTCACTTGCATTAACGCCCAGCATTAATTACAAGGGAGAAGCTGCGCCCTGCACCAAGCCAGCCATTAAGATTGATGACTTGCCGAATTGCTGAAATAGTTTCATTCGTATAAAAAGTTCTGTGCCTGCTCGCATTCTGCGTCCGACCACCTGAAAATTTTTTATTCTTTTTTTCTTAGGCGCTACTGCCCGACTGGCGCAACCCCGTCACGCGCTCGATTATGCTTACCAAAGAAATTTTCCCTTAGGGCGGTCTCGGACTTAATGCTCGCACTTAAAAAATTTTTCTGAGCCAAAAGCTTTTTAATTCCTTGTTCTTATCCATTTGATTATGAAGCTAACTTTGGATATTCGTAAGTCTGTTGAGGAGAACGCTGCATCTTATTTTGAGAAGGCAAAGAAGGAAAAGAGGAAAGTTGCAGGCGCTCGAAAGATTGTTGATGATTACAGGAAGAAGCTTAGCGCTCTTGAAGAAGAGCGTGTTGAGAAGAAAATAGTTGTAAAACCTCAGGCAAGGAAGGAATGGTATGAGAAGTTTAGATGGTTTATATCATCAGACGGCTTCTTGGTGATTGGCGGGAGGGATGCTACAACTAACGAGCTCGTTATCAAGAAGCACACTGACAAGGATGACATGGTGTTTCACACAGACATGGCAGGAAGCCCGTTCGTCGTTATTAAGAGGGAGAATAAGCAGGGTGAATTTCCTCAATCAACAATTGCTGAAGCAGCGGCTTTTACTGCAATATTTTCTAAGGGATGGAAGCAGGGCATGAGTGGCTTTAGTGTTTTTAGCGTAAAGCCAGAGCAGGTTAGCAAGACTGCTAAGCCAGGAGAATTCATAGCCAAGGGAGCTTTCATGATTTACGGCCAGAAAGATTATCACAGGCCAGAGATGCGCTTTGCCGTAGGATTGTGCGAAGGCAAAGTCATGGGAGGCCCTTTGAGTGCTGTGCAAAAGCATTGCAAGCCGTTCGTTGAGATTATTCAGGGTGATGACAAGCTTAGTGATGTTGCTAAGCAGGTAAAATCAGCAATAGGCGGAGAATTAGATGACCTTTTCAGAGTACTGCCTGCTAATTGCAAGCTTAAGAGAACCGCCTAGAACCATTCGTCGTAAAGCTCTTCTTCCAGCTCGTCCTCCTCGTCCTCTGACAAGAATTCTGTGTATACGTCCTCCTTTTTCTTTCCCATGTATGATATTGTAATATACTTTAATTATATATACTTTTCGATTTTTAAGCTAATCGACGAGAAAAAAAGCTTATTTTTTTCTCTTCTTTTTCTTGCCTGCGAATGCTAAGAACAAGTAAGGAAGGAACAAGAGTATTAGGAGCAGGAATATGAGTATTATCAGAAATAATATCCAGAGCCAGGAGAGTGATGGTTTACAGGTTCTTGTGTTGGTCTTGAAATCAGAGCCATAAGTGCAGAGCTGAGTTTGTTTTGAGTTTGAGCAGGCACTCCAGGCACCACATGACCAGGTTTCAATAGTGCATATGCTGCTGCAGCCGTCGCCATCAACAACATTTCCGTCATCGCACTCCTCATTAAGGTCAGGTCTGCCATTACCACAGGCATAAGCTGAGTCCATGCAATACACCAGCTTCAAGGCTGCGAAGTCAAGAAGCTCAACAGATTCCATATTTCCAGTCCTGCTAATCCTAATCCTGATTGAAAGATTATCAGCAGCAACCGTAGGCAGAGGATCTGGCAATAAGCATTCGTCTATGCTGTCAAAAGTGCTACTGTACAAGTCGCATAGCTTGTTCCATGTTGAGCCGTCATAATATTCAAGTTTTATGTTAGCATAGGATTCTTTGTGCTCCAATGCAATGCTTATGTTCCTGAAACCTCTTAAAAGACCAAGTCCAAACCAGTGAAGGTCAATGTAGGAAGGCTCAAGGTTGCAGGCTTTCTGCTCTGCCCTAAGATTATCGCTTAGCAAAACCTCTTTTGTGACATCATCATTCTCTGCTCCGCAACCATAATCAAGGTGAGAGTAATTTACAGGCACGAAAATTTCCCTGCACACAGGTAGTTCTACATCCCAGGGTCTTGGAGTGTAAACGCAAGCCCCTCCTTGAAGAGTAATGGCTTTGCAGTTGCGAGTGCAATAAGTGCAACTCTTACCGCAATCAGGAATGCAAACAGCGCCATTATTCCTTCCGTCATCGCATTCCTCGCCAAGACCGGTTATTCCGTCGCCGCAAATAGAAGCCCTTGGCCTGTTGCAAGCCACGCCATAATAAGAGCAGGGAAGGTTCATGTATTGATTATAATAATCATAGTCATAACCATATCCATCATAATAATCATCATCGTCTTCGTTTCCTGAGCAGGATTCTCCATTAGCATAAGTTACCTGGCAGTTAGTCCCGCAATAAGCGCAACTGTCATCACAAGAAGGAGTGCAGGCAACGCCATTATTAGAACCAGAGTCGCATTGCTCGCCGTAATCAACTATTCCATTGCCGCAGCTGCCGCCAATAATAGTTGCCCAGGTGCAACTAGCGCTGCAATAAGAGCACTGCCCGCCAGCTGGTGGAACGCAGGGTATGCCGTTGAATGCGCCATTATCACACTGCTCTCCAGAATTTACTATGTTATTGCCGCAATAAGAACTGCCAGTGCACTGGCAATTAATGCATGATTCTCCTGAAGGGCATTGAGTATTTGACTCGCATTCCTCGCCAGGATCAATTAATCCGTTGCCGCAACTAGGAATTGCTGAGTGCGAGCAGCTGCAATTAGACAAGCAAATATCCGGAGTGCCAGGATTATCGTCGTTGCAATCAGAGTTAACGCTGCAACTAGCTCCGCACTGTCCTGCAACGCATTGGTAAACGAATTCGTCCTCAAAACAACTGCATGCAGAATTGCAATAGCCAAATCCATCCCTTAATCCAAGCTTGTGGTTCAGGCATTCTTGGTCTTGCTGGCTGCAAAAAGCATTATTATTCGTGAAAGGAAGTTCACAAACCTCTCCTGGTTCAATTATTCCATTGCCGCAAGGAGCTGAAACAGAGCAAGAATATATGAGAGTGAAATAAGCGCTGTCATCAGCTGATAAGGTTACAGTGCCAGGGTTGCATGTAAAATTAAAGCTCTTAGTATTGCAGTCACTGAAATGTATCTGTTGGCTGCAACCAGGACCACTAACGCTTAGAGTTGCAGGATTCTTCCAAGTGCATCCGCTATTCCTTATGGTGCCTGTGAACCTGCACCTCTGACCAGCAGGCACAGTATAAGTTTTTGCTGGTGGTTCAGGATTGCATTCTGCATGGCCAATGTTGCATTGGCTGTCATCGCACATCATTCTCCCTGGGCCAGTACATGATTCTTCTCCTCCTTCCTCATCTCCTTCGCAAAAATTATAATAAGGCCACCTGCCTTCTGTTCCTGCCTGGTCGCAATGGAATCCTTCACAGCAGTCAGAACTATCCCTTCCTCCATTGCAAGGATGAGCATGCCTTCCGCAGCACTTCCCGCCCTGGCAGTCAATTACGCTGTTCTCACAAGGACCATTGCATTGGTCAGTATTAGTGCAGGAAGTTCCAATCCTTGCCATGCACATAGCATAGAAGCAGTCCATTCCTGGGCAGCAAGGAGGGTCTGCAGGATGAGAAGAGTCTCCTGTAAATCCGCAATGAGCTCCGAGGTTTCCGCAGGTTTGGCCTGCGGCGCTGTACTTACATTCAGTTCCTGCAGGAGGAATATTAATACTGAATGAAATAGAAGTGTTTATGCTTTCAGCAGCAACTGAAGAAACAGTCAGAATGATAAACATAATGAATACTAAGGTTGTACTAAATAATTTGTTGTTTTCATTGAAAAGCATTTGCTCCACTCACCTTATAATTCCTTTCAAAATCCCTTTTCAAATAATTATTTACCTATCATTCATTATTTTAACTATTTATTCATTATTTTAGTTGTATTTATTATTCTTGGCAGAGCAGGTTTATAAAATTATCTTTTAATGCACGAAATTTGCGTGATAATTAATAAATTAAAAGATTAAAGGGAGGCTGAGATTTATAATAATCTTTATAAACCAGTTATTATTCGCGAGTATTATGGTGGGTGACCATAATTTCAAGACTACTGCTGATATTAAGACTTCTAAGAACATAATAGACCAGGTTATTGGGCAGGAAGAAGCAGTTAATGTCATCAGGAAGGCTAGCAAGCAGAGGCGTCATGTTCTTTTAATAGGCGAGCCAGGGACAGGTAAGTCAATGCTTGGAATGGCATTGGCAGAGCTCTTGCCTAAGGAAAAACTAGTTGACATTCTGGCATTCCAGAATCCTAATGATGAGAATACCCCGCTTATAAGGACTGCGCCTGCAGGCCAGGGCAGGGAAATTGTTGCAAAGGCAAGGATTCAGAGCACTAGCGTCCTAAGCAAGCAGAACCTGTTTGTCTGGGTAATACTGCTCGCAGCCCTTCTGTTTCCTTACTGGGTTTGGAGGAATAATGTTTTTGCACTCGGTGAAACAGCTAACTCTATAATATACGCTGCTTCAATGATAACATTCATAGCAATAGCTGCTGTTTTCATGATGTCAATGAGCATGGGAAGGAGGCTAGCCACTCAGGGAGAAAAAATCAGCGTGCCAAAGCTTGTTGTTGACAATTTCAAGAAAGAGCACGCCCCATTTTTTGACGCAACAGGAGCACATGCAGGAGCCCTTCTCGGTGACGTACTTCACGATCCTTTTCAGAGCGGAGGATTAGGCACGCCTGCTCATGAGAGAATTGTTGCCGGCATGATTCACAAGGCTCACATGGGAGTGCTTTTTATTGATGAGATAGCAACCCTGCAGCCTCATACCCAGCAGGAATTATTGACTGCTTTGCAGGAGGGAAAATTCTCAATTACTGGCCAGAGCGAGAGAAGCGCTGGTGCAATGGTAAGAACAGAGCCTGTGCCTTGCAACTTCATCCTTGTAGCTGCTGGCAACATGGAAACAGTCAAAGAGATGCACCCTGCACTGAGGAGCAGGATAAGAGGTTATGGTTATGAGGTTTACATGAAAGAAACCATGCCTGATACTCCTGAGAACAGGTGGAAGATAGCTGTCTTTGTCGCCCAGGAAGTGAACAAGGATAAAAAGATTCCTCACTTCACCAAGGACGCAGTTGATTATATTGTTGAAGAAGCTCGCAGAAGGGCGAACAGAAAAGGTCATCTGAGCCTGATATTCAGGGAGCTCGGAGGATTGGTGAGAGCTGCAGGTGATGTTGCTGTGGAGGAAGGAGCAAAGCTTGTTGAGAAGAAGCACATCATCAAAGCCAAGACTATCGCCCGCAGCTTGGAAGAACAAATTGCAGATAAGTACATAGAACGAAAGAAAGAATACGACGTGATTGTCACGAGCGGCAAGCAAGTTGGCAGAGTTAATGGCTTGGCAGTCATCGGTAGCGGGAGTACATACTCAGGCATCATTCTACCAATTGAGTCTGAAGTCACGCCTGGCGGGAGAGGAAAAACAATAATAGCCACTGGCAAGCTCGGAGAAATAGCAAAAGAAGCAATCATTAATGTGAGCGCCATCATTAAGAGATACTTTGGCGATGACATAAAAGGAAAATATGATATTTATGTTCAGTTCCTGCAAACCTATGAAGGAGTAGAAGGCGACAGCGCCAGCGTAGCAGTGGCAACAAGTATAATATCTGCGCTCAAAAAGATTCCAATAAAACAGGATATTGCAATGACAGGCAGCCTTAGCGTACGTGGAGAAGTATTGCCTGTTGGCGGTGTAACTTCAAAAGTTGAAGCAGCCATTGATGCCGACATAAAAAAGGTTATTGTTCCTAAGAGCAACATGCAGGACATAGTTCTTGACAAGAAAAAACTTGAAAGCATCAAGCTCATACCTGTAAACAGCATCAGCGAAGTCCTGAAAGAAGCGCTTGAGTGGAAAGGAAAAGAGCAGATTCTAAAGAATATTATGAAAAGTAATGGAAGACAGTGACATAAAAAAGATATTAAAAATAAAAAAACAAAAAAGAAACAAAAAGAAAATAAGTTTTCTCATCCAGCATTGCAGTCGCTATTAACTGTTCCTGGCGTTCCGTAATCCCCAGTGCCATAGGAGTCGAATGCATTGCACCAGTAAACTCCATCATCATTGTCTGTTGCGCTGTAGTGAGAATAGTCTAGCTGCAATGAATAGCCTGCAATGTTAAGAATCTTCCAGGGATCAACACTTATATCATATGACACATCATCTATGATTTCATTGTTTGGATTGAGAATTACTATTGCGTCTGCGGTGTTTCCAAGTGTGAAGCTGCTGTAGCCTGCATCACAGATAATTCCTCCGTTCAGAGTGTTGTCCGTATTCTTGCACAAAACTGCGTAATCACTAGGTTGCACCAGAACATCCTGGCTAAATGTGAAAGAGTCAGTTCCCAAGTCTTGGATTGTCCAGCCATTAAGATTAACTGCACTGCTTCCGGGGTTGTAAACCTCGAACCATTCGCCTGCAGTATCTGAGACTGCATCAGGATTGTACATTATCTCTGTGATTACTAATCCCCCAGAATCACCTGTTCCACCACCACCGCCAGTCCCTGAACTGCTTGTTCCTGAGCAAATTCCTGAGTTGCAGACATCATTAACAGTGTCTGGGTTGTTGTCGTCGCAACTGTTCTGGTTGTATGAATAAACGCAGCCTTGGAAAAAGTCGCAAACCTCATCAGTGCAGATATTATTATCATAGCAATCAGCGTCAAGGATGCAATCTGGCAGGTTATATCCGCTTACACCAGCTTCAAGCTGCTGAACTCTCACAGTTAATGCCTGGAAGTCTGCAGTTGTTACGCTGCAGCTGCACTCTCCAGCCGGTCCTTGAGGCCCTTCAATAATGCTTATGTTCTGCACCTGATCCTGCAATACATGGATGGCATTCCATAACCGCAGAAAAGGGTTTTTAAGCCACCTGTTAGTGCTTCCTGTCGTTGCGAATACAGAGGTTGACACTATAGCAACAACCAATAAAACCAAAGCTAATGCTAAGAACTTTTTCATAGCACACCTCCAATTTTTTTTAATTTTTTCTTTTCCTTTCACAAAATTTTCTTTTCTTCAGTCCGTTAGAGGTGCTTTAAATAATGCTATGATGAAAAAATGGAGAAGCTCCGACGAAAACGGAGAAATTTTAAAAAATAAAGTTAAAAGTCATTTAAATTAAGAATTATTTAATAATTAATTCTTTAGAATCGTTTTTAACACGCCAATATTCTCCAGCGAATGGGCATAGCCTTGCTCTATTGCGTTTGCTTTCTCGAACTCAGCAAGGGCTTCTTCAAGGTCAGTAATTTTCTTGTCATCAGTGTTCCTGAACCTGTCAACAAGATTAATTGCTAGGTCATAGTGATAGCTCGGATTATTAGGCTCAACAACAATGATTGCTCTGAGATGGTTTATGGCTTCACTGTATTTTCCTGCCTGATAATAAAGCACTGCAAGGTTGTTCCTTACTTCAGCATCCTCGCCAAGCAATAAGCAGTATTCATAGGCAGAAATGGCTTTAGAATAATCGCCTTGCTCTGCAAGATAATGGCCAAGGGCCTTATAGAACTGCGGGTCCTTCTGGAAATTATTATTGTCTGTCTTTACAATAATATTTGTTCCTAAAGCGACAGTCACGAATGCTAGAGTTATAATCAATCCTAAAACCAGAATAATTGTTTTCTTTTTCAACAACCCACCCCTAAAATTTTTGATGTACAAAAAATAAGAATAAGCAAAGTTTATAAAACTTCTGATTAACTTAGCCCATGGATTTCTTCTCATAATATTCTTGTCTCATACCTCCTAAGAATTCTATGTTTTCCTTTGCGTTCAGGAAGCCGGGCTCTAATTGGTCTGCTGTGCTGAACTCTTGGATTGCAGTCTCAATGTCTTCTATGGTGCCTTGCTTTGTCTTCTTGATGTTCATTACAAGGTTGATAGCGTAATCATAATGATAGCTCGGATTGGCAGGATTAATCTCCACTAATTCTTCTAGTTGAGCTGCAGCTTTCTTGTAATCGCCGACTTTATTGTATAAGAAAGCCAGGTTGTTGCGGGCTTCCTCGTATAAGGGGTTTATCTTCACTGCTTTATCAAAACTTGCTATTGCTTTATGGTAATCGCTCTGCTTGTAAAGAACATTGCCTGTGATTAGGTACGTCTCTGGGTTTTCTGAGTTTAATGGCTTGTTAGTAATTATCAGAGTTGCTCCGAGGACCAGCGTAGGGATTAATAAGAATATTATTAAGAGTGGGCCCACATTTTTTTTCAATCTGATCACCATTGCTCTTTTTGTAGTATTGTCAACAATAAGTATACTGATATTTAAAGGTTTCGATTCAAATAAAGTCGCCTTTCCCCCATACCAGGATAATCCTTTTTACCGTTTTATCACATTATTGTTATCTATTGTTATTATAGGGGTTACATTTAGATTATTAAGCTTTGGTTTTTTGTAATCATTCACATGAAGAAGAAGGCTGTCGCTATGATGATATAGACCGTCAATAATTGCGCTCCTTCGAGCCAGTTGCATTTGCCATCGGCAGACAAATAGTTGATTATCATGACTGCCATGACTATTGAGATGACTTCAAAAAGCGAGAATACAAGCGTGAACCCAAAATGAAATATCTCGCTCACAAGCACAAGTATGGGAACTACGAACAATGCTATCTGAATAGCGCTGCTCAAGCCTATCTCTATTGACAAGTCAAGCTTGTTCTCCCTTGCAAAGTTAATGGCGCTGGTCTTCTCAGCAATATTGGTGGCTATGGCTATGATTATCACTCCGATGAATGTCTGGGTTAATCCTGTGCTGATTGCTGCGTGCTCTATGCTTTTGACCAGGAATTCTGATTCGACGGCAACGACTATTGTTGCGATGAAGAGTATGATGGCTGCTATTTTTTTGGTCAGCACTGGCCTGTACTTTGTGGCCCTGATCTCGTCAGTTGTATCAAACAAGTCCCTGTGGGTGAATAATGAGAATATTAAGCCCGCAATGTAAACAATTGCCAGAACTATGGCTACTGCGTCGCTGAGCACAGGAATTTTTGGGCTGTTAGGGTTGGATAGCGCATAAACTGTAGGAATCACTAAACCGACCACTGCGATTATGAGCATGGTGGCGGAAACTCCGACTGCGTGCTTGTTGAATGTCTGCTGCTTGAATTTCAGCCCGCCAAACAACACACTGAGTCCTATAAGGAAAAGAATGTTGCCAAGAATGCTTCCAATAATAGAAGCCTGCACTACCCTTATCAAGCCCTCTGCTAGTGCGAGGATGGCGATTATGAGCTCGATTACATTGCCGAAGGTTGCAGATACCAAGCCTCCAATTGTGGGGTTGGTCTGCAAGGCGATCTCCCTGGTTGCAAAGCCGATAACTCTTGCCAATGCAACCAAAGCTATTACCGTAGTGATGAAAACCAGTGTCGTGTTAGTGGTGAATATCGCTGAGATAATGCTTATAGGTATGAAAACCAGCAGCCAGACAAAGAACTTCTCAACTTTCAAATAGTGATGCCACATAGCGAATAATTATTTCAGAAGAACTGGAATATAAATGTTTGCAAAAAATATTGCGTTTATCGCACCATCCCGAATTTCTTGTTCTTTGCAGTCATCTTAATGAAATGATTTAACCTGCTTTGGAATATTTTATTATCCTGCTGTCTTGAGTGCTCGATATAGCCTACACGCACTTTTTTATAGCCTTCTGGCAACTTCTGGAAATTCTTCCACGCCTGCGCATCAGATTTTAATGCCTTGAGAATATCAGGGGCAATGACTAATCCTTCTTTTTTATCCTTGTCAAATGCGTGACTGACTGCATCAAGGCCGGCAGAAGTCATTCTCCTGTTTGCAATCAGCCTGCGGATACGCTCCTTGTTCATCTCAGAAAGCACACTATTCTGCCTTCTTGGCGTAAACCTCTGGGCGAACTTTTCCTCATCAACGTGCTTAACAGTGCTGTCAATCCAGCCGTAGCAAAGAGCTTCCTCAACCGCGTCGTTGTAAGGAATCCTCGGCTTGCCAGAAGATTTCCTGTAATAAAAAAGCCAGACTTCTTTTTCTTTATCATAATTCATTTTAAGCCATGAACGCCACTGCTTCCTATTGGTAACATACAATGTTTTTCCGAGATTCATATTTTTTTTTTAACAGAAGCTTGAGGTTTATAAAACATTCCAAAAACAAAATTATTCAACTCTCGTAATTCTCACTGGACATTCCGGAGAAGATTCGTTCTTGACTGGACATGCTCGCGTGAAGCTTATAAATATAATAATCCATTATGATTTTATGAAGCACGAATTCATAACCATTAACAACACAATACTTGACTATGACGAGTACGTGAAAAACATCATTCTCCTGAAGAATTATTTGAAGAACAAGCTCAAGGATTTCATGTTCTCAGAGAACTTTGTGCTCACAGAAAACCGCAACACCAACTACCATGAAGCAGGGCTTGCTTTCTATAACAATGAAAAAGACCTGGAAGTGGAAATAATCATAAAAAAGAAAAATGAAGAAGTATTTGTATAATCAGCGCCCAAGTACAAATCCTATGAGTCTTTAGCGCAGTTTATTTTCAAATAAATTTTGATTATTTATTCAAAAGTTGGAAACTCATTTAGTTAAGCTTCCAAGAGTGTAGCCAATGCAGTATCCAATAGCCGTTTCTGTCGCTCCTAAAACGAAACCGATCGTGCTTCTTTTCAAAGCAGAGAACTTTTCATATCCGGTCGGATAGTTAAAAAAGAAGGGTAACCCTCCGGCGAGTGTTTGTGTTGCTGTTGGAGCCAGCTCTAGCCCTCCTTTCACAAGCCCAGGCAAATATGCTCCTTTAGCGCTGCAAAAGCCAACGAAACCACCAGAAAAGATTGCAAAAATATCAGGAATGCATTTGGTGTCTGGGATTCTTTTAACTAAGTATTCTAAAGTTCTCATTGGCTTAGTTTTTCTAGGAGTAAGATCAGTTATAAAAGTCATGATGAATAGGAAAGCCAAAAATCTTTATAAACTTTATGATGGTAAAAATAGAAAGTTTTTTCAGCGCCACTTAACCTCAACGTCATCCGTCCTCTCATACGGTCTGATGTTTGCTTCTTCAACTTCAGTCTTCATGCCTGCCTTGTGCATTTCTATCCCGCAAATTGCTATCATTGCAGCATTGTCAATGAAGAATTGGTTCTCAAGAACAAAAAGCTTTGCTTTCCTTTCCTCGCACATTATCCTTGCCATTTCCTGCAGCCGTTTGTTGCAAGCCACTCCTCCGCCAAGGAGAAGCTCGCTCTTTCCAGTGTGAGCCATGGCTCTCTCAGCAACTTCCACCAGCATTGCAAAAACAGTTTCCTGGACGCTGAAGCACAAATCCTCTTTAGAGTCCTGCTTTGCCTTAATCCTCTTGCTAAGGTTAGTCTGCAATCCTCCAAGGCTTATATCCATTCCCTTGACACTGTAAGGAAGCTTGATGTATTTTTTTCCACTTCTTGCAAACTCCTCTATCTTAGGTCCGCCAGGGAAGCCTAGTTCTAACTCTCTTGCAAATGTGTCAATAAAGTTGCCAACACCAATGTCAAGCGTCTCTCCGAACACTCTGTACTTGCTTGCTTCGTAAGCAATAACCTGAGTATTAGCTCCAGAGACATAGAGCAGAACAGGATCTTTGGCTTCGGTGAGAAACCTTCCTATCTCTAGGTGGGCAATGCAGTGATTAACGCCGATAAGAGGCTTTTTTAGAAGTAATGCAAGGCTTCTTGCAAATGCTGCGCCTATTCTTAATGTGTGGCCTATTCCTGGTCCTTGGCTGTAAGCAATAAGGTCAATATTATTAAACCTGATGCCTGCTTTCTCCATTGCTTTCTTCAGGCAGTCATCAAGCACTTCTATGTGGTGCTCTGCCACTTTTGCAGGTATTATTCCTCCGATCTCTGTCTTGTAAGCATTGATTATATTAGCCAGTACTTTCTTTCCTTTCTGGTCCACTATACCAATGCCAAAAGTATGGGCGGTGCTCTCTATTCCTAAACATATCATAATAAAAAAAAAGAATAAGAAAAAGGTTTATAAATTATTCTATGAGCACAGGCTCTGTGACATTGGTGAATATTCCATCTTCAATCTCTTTTAGCACAGTAACATATTTCACTCCTTTGAATTCCTTCGGATAGAAGAAGGACATCCTGTCAACGTTGCTGGCTTTGAAATAAAGGTCCATTCCTTTTTCTATGTAATGGAACACTCTGAATGTTGAGACAAAGTCCTGGTAATCAGGTACGTCAAGCAATGCATAAATTGATTCCTTGGTCTGCCCAAGCGTGGTGTTTCCTTGCATGTATTTGGTAAATGGGGTTTTTACATTTATTGCAGTCACAGTGTTGTTCTCCAGATGATAGGTGAGCCCTGAAATTTTACCTTCAATCCCGATCCTGTTCCTGTACTCCATATTCTTGTAACTCTCATCAGCAGGTATGAACATGACGTCAGGAATTCCTAGCTTCTCTATGACTGATTCATAAGAGTCTCCAAGCATCACCCCGAAGAAAGCTATTTCGGTGCTGGTAAAGTTGCCTTTAGATAAAGTGAAGATGTCATCCCTTGCAATCTCATACTTAGCCTCTGGGTTTGTAGTGTAATTGAACATGAACTCAATAAAATTATCAACAGGCTCTACATTCTCTGTTAGGTCCTCTAATCCCTGGTTAATGCTGTCATTGAACAAGTTATCAGGAATATTGTCTGTTGGCTGCTTTGGCATGCAGCTCGTAACTAATAGCAATAAAGCTAATGCTATCAAAGCCGTCGTAATCATTGTAATGAAGCTTGTTTTTCTCATGAATCTCACCTTAACATATTATTATCTTATGCTCTGAAAATAGCCAGCCATATAAAAATCTTTTCATAAGTTTCACTCAGGTTGAAACATTCGGCTTTCAGTGTTATTGAAAATAACCGCTATAAAGTGGAAATTTCAAATATATTTCAAATATTAATAACAGGGCTTTTCACTTTTCAAAAGCTTTAAATACTAAAAAATTAAGAAAACAGAATTATGCGGGAAAAACTTATCCTCCTTGGCTTATTAGCCTTATTCGGGGTTTTCTTGTTAAGGGGTGGAATGACTGGCTCTGCAATCGCAGAACAATGCTCTTCTGACGAGAACTGCCTATATGGAGGAGCAAGCCTTGAGCAGCCAGCATATCTTACACTGGAAGACAGCCAGGCATTATCCTATGTGGGACTTCTCGTAGTGATAATATCATCTGCTTTGGTGTTCGGCTACTTGAGAAAAAAAGCATGGCAAGAAAAATCTCAGAACAATTCTTTTGATGACGCATAAATTTTTATACTACTCCATTCTAATTGTTTGTTATGAAGCGGATATTAATCATTTGCACCAATATTATTGAGCATAAAGGCAGGATACTCCTGGTCAAAGAAGCAGGAGGCTACAAGGTAGGCACTTACAGCCTTCCAGGAGGCAAGCTTAACCCTCACGAAAGCATTGTGCAAGCAGCAATAAGAGAAGCAAAAGAAGAAACAGGGCTTAACATAAAGCCAGAGAAGTTTGTTGGCATCTACCAATTACCAACAAGCAAGAAAGGAGACAACCTCACAGTGTTTGTCTTCAAATCAAGAATTATGTCAGGAAAGCTCAGGACATGCGAAGAACACCCAGAAGTCAGATTCTTTTCCTACAATGAGATAAAGGAGCTGGCAAGGAAAAAACTCCTGAGAACGCCGTCAATAATGATTGCACTGAAAGATGTCAAGAAAGGAAAATTCCTTGAGCTGTCTGCGCTCAGAAGGTTATATGCAGAATGATTTTCTAATTTTTCTCAATAACTTTTTTAAACTGGGCAGGATATCTTTTTCTTTATGAAGCTAGGCGTGTTGTTTTCAGGAGGTAAAGACTCGACCTTTGCAATGTACAAGGCTATGGAAGAAAAAGGTAATGAGCAAAATAATGAGGTTGCTTGCCTGATTACTTTGATTTCCAAGAATTCTGACAGCTACATGTTTCACACGCCTAACATTAGTCTTACTAAGCTGCAGGCAGAAGCTATTGGCTTGCCTTTCATAGAGCAGAAAACCCTGGGAGAGAAAGAAAAAGAGCTCTTTGACTTGAAAAAGGCTATAAAAAAAGCAAAGGATAAGTACAAGATAGAAGGCATAGTCAGCGGTGCTTTTGCTTCAAAGTATCAGAAGGAAAGGATTGAAAGGATTTGTTCTGAACTCAAGTTGAAATCAATCACTCCGCTCTGGGGGGAGGATCCTGAGAAGATGATGCGCGAGATGATAACCAAAGGCTTCAGGTTCTTGCTCTCAAGCATTGCAGCGCTAGGCTTGGATGAAAGTTGGCTTGGACGTGTGTTGACAGACAAGGACATTGACAAGCTTGTAGTGCTTAATAAGAAAGTCGGCATTCACATAGCCTTCGAGGGTGGAGAAGCAGAAAGCCTTATGATTGAAGGTCCTGTTTTCAAGAAAAAAATAATCATTAAGGAAGCAAAAAAAATAATGGAGAACGAGAACACCGGGGTTTATCTTATTACCCGTGCGGAGCTTGAATAACCAATTTCAATAATTCCGTGATTCTTACGCTTTTTTCTAATAGCATTTAATAAACTACTTCCTGAAAAACAAGATTATGAATGAGTCTTTGCTATTAAAAGCAGCCTTGATAACAGCAATAATAGGATTAGCAGCAATAATTATTATCATAAAACTCAGCGGAATTAGCGAGATGAACATTGGAGAAGCAAAGCAGCAAGAAGAAGGAGAACTGGTGAAAGTAACAGGAACAATAACAAGGATTACTGCAAAAGAAGGCTTTTCAATCATTAATATAAGAAAAGAAGAAGAGATAAGCATAGTATTGTTCGACAGCATCAACCTGAGCAAAGGGCAGAAAGTTGAAGTAACAGGCAAGACGCAGGAATATG
This sequence comes from Candidatus Woesearchaeota archaeon, assembly GCA_016932315.1. Lineage (GTDB taxonomy): Archaea > Nanobdellota > Nanobdellia > Woesearchaeales > SM23-78 > SM23-78. Next base: position 24,829 of record JAFGDD010000002.1, read on the forward strand.
AAGGAAAGAAAGAATTAATAGCTGAGAAGATTGTGGTGAAATAACTTTTAGCCTTTGTAAGCCCTTGCTTGTTTTACGACGTCCATGAAGTCATGGATTTCTTTCCTGTCAAATGTGTTAGTAGTGTCGTTTGCTATCTTGAAGTATGTCCCGACTATTGCCCCATCACCGATGATTAGCTGCTCGTACACGTTCTTCTTGTTAAGGCCTGCACCAATTATTAACGGGCGCCTGTCAAGAATTCTTTTGAAATTCTTTATCTTTTCTATAGGAGTGGTTACGCCTGTGCCTGCGCCGGTTACAACGATTGTTTCTGCCCTCTTCATTCCCTCTTTTAAATCAATCTTCAGATTTGAGCCAGGCAAGGGAGCATAATATTTTGGGTGCACACCCCCCAATACTATGATGTCAGGATATTGTTCCTTAAAATATTCATAAGTATCATAAGGAAGTTTTCCCTGGGTATATTCTCCAGCGACATGGTCAAGCTGGATGAATTTTGCATCGAATTGCTTTGCCAGAGGAAAAGCTATGTAAAACTCATTAGGCAGCAAATTAACCCCAAGAACTACTTTTGTTTTGATTTTAGAAACCTCTTCAAGAGTTTTTACCACGTCATCAATGGTTCCGTGATAATTCTCAATTATAGCCCCGTCAATTCCTTCTTTTTCAAGAATCTCGATTTCATTCAAAGCCCTCTTGACAGGGTTTCTTCCTGCAAGGTGGATCATCCCAAATATGGGCTTTGGGCCAAATACTTTATTGAAATTATCATTCAGATGCATAAGCTATGGGACTAATGGCGGGTTAATAAATATTATGTAAAGGCAAACGGCGTTGCTCGCGCTGTTGGATGTGATAACTTTTTTAACTCAACTAAAGAAACATTTATAAAATCTGTATTTCTTTCAGTAGAGAATAGGTTTTGAATAGGTTTTGGAGTGGGCCCGATTGGTTACTAAGAGCGATTTTGTTATGGAATGGGACAAGGCATTAGGCTTTAAGGGAGACCCTTTCCCTGAGAAGGTTCTATTGCCTATCAATACATTCCTGGTGAACAGGAAGGATGAGAAGGAGAAGCTTAACTGGTTCTTTATTAAGGGCTATTATTTTGGCACCATTATTGGCGAGCCTGGAGTTGGCAAAACTGTTGTTCTAAAATGGCTTGAGGATAGGCTTAGTAAGTATAACAGGCTTCATGCAGTCTACATCAATGCTGCGGTGTTTAAGGAGCAGATTAACATTCCGCAGAGGATGCTCTTGCCTTTATTATCATTCCAAGAGAGATTATTCACTCAGCCACACAAGAAATTAGGCTCAATAGAAATCATGAACTTGCTTAAGAAGAAGCTTCAGCACAAAGCAGTGGCTTTGCTTATAGATAATGCCCAGCACCTGACTGAGAAAAACCTTGAGCTTATTAAGGGGATGAAGAGGGACGGGTTCAGGATGCAGATAATCATTGCCAGCAATCCAAAAGAGTACGGCAAGAGTAGGCTTTCTGAAATTGGGCCTGATGAGCTGAACATTACGTTGAGGCGATTGAATTTTGAAGAAGTCAAGGAAATGCTGGCTAAGAGGATTGAAGCTTTTGGAGGCAGAGGGCTTTACCCTTTCTCAGAGAATGATTTGAAAGAGATGTATGACAAGGCTGACAAGAATCCAAAGGAATTCCTTAAATTATGCCGTGACGAAGCTATTAAGATACTAATCCATAAGCGAGAAGCACTTGAGAAGCAAGCCTACGCCCAAGCCAGTGAGATAAGAGAATCAAAACCTTTAAAAACAAGCATTAAAAAAACTTTTCCTAGTGATAATAAGATGGATGTTAAGATAAGGAAGGCAAATGAGAAGGATATGAGGGAAGAAGAGAAAGAACAGAAAGGTAAGCTTATAAGAATAAAATTTGCATTTGGTAAAAGGGATGAGCATGAAAAGTCAATGAAGCCTGCAATGCAGCCGATGCAATCAAGCCAGCCAAAGCAATCACTAGCCATAAAAAAAGATGATAAGAGAGCTATTTACAGCGATGAGCACAAAGAAGCGCTTGTTAACCAGCTCAGCAGCACCAGCCCAAGAAGAAAAACTGTTGAGGATGATAAGAAAAAGAACGAGAAATATGTTTCTGAAACAGACAAATTGCTCAGGGAGCTAGCAGATGAGTTTGAAGTCAAATAGAGCCTTTTTCTCTGAAAATTTTAAAAATGTTGCGCCGCTCGGGCGCGATTATTTTCTTTGAGCACTTCAGCTCCCCGGATGGGGCGTCCCCCTCTTCCGTGATTAATTCTTTTTTCGATGAATGCCCTCGCATATTGGCGCAACCAACATTTTTAAAATTCCATTCCCTCGGGAAAACATTTATATATTCCATAACTATTTTTCCTGTTATTAATCTATTCATGAATATGAGTGGTAGGTGAGAAAATGGCTGAAGGCATTGAGATTGTTATTGACCCTAAAAAGATTTTGACGCATGGGATTTATATTGTGATAATAATAGTTCTGGCAGTGCTGCTAATAACGCACTGGAAAGGAGGCAGCTGTGATGTTGACAAACAGGCAAAGGAAACAGATGTCCAGGCAGGCGCTGGCCTGAACCAGACTAATCAAACCAACCTGACTGCCGCGACCAGCGCAGCAATCCTGTGCTCTAATGGAATAAAAGACCAGGATGAAAGTGATGTTGACTGCGGAGGAAGCACTTGCGATAAGTGCGCAGAGTTCAAGAGCTGCAATGTGAATGCTGACTGCGAATCAGGGTGGTGCAGGGATTCTATCAAATGCCTGACTCCTACATGTGATGACGGAGTGAAGAACAAGGACGAGACCAACATTGACTGCGGAGGCCACTGCAAGAGTACCAAAGGAGAATTCTATTATGACGGAGCATGCCATAAGGAAGTCAAGCTGAGTTATTCAGGAAGAGTTGATTTAACCATAGTTGATGTTGATACTTCAGTTAATTCAGATAGTGGATATGCAAAGGTCGAATCTGTTCAGTTTAAGGTTTCTAATGGCAAGGAGGCAGCATTGGTTGTGACTGCTTATATCTATGCTAGGGATAGGCATGGCATGTCTTATTATGAGAGCTCAACTACAGGAGATGAGATTCCTATGAAGACTATCGAAATCCCAAGCCTAGCCCAGGGAGCTAATTACACTGAAACTGTAACTATTGCAAGAACCCTTACAGAAACAGAGCCTGATGAAGAATATCAGATAGTTATAGAGCTTAGGGATGATGATGACGAGCTCGTAAAGTCAGCGACTTGGACTAACAGCTAAATTTTATTGAGGATTTTTATTAAATATTATTAAATTTTTCATCCTCCAATCTTAGCTTTGAATCCAGAGTCTTCAAAATATTTTTTTATCTCTTCAATTCTTTCTTTAGAAGGAGATTCCATTCCTTTGAGGCGATATTCTAATCCAAGCCTTGCATACTTGGCTTCTGCAAAGTTGTGGTAAGGAAGCAAATCTATTTCAGCTATCCCTTCGAGAGAGAGCATTAATTCCTTGATTTGCCTGATATTATGCTCTGTGTCAGTGATGCTAGGTATGACTGGGAACCTTATGATTATTTTGCTCTTGTCTTCAAAGCTTCTCAGGTTCGTAAGTATCATGTCATTAGGTATCCCTGCGTATTGCTTATGCTCTTCACAATTCATGAGCTTCAAGTCATAAAGCACAATATCAAACTTGCTGGCTATTCTGTTGAAAGTTTCAGTATCAGCATAGCCTGTAGTGTCAAGCGTTAGGTGGTACTGATGTCTTTCGTCCTTGCACTTATTAACCAGCTCATCAAGGAACTCTGGCTGCAACAATGGCTCTCCCCCAGAAAGGGTTATCCCGCCGCCAGATTGCTCATAGAATATTCTGTCTTTCTCAAGCTCTGCAACGAGCTCATCAACGCTGACAACTCTCTCAATGCCAAGAATGTTTTTTTCATTATCTTTATTTTGCTCATTTAATTTATTGTTTTCTGGCGTAAAAAACGATTCAGGATTATGGCACCACCAGCACTTTGCAGCGCAGCCCTTGAAGAATATGGTTGTCCTTATGCCGGGGCCGTCATGGATTGAGAAGCGCTGTATCTTGTAGATTGTTCCTTTTGCCATCTTGTTCAAGTTCTGCAAAAATCTTGTTTTTAATAAAAAATTTCCGATTTTTCATGATAGCATTATATAAAATACCCTTTCAAGAAAATTTTCATGCTCATAGAAATAGCAGTAGCTGTATTACTAGGCATATTCATAGGCATCTTCACGGGCATCACTCCAGGCATTCACGTGAACCTCGTAGCAGCTACTCTTCTAGCATTCTCTCCAATCTTGCTCAAACAATTTGCTCCTCTTACACTTGCTGTTTTTATCATGGCGCTGGCAGTAACCCATTCATTTCTTGACACTATTCCTTCAATTTATCTAGGAGCTCCTGATGATGAGAATGCATTGTCTGTGCTTCCAGGTCAAAGAATGCTACTAAGAGGAGAAGGCTACCAGGCAGTAAAGATAACCATCCTGGGAACATATACGGGCCTTGTCACTGCAATCTGCTTCATCCCTGTTTTCATCCTTATAGCTAACAAGCTTTACCCAATACTAAAGCCTTACCTTGTTTATGCATTAATCCTAATTATTATTTTCATGATATTCAGGGAAAAGAATTGGTTGTGGAGCTTTATCTTGTTTTCAATATCAGGTACGCTTGGGGTTCTGGTATTCTCAATCCCTAACATGAAAGAACCAATGTTCCCGTTATTATCAGGATTATTCGGAGTGTCAGGGTTATTAATAAGTTTTTTTGAAAACACAAAAATTCCTGCACAAAAAATAACCAAGGACATAGAGTTCAAACTAAAAGAGCTCCTGAAAGTTTTATCAGCCAGCTCAATAGCAGTATTTTTCATCCAGTTCTTTCCAGGAATGGGCCCAAGCCAAGGAGCCGTAATCTCAAGCCAGCTCATACGCAATATCAAAGACAAAGGCTATCTTTGCCTTGTAGGAGCAATGGGAACCATGAGCGTTGTGTTCTCGCTCGTAACATTCTACACATTGAATAAAGCCAAGGACGGCTCAATAGTTGTGATGTCAAAGCTCACACAAATAAATTTCAACTCATTCATGATAATAGTTCTTACGTTTCTCACAGCAGGCTCTGTTGCAGTCTTCCTAACGCTCTGGTTTGCAAAACAATTCTCAAGGATAATAATAAAAATAAACTACAAGCTTCTGGTAATATCAATCATAGCCTTTGTTACAGGCATGGCAATCTTCCTCGACAAATGGACAGGACTTCTAGTGCTGGTAACAGCAGCAGCTGTCGGATTAATAGCGCCGCTAAAGAACATCGGAAGAAACCACGCAATGGGATGCCTTCTGCTCCCTGTATTAGTTTATCTTGTCCTCTAATAATCCGTTTTCGCCGCTTTTATAAGCTTCCTGTACAAGGCCGCGCTCAAGTTGCTTTACATTAATGTTGCTTGAGCCGAAAGATTTTTTCATGTAATCAATAGCAGCCTCCTCGTTCATAGTCTCACTGCAGGTGAAGATGTCAACAGCGCAGTAGTTGTGCTCAGGCCAAGTGTGGATTGAGAAATGTGATTCTGAAATTATTATCATGCCGCTCACGCCGTAAGGAGAAAAGTTGTGGAAGTCATACATCACAATATGGGCTTTTGCAATCTTCGCAGCTTCGAGAAGAATAGATTCGACACTATCACGATGAGAAATACGATTCGGGTCGCACCCGTAATACTCCACTATGTAATGCTTTCCAAGTGCATTCATCTTTGACTATTTTTTTTCGCCAGAAGCTAATAAAAATCCTCCTCGCTCTTTTTGTATATTTTATTATCGTCTATAAGGCATTGCAGAGGTTCTATTTTTAAATTTAATTGTTTTTGCAAAACATTTAAATCAAAACCCTTTTTCTTAAGCCCTATGAAAAGAGTTTTAGTCTTCGGAACATTCGACATATTTCATCTTGGCCACGAGTATTTTCTAAAAGAGGCAAAGAAACATGGTGATGAGCTTGTCGTGGTGGTTGCTAGGGATTCAACAGTCCAGCAGGTGAAAGGCAGTCTGCCGCATCACAATGAGGATTATCGCTTGAACATCATCCAGAAGCTTGACTATGTTGACAAGGCAATACTCGGTCATGAAACAGCAGACAAATACAAAATAATTGATGAGATAAAGCCAGATACAATATGCCTTGGCTATGACCAGACGCATTTTGTTGATGGGCTGGAGAAAAAGCTCAGAGAACTTGAGCTAAGAACAGAAATAATCCGCCTGGAACCTTACAAACCCCACCTATACAAGAGCTCACACTACAAAAAAACGCAGTAGAAAGTCCTACTTTGTTCAATTGGTTTTTAACCTCTTTTTTTCATGTTCTCTAAAATATCGCACTGAACTTCCAGGCTTATTGCACCTCGTGTTATCACAGGCGGCCTTTATTGTCATCTTATTCTTCTGTTTGCTTCTTGGAGTGTGGTGTATGTTGTAAGCTTATGGATATTCTATTCTCTTCTCGGCAATGTGAATTTGGTTAAGTCCAGATGGTCTTGTTGTGAATAACAGATATTTTCTCCCTGGCAAATTGGATGATAAAATGTGTTCTTGAATAGTTGAGCAGTATCCCAGTATTCTCTTACCTTTCCAATGTATTCTTTATTTACTGTATCAAAATGAGATAGATATTCCATTAAATCTTCCCACACTATAAATCTTTTTTTACGTTCCTGAAAATAAGTACAAAAGTCAGCTATTATCGGCAATTTGAAACGATATATCCCTTCATGACCATTTCCTTTACTAAATACAGGAATTTGTTCAGAGAAAAATTCTAAGCCCGCATCTTCGCAAATAGATCTAGCTTTTTCATGTTCTTCAATCAATAATGATTCAGAAACTTGATAGAATCCGCAGTTTTCAATATCCCAATATGACTTCATTAGGTTCTTTTCAACTAATGGGTTAATTGCCTTCAATGCTTGAAGTAGTTTTGATTCTATACTGCTAGTTATTCCCAATAAACTAAAATAAACTCGTTTAGCCCCCGCATTTTGAAAGTGTCTTAACAATGAGCCTAATTGCTTCTCATCATTTAATCCGGCGATATGAGGAGTTAGATGAAATGAAGCAGGAATACCTCTTCTTGCTAATTCTCTTACAACATGAAGCCTTTGTTCTGCTGTCGGGGACCTTCTTTCGAGATGATATCTGACTCCTTCATCTAAACTAATCAGCGTAGATACAACTTCAACAAGACCTTTATTCCCCATTTCTTCTAATATGTCTGCATCCCGTAAAACTCCTTGCATTCTGGTAAATAACAATACTGGAAAATTACATGAATTAAATACCTTTAGAATATTACGAGTTACTTCTAATCTTCTCTCGAGAGGTTGATAACTATCACAAGAATGACCTATAGAAGTTATAAATCTGTGATCTGATTGCATAAGGAACTCCCGCAGTTCTTCCATATCTCTATGAGAAACAGATGGTTTTTTCTGTTGGTTAGTCTCTTGGTTATACATGCAATATGTGCACCCTTGGCTACATCCATTATAGGGTTCTAAAGTAAATGTTGTTGGATGTGCTCTTAGATTAGCTAGAGAAGCATGAAATCTTTCCAAAGGATGACCGTATGAATTTTCTATTGAAGTCATGCTATTCTCCCAGATAGACTCTTCCTAGATTTACTTTTCTCGATCTTTCAATTCTAGCTATTTCTTCAGGATACAATTCGTCTTTAATATCTGCATCTCGGCTCAAAAATTGAATGATCCCTCTCAGCGGTATCTTAGATAAAACATTTGGTTCGCATAGTTTTAAAACATATTCGCATATACTTAAATTACCTATCATTCTATCATTTATCGCTCCACCAACTAAGATTTTTGCACTGTCAGGGTCATATTGAAAATCCCATCTTCGTAATCCTCTATAATTCCCTCTAACTGGTCCTAGGAAGGGTCTTTGATATTGACTGTTCGGTCTATATAGTCCTAAAAAAGGCAGATCAAAATCAGCAGCTCCCGCTTCCCGTATTCTCTTAATAAAATTTCTTCTTCCTTCTAAATTAACCAAATATATTTTATCTTCAAACATTCCTGTATCACAAGGATGTATTTTTGTATTAATTAACCAAATCTTCCTCATTGTTAATCTCATCAGACCAATTTTGTTATTTCTTGGATTAGACCATCATAAGCAGGTTTTAATTCTGGAAACCTTATCATCTTTGCCAGAATTCTTGCTTGATATCTCTTATCTGAATAAAATGTTTTAAATAACTCCTGTCTTGCTCTTAAGAGTGCAGATTCATTTAATCGCCCGCCTAATACATAATGACCGCCCCCTTCATAATGATCCCAATTATAATCAGCGATTAATCCTTTTCTTTCTTGGCTTCGAAAATAAGCAGTTCCTGGAAATGGGGTTACGAATGATATCCTTATTTGATCTAGAGGAATTTTAGTTATGGTATCTTGAAAGGTTATAATATCATCTTGTGATTGATGCGGATAACCAATCATATAGTAACCTCTTGTTATCATCCCAGCATCATTTGCAGCTTCTATAGATTTCCCTATCTGCTCTACAGTTATGCCTTTTCCAATCTCAGCCAGAACCCTATCATCCAGACTCTCTATTCCGAACCCAATTCTTACACACCCAGATTCTCTCATATATTTAAGCATTTCTTCATCATCGGTGACTCTACAAGAGCAAGACCAATTAATCCCAATGTTTCTTCTTCTAATTTCTTTACATAATTCGATAACTCGTTCTTTATCTTCATTGAATGTTAAATCCGTAAAAAAAATAGCATTTGTCCCAAATCGATTTCTTAAATATTCCAATTCGTCCGCTACATTTTCTGCGCTTCTATAATAAACTTGTTTTCCCCACATTTGGGGAGAATTACAAAAAGAACAATTATGTAAACATCCTCTTGACCATGCAATTTGTGCAAAAGCTCTTTGATTTTCTGGAATTGGAATCATGGGGTTTCCTTGTGAACATTCTTCTAATCCGTATCTATCCGGAAAAGGCAAATCATCCAAACTTGAAATTCGCGGCGCTCTTTCTGTAAACCTTAACTCTTCATTTTTTTTAAAACCTAAAGAACCAATTTCTTCAAGAGGGGTATTATTTTCCAGGGCATCGATCAAATTAAAACATGTTTCTTCTCCCTCTCCCATCACAATAAAATCAACACAATCTTCTCCTAATATTTTTGGCACTCCTGTCGGGTGATATCCCCCAAGGATAATTTTTGTTTTAGGAAACATCTTCTTTATTCTTCTGCTCATATCTAAAGAGTGATTTGCACATGAAGTCATCACAGATAAACCAACATAATCCGGGCAAAATCCTTTGATCATCCTTAAAACTTTTTCATCGCTTTCTCTTCTCTGTTGAAATACCTGTGTTTCTAATCCTCTAGACCTTAAATAACTTGAAATATAGCCTATGCTTATCGGATCCATTCTGTTTCCGCCCAGTTCAAAGGAACCTTGCCATGATGCCGGATTCAATTCTGCAAGAAATATTCGTGGCATATTATTACCTCCTATACCACAATTTAACAATATGATAATTTTTCTTATTAAATATAGAATCAATTAACTCTAAAGACATTTTCCCTATTCTTAAAAACTCAAAAAATATTTGATAATTTAAAGAATCGGTTATAATCAGAATAATGAACCCTTTCTTAGTTAGGTAATCTCTTGCTTGCTTTAAAAAAAGGCCTAAATGCTTATTTTCTCTATCCCCGCAGGCAGCTTCAATAATATCCTTTGGTTCTTCGTCATAAAATGGAGGATTCCAAATTATCACATCAAATTTATCTTTTATATTCTCGAATAAATCACTTTGAAGAACTTTAATCTTGTTCTTAAGACCATGAAGTAATACATTCTTTTCAGCGCACTCAACAGAAGCAGCATTGATATCTGCTGCTACAACTTCGGATGCTTTATCTGAAGAAAAAATTGCTTGTATTCCTGAACCAGTGCCCATATCTAAAACCTTACTGTTTTGAGAAATTATTTCATTAAGCTTGGAAGCTAAAAATTGTGAATCTTGAAAAATTGGATCAAAACTTCCGGGCAAAACAATAATTTTCTTTCCCAGTACCTCTCTTTCTATTGGCTTATCTATTCTTTTCAAATGATTAATCGCATCCCTGTATCCTTCTGCTGATGTTGCTTTGATTTCTTTCATTATTTCTCCCCCATGGCAATTACTACACCTAAGTAATAATATCGGCATATATAATTATTTCTACTAAAAATTGGATAAAAACAGCAAAATTTATATATTAATTTATGTCAATATAAAATGTGACTTATAAATTAGATTTGAAAGAAAAAAGAATGCTGTACGAGCTAGACGTTAACGCGAGGGTTTCAACGACTCGATTAGCTAAGAAAGTCAAGTTAAGCCAACCAGCAGCTCATTACCGCCTAAATAATTTAATAAAGAAGGGTATAATAAAATTCTTTCTAACCAATATTGATTACGGGTTCTTCGGGTATTTTCCGTATAGATTCTTTACAAGGCTTCAAAACCTAACTGAAAAAAAAGAGGAAGAGCTAATTGATTATCTAAAAAATCATGAATTCGTTCCTTTTTTAGCCTCCTGCACCGGCAGATACGATTTAATGTTCTGTATTATGGCGAAAAATATGTCTGAATTAAAGAAAACAATAAATGAAGTAAAAAATAAATATGGAGAATTTTTTTCAGAACAACAAATAGCCACTATAATAACCGGCGACTTTTACCCGAGGGATTATCTCTTATCTAAAGAAAAAAGAATTTCCTTTTCTGAAAAAGAGTTCGGAGAGCAGGCAGCAAGACCCAGACTAGATAAAAAGGATTTAATAATTTTGAAAGAAATATCAAATAATTGCAGAATCTCGAGTTTGGAGCTTGCTGAAAAAATTAAGCTTTCACTTGATGCAGTAAGATACAGGATAAAAAATCTTGAGAAAAGCAAGATAATCAACGGCTATACTATTTACCTGGACAACAAGATGCTCAACCAATTCAGGTACAAAATAATGGTTCAAATAAATGGCTCTAATGAGGAAAAAGAAAACCAAATAATAAATTTTGCAAAGCAATTCTCAAATGTAGTCTACTCAGTAAAAACCTTTGGCATTTGGGACTTGGAAATCGATATTGAAGTTGATAACCCTGAAAAATTTAATGATATTCTGAGAAAAATAAAAAACATTCAACCAGGATTAATAACAGAATACCAAACGATTCAATTGACCGGTGTTCACAAATACACTCATCTACCGATGAGTTTTGACATGGCTTAACTTGGCAAAAGCAAAAAGATTAAAAACAGCAGAGAAGTATCCTGCTTTATGACGCCTGAAGAGAAGTTTGATATTATCAGGAGGAACACACAGGAGATTGTTACTGAGGAAGAGCTTAAGGCATTGCTGAAGACCAAGAAAAACCCTTCTGTTTACCTTGGCACCGCAATAACTGGAAGGCCTCACATTGGATATTTTGTCTGGGTGCTCAAGCTTGCAGACTTCCTTAAGGCTGGTTTTAAGGTGAAGCTTTTGCTCGCTGACCTTCACGGCGCACTTGACCAGACTCCCTGGGAGCTTTTGGAGAAGAGGTTTGAGTATTACAAAATAATCATTCCCAATATGTTTGAGGCAATAGGTGCTGACATAAAGAATTTTGAGATAGTGAAAGGCTCTGACTTTCAGAAGAACGCGAATTACTTCTATGACGTCCTGAGAGTATCTACTTATGCCACTGTTCATGATGCTAAGAAAGCAGGCTCTGAAGTGGTTAAGCAGAGCGATAACCCAAGGCTTGCTGGCCTGATTTATCCTATTATGCAAGCGCTTGACGAGGAATACCTGGGCGTTGACATACAGTACGGCGGAGTTGACCAGAGAAAGATATTGATGTTCGCCCGTGAGTACCTGCCGAAAGTAGGCTACCAGTCCAGGGTAGAAGTGATGACTCCGCTCATACCCGGGCTTATTGGGGAGAAGATGAGCGCTTCAAAGGAAGATTCCAAGATAGACTTGCTCGACTCTGATGAAAATGTGAAGAATAAGCTGAAAAAGGCTTTCTGCCCTGCAGGAGTTGTTGAAGGTAACGGAGTATTGGCATTTGCAAAGCACGTCCTAATGGTTATTAAACAAGACCAGAAAAAGCCTTTCGTAATAGAGCGAGCTGAAAAATTCGGAGGAAAACTTTCCTACAATTCGTACGAAGCATTAGAGCAGGATTATGTTAACAAAAAACTGCATCCTGAAGACTTAAAAAAAGCTGTTGCTGATGAAATAATCGGGCTTCTCAAGCCGATGAAGAAAGATATTGAAAAGAAGCTTAAGATAATCAAGGAAGCTTATCCTTGAGCGCGCGGAATGATTTCTCATGACTCATATCATTGCTCACAGGGGGTTTTCTGGCAAATACCCTGAGAACACTCTCTTAGCGATAAGAAAGGCAGTTGAATTAGGTGTTGACTGGATTGAAATTGATGTTTGGCTGACATCAGATCATAACATGGTGGTTATTCATGATCACAAGCTGAACAGAACCACTGCTGGCAAAGGATGGATTCTTAAAAAACCTTTTTCAGAGATAAGAAAATACAAGATTGAGGGAAGCAATGAGAAAATTCCTTCTCTTGAAGAAGTATTAAACATGATGAAGAAAAGCAATGTTAGGCTTAATATTGAGATTAAGAATGTCTGGGCTGCCAAGCCTGTAGTTGAAATGATAAAAAAGCACAATATTCAATCTAAGGTGATGGTTTCATCCAGCAGCATTTTTGCATTGAAGATAGTGCGGCGCGAGATGCCCTCATTAAAAACAGCATACATCTTCTTCACATCATCTAATGCAAAATGGGGAGTTTTTGTCACCCTGCTAGCTAAGCTCTTCTCACAACTCACTCAAAGAATCATAATAAAAACTGCAAAATCATTGAAAGTGGATTATGTTCACCCTTCCTACCCTTTTGCTGTTAACGGCTTTATCAAGAAATTAAAAAAACACGGCTTCAAGGTTAACGTCTGGACAGTAAATACCAAGCCATTGATGCGCAAGGTTATTAAGAAGGGTGTTGACGGGATAATAACCAATCATCCTGACCAGTTAAAGGCAGTTCTTTCTGAGAAACCCAAAACCCGAAAAATAGGCCTGAGAAGAATAGGAAAAAAGATTAAGCTTCCGAGTATAAGGCTGAGAAGAAAGAAAGCAAGACAAAAATAATCAAAGATAAATAAAGAAAATTTATTTTGTATGTTATTCAATCATTTTTATTAGTTCTCTCAACAGCATCATTCACACTTAATATTTCCTCATTTCCAGTCTTCATGTTGCGCAACTTTACTTTGTTCTGCTGCAATTCCTGCTCTCCGACAATGATTGCATAAGGAATTTTCATTGCATTAACATATGATAGGTTCTTGCTTATGCCCCTGGCCATGAAGTCCATGTCAGCACTTATTCCTGCATCCCTGAGATCTTTGCATATTGAGAAGCACTGCTTCATTGTCTTGATTGGAACAATAAAAACCTTGGTTACTGTTTTCTTTTCAAAGTCTTTCTTCTCTGCCTTGAAAACATCAGTTATGACGTCCAAGCCAAAGCTTATGCCTACGCAAGGAAATTCTTTTTTATTCTCAAGCAAGCCAGTAATCATGTTATCATACCTGCCTCCGCCGCAAATGGATGAAGTCACTTCGCTCTTCCTTGCAAAACCCTCAAATATTGTGCCTGTGTAATAGCCAAGCCCTCTTGCCAGGGCAACGTTGAAGATTATATTCTTCTTTTGCTCATCTGAAAAGTAAGAGAATACTTCCTCAATTTCTGCTATGCCTTGTTTCCCAATATCATTCTTTATGATGTCTTTGAGCATGCGGATTTTTTCCTCAAAACTGCCTGAGATGTCAAATGCGCTTAGCAGCTTTGCAATCTTGTCGTCATCAATCCCTTTCTGCTCCAGCTCTTTCCTGACTTCATCTTTGCCGAACTTCTTAAGCTTGTCAATTGATATGATGACAGAGTCTGCTAGTTCGTCCTTGATGCCTGCGAACTCAATAATGCCCTTAAGAAGCTTCCTGTTGTTAACCTCTAGGAAGGCATCCAAGCCAAGTTCCTTGAAGGCGTCCAATGCTAAGAGCAGGATCTCAGAGTCAATGCTCATCTCCTTACATCCTACAACGTCAACATCGCACTGCCAGAACTGCCTGTACCTGCCGAGCTTTATGGGCCCATCCCTGAAAACAGGCCCTATTTCGTAGCGCTTGAAAGGCATGTTCAGCGTCGGGTTCATGCCTATAAACCTTGCAAATGACAAAGTCTGCTCGAACTTCAAGCCCAGCTTCCTGTTACCTTGGTCTGTGAGCGTGAAGACTTCCTTCATAGCATCAGATTCCTCACCAGCTCCAGATTTGGCAGATAATAGCTCGTAACGCTCAATAATAGGAGTCTCCAAAGGTGAATAGCCGTACCTCTCAAAAACCTTTACAAGTCTGCCGACTACCTCATTCCTAAGAATCTTCTCCTCAGGACCAAAGTCCTTAGTTCCTTTTGAATTCTCAAGCTTCATGATATTACCCATTTGAAATTCTTTTTATATAAATCTTTCCAAAGAAAAAGAAAAGGGCGGTACCCGGGATTTGAACCCGGACCAGAAGATTTCTGCTTTGAAACCCACAGTCTCCTATGCTAGCCAGGTTACACAAATACCGCCAAACCTCTATGAAGATAATCACCAAGAAATTTGTTGCTTATATAAAGGTAACTATTTAGAACTCGTTCTCTAGTTATGAAGACAATCAACTCGTGTCATTGTAGCGTTATGGTTATTACTAGAATTTATAAAGTTTTTGCAAAAAGGATCATGTTACTACTATGAGATAGGCATATAAACGAAAAATTTAAATACTGGCCTGGGATATTGAAAATAATATGACTGAATACGGCTGCGAATTTAGGGAGTTCTGTGACATGTATGTAAATAAAGGAAAATACAAAAAAAGTCCTATATTATCTGGAAGTTTTCCAGCTATATGCGATAATACCCCTCAGGATTCAGTTCCGGAGATATTATGCCCATTTTATGATTCTATTTTATCACAGATGAATCCGGAAGTATCTGGGCTTATTGATAGAATTAGTATCAACTTAGGGCAGACTCAGAAAACTTTGGAAAAAATTCTTCAAAAACTACAGGGTTCTTCTAGAGAAAAGATATAATTATTTTTAATATAGGGGTATTATACTTTATATTATTAAAATAGAATATAGGATTATAATAATGAATCAACAAGCTCAAAATACATTCTCCTGTTATCCTTGCCCTTGTTCTCGAGCTTTGCTATCTTTATGCCTTTTATCTCTCCTGTGCTAGCCAGATGAGTGCCTCCGCAGCCTTCGATAGTAAAGTTTTCAATCTCAACAAGCCTAACTTCTTTTATCTCAGGAGGGAATCCCTTGGCAAGAGTTGTTAACCTGCTCAGCTTCTGCTCAGCCTCCTCTCGACTGACTATTGAGAGGTTTACTTTTCGGTTTTCCCTGATTATCTCATTGGCTTTCTTCTCGTACTCTACAAATTTCTCCCTGTCAAAATTCTCAAGGCTGAAGTCAATCCTTGAAGTCTCAAGCCCTAACTGGTTGCCGGTAATCTTTGCGCCTGCTTCTTTTTCAATAACATTAGCAATCACGTGAGCTGCTGTGTGCATGCGCATATGCCTGTACCTCCTGTCCCAGTCAATGATTCCTTTGACCTTGTCGCCTGGCTTCAAGCCTGCAGGAGAGAACTCATGGCTGATTACATCGCCGAACTTGGCAACATAAACAATAGCGAATTCTGCATTATCGCTCAGCCTGATAATTTTTCCAGTATCATAAGGCTGGCCTCCAGCATTTGGGTAAAAAGCAGTCTTGTCAAGAACAACAAATTTGTCATCTTTTACAGATTCAACATTTGCCTCGAATTCTTTCAGGTAACAATCTAGCATATAAATCGCATTGGTCATTCATCATTCACCTCGGTGCTAGTATAATTATGCTCTGCATGAACGGATAAGATGTTCCTTTTAATATTTTACTCAAAGGATTAAGTAGAATGCTATTCTCCCACTGAATTGTAATTATTTTCTCGTGTTTTCTCACGTATTTTAAGTCGCTCTCATTCCATTTTGATTTATTCGCTATCTCAATCACTGCTTGCACATAGAATGCTGAATGATTATAATCCCAGAGTGCTTTCCAGTTGGCGCTGCCCGGAGTCGGGATTATATTGTTCTTTGATGGATCCCAGCCGCTCTGCTTTAGATAATAAGCAGAGGAGTATATTGAGTCAATCATATTCATTGGGTCTGCATCGAAATCACCTTTTTTGCCTATGAACAAGCGATTGAGGGATGAAGGCATGAACTGGGCGCAGCCGATTGCACCAGCGTAGGATGAAGTAAAATCATAAATGCCCTTCTGGTTTTTCTCGCAGTAAGCCAGGTATTCTTTTAATTCGTTGTACGCCAATTCCTTTCTGCCTCCCAGGTACATGGATATTAATGCGTTGAATGCAAGGTATTTTCCCAGATTTTTCCCGTAATCGCTCTCAATGCCTTTTATGGCGGCAATATACCTCCTGTCAACTCCGTGCATTGATTCTGCCAAGCACAGGTCATCAATATATTTGTGCATGAAAGCAGGAGCCTTGCTTATCTTGTCATCAAGCGCCAAGAGCTTCCTGTAGCCGTCATAACTGAATTTTTTTCTCGCAGAAATTGCCTTTGTGCTCGGGCTGAAGAAATGGATAATGCTTTTTTCAACACTGAACCTGTCATCAAGGTAAAGCCTCATTATTTCCTCATTGTCAAACCCGTCTTTTACGAGCTTCGAGCGGATGTTTTCCAACTCAATGACTGTTTTGACTTCTGGAAGTGGCAAATACTTGATGGCAGGAACAAACGGATCCCTGTTGGCAGGGAGCTTGTATTTATACGGGTTTGATGAATTTGGTGATTGATTCTGCGCATTGGCAGGAAGAATTCCTAGGCCAAGAGCTAGCGCCCCGCATAATACTGCCTTCTTCAGCTTGCTAACTCCCATGTGGCTGAGTATACCCTTTTGTTTTATAAAATTTTCCTGAATAACCACTCTCAAATGGAAATATTTTTATATGCGCTGTTTAAAGAAGCATAAAGGGGTGGTAAATATGGAAGATTCTAAAGAGAATTCTGGTAAAGAAAAGCTTAAATGGTACCAGAAAGAAGTAACCAAAGTTACAGGTTTGTCTTCGAGAACGACAGAAGTAAAAAATAAGAAGTGGCCATTCTTTGCAGGGATTGTTGCTTTTCTAGGAATCGCAGCAGCAGCAGACAACTATGTGATCAAGTCAGGCGTTACAGAAAGCGTGATATCTGCATTGCGCGGGGAAAAGAAAACAGCAGAAGTCATTTATCCTGTGCACACAGGAACGGTTGATTTCGCAACTAACAAATACTTTTCGATGGCAGAAGATGACTTAGAATATGTTATCAGCGATTATAATGCGAAAGAATTAAAGGGGAAAGGTCAGATCATAGTCAGTGGCAACACTGCCCCTGGCAACCCTGACCTCACACTGGTTGAAAAGATAACCAAGCCAGGTGACAAGAAGAAAACGCCTGCGCTTTACACCAAAGTGCAAGCACCTGATTATTCTGACGCAACAGTCGCTGACAAGATGGGTTATACTTGGCTGAGAAACCTCAAATTCAGCGATAAAACTGGCTGGGAGAAGCAGCCTGAGGCTGTGCGTGTGTTTGGCAGGATAAACACAGCAGAGAACTACATTGAAATACTGGAGAAGAACAAGCCAGTCGGCAAGGTTATTGTGAGCGGCATTAATGAATACGCTTCTTTCCAGCTCCAGCAGTTCGGAGAAGAGAACACATACATGTTCTACCTGAAAAGAGGGGAAACAGTTCAGTGGTCTGAGCGCCAGAAAACCAAGGAATTATTCATAGCCAGGGTTTTAGGTTTGGACAAGTTGGAAATAAAGCAATGAAATCATTTTAAATTTTTTTATAATTTTTTCTTTCTTAGTTAGAGTTAGTTTTAGTTAGTATTTTAGCATTAATAATATTAGAATAAACTGATTTAAGCTTCAACCTTGTAGTCAAAATAATCATCCCAAGGGTTCTCGAGCTTGCCCATCTCTGCAATTGAGAATTTCTCAAAGTAGCGCCTAAAAGGCCGCATTGAGTTGCCGTGAGCTGAGATTGCAACATTAACCTTTTCTCTTTTCATGAAAGGGATAAGATACTTGATGAACTCAAGCACTCTATTCTCAACCATCTTCACGCTCTCTCCGCCTGGCGGAGGAAAATCATAAGCCCTGTGCCACTTGTCGAACATCTCCTTGCCGTACTTTGCAATAATGGTCTTATGGTATAATCCCTGAAACTTGCCGTAGCTTCTCTCAATCATCTTGTCATTGACGATTATGGTTTTGCATTCAGGATGGTGCTTTAGAACGTATTTCATGGTGTCCTTGGACCGCGATAATCGCGTTACAAAAGCCACGCCAATACTCTTTCCTTTAAGCTTCTCAGCAATCTTTTTTGCGTCAGCAATGCCTTGAGGCGTGAGCTTGGAGTCCTTCCAGCCAGTAAACCTCTTATCCCTGTTAAAATAAGTCTGGCCATGCCTGAATAAGTAGATGTGTAGTTTCATGTTCTCTCACCTGCACTAACCTCAGCCATAGCCTCCATCAATCTTTAGCGTAGTTCCATTAATATAGTTTGCATCGTCAGATGCTAAGAATAGTATGGCTTTTGCAATTTCTTCTGGCTTGGCAAAGCGTTTGAGATAAATCTTCTCAGTTTCTTCTTTCACGAATTTCTTAGGTAAATCCTTGTTCATGTCAGTATCAACCCATCCTGGAGCTACAGCATTCACTCTTATTTGTGGGGCGAGTTCTTTAGCTAGGTCTCGTGTCATAATGATAATCCCTGCTTTTGAAGCATCGTAATCTATAGCATCAGGATTAAAATTATCTATTCCATTTGTCGATGCAACATTTACAATCTTTCCACCCTTGGGCATGTGAGGAGCAACGTATTTAGCGCATAGAAAAACACCTAGCAAATTCACATCTAATGTTCTCTTCCATTGCTCAATAGTCCTTTTTTGAAACGGGACATCAAAAACAATACCTGCGTTATTAACAAGAATATCAATTCTTCCAAACTTTTCAATGGCAGCTTTAATCATCTGCTTGACTTGCTCTTCCTGAGAAACATCGCACTTTACAGCAACTGCGTCAGAACCAAGCTTCCTAATCTCTTCGACCACGCCATAAGCTTCTTTTTCAGATTCAACATAATTAACGATTACTTTTGCTCCTTCTCTTGCAAACAGCAGAGCAGTTGCTCTTCCGATTCCTCGGCTAGAGCCGGTTACTAACGCAACTTTATCTTTTAGCTTCATGAATAGAATAACAACAACAAAGAATATAAAAAGTTAACTGAAAATCTAATCATAGAGCCTACTTCAGCACCCGTCCTGTCTTCATAGACCACATGTAAAGGTCTAGTTCTGCGCAGCTCATTCCCAGCTTGGTTGCAAGCTGCCTGAATTTTTCTTCTATTTCAAGATAAGTCTTTTTCGTCAGGCTTTTGGGCTTTTCTTTTATTATTCTGTCTTCTTTCATCAGGTTGAGTATGTGCCTGTCAAGCACTGCAAGGTCAAAGTAGCCAACGTTCCGTAGGAGATGGCTTGCTTCCTTGTAGCCCAGTCCTTTAACATTTTTTACCAGCCATTCTCTCGCAATAATTTGTCCTTTGCCTTCTGAACTATCAGCAATTGGCTTGATAATATCTTTTATGTTAATGTTCTTCCTCGCCTCAACAATGAATCTTGCTTTATTATTATGGAACCTGTGCTTGTTTCTTTTTATTGCGCCTCTTATATCATCAAGGCACATGGTGCAGAATCCTGAGGCGGTTAATTCTTTTTGTATTGCAATGGCAGTCTTTGCCTTGGAATTAGCAGTCAGGATGCAGAAGCACAACTCGCTAAACCATTCGTTATTGCTCTTGTCTTTAAAGCTAGAAAATATTCTTAGTTTCTTATCTATCTCTTTTTTTACTCTGCTCTTCCTAAGTTCTTTTATGGTTCTTATCAAGCCTTCCATAATCCGTGAAGATTGCAGTATTCCCTTGCAGTAACCTTGCTTGCCTCTACGCAGAACTCTGCCTCTGGCTTCATGCCTGGCTTCAGGAATTCCTTGTAGGATTTTCCATCTGCAATGAGCTCTATCCACTGGATATGATGCTTGTCCTCCATTGGGTGAGGCACACTTCCAACCTTTACCTTGAATCCATCAGTAGTTTTTTCTATTACAGGAACATGTTTTTCCTGCGCAGCATCAGTTGTATTTTCCTTGAGCAGCTGCATTGGCTGTCCGCAGCACACAAGTTGACCTCCACCGGCAAAGTTGACCTCGACAATGTTGCCGCAAATATTGCACTTGTAAACCTGATTTATCTCAACATTCATTTTTACAACCTCCTTAATTTCTTTTTACTTTTAATACTCCTCGCACTTGACCTGGTAGAATGATGACGGGTGGTCGCATGCCGGGCACTTGACTGGCGGTTCCTTGCCAAAGTGCACATAGCCGCATTCCCTGCAAACCCACCAGATTTCTTTTCCTTTCTTAAAGACTGTGCCTGCTTCCATCTCCTTGAGCAGCTTCTTGTATCTTTCCTCGTGATGCTCTTCTGCTTTTGCAATAGCTAACATTCTCTTGGCGAGCTCGGGCAATCCTTCTTTCTCTGCTACCTTTGCGAATTCAGGGTACATGCTTGAGTACTCGTGGTTCTCCCCGGCTATTGCTGCTTTGAGGTTGTCAATGGTCGTGCCGTAGGTTGTGGGCGCGTCTGCTTCTACCATGATTGAGTCAAATTTTTCCTGACTTTGCTTCTTCAGGTTGTTTATGGCTTCAAACAGCCTTTTGGCGTGTATCCTTTCGTTCTCTGCTGTTATGTTGAATATTTCTGCTATTTGCTCGTAGCCTTCTTTCTGCGCGACTTTTGCGTAGAACGAGTACCTATTCCTTGCCTGGCTTTCTCCTATGAATGCCTTGGTCAAATTTTGTATTGTTTGCTTCATTTTATTTTACCTCTCAATTTTTTGATATTCTTATTTTCCTTTACAGCCTTTGCAAATGCCGTAGATAATGACATTAACGCTCTGGGGCTCAAAATTAGTTGTCCTGGCTTTTTTTATTGTGTCTTCTGTTATTTTTTTCTCAAACAAATCCTGTATATGACCGCATTTCTTGCATATGCAGTGCTGGTGGAAGCTCATGTCTGCGTCAAACCTGCTGGTGCAATTAACTTCAAACCTCTGGATTTCGCAGTTTTCAGCAAGATGATTCAGGTTTCTGTAAACTGTGGCCAGGGTTATGTTTGGGAGTTCTTTTGCAACTTCTTTGTAGACCATTTCTGCAGTTGGATGAGTCTTGACGCTTCTCAAGTACTCCAGAATTTTAAGACGCTGATTGGTCATCCTGTTTTTTTTCATCGCACTCACCTGATATTAAAAAGCAAATTATCCTTATTGATAATGATTATTAATTGGAAATAAATATTGATTTATAAAGTTTGCGTTTTTTGCCTTTCTTCGCTGAATGAACAATAAAATTTAAAAACTAGCATTATTTAACATTGTTTGGAGGGTGGGAGAGCAGAACGTTTTTCAAAGTTCTAAATCCAATCTGTAATCACCGTTGCAAGCTTGGTTTGGTGCACGAGAGACACAAGCTCTCCCTCTCCCTGATTAATCTAGAACAATAAGAAAAAGGGGGCGGGAAAGTTGACAAAGTGCAGAATATGTGGTGTTGATTTTACAGATCAGACTAATTCTATCGTGATGTGCAGAAACAAGCAAGGAGATGTGCACCTTGGATGCTGCCTTGACCTTTGCAGCTGGGACAAGAAGCCATGCCAGCACGCAGTTGGGGTTTTTGAAAAGATATAGGATATGAAGGATATTAAAAATTTATTTTGAAATTATTGAGTTGAACCTTAATCTAATCTAAAGTTTCTAGTTTTTTTGATTGATTTGTCTCAGCAGTTACTCCATTTCATCATTCAACAAAAGATTTCTCTTTTGAGTGTTGAACGAAGTTCAACAGTTCAGTTGGGGATAACCTCATCATTGACAACCAGGGGATTTTTTAGGTGTTTATATATCTTGCCTTAGCAAATTTTATAAACCTAGCATAGAATAGCCTTGCTTATGGAGGAATACGATGTAGTCATCGTAGGCGCAGGCCCTGCAGGCCTTAGGTGTGCAGAGATTCTTGCACAGAGCGACAGGAAAGTTCTTGTTCTTGAAAAAAACAGGGTTATTGGAGACAAAGTGTGCGCTGGCGGGCTTACGCGCAAGGGTTTGGAACTCGGAATCCCCGGCGGCTTGCTTCAGCGGAAATTCAAAAAGGTTCTTGTGCACACCCCGCATCAATGCACAGAGGTAAAGCTTAAAAAGCCTTTTATAGCAACCATTGACCGAAAAGATCTTGGTGCGTGGATGGCTGGCAAAGCTCGGCGGCAAGGCGCAGATATAAGAGTGAATTCTTGTGCTGTCGGGATAAACAAGACAACGATTGTAGTTAATGATAATAACAATTGCAGTAAGAAGAATAGTGATAAGATCAGATACAAATATTTGGTAGGCGCTGATGGGTCGAACTCAATGGTCAGAAAATATTTGGGCTTAAAGACAGATAAGTTTCTAGAGACCTTCCAGTATCTGGTCAAGCAAAGGTCAGAGAATCTTGAAGTGCATGTGGATCCGAAAAAGTTCGGGCCTTTTTATACATGGCTTTTTCCCCATAAAAACTTGAGCGCCATCGGCTGTGGGGCTGATTTCCGGAGAGGGTTTAGCAAGCCGCCTTTCAATCTCACATTAATAGATGTTAGGAAGAATACAGAGGATCACTGGAAAAAAAGGTTTGATATACGCTCAGCCAAGTTTCAGGCGGCAATCATAAATTACGACTACAAAGGCTATGATTTTGGCAACAAGTTCTTGATTGGGGACGCAGCAGGACTTGCTTCGGGGCTGACAGGAGAAGGAATTTATTTTGCAATAAAATCCGGTGAAGATGTCGCGAAAAAAATAATCAATGCCGACCATGTTTGTGCCAATATTAAGCACATACTCAGAGTCAAAAAATATCAGGAAAAAACCCTGAGAGCATTGGAAATAAGCAAGCCTTTATCTCTGATGGGAATGGAATTGGTTAATTTTTTATTTAGATTCAAGTGGTTTGATGAATTCGGCTTAAGAATGGCTGATTAAAGACCTATATTCTTTATTATCACTTCAGGCTTGAACTCTTCTAAATCTTCGTATCTCTGGCCAGTGCCTAGATATATTATCGGCTTTCCTGTTACATAGCTTACGCTTACAGCAGCTCCGCCTTTCTCATCAATATCTGCCTTGGCAAGGATGATTGCGTCAATACCCGCTGCTCCATTGAAAAGCTTTGCCTGCTCCACACAGTCATTGCCTGTGATGCTCTCGCCGACAAATATTTTCAAATCTGGCTTGTTAACTCTCACCAGTTTTTTGAGCTCGTTCATCAGATTATCATTTGAGTGCAGCCTGCCTGCAGTGTCTATGAGGACAACATCAATGCCTTTTGCCTTGGCATGTTTTATGGCGTCAAATGCAACAGCAGCAGGATCTGACTCGTAATCATGCCTTATCATCTTTACTCCGAGCTTGTCTGCGTGCTCCTGCAATTGCTGGATGGCTGCTGCCCTGAAAGTGTCGCTGGCAGCAAAAACAACAGACAGTTTGTTCTTCATTAACAAGCTGGCGACTTTGGCCATGGTGGTGGTCTTGCCGCTGCCATTCACCCCAATAAAAGCAATTACATAAGGCTTATCCTTCTTTTTTCTTGCTGCCTCCACAATGTTTAAGCGTTGGCCAACAAATAATTCTTCGATTGACTTTCTTAATGAGTCCTCTATAAGGCCGTCCACTCCTCGCCTGCTTACCTTGCCTGTTGTGAGATCTTTTCTTAAGTCATTTTTTATCTTTTCGATAACTTCTACAGCGACGTTGTTCTCCATGAGAGGGACTTCCAGTTCCCAGAATAATTCCTCAAATTTCTCATCAGAAAGCTTGACAGTGGTGAAGCTCTCCTTTATTCTTGCAAAGAAACCTCTCTTCTCCTCTTCTTCAGGCTCTTCCTTTTCCTCTTTTTTCTCTTCAACTCCCTTGATTTTTTCTGCTTTCTTTTTTCTCTCAGCAGCTTCTGCAGTTTCAACAGCAACAGGTTTGGCAGGTTTTGCTTCTTCTTTTTTCAATTCTGCTTTTAACTCTGCTTTTTCTTCAGCAGGCTTCTCCTTTTTGCCAAAAATCTTCTTGAAAAATGATTTCTTCTCATGCAATGCTTCCTCTTCCTCTAAAACAGGCACTTCTTTAACTTCTTTAGGAAAGGCTTTCTCTTTCTCCTTTTCTTGCCTCTCATCGCTTCTGGCCTCCAGCTCTTCTTTTATTCCTTTTAATTCCTCTTCAATATCTGCTTCTGTCTTCTCCTTCTCTTCTTCTTCAGGTATAGAAGCCTCCTCTTCGAACTCTTCCTTGACCTCTTTTATTTCTTCTTCGATCTCAACAGGGGTTCGTTCTCTCTTTTCTTCTTCCTGCTCTTTCTCAAAATCCTTCTTGACCTCAAAAATCTCTGCTTCGATCTCTGACTCTCTCTTCTTCTGCTCTGACTTTTCCTCCTCTGATAATGCTTCTGTCTTCTCCTTGTCTTCTGGCTCGAGCTCTTTTGGTTCAGGCTCAGAAATTTCATCTACTGGCGCTTCCTCAACAACCTCATAGATTTCCCTGATAATCTCAGCAGGTTTTTCTTCAGGTTTTTCCTCTATTTTTTCTTCAGCTTCTTCTTGTTCTGCTTCTTTTACTTCTAATTTTGCTTCCTCTTTTATTTCCTGCTTTATTTCTTCTTCTGGCTCAGGAGACTTTTTCTCTTCTTTTACCTCTTCCTTAATATCTGCCTCTTCCTCGACCTTTCTCGAGAAAATAGAAACAGCCTTCTTCAGCTTTTCCTTCAGAAACTTGAACATTGCCTAACCCTCTTTTATATTAACTATAAACTATAACGCCCTCTCTTGTTTTTATTATTTTTGCAATTCCTCTGCCTGCTTTATAAGCTCATCAAGCTTTGCAATTACCTCGCTCCTGTACTGTGTTACTTCTGCTTCCTGGCTTTGGAGCATTTTTATAGCATCCTCTGTGCTCTTATTTACAACAGTGTTGTTGCCCACGTTCATCCTTACTTCCTTATTATCTTCAAGCTTTGCCTTGATGAATATGCCGTTCGCAATAGGCGCTAATATGGTGTCTCCTTTTTTCAGCTTTGCCAGCTCATTAATGGAGTTAATCACGCTCCTGATTTCCAATAGCTGCTGGTCAAAGGTATGCAGGTATTGCTGTAACTGCCTGGCCTGCTGGTCAATCAATTGGAGCTGCACATACTTGTTCTGCTCAAACTCTTTCTTTGCATCATTATCTTTAGCTTCAATTTTCTTAACAATCTTTTTAGCTGCCATAACAAGGAAAGAAAAAGCCTGGGTTTAAAAAGGTTTATTATTGTGCAGAAAAAATCGCCTTGGCCGCTCGCTCTGCAAATTTTTTGCAAAAAAATAATTGAAGAAAATTTGTGCCTGCGGTTAAGCTTCGCTTCCTATCCGCCTCGCTCGCATCTTGGCCTAGGCGGCGATTTTTTCAAGAATTCTTTATTCTTCAGGAGGCGTCTCTCCAGAATCAAAGCCGAATTCTGCGCTGCCGTCTTCTTTCACAGGGATTGCTGCAAGGTTAAGAGGCGCATTATTCTTTAACAATTCAATCTCAATCTCTCCGAAATGCATCTGCTGGTACATATCTACTTTGCGCTGGTTCTCAAGGTGCAGTAGCGGGATGAATGTGTAAACCTTGTCTTCTTTGCTGTCAGAAGGAATTAGCTCGCTGAATGTGAGCTTCTGGGGCTGGCCTTTCTCGTCTGCCTTTCCGTTTGAGCTGTAATATGTTTCTACTTTTTGAAACACTCCTTGGATCAGCTCGCCCATGTCAATGAATTTTTCAGGCGCTTTTAGCTTGACTGTCGGCTCGACATAAACCGGTCGCCTGTACTCTACTTCTAAGGCTTTCTCTAATGCTTCGATTAAGTCGTAAACAGAGACTTTTCTTTTTCTCGGCTGCGGGGTTCTAGGCATTAATCCCGGAGCAAGTATCTTTTCTCTCTTAGGGGTTCCGCCTTCCAATCCGAGCTCGTCCAGCAATTCACCAGGATCGTCCATCGATGATATCATATTGTCCCAGGCAGTAATATCTTCTTCCAATAGCTTTTCTGATTTCAGTTTTAGCAGTAGAGCTGATGCTAGCACGACTTTGCCGCTAATCCTGAAATCCATTTCTCTCAGCTTTCTGAGCATTCCTAAAAACTTATGGGCGATCTCAGAAATGTTGATGTCCCACGGATCCATGCCTTCCTGTCTTACAAGGTCGTAGATTATGTTCTGCCAGGTAATCTCGTCTTCCTGAAATAGGATGCTGAATATTCTGTCTTGCGAGCTCTGATTTTCCAAAGATGTTAATTCCATATCAGTATGGTTTTCAGGTACGTTGCTATTTAAATCTTCCGATTTCTCCTCTGCACTCATTAATGCAAGGATTAGAAAGTTTTTTAAAAAGCTTACTAAAACAAAAACAATGAAGCGGGCCTGTGGTTTAGTGGCTTAACCTTTTGCTAAGTCAAAAGGCTCCACGGATAATGTCGCCTTTACACGGCGAAGGTCACCGGTTCGAGAACAAAAACAAGGTTTTTGACTTTCCTCAAAGCCTTGCTTTGACGAAACTCCGGTCAGGCCCATTATTTTCCTTAAAGGTGGTTTCATGAAGTCTCATTTTGATGAGTTCTACAAGCTATTGAAAATTGACAGGAAGAGATCTCCTGTAGCCAAAGAGTTCACGTTTGAAAAGCGCTTCGAAGAATTAACTAAGGAAATCGAAGAGATAAAACAAGCCTTGGAAAAAAATGATGTTAATAATTTAGAGGAAGAACTTGGCGATGCTCTATGGGATTTGTTGGCCTTAATAGTAATATCTGAAGATAAATACGGCTTTGAAGCAAAAAAATAGTAAAGAATGCCATTGACAAGCTTCACCGCCGGAAACCATGGCTTTTCAAGAATGAACCGATCACCAGGGAAGAAGAATTAAGCATATGGGCTGCTGTTAAGCAAAAAGAAAAATCTGCGAAAGAAAATGATAAGAAATAAAGATATTATTACGGTCATAAAAACACTAAAAGAGAAGTCAAAGCTATCAATGCTCGGCCAGTTCTCGCGTGAGGAACCGTTTTATGTCTTAATAAGCACAGTGCTTTCTGCAAGGAACAAGGACGATATGACCATTATAGCTACAAAGAAACTGTTCGCTAAGTACAAGACGCCAAAGCAAATCGCAAGCGCGCCGCTCAAAAAGCTTGAGCCACTCATAAAGCAGTCAGGATTCTACAAGACCAAAGCCAAGAGGATAAAGGAGATAAGCAGAATTCTGCTGGAGAAATACAAAGGCAAAGTACCTGAGGACTTTGACAAGCTGGTTGAGTTGCCAGGCGTTGGAAGGAAGACAGCAGGTTGCGTCATGGTTTATGCCTTTGGAAAGCCTGCAATACCAGTTGACACTCATGTTCACAGGATTTCTAACAGGCTTGGCTGGGTTCAGACCAAGACCCCTGAGCAGACAGAGCAAGCATTAATGAAGATAGTGCCAAGGAACCTTTGGATTGACGTCAATGAAGTGTTGGTCATTCATGGCCAGACAATATGCAAGCCAATAAGGCCTTGGTGTGATGAATGTAAAGTAAGCAAATACTGTGATTTTTATTGGAAAAAGACTACAAATTAACAAAATTTATAAATCTACTAATAATTTTTATTCTTTAGTAACATATTAGAAAGATGAAAAGCTTTTTCTTCTATGTTATATTAAATAAGTAATTGGAGGCAGAAACATGGGAGAGTTTAGAGGCGGCGGCGGATTCCGCAGGGATTTTGGCCCGCGAGAAATGCACAAGGCAATTTGCTCTGAATGCGGAAAGGAATGCGAAGTTCCTTTCAAGCCAATGGAAGGCAAGCCAGTCTTTTGCAAAGAATGCTATATGAAGAAGAAGAAGTTTTAATGATTCTTTGAGTATAGTCTATATTTTTACATTATTTTTTTGTTTTTTTGCTTTTATTTCTGTTTTTTTCAAATCATGGCATTCCAATATATCCTCCAGTATACAAATGTTTAAAAACATGATTTCCAATAAAGCCCCCTTAATTCGTACGTTTTGAATCATAGTTGTGAAAAAGGTGGTGTTATATGTTCGAGGAAATCGAGGATATAAGAAAAGCGCTTTGCGAGAGGTGCAGGAAGTTCGTTCCAGTAGCTGACATAAAATATCTCCCTAAAGGAGACAATGCTAGAATGGCTCTTTGCAAGTCATGCCTGAAAACCTTCAATTCGGCAGATGCAAAGAAAAATTTTCCTGCAAAAGCAACCAACGTGGCATCTGGCAATTCATACTTCTGCGGGAGGTGCAGGTACAAGTTCAAGTTCAATCCTGCAGGCAACGCAACCCTTAGGTGCCCTTTCTGTGGCAAGAGTGACAAGGTGATTGAGAACAAGGATATTGATGCAGAATCAATCCTGAGAAGCTCTGATTAGTGAAATAGTTGGTTAAGCTCATCATTAGATTATTATTTAATTTTATTATTTGTTTAGTTTTATTATCTTTTACCTGAAGATGCTTTATTCTTTCTTATTTGAGAAAAAAGTTAAAAAAACAATATAAAAAATTTTATTTATTTAGCTCTTGGCTAATGCAAACAATGCCTTGATTGCTACGACAGCTGCTGCTGGCGCCATGAAGACGCTGAGCAAGGTAAAGAATGTTCCTATGCCTGTCCATCCTCCAGCGAGTGTTGTTAGCACGTCACCGAGGGATTTGAAGCTTAGCAAAAAGGCGATTGCAGCTATCAGGAACTTCTGGACTTCTGCTGCTGTTACGTTCAACAGCCCCACAATGATACCGAGGACTGCGAGCACTATTATAGCCCATTGCGGCGTTACTGGCCCGCTGACAATAGCGATGATTATAGCCAATATCAGGCCTATAATGAATGCCCAGGCTCCTAGTTTAAAGTTTCCTTTCTCTGCCATGCTATTCACCTCCCAAATTTTTTTTACTTCTAAATGCGTAAAGATACCTAAAAAAAGGTTATATATAAATGTTATGGGATAGTTATGTGAGTTTCGTATTTTTTATAAATAAGAACCTTTTCTGTTTTTCAATGGCTATTGAATTCATGACCAAGCCTTACTCTGATGAGCAGATAATCAGGAGTATGCATCCTCTTGTTAAGGAGTGGTTCCTGCAAAAGTTCAAGGTGTTTGCGCCTCCGCAGAAGTTTGCAATACTTAATGTTCACAGCAGGATAAACACTTTAATAAGCAGTCCTACTGGAAGCGGTAAGACCCTTAGCGCCTTCCTTGCAATAATTAATGAGCTGATAGGATTATCAGAGCACAATCTGCTTGAGGATAAAGTGTATTGTGTTTATATCAGCCCTCTTAAGGCATTGGCTAATGACATCTCACGCAACCTTATTGAGCCGTTGACAGAGATGGAAGATTTTGCCGGCAGGAAAATGCCTATTCGCGTCGGTGTCCGCACAGGAGACACTGCTTCCAGTAAGAAGCAGTCCATGCTTATCAAGCCGCCGCACATTTTAATCACAACGCCAGAGAGTTTTGCAATCATGCTTACTTCTACCAAGTTCAGCGAAAAGCTCAGAGATGTGCAGTGGTGCATTGTTGATGAGATTCATGCATTGGCGAGCAGCAAGAGAGGAGCTCATCTTGCATTAAGCCTTGAAAGGCTTCAGACCAGGACAAAGTTCACAAGGATTGGGCTCTCAGCCACTGTTGCCCCGCTTGAAGAAGTTGCCAAGTTCCTTGTAGGATTTGATGTGGAATCTGGAAAGCCCAGAGATTGCAAGATTGTTGATGTTAACTTTGCAAAACAACTTGACTTGAAAGTTCTTAGCCCTGTGAAGAACCTCATCACTGCGACTTATGACGATATAAGCACAGAGACTTATAAGCTCATAGACCAGCTTGTGCAGAGCCACAAGACAACGCTCATATTCACGAACACGCGAAGCGCAACAGAGAGAGTGGTTCACCACCTTAAGGAAAGGTTTCCTAAGCATTACATGAAAATAGAAGATGCCAAGGAAGAAGCTAGTAAGAAAGAAACAATAGAGATAAAGGAAACTGGAGAAGATATTGGCGGCTACAAGAGCCTTATTGGTGCGCATCACGGAAGCCTTAGCAAGGAGCACAGGCTTAGTGTCGAGGAAAAACTCAAGAAAGGAGAGTTGCGCGTGGTTGTGTCCTCTACTAGTCTTGAGCTGGGGATTGATATAGGATATATTGACTTGGTTATTTTGTTGGGAAGTCCTAAAAGCGTTGCCAGGGCTCTTCAGAGGATTGGGCGCAGCGGGCATAAACTGCATGATACTGCCATGGGAAGAATTATTGTAATGGACAGGGATGATCTCATTGAGTGCAGTGTGCTGTTGAAGGCAGCGCTGGAGAAGAAGATTGACAAGATAGACATACCGCACAACTGCTTGGACGTTCTTGCCCAGCAAATACTTGGCATTGCTATTGAGGAGCAAAGGCATATTGATGATGTTCTCAAGATTGTCCGCGGAAGCTACAATTTCCATGAGCTAAGCAAGGAAAATTTCTTGCAGATAATAAGCTATCTCGTAGGAGAGTATGCCAGCCTGGAAGATAGGAATGTGTATGCAAAAGTTTGGTATGACAAGGATACTGGTATGATTGGCAAGAAAGGAAAGATGACCCGCGTAATTTACATGACCAATATCGGCACCATACCTGATGAGACTAATATAAAGGTTAAAGTGAATAACAGCCTTATTGGCTACATTGCAGAGCCATTCCTTGAGAGGCTAAGGAGGAATGATATCTTTGTGCTTGGAGGAAACACTTACGAGTTCCTGCACACCAAAGGCATGACTGCTTATGTTAAGGCGACTACTAACAGGCCGCCGACAGTTCCTTCATGGTACAGCGAGATGCTTCCCCTCAGCTATGACTTGGCTTTGGAAATCCAGAAGTTTAGGAGATTAATGGAGGAGCACCTGCGATATGATACAAGGAAAGAAGATATCATTGATTTTATTCATTCATATCTTTATGTTGATGAGTACAGCGCCAACAGCGTTTATGAATACTTTAAGGAGCAGTTCTTGTTCGCAGAAATACCTCATGACAAAAAAATAGTGATTGAGCATTACTCTGAGGGCAGCAGAGGGGATGAGAAGAAAATAATATTTCACACATTATTCGGCAGAAGAGTTAATGATGTTCTTAGCAGGGCTTTTGCATTCGCAGTTTCACGCATTAACAAAAAGGATGTTGAAATAGGAGTGAGTGATAATGGCTTTTATGTTGCGACTAACAAGAGCGTGCAGGCAGCAAGGGCTTTTGGAGTGATAAAGAGCGACAAGCTAAGGCAGCTCATGGGATTTGCTCTTGACAAGACAGAAGTGCTTAATAGGAGGTTCAGGCACTGCGCAGCCAGGGCATTAATGATACTCAGGGCTTACAAAGGGTATACTAAGAGTGTTGGCAGGCAGCAGAGTAGCTCAAGGCTTTTGCTAAGCGCAGTGAAGAGGATAAGCAATGAATTCCCAATACTTGAAGAAGCGCGCAGAGAAGTGCTTGAGGATTTGATGGATATAAAGCATGCAGAAGAAGTTCTTGCGCTTGTTGAGAAAGGAGAAATTCAAGTAAAAGAAGTATTCACAGACATACCTACTCCTTTTGCCTTCAACATGGTAGCCATGGGCTATGCTGACATCATGAAGATGGAAGACAGGCTTGCATTCCTAAGAAGAATGCACAACATGGTGCTGGCTAAGATTGATATGAAGCAGAGAAAGAACGAATAATCTTATCTAATACATTACTATTATACCTGGCCACTAAATTTTATTCTTTTATTATTCTTTTATACTTCTACCCAGAACAAGAAAAAGAGGACGCCTATTATGATAGCAGATATGCCTATGAAGATTAATACTCCTAATATTCTGTCAATGAATTTAATCTTTATTCCTTCATGCTCTCTTAGGATTAAGTCAAACACTGCCAGGAAGAACATTACTAGTATGAGGCTGAACACAACTATGAGTATGAGAGGCATGCTTACCTTGCCTGTGCTTTTCTCCAGCGCAGCATAAAGAGTTCCGGCCCCCCATATTATTAGGAATGATGCAAGGCTGAAGTAAACAGAATCGCTGAGGCTGGTTTTAAGAATTAATTTGTCCATAAAGACTCTGTTGTGGCTGTAAGGCTATAAATATTTTTCCTACAATAAGTTATTTTCTGAAAAAAGTTGCCAGTGGGAGCCCGGAGGGCGCAACCCCACCCACATCAGCCATCCTGCAAATCATTCGCAAATGCTCATGATGTTGCACTTGCTGTTGGCTGCGGCAACTTTTTTGTTAAGTTACATTAAAAACTAGAACGCTATGTGCAGGTAATGCGCTGCAATGACTATTATGAATCCTATGATGCCTCCTATGGCTGTTATTATGACGCTCCAGAAGCTTATCTTGATGCCTGCATGGAACAAATAGTTGAAGCCGAACAAGGCGAATAATCCAATTACGCTGTTGATGAAGAGTATTACAACCCTTCTTACAAGCCAGAACAATAAGAGGACCAGAATGACTGCCGCGACTATCGCTATTATGCCCCACAGCATGCTCTCACCTGCTTATTACGAACAAAATTTTAAATGAAAAAAGAAAAATGAAAGAATTTATCGTTTGATTAGCCAAGGATTCTGCACACAGTTGTGCCGCACTTTGGGCATTTGCCCTTGTACATCTTTCTTCCTTTCTTGTTGGTTACTTCCTTGCCTTCCTTGGACTCTACTTTCTTTTTGCACTTAACGCAATATGCTTCTACCATTTCAAAATCACCTCGCTAAAAATGATTTATACCTATTTTTTATTATTTCCTATATAAACTTTGCCTTTTTTACGAATAAATCATGCATAAAACCGCTAAAAATGAGCACAAATCTAATTGCCTTAAGGTCGAAATGTCTTCGAAAACCAGAATCTAATGCGTTGCGGGGGGTTGCCCCCAACAAAAACTGCGGTTTTCCAAAAATAAGATTTTTGGATTCACAAATCATAGATTTGTGATTTTGAGCATGCAAATTAAAATTTGCATACTACGGGGAGACAGCATCTTCAAAGAAAAGAAGTTTACATTTCGAAGGTAATGATTTGTGCGCGAACCTGGCGCTTTTAGGGCAAAAATTATTTCTAATCCAGAAAATATAAAAACAGTTCGTATTTTTTGCCTTTAATAAAAAGAAAAAAATATGTGGGTGATGAAATATGGTTTCTCATGATGAATTAGGACCTGAGAAGATATTGGAAGTTTTTGACTCAAAAACAGGGATGCGTGGCTTTGTTGTGATTGACAACACTGCTCTTGGTCCTGGCAAGGGCGGGATTAGGATGACTCCTAGTGTCAGTATTGATGAGGTTGCCAAGTTGGCGAGGGCTATGACTTATAAGTGCGCTCTTGCAGGATTGCCTTTTGGCGGTGGCAAGTCTGGCATTGTGGCTGATCCGCGGAAGATGTCTCCTGAGCAGAAGAATGCAATCATTGCTTCATTCTCAAAGGCTCTCAAGGTTGTTTGTCCTAAGCTTTATGTTTCTGCGCCTGACATTAATACTGCAGAGCATGAGATGAAAATCTTTGCAGAGGCTAATGGTTCTATGAAGAGCTGCACTGGAAAGCCAGCAAGCATGGGTGGCATTCCGCATGAGCTGGGCAGCACTGGCTTTGGTGTTCATCACGCAACTTTGGTGGCTGTTAAGCATTTAGGGCTTGATATTAAGAATCTTTCTTTTGCAGTTGAAGGCTTTGGCAATGTTGGCTGGTTTGCTGCTAAGTTTTTGACAGAGAAAGGAGCTAAGCTTGTTGCAACGAGCGACAGCAAGGGATTGGTTTATGTTCCTGATGGCATGGATTTCAATAAGCTGGTTGATGTTAAGAAGGAGAAGGGAACTGTGACTGCTTATCCTAGCGGCCAGATCATGAAAGGAGAAGATATTGTTGGTTTGGACGTTGATATTCTTGTGACTGCTGCTGTTCCTGACTTGATTACAGAAGCAAACAAGGACAGCATCAAGGCTAAGATTGTTGTGGAAGGCTCTAACATTCCTACTACTGCAGATATTGAGCAGTACTTGCATGATAAGGGAATCCTTGTTGTTCCTGACTTTGTGGCTAATGCTGGCGGAGTCATAAGCAGTTATGTGGAGTACATTGGCGGCACTCCTGAGAGGATGTTCAAGATGGTTGAGTCCAAGGTTGTTAAGAACACAGCAAAGGTATTGAAGGTTGCGAAGAAGCAGAAGATAAAGCCAAGGGACGCTGCAGTTCATGTTGCTATCGAAAGAATAAAGAAAAAAATGGAGAAGAAAGCTAGTAAGATTTAGTTTTGAATTTATAAGAAATTCTTGACCGTCGAAGCCTTCATATGCAACTCAAAAGCTTGCTTTTGTTGTGCATGGCGAGACGGAGCTGAGCGAGCGCAAGTGTGAGCGAAGCGGAGTAGGGCAAGAATTTCTGGTGGTGTGATTATGAAGTCTCTCTTGTTCGGTCCTGCAGGCGTTCCTTTGAGTGCGCCATCGCGCAGCACTTTGGACGGCGTGCCTAGGGTTCGTGAGCTCGGCTTGGGTTGCATGGAATTGGAGTTTGTGCGCGGCGTTAGGATGGCTCCTACCATGGCAAAGCAGGTTCGTGTTCTTGCTGAGAAAAACAATGTTGTTCTTACTGCTCACGGTCCTTATTACATTAATCTTAACTCGCAGGATAATTCTATTACTAGCGCGAGTATTAACAGGATTCTTGAGACTGCAAGGATTTCTAGCCTTTGCGGTGCTTTCAGCATTACTTTTCACGCAGCTTATTATATGAGTTTGCAAAAGGAGCGCGTGTATGAGCTTGTTAAAAGCCATATGCGCAACATTACACGAACTTTGAAGAATGAAAATATAAAATTATGGGTGAGGCCAGAAACCACTGGCAAAGCAACTCAGTTCGGAGATGTTGATGAATTGATAAAGCTCAGCCAGGAAGTTGAGCAGGTGTTGCCATGCGTTGATTTTGCCCATTTGCATGCCCGTAGCAACGGGAAAATAAATTCCTATGCTGAATTCTCTTCTGTGCTCGAAAAGCTCGAGAAAGGCATTGGAAGAGAGGCTCTTGATAATATGCACATCCATATATCTGGCATTGAATATGGTGAAAAAGGAGAGAAGAATCATCTTGTTCTGAAAGAATCTGATATGAATTACAAGGATTTAATGCGAGCGCTAAAAGATTTTAAGTGCAAAGGCTGCGTTATCAATGAGAGCCCGAATCTTGAAGTAGATGCTGAGCTGATGAAGAAGGAGTATGAAAAATTAAAATAATTTTATTGAATGTGTTTTATTGGCTATTTTTATCAGCGCTTGTT
Source organism: Candidatus Woesearchaeota archaeon (assembly GCA_016932315.1). Taxonomy (GTDB): domain Archaea; phylum Nanobdellota; class Nanobdellia; order Woesearchaeales; family SM23-78; genus SM23-78. Next base: position 60,562 of record JAFGDD010000002.1, read on the forward strand.
TCCACAGTAGAATATCTTTTGGATTGATACATCTGCAGGCGCTACTCCGTTTCTATCTATGGGTTGGTCTATTTTTCTCTCTGGCTCTGAATTGGCTGTTGGATAACTGTGCCCTTGCGGCTTTGGCTTTGGCTTGTCCCCGCAGTAGAATATGTTTTCGACTGCAACATCAGCTGGAGCAATCCCGTTTCTGTCTATGGGTTTGTCCAGCTTGCGTTGCACCTCTTTTTCCGGTTGGAACTCTTCGACGTGTCTTGATTCTCTAACTTCTCTCTTAGCTTGACGAGGCTCTTCCCTGAATGTATCATGAATGTTGTCTTTGAGTGCGTTAAGCTTCTTGTCAAATACTGCTTGGTTCATTTCTATCATGCTTATGGTTTTGATGAGTTCGTTAAGCTTCTCTGTGACTTTGACTAGTTGCTCTGCTACCACACTGGTTTTTTGGGCTGAGCTTTCCTTAAAGATCCAGAGCCTTTGGAGCGTGTTCATCATCTCATCGTACTGGGCTTTGCTGAGCTGCACCATTTCCAGCTGGGCGTCCACTGTCTCTGTATCTGCGCCATATATCTGCCCTGCCTGGGCAATGGCCTCCTGGGAACTTTGGGCAAATCCGTACTTCCTGAGTTCTTTAGAAAGATTATTCATTCTGATAGTTTGCTCTACACTGTCCATCCTATATTACACCTCGTTGCAAGCTAATTTGGTATGAATAACACAATTAGTATTATAAAATCTATACTAGTAGTGCTAATATTTAAATATTTCGGTTTTAAATTTCTCGAGGACAAAAGAAAATAAGAATAAAATACGCGAAAATAATCGACGAGAAAAATAATTAATTCAGAGAAACACAAGCTTTTTAAAGAGCAACCAAATCCAGAAAGAAGATAAAAAATGCAAGGAACCATCAATCATTTCAGAAGAAGCAGAAGAGTATTATCAGAGACACAGATGATAATATTAATTGACGGCATAAACAAAAAAGAAGACGCAGCCAAGCTCGTCGGAAAAAAAGTAGTCTACAATACCGGCAAGAAAGAGCTAGCCGGAAAGATAAGCGCAGCCCACGGCAACACAGGAGCAGTGCGCGTGATATTCTCTACAGGCATGCCGGGCCAGGCAATAGGAAAAAAAGTAAAAATCGAATAAATTAAATAATCTCTTCTTATAATTATGATAATGAGCAATAAAAATAAGTATTCACTCGAAACAGTCGAGAAAGTCTATTCCTACTGGGGAAAATCACTTCTCACCTACAAGCTAGGCGTATCATTCTTTGGATTTGACTCATACATCAGAAGGAAGGCACTCGAGGAACTGAAACTCAAGAAAGGCAGCACTGTCGTCGACTTGGCATGCGGCCAAGGAATAATGTTCAGGCTTCTAGAGGAAAAAATAGGCGAAAAAGGAAGAATAATAGCAGTAGACTATGTTGAAGAGATGATAAAGCAGTGCAGAAAACTAGCTGCAAGAAAAAAATGGGGTAACATAACATTCATCAAGCAAGACGCTGCAAAGCTCAGGCTGAAAAATAATTATGCAGACGGAATAATATCAGTGATAGGGCTAAGCGCAATACCAGACCACAAAAAAGCACTTAAGAACTGCCATCATGCACTGAAAAAAGGAAGTAGATTAGTGGTGATTGACGGCAAAGATTTCAGCAGCAAGTACAAATTTCTAAACCCAATATTAAAGCTTCTCAGATGGTCCAAGAGCTACGAGAAAAAAGACCTGATAAACGACATAAAAAAAATATTTGGCAACATCAAAGTCAATGAGTATTTCCTGGGAAGCACATTCATGGCAGTGGCTGTGAAGAGATAAGATACTTTCAAATTTTGAAAAAAGTCGCCGCAGCCTGCAGCAGATGCAACGCAGTTTACGCAGTAAACAAGTTGCAGCTTGGCTGCATTGACAGGGGTTGCCCCGTACGGGGTGGCAATGGCGACTTTTTGAACATACCTGAAAATAAAAAATAGAAATATTTATATACAATCAATATAAAAGAAATAATCGAGGTGATATTTGTGAAATTAAACAAGAAAGCATACTTACACCACCCTGTTGTTGCAATCATTATAGGATTCTTAGTAGGATTGGTCCTGATGTGGCTAGTGTGCAAAGGAATCCTACATATAGGCTCATTCAAGATTTGTTAAAAAATATTTTTTATAACTATTTCTGACTGCATTAATTAGTTAAATAAGATGAAAAAATAATAAAAATAAAAAATTTAGTTTACCTTGCACGAATCTCCTCGTAACGGGCGAGACCGTAAATGTCCTTTAAGTGCTGGTAAAGCTCATTAAATAAAGTTTCCTGATGCTTCTTAATCTCTGCCAATTCAGCCTGAGGGAACTTCTCCTCTTCAAGCTTCTTATCAAGCTCAGGCAACTTGTCCTTGATGAAAGAAAGCATCTCGACGTACAAGTAAGTATCCTTAGTGATTATGTCATAGACATAATCAGCCTCTATCTTCATGGAATCAAACACTTTCTTATCAATCTTAAAGATTCGCTCCAATTCCTTCTTAGCATCATCAAACTTCTTTTCCTTCACCAAGTAAGCAATTTTGTCAAAGAAGCGATAAAGCTTGTCAATGCCGCGCATCTCTGACTTAACATACTTCTTCTCAAGCCTAGCCTCCCTCCTAATAGTGCGCTCAATACCCCTCTCAGACCTGAACTTCATCAAGAAATCCTGCCTAGTAACACCGGCAACATTATCAGACTTCAAATAAGCCAAAACCCTCCTAATCTGGTCAGTCCTGGCGCGAATGTCGCTGCAAACTTGGTGCAAAGGATCATCAATCTTCCTCTTGTACTCATCAAATAATTCCTTGTGCGAAGAAGCAAGCTGGTCAAGGAAAGGCTTTAATTGGTTATTCAAATCAACCTCCTTGCCAATAGCCTTCTCCTCCTCGTTAAGCAAGATGAGCTCGTCCTTCTCAATAATGTAAAGGTAATGCTCCTTCTTCTCAGCCAATCCGAGAATATGCTCAAAAGCATTCTTAACGCCGTCAATATCACCCTTATCAATAGCCTTCCTAAGCTTATCCTCATGCTCCTTCAAGTGCTTAGCAAACCTCTTCCTCCTCATCCTGCCAGCCAATCTCCTGACCTGCTGAGCCAAGCCAGCAGTAGTCCTCAAATGCATGAAATCAAGTTGTGTCGTTACCATTCTTAATTCACCTGCTTATTTTTCTTCACCTCTTATGATCATTAATTGAGTTTAAGTAATGATTCACTTTCTTTTTGTTCAATATGCTGAATTATTTTAACAGCCATTTCAATATAATCAGTTATTTGCTTATGGGTGTAAGTTAAATTGCCTATTTCTTTAAATTGCGTCAAGGCCTCTCCATTATCAGCTTTTAATAATTCATCTTTTATTTTACCAGTGGATTCATTATGGGATTGAACTGCTTTTTGAAGAATCAGTTGTATTTGCCCAAGATACGTCAACTCTCTCATAATGTTAGGATCATTCAAATATATGCGTTTACTTTTCCTATTCTTATTGATGATTTCATTTGCATCTTGCAATGCTTTGAGAATTTTTTTCAATTTTTTCAATTCATACTTTTCAAACCATTTCACAGAAGCCTCTGTTAATCCTTTTTTATCATCTTCTGCCTTTAGAGCAGCTTTTTGTTTTTGGATTTCTTCTGCGTCCGTTTCTAATCGTTTCACTTCTTTAACTTCTTCTTTTTGCTCTCTTTGGACATCCGCAACACTTTCACCTGCAGGAATAGAAGTGGCTTTTTCTAAAATTTTTTGTATATATCGAATATCACCTGTTTTCATATATTCAATTAATAAAGCATAATTAAGGCTAGGAGGCATTAATATTCGTGCATAATTCTTTTTTTCAGATTTTTTCTTTGTTGCCATTATTTTTTTCGCCTCTTATGGATTCAGTTGAGGTTGTGGTTGAGTTGGTGAGAGATTATTAATTAGGAATACGGGAGAGTAATTGAAGTCTAAGACTCCGTATTGCCTAAGTGTTGCTGGTTGAACTGCTTCTCCTCGCGCGAACTTAAACATCATAATATCAAGTGCTTCTTGGGTTATTCCTTGCGGCGGTGCGTGCTCTTGTACTGAAGCAAACAGGAATATTGCATGCAAGCCAGTTTCTGGATTCCTGAAATTTAGGGCAACATTAATAGTAACACTTGCAGAAACCTCGAATTGATGGTAAAATTGACCTTGATTTGCTGCCAAGTTAGTAGTATATTGTTTGATATGTTGCGGTTTATTCCTGACTTTGAAGGTGATATTTCCTGGCATAATACCATATCTATTTTGAAGTTCATTTAGGTTAATTACTTTTGGTTTGCCAGTCAAATTTACTTCCATAAAGAAAAGGTGATAAAGAGCTTCACTTTTGCTGTTAGGCTTTTTAATTCTAAAGTCAATTGTGGCCTCGTGAGATGTGTTTGCTGGTAAAGGAAAGTTTTCGGTTAGTATCTCAGTTGTTCCGAAAGGGTGCTGTAACGAAGCCATATGTTGGGGATCTGGCTCTGGTGAATTTGGTGCTATAACCACTTCTTGTTCTTTAGGGGGGGAGTGTTCTTTTTTTAATTTTGGGACTATTGCATGACAGAATACTCTGTGCGCATCGTTTAGTGTTATCTGAGCCGGATCAGTGGGCCAGCCTTCTGGGTGTTGCCCTTCTTGGCGGTCTCCGTCACGAGGTGATACCAGCAGAATTCTTTGGTTGAAATCAGCTCTGTGAATATTCAGTGCGAATCGTCCGTTTTCATCTGCTACATTTTGGGCAATAATTCGGTTACCAATCATAGCCTTTATAGGGTGTTTGAGTCCTGTCTGCGGCGGTTGTCTTTCAAATTCTCGTTGGGCCTCTTGTGCATTTTGAAGCGGTAATCTCGTGTGAACATGTTCAATTCTAGAATGACCAGGGTTAGCTGGATCTGGCTCTGCAGCCAAAATTCTTCCTGTTATTATGCCTTCAATGTTTAATCCTTCAAAGTTGCAAGCAATCCACTTCCATTGGGGTTTTTCCCAATCAAATTGTAGTCTATCTAATGTTGAGTGTAATACTCCTCCTTTGATTTGGTTTTTTAATTTTTTTATATAATGCTTATCGAAATGAAACGATAAATTAGCTGCTCCTAAGGCAATAACTGGTCCGTCAGATTTTCTTGGATATAATTGGTCAAGAACAGCAGGGTTTAATACCATGCTTTGCGGGATGTTAAGCTCAAATGGCACCCTGAAATGAACAATATCACTCCAGCCAAGATATATTCCTCTTACTTCTCCTGCTCCTTCATGCGTCATTAAATTATCCACAAATTGTTGAAAGTTTTCATAGTAGCCAACAGAAACACTTGGAAGATGCTGATACATTGGCGGAAGCGTTTGCCTGTTTCTTGGATAAAGCCCGCGCTCATTAAGCGTGTTGAGTGTTTGGATATTTGGGAAAAGCCAGAGTGTGACAAAATGAGTTCCATAGGCTCTTCGCAAGAATGTTTCTACTTGAGGATTTTCCATTCCAGGAGGTTGACTACTAACATTTCTTGAAATCAACCTCATTATAGGGCTAAATAATCCCATTCTTAGTCAACTCTCCCTGTTATTTGAACTTGTGGCTCTCCATTTTGATTATGCCTAAATCGAACATTTTCAATTACTGGCTCAAAGCCATGCGCTTCTTCTCCTTCTCTGCCAAATGTGAAAGTAACTAATTCATCCTTTCCTTCCTGAAGGCGCATTTGAGACCAGAAATACCTGTTTCTGCCTCGCGTTACAGAAAAGACACGCATTACTCCTGCACGAGCAAAAGTATGCCCTTCCTTGAATAATTCAAATATAACATCACCTGCTGGCACACCCTCAAATGTTGTGACACCATTGTTATCAGTCCTTTTTTGATATGGCGCTTTGATAACAGCCAATCTGAATTTTCTTACAAAAGCATTTGGTCCTCTGTTTAATCTTGGATAAATCTTGACTAGAACACCAGGCAATCCTGTTCTGGATATGTCTTGAACAATAACTTTTATATTTCCAGCGACTCCATGAGATTCTCCTTCTTTCTTATCAAACTTTTTTTTATCATCTTCTTCCTCTTCTTCAGGTTTCGGTTTCTTCTTTTTCTTTCCATTGCTACCAGTATCATCGTCGCCTCCTCCGCCTCCTGTATTTCCTAACAAGCTTTTGCCGCTGAAGAACTGGATTATCTTGGCTACTATGAGGATTACTATGAGTATGTATGTCCAGCTTACAATTGCTGAGTACGCATTGGTTATGAATTGTTCTGCTGCCATTATTTTTTGTTTTTTCCCGGCGTCAGCCATTCTTTTCTGATTATGAACATCATAGGCAAGCCTGTTACAAGCGCCCATTCATCTATTAGGAATAATAGTAGGAGTAGTATTAGTAGTCCTATCAGGTTTTGTAGCCAGTTCTTGTTAAACTTGAAGACTGCTAAATATGATAGACCAAGGAAGAAGCCTAGGAATATTGCCGAGCTCATTATCACTGTTATTAAGCCTCCTGTTGCCAGCATCCATTCATATGGCATCATGAAGACTCCTATCATGCTAAAGGCAAATGATACTATGCCTGCTGTTTTGTGCTCGAAGAACTTGACTTTCTTCAATGACATGTTAGCCACTGAGAATAATACGATGAAGAGCATGAATTTCAGGAATCCTATCTGCACGGTTTGATTGTTCTTTAAGACTTCTATGTTGAACAGGTTGCTTATCATCTCTATAGCCCTGTTTAGCGGGCTGATTCCTGTGCGTGACGTATAAGCAAAAACTCCGGGCACTGTGATTATCAATAATAGAGAGAAGAATAAGTATTTCAGAGTGTGCTTATTAATTTTCATGCTACTCTTATTTCCCTTGTTGTTAATCTTTATAAACTTTTCTACAGAATTGGATATGTTTAAAATCTCTTAAAAAGTCTCCTACGCGGTATCCCGAGGGGGCAATCCCCGCCGCGTCAGCATCGATCCAAGACTTTGCACTAGGCAAAGGTCTTGTCTTTGGTGACTGCTACGGCGACTTTTTCTTAACCAACAAAAAAGAATTCTACATCTCATCATCAGAAAGTACTGTGGGTGTTAGGTCGCTTATTTTTTTCTTGACGAGGAATGGCTTGGCTATTTTCTTGAATCTGATCTCGTACTTCTCGCTGCCTGCTGTTTCTATGTAGAGCGTGCCTGTGTTTAGTATCCTGTCAAGCAAGTTTTGTTCCAGGCTTACGTCTGTTATGCTGTTGTACATCACGCTCTTAAAGGCTTCTGTGAATAATCCTCTGCTGTACATCAGTCTCTGAGTAGTTAATGCGTACCTCCTGATGAAGATCTTGTATTCCAGCTTTCCGATCACTACTAATGGTATTATGAGTAGCAGGATGGATATCACAAACAATATTTTCACCCATATGCCTTTGCCTATTGTGATGGATGATAGTATGAGGAAGAGCACAAAAAGGAATATGATGGTTGCGCCTATGTACTGGAAGATGTAGCTTCTTCTTGAGGGTCTGAAGAAGTAAATGATTTTCTCATCGCTGTCAAGGTGTTGGTGTATGTCGATGAAGATAGACATACTCCTGCTTATTGATTAGTTGTTTATATAATTTTTGCTGTACTAGTGGTTTTTCTTGTTTTTTCAAGGCTTTTTGCTTTTGGTGAAGTTTTTTTTGGCTTTCAAGCATTTTTTGCATGTTTTCTTGCTTTTTTCATGGTTTCTTATTGCTGCCTATCTTTTTTGCGTTATTCCTCTTGTTTTGGGCTTTTCAATTTTTTGGGGCCAGTTTTATCAATTCATTTTTTTGATGTCATGGTTTTTTTCTTCCTTCTTACTATTGTTAATAAATTTTCAATAATAGGAGTTTTTGCTCTCTCAGATTTTATGGTTGCCATTTTTTCTACTTATGATTAATAGGTTTTCAAACCTTGTTTTACCAGCTTTTCTGATGACCTGATGGTTTTTCTCATTTTTTTCAGTCTGCGCCTTTTTTTCTTGCTTAATCACCTTTGCCAGCTTGTCCTGCTTTGTTTGGCAGGAATTCATGGTTTTTACCTCGTTTTCTGCTGATTTTTCTACCCTGCTTATATTGTTTTTTGAACTCTTGGTTTTATTCTTTTATGCGTGCTAATCCAGATAATTTTTGAAAATTTATTTTTCATATATTGCTTGTACAATAAATAGCTTGAACAATATATTAGTTAAACAATAGATAGCTAATGATATATGTTGTTCTAAATATATATTTCATTACCAATATATTTAAAAAGATGATTTATAATTTTTGTTGTGTGCCAAAGACTACAAATAAAGACAAGGACAAATCAGAATACATGGAATTGAAGGGTTTTTTATCTTTCTTAATTTTGCATGAATTAAGCCTTAGAAGCCTTTGTGGGGACGAATTATCTAAGGCAATTGGCAAGCGCAAAAAGGGTCCCCTGACCCCCGGCACCATCTATCCTGCCCTGAAGCGTCTTCGACGTAAAAAGCTTGTTTCTTATAAGCGGCAGGGCAGGAAGAAGGTGTATTCATTAACAGACACAGGCGGTGTTGAGCTTGAAAATCTTTATATTTTGTTCAGCAATTATTTTTATGGATTAAAGAATAAGATTATTCGTTTGGCTGATAAAAAACAAGGCCAAAAAAAGAAAAAATGATATGAAAATTTTGATTTTTGATTAAAACTTTTAGAAGAGGTTTTTGATATATATGCTGCTGTTAAACAAGAAGCAAGAAGAGAAAATAGACGATCACGATCAGTTCGGGTACACATCAAAGTACGTGACTGACGAGCTCGAGCTCATACAAGATCAGCAGGAAAATATCATTCGTGTTACACAAGAGCTTGAGAAGGCTTTTGCCCAATCAGATAAGATAAAAGAATTAATGAAAATAATCAAGGAAATAGACAAGCTAGTTGCAGAAAAAGAAATAGGGGGAAGGCGCAAGCAAGAGTCCAAGATGATCAACCTCATAGAGGATGTTAAGGGGCTCATCAATCGCCAGCGCTACGAAGACATTGATAGGCTCATGCTGCGCGTTCATCAACAAAGCCAGATAAAAGTGAGGCTGTCGCAGGAAGAACTGAACAACCTACGCCGGATGATGGATAAATTAGTCGAGCTTTATCAGGAGTCAGCAGGACTGTGCAGGCTCTACACCTTGATATATGAGCAGGTAAAACAAATGCACGACAAATGCTCTCAGGAGCTCGGATTGGAGACTACAGAAGAAGTTGAGCTGAGCAAGGCAGGCGCATATAAGGAGCAGCTACAATAGATTTGAAGAGTGAAACTAATGGGACTTTTTGGCTCTGCAAGGAACAGAATGGCAGATATAGGGGGCTATGGGCGCCAGGCAGGCATACGCTTCAGCAATAATGTTTTTGGATTCTTCTCAGGAGGAGAATCATACAACAGCCTGCGCAACAGAATCCAATCAATCTATGCAAGGGAGATGCTCGACACAAAGATTACCAAGCGCTCTTTAAGAAAGATGCACAGGATAAGCCTGCACCTGGCTGCTTTCAGCGAGGACAGGCTTTCAAATATCTATCGTCGATATTCTGATGACCCAAAGAATTTCCAGAAATTCTCAGATAAGATGGTGCAAAAATTCACTTCTGACTTAAACAATTTTGTGAGTGAATACTCTCTATTCCTAAAGGCAATTAATGATGAGCTTATTAATGAGATGAGGCAAATGTCAGACCAGGAAAAAGCATTAGCAGATATGATTAATAGGTTGTATAAGGTTTGTCGTGATAACCGCATTTATCTGCCTGCTGGCATGATAGAACAATTAGAGGCTGAAATGGAGAAGTTCTCCAGAAAGGCTATGCGTGCGACTAAGGTCAGCATAGAGGATGATTTTCGCGAGGAAAAGCACAGCGTTATAGTTCGTGGGCTTAATAGGATTCCAGGGTGGCTTGGCCATAAGCTGAAAAAGCTTTATGGGAGAAGAAGGAAAAAGGATTTAAAGGATTTTAAAGAGAACCTGTCGGCCATTAATACTCAGCTTAACTCAGGTAATGTTGAACCCGGGATATTGACGAGATTCTTGAAGTATATAAAAAGCTCAGAAAAGGCAGAGCGTCTGCACAAGCTGATTGAGCACGACTTAAAGATGCTGCTGCAGGATTCTGAGGAGAATGTCAACGCAACTGTTAAATCGATTGAGCTATTCATGGCAATGTTCAAGAAAGCTCCTGGCGTTCAGAGACTGTTTGAGGTTTACTCTAATCTTAAGAGAGAGCATAACAACCTTTACGTACTCCTTAAAAGCGACGAAGCAAATGAGAATATGTTCTGGAAGCAGATACTTGACACTGACAAATCATTCCTTGCGTTTTTAGAAGACCTGAAACGCTTTTCGAGGAGCCTAAGAGATACTTTGAATGCAGATGATTTTGGCTTCCAGAGATTAAATGCTAAGTTGGCGACATAAACTAGCTACATAATCAGTTTATGCGGTAATCATGAGTTTTTGAGGTGAAAAAATGGCTTTTTGGGCTAATCTTGATCCGATAATAAGAAAGGCAGGCAGGCTTGGGCCTGATGCTGACATTGATTTGCAGATAGTGGCTGAGAGAGAAGGAGCTGAGAATGTTAGGATGCTTCTTAAGGATTCTATTCGCACTGTTAAGACAATGAAGCACTTGGAGAAGGAGATCAAGAAACTTGACAAGCTTATTGCTTGGAGCACAGAGAAAAAGAAAAAGATTGAGGCTAAGTATGATGCCAAGATTGTTGCTGCCAAGGAGCATTGGAAGTTTAAGAGGGAGAAGCGATTGAAAGCTGCTAAGTACAGGAAGATGGCTAGGATTAGCGCTTTGACCTACAAGAAGATGAGAAGGACTTTGCTTAGGATGTCTTATGCTCCTTTGCTGAATGAGCGCTTTAAGCGGCTTAATGCGCAGATTGAAAGGGAGCTCAAGAATTTGTCATCAGGAGTAAGGCAGGAGTACAGGGCCGAGCTTATCAAGGAAAAGTCATAGTTTCATTTAAAGTTAATTTCAAAAGGTTTATATAGAACAAAACAAGCAGTTCGTATAATATACATTATACGTATCCAAGCTAGCTCGGGCACGTATAACATACCTGACGCAAATATAAAATGCCTATTAAACTGCATAAATGCAACAAAAACCCAAGTAAAAACAAAAAATAAGCAAAAATAAGCTTAGTGAGATAAAGTGAGGTGATTAATGATGGCAACCCCAATGCATCATCCAGGAGCTGGTGATAGGAAGAGAAGAGGAGTAGTAACCAAGGAATTTATTGTAGGGTTACTATCCATTGCACTTGGAGGCTATAACTTGGCAGCTAACTTTGGCTATATCCAAAAGTTTGTTGAAATCCCGCAGATAGTAGGCAACATAATCCTTGTAATTGCAGGCCTTATTCTGTGGGCTACTGCTTACAAGCTTTGGCGTTATAAATGGCATGCCAGCAGGTTTATCTAAACCAAAAGCTTACACGCTTAGAATTAGGCTCAAAGACCAAGAAAAATAAGAAAATGGTAATCACATGGCTGAATCTGACTCGCTAAAAAAACTAGGTACAGAGCTCAAGATAAGGGGCTTTAGCAATGAAACAGTGAAAGCTTACACACGGCACAACACCTGCTTCATTAACTATATCAACAAGGAGCCAGCTGCTGTTTCAGAGGATGAGCTGAAGAACTACCTGGCCTTTCTGATTTCTGACAAGAAAATGTCCTCAAGCTCAATAGCTCTTATACGCTCATCACTGCTCTTCTTTTACAATCAGGTGCTTGGTAAAGGCTTCTCAACAATTAAGACTCCTAAAATTCAGAGAAACCAGCCAGCAGTGCTTTCAAAGGAAGAGATAAAGCTGTTGATAGATGCTTGCGCTAATGAGAAGAGTAAACTTCTGATACAATTACTGTACTCTTCTGGCTTGAGAGTGAGCGAGTGCCTGAAGATGCGCGTTGAAGACATTGATTTCAAGAACAACATTTGCAATGTAAAGCATGGTAAAGGTAAGAAGGACAGGATAACCTTGTTATCAGTCAACCTCGCAGAGCAACTCAAAACTTATCTTGGGAAGGAGAAGCTTGAATCAGGTTTCATATTTAGGAATCCAAAGGGCAATGCCTTCTCTGTTAGGAATGCGCAGAAGATAGTATCCAACACTGCAAAACGGGTTGGCATCAGGAAACAGGTGACCCCGCACAAGCTCAGGCACAGCTTTGCAACACATTTATTGGACTCTGGCGTCAGCATCAGGGTCATCCAGGAATTATTAGGGCACTCCAACCTTCAGACGACCCAGATTTACACTCAGGTTTCCAGGGAACACTTGAAGAACGTCAAGAGTCCTCTCGACGATTTATAAGCCTTTCTTTGTTTTTTATGTTGAGTTAATGTTAAATCTTATTATTCTAAAACTTTTAGTTATTTATAAAAAATTCTAATATTGCTTATACGATATATTGTTCATACAATACTAAAATATTTAATCAAAAACAATATTCTTTATTATATAATATAAAATATATTTTATAGATATTCTATAATATTTAAGCAATGCTAATATGAAATAAAAAGAATTTTTTGCCAAAAAAACAAGCAAAAAATGAAAAAATAGTAAGCTGAAAAAGCCTAAAGCTCAAAAATTAAGCATGCTCATCTGGCGAGCTATTTGCGGGTTAATGGCAAGCACGCCCTCCTTTGCCTGGGCATCCTTAAACTCAGAATCAAGGCTAAAAACCACGAGATCATCCACCAGCTCTCTTTTGACAGGCACCCCCTTACTCATAAGGTTGAAAATATAAAGGTTCACCATTTCCTCTGTGAAGCCCAGGCGCCTCGCAACCTCTGAAGCTGTTAAGCCCTTACTCAGATAAATAGTCATGAAAACCTCCTGCTCTCTAGGGGTAAGCTTAACACCTATTGCTCCTGCCCTGGTAGGATTCATAATCAACTCTAGCTCGTCCAAGCGCTCAGAAAGCTTGTCAATTTTAACCTCAAGCTCTGCCAAAAACCCATGGTTCGCCTGAACCTCAGCAGTATTCTGGTTAATAGCATCAAGATGATCGTCAAGCTCGTTCTTTACAGCCCTGAAAGCCTTTCTTATAGCTTCTGCCATAAGCGAAACTTCTCGACTGGTCTGCCTAGTTAGAAACTTGAAAATTTCACTACACCCCCTCAATCTATACTATCGACGTGAAAATACCTTAGGTAACACGTGATTTAAATAGTTTGTTGTTTTGCAAAATTAGTTTTGAAGAATAATTTTCTATAGTTAATCCTCTCAAGAACCCAGGCAAAAATCCGCCTTGGCCGCTCGCTCAGCAAATTTTTAGAAGGCGTTGCCACAAAAAGCGCCAATAATGCGAGCATACTTAAAAGACAGAATCTATCAATGACGGGGGGTTGGGCCCTTCGGGCGTGTCATTACTCAAAAAAAATATTCTTAATGCGAGCCGGCGCAAAAGCCGAGCGAATGCGAGGCTTGTGGCAACGCAAAAGAAGAAAATTTGTGCCTTGCTGCCGAGCTTACGGCTCTACATCAGTCTCGCTGGCCCTTGGCCCAGGCAGCGGATTTTTTTTAATGTGCCTGTAATATTGAATTAACTTTTTAAACACTTAACCTTATCTTTAATTTTATGACCAAGAAAGAGCTTAGCATATTGTTATCCCGGCTTAGAATATTCGATAAAACAGAGATGATGCTTGAGCAGCATCCTACTGATTCAGAGATAGCTGGCGAAGTGCTCTGGAACGCTTACATGCAAGGCGATGTTGAGGGCAAAGTGATTGCTGACCTTGGCTGCGGAACAGGCGTGCTAGGCCTTGGAGCATCATTGCTGGGTGCTCAAAAGGTTTTTCTCGTTGATATTGATGCAGAAGCAGTAGAGCTAGCCATACAGAATAAAACTTTTCTTGAGCAAGAGACCGGAAATAGGCTTAATGCTATTTTTTCTGCCGGAGACATTGCTGTTTTTGACGAGAAAGTTGATGTTGTCATCATGAACCCTCCTTTTGGCACCAAGAACAAAAACATTGATACATTATTCCTGCTCAAAGCCATGGACTTGGCTAATGTTATTTACTCATTTCATAAAGCCAGCACCAAGGATTATATTAACCAATTGATTAGCGAGAGCAAGTTTGAGACAACGCATTATTTTGAATACGATTTTCCTCTGAAAAAAAGCATGCCTCATCACACCAAGAAGATTGAGAGGATAAAGGTTGGGTTGTGGAGGACAAGGAAGAAATAACTATTGAAATTTTTTGGGCATCTTCACCCATTGCCTTGGAAACTTAATAATGTTTTTTCAAAGGTTCTGCCTCCCCGTAGGGGGCGACCCCCAGCGACGAACAAGATTCTGTTTTTCGTTGAAGTTTCCACCTTAAGGCAATATTGGGCTTGATGCTCCTGCATCTTATTTTTCTCCAATAAAAAGCTTTATAAATCCCTTATTAATCTCAATAATGAAAATGGAGATTAAGGTTTTAGAGCATAATAAGAGAAGGCTTGTTTTTGAGCTTATTGGCGCAGATCATACTCTCTGCAATTCTTTGAAGAAAGAGCTCTGGACAGATTCTAGCGTGAGAGCAGCGGCTTATGCAATAGCCCACCCGTTAATAGGCATTCCCAAGTTTATTGTCGAGACTAACGGCCAGAAAGACGCTGATGAGGTAGTCAAGGCTGCTGTCAAGAGGCTTAAGAAGCACAACAGGGACTTCTTAGATGCTTTCAAGGAAGCCAAAAAGAAAGCTAAATAATTTTTTTTCTCTTCATGATTCTTTTTTACAGGCTCATTTTTGTTTAAAAAATCCTCTCAAATAATTCGCAGTTGGCTTTGGCTTTCTGTCAGCACGGAAAACGCCCCAGTGAGGCTCGACAGGCGCCCAGTCTTTCCAGTTCTGGTCAAATGCTTCGAACACAGAAAATTCTACGTCTTTGTAAGCTAATAATGCTTTATAATACATCTTCTGGTTGGTTTCATTGCAAACAAAATCCCCTGATGATGGTAAGCCTACTTCTTTGAAGAGGATGATTTTTTTTGTCAAGCCCATACTATTCTTTAATCTGGTCAGCTTTTGATATTCATTTCGAGTCCATTCAGCAGCGCGCTGAGGCTCTTTAATATTGTGCCAGTAAGGATGCGCATTCGGGCAGAGCCAATCCCCAAGCATGATGATATGTTCGTTCGTGTAATAATGGTCAATTTGCTGGGTTGTACTAACAGGCTTTTTTACTTTGTTCTTGAAAGAATTAATGGCATTGCTCAGAGTTTTAAAGTCATACCTTACCCATAAGCCTTCATTCCCAATAATATAGCCGTCAACATATCTTTTCTGGCTGGCGGCATTATTCTTTTCAGATGAGGAAATAGGATTCCATATTCCCATGATTGCTCCTTTGAAGCCTGCTTCTTTTGCAATTTTTGGCACATTATAAAGCGTGCCATCGGAAGCATATGTAAGCACGCCATTAAACCCGTATTTCTGCAATAGTCTGAAGTCTTGCCGTAGGCTTGATTCTGTTGGAAATTTTCCTATATTAGGGTTGAAATTGGTGGGTGCATAAGTGATCCAGTGCAATGTTTTGAGTTTGTCAGAGAAACTCACCGTATCAGGGGTGAGAGCGCTTAACAAAGAGGCATCAATCAAGGCTCCAGTGAAGATGAATGAGCATTTCTTGATAAATTCTTTCCTGGTCATGCTACCCAGTGTCATTTTGCTATTCGAGAATGGTTACTAGTTTATATATCTTATTAATCAAAAGCCTCAGCCAAACAATAAATTATTAAAACATAATATTATTCACCAATTCAAATGAACAACGCTGACAAGAAGATTCTTCTAAAACTAGCAAGAGATTCTATTAAGACTTATTTTAAAGGCAAGAAGCCTGACATGAAGGAAGCCAAGCATCTCTCTGATAAGCAAGGAGTGTTTGTTACATTGCACGACAAGGACGGAGATTTGCGAGGTTGCATAGGATTTCCAATGCCTGTTTATCCCTTGAACATGGCAGTTGTTGAGGTTGCTAGGAGCGCTGCTTTTCACGACCCAAGATTCCCTCCATTAGAGGAGAAAGAGCTTGACAAGATTGTTATTGAAATTTCTGTGCTTACGCTGCCTGAGCCTGTCAAGGTTGAGAGAGCAAGCGAGTACATGGAAAAAATAAAGATTGGCGTTGACGGGCTTATAATCGATGGAGAATACGGTTCTGGGCTCTTATTGCCGCAAGTAGCGACTGAGAACAATTTTAACGTTCAAACATTCCTTAATTGCCTGTGCCAAAAGGCAGGCATGGGGTTCAACTGCTGGAAAGACTTGAACAACAAGATTTCTAAGTTCCAGGCGATAATTTTTAATGAGAAGGATATCAAGTGAGGTTCGCCGCCGACTGAGGCGCCTATAAGCTATTTTTTGTTGCCTACAATTTTTGAATGCCAATACTCTCTTAGTGATTTTATCTTATTCTTCTCAATTTCCAGAATAGCAACTTCTTTCATATGTAGCTTTGCATTTTCGATGTTACTGTAAAAAGAAGCTTCCCATTCGGCGATGACTGTGTTACCGTCAATATAATAATTGAGTAGTTGGAATTTTATATTTGATTGCTCCTCAACAACTTTGCTCTGCCAATATTTCCTGATGCCTTTATGCCCTTTGAAAGGCTTCTCTAACACTCTTTCGTGGTATATTCCATCTTTTGCGAATATGCTTAAGATTTTGGAGATATCTTGCTCTACCCATGCCTCTTCATACGTTTTGAGAATTTTTGCAACAATTTTTTTCCCAACCATTTTCAATGCCCGAACCTTCTCTGCCTGGTAGAATACTCTTCAATGCATTTCTTTAAGTCTTCTTTTGTGAATTCAGGCCAGTGCTTGTCCTTGAGGAATATTATCTCGCTGTAAATGCTTTGCCAGGGCAGCAATCCGCTAAGTCTCTCCTCGCTCGTCCTTATGATAAGGTCTGGTTCATCCTCAAGCGCAAGGTTTTTTTGAAAGGCTTCAGGAGTGATGTCCTCTATTTTCAGCTTGTTTTCTTTCACTTGCTTTGCAATCTTTTTTGCTGCTTCGGTTATATCCCATCTTCCGCCGTAGCCTATGAGCAGGTTGAGCTTGTAATCCTTGTTGTTCTTTGTTAATCCTGTTACTTGTTCGAACTTTTCTTTAAGCCAGCCAGGAATCTTTTCTCTATCCCCAATGATCATTACGCAGGCTTTATCCTTTGCTTTCTTGTCCTTCTGCTGTTTTATAATCCTGTCGCACATATCACTGAATAATTTGAATAAGAATTCAACTTCTGCTTTGTCGCGCTCAAGGTTCTCTGTGCTAGCGCCCCAGAAAGAAAGCTCTTTAACGCCAAGTTCCTTGCACCAAGTCAGTGTTTTTTCAAACACTTTTGCTCCTTGCCTGTGGCCTTCCCAGGCTGGCAAGCCTTTCTTCTTTGCCCAGCGCCTGTTGCCGTCGGGTATGATTGCTATGTGCCTCGGGATTTTAGTGTCAGCTTTCATATGATTTTTGAGATTAGATTATGTTTATAAAAGTTATGAATGAGAATGAAAATTTCTGTGCCTGCTCGCGAGGTTGTTTTTAGCAATTAAAATAACCGAGAAAACAACAACTACAGCGCTTCTTGCGATGAACACTGGCTCGCTCGCACTTAAGGCACAGGCGAAATTTTCATTATAACGAAAGAACTTCACTCGTTTTCCCTGCAAGTCGGGCAGAGTTTCTGGCCGTCTATTTCCTCGAGGTCTGCTGAGTAGTTTCCGCAGCCGTCGCAGGTGCCTTCATCTTCTTCCCCGCCGAACACTGGCTTTCTTGACTCTTCTCTGAGCTCAAACTTTTCAACTATGAGTTCAAATAGCTGCGGCTGTATTTTGAGAATATCCTTTATTGTGAGGAATCCTACAAATTTGCCCTTGTCCATAACTGGCAGATGCCTTATATTATAGTCACGCATCATCTTCATTGCTTCATATACATCTTTGTCAGGGCTGATAGTCATTAGTTCGGTTTCCATTATATTAGAAACATGAGTCTTGGCAGGGTCTAGTAATGCTGCCATGCCTTTCCTTACCATGTCTTGTTCTGTGACTATGCCTGCAATCTTGCCTTTTTCCTCAACAAGAAGGCTTCCTACGTGTTTGTCCTTCATTAGATTAGCGCATTCCTGTAGCGTGGTTTCTTTCTTTACAGTAACCGGGTGCATAGTCATACAGTCTGCTACCTTATAGCCTGTCTTCATATTATCACCTGTCGAGGAGAAATAAGTTCTAGTTTAAAAAGTTAATTCTCAATTGTTCTTACTTGCGGATAGATTATCACAAAAAAGTTTATATATGCTCCCGCTGTTCCTCTCTGCATGGCTTTGGCTTACGATGTAATTGAGATTCCTAATGTCTTTGGCGCTATAAGTGCCAGCTATAATTACGAGGAAGACATTGATAAAAGAGTTATGACTCAGGTCGCGAACGAGCGCAGGGCAGGCAAGGAGTTTGTCAATCACTTAATTCTTCGAGATAATAAAGATAACCGTTATAATTTGAAATTTAATATTCCCATGTTGGTCAGAACCGGCTCTGATGTTGTTGCTTTACCTTTTTGTGCCTTTGTGCTTTGGAGCATGAATGCGCATCTTAAAAAAATAGGCATGGTTGGGGACAAAAACACTTGCGGGAAGATACATTCAAAAGTTGTCGATTACGCGAACTACTACAGAAAGCATAAAGGGCTAGAAGAAAGGATTAATTTGTTTGCTCATGAAGGCGAGCCAGAAGAGTGGTCAATGGCTAATACAATGAACAAACTCATTGAAGTTCTTGATCTAAAAAGCGGTGACAAAACTAACCTGATACCCGCAGACACTTCGTATGCAGACCCCAGACACATAGCAGCAGACCCAGACCTAAAAAAAGTAGATGCTTTGTTCAGATTAAATACCAAAGAAATTACTGGTATGTATTACTTTCGCAACTATCACTATGCTGCAAAATATTACACTGCCTGGGATATGATGAAACACGTGTTTAGCAAGGAAGAAGAGGATTGGAACGGGAAAAGAACATCGAAGTTTAAGCCAAAGCCATCCAAAGAGCCAAACCCCATAGGAATGGATTTGGTGCGCATAAAGGAAAGCGCGTTCGGGCTAGAACTCTCTGACTTATGGCATGGAGCGAGAAAAAGCTATGATGGCAAGAACAAGCAGGTTGAAGTTGTGAAGAAAATGCTGTTTTACAAGCCCAACAAGGAAAACAAGGAATATAAGTTTGCTTTGGGCAAAACACTAAGCATAGCTGCGATGATAATGTCTCAACCAGATCTTATGTATGAAACAGCCAGATACATGCAACGAAAAAAGAAGGAATTGCCAGAAGATGAGAACAAGCTATTAAGCCTGAACGTAGATTTTGCGAGGAAAATCTTAAAAAAATCCGTAGGACTAGATGTGATTTTTAAGCCAAGCCAGGATCCTGGCGGAGTCATGGACTTTGACTCTTATGAAGACACAATATTTAACCAGGCAATGATACAACTAATCCAAGACAAGAAGATTTCATTAAATACTATCTTCCCATACTTTGACGACATAACACAAATGGGCTTGGAAATAGGCAAATGGGGCGTAGAACTAACAGATAACTGGCTTGAGGTTGCTAACAATGCATTTGACAAGTTCGGAATAAAAGCAAGGTATGAAAAGAATGGAATGCTGGAGCAGAAAATATTCTCAAATGAAAGACTAGAAGGACAGATAAGGCTGATGCAAGATTATTGGAAGGATAAGAAAATAATAAATGAATGATCAAGAAATAAATAAAAAAGCTAAAAACTAAAAATAATTTATAGCGCCTCAAGCGGCGGCGCGCCTTACCTAGTAATTTATCATTATCTCAACATCCTTTCCAAAGATGCTCTTCAAGTCCTCGAAGATTGGCTCCTTGATGAAAACCCTCTCTGGCATATCAACATTGGTCAAGGCTTTCTCATACTCTTCAAGAGAGCTCTCCTGAATATTCTTAAGTGAGCCTTCGGGTGTCAAGTCTGCCTTGCTAATATCCTTGTCCTCGTTATCAATGTCGTGGATAATGAAGGCTTTCTTGCCCAGCAATACAACCTCGCCGAATTTGTTGCCATGCTTCACCCTAAGCCTGGTCTTCTCGAGCTCTATTCCTCTCTTTCTCTGTATATGCTCAACCAAGAATCTAAGAACTTCCCTAGAATCCTTTTGTATGTTCTGCACTTCAGCCTTGGTCAGCTTCTTGGCATCATAATCCTTCTTGGCTTTTTCAATGTCCTTAAGCATTCGCAAGAACTTCTCAGGGATTAAACCCTTATGAACTATTTTCTCCTCGAAGAGCTTTATCATCTCAACATCCTTAACCCTTTCCACTCCTTCAATCCTAAGAATGTCCCTCACTACTGTGACAATGTTTTCATAGCTGTGAAGCACGCTCTCTTCTTCTTTCTTCTTCTCAATAGCTTTGAACAATTCAGTAAGCCTCTTAAGGAATTTTTCTGCGTCACTCACAAGCTTGTCAAGCTCTTCCCCTGTCAAGTCCTTCTTGGTGCCGTGCTCCAAATCCTTCCTTACTTTTATGTTTCTCTGCAGGATTTCAATGTACTCCTCTTCAAGCAGCTTTTCTTTCTTGACAAAGATATCCTTCATCACTTCAGGAGTCTCCTTTGGCGTTGGGGGAGGAATGCCGTAAAGCATTAATGCTGCCTGGCTCGGAGTGAGTATTGCGTAGAACGTATCCTCCATACCTATATCTTTTATCTTGTACTTTATCCTCTCAAGCATTTGGTCGCCTGTGCTCATGAACATGTCAATAGCTTCAGGGCTAGGCTTAATCCTTCCCATCTGCAATAATAATTTCCAAGGCATGAATATGCCCCTGTCATAGAATGGTATGCCATCCCTTAGGAAGGTGAAGAATATCGGGTTGGCTTCTTTTATTCCCTCCCAGAAATCAGTCAATATATAGACTTGGATGTTTATCTTGTTCTCAATGCCAGTCATCTTGCCAGCATCAATGCCCATGCCAATAATGATTGCGCGAAGCTTGTCCTTGAGCTCTGCGCGCGTCATCTTCTTAACATCAGTGTCGTCAATAACAATGAAGACGTCAATGTCGCTCGTCGGAGTGGCTTTGCCCTGCACCAAACTGCCTGCAAGCACATAAGACACAATGTACTTCTCGAACTTCTTCAGTACCATGTCCTTGTGAATCTCTGCAATCTTAATGGCAGAAAGCATTCCAGTGTCGTGTACAGGAGCGCTTAAAGCAATCATCTGCAGCACTTCATACTTTGCGTCATAACAAGCCTGCCACACCTCTGTTAGCAGCAATAATTGAGGGGATAAGTGTTTGTCAACCTCTACAGCCATCTTCTCTACAATACCGCCCAGCCTGTCCTTAAGCTCATCCTTGCTCATCTTCTGAGAATCAGAATCATCCACCAGTACGAGGACATTAATCTTTTCCTTCTTCTCATCATCCTTGTCAGGAGGAAGCAAGGCAATGCCTGTGATGTAGCCCTCGAACTTACTAACTAGCTTCTTCTTGAAATCCTCGAGCTTATCCTTAATCTCCTCGAGCTTCTTCTTAGCATCATCAGGAATCTGCTCAGCCATCTTGTCAAGCTCCCTGCTCAGAGCATTATCCTCCTTAACCTCTTCTTTCTTATGAGAATACTTGTCATCCTCTTTTTTGACAGCCTCAATCTTCTTAGCCTTGAATTTTTTGGTCAAAAAAAATCACCTCGTTTGTGGTGATTTTTGAGACAGCAAAAAATAATTTTTTTGTGTCAAAGAAAACCACCTCTTAATGTTTATTATTTGATGATTATTTCTAAAACAAGACTAGTAGAGGATTGTTTATAAAGGTTATGATTAAAAAGAGAAAAAAGAATAATGAAAAAATTTTATTTAGGGCCGGTTTACTCTTGTTCTTTTTCCTTTTCTTTCTTTCTCAGACCGTAATGCTCTGGAGTTGCAGATCTGCCTCTTTCATCTTTCCAATTTCCTTTCCTGAGAGCGTCTCTTATTCTCAATAGCACATCTGTTTGATGAGAGGAGTAACGCACTCTGTCATCAAGAGTATATCCTGCTTTTTCTGCCTCTGTCTTTACGTGTGCAGCAATATGTATCCTGTGTTTTCCTGCAAGGCTGGCATTTGTTTTCTGTTCCACTAAATAATCCACTGCCGAGCCGATATGTTCTGCCTGGATTTGTTTCAATTGTCTCTTGAGATGGCCAACAGTTATTTTTTTATCCTTGGCAAACTGGTCAGCAAGAATTTGATAAAAAGGGGAACGGCTATCCAGCCCAAGGAATTCGTCCATAAGCCCAGATAAGATTTTGTATTGCTCATCAACAGAGGCGCTTTTATCAAAGTCTTTCAATGCTCCCGGGTGGACTTTTTCAAAATAAGCCAAGATTCCTTTAACAAGGGCTTTCTGTATATCTTCTTTTTTATTATGCAGCTTGGCATTATCATCTTTGAAAATATTATTTAATTCAGCAGTTGTTTTATTATAAAGCTCATCCTGTCCTGGAGTGAATATGTTGTTGTATAAGTGGTTGAGATGTTCGTCCTCCTTAAAATTATCAAGGTCTTTAAAGGAATCGCTTAGTTCTTTATAGTGCGTTTCAGCCATGTGGTCAAAGAAATCATCGAGGTTCTTGTACTTCTTATCTTTTTTATAATCAATATGTTTTACTTCTCCAGCCATAAATATCACCTTTATGTTTTTATCATTGCTGAATAATTAACTCTTAATATAAATATTTCGTTTATTTAAACAAAAAGTCGCCTTGGCCGTTCGCTCGGCAAATTTTTAGATTATAAAAAAATTTGAAGAAAATTTGTGCCTAGCTGTAGAGCTTTACCGCTTTATATTGGCTTCGCTCACATCTTGGCCCAGGCGGCGACTTTTTCTCTCGTTAATTTTAGTTAAATTTATATAAATCATTTAATAATGCTTTTTATCAGAGGTGAGTGCTTGGTAGACGCGCTTCTTAAGTATGTTGAGGAGCAAATGGCTCGGGGCTACAGTGCTCAGGCTATTAAGGAAGCTTTGGTGAGGCAAGGCTATAGCCCTGCACTTGTTGATGGAGTTATTGATTCTGTTAATATGAGGAAGAACTCAGCCCAAGCCCCTCTGCCTATGGGAGTTTCTCATGAGAAGAGCTCTTTCCCAAAAATAATAATAATCCTCTTATTCGTCGGGATTATTGTTGCAGGAGCCATCCTGGTGCCGGGAATGTTCAGGCCAAAAGAGCCTTTGCTTGATGTATCTGTTACTCCTGACAAAATGGCTTATGCTCCTGGCGAAGACTTAGGCTTTGACTTGGAAATAACTAATATGGGCTCTGCAGAAAGGTTTGACGTAACCATCACCTACCGTATTTTTGACTATGATGATAATACTATTAAGAGCCAGGAGGAAACCCTTGCTATAAGCACTAGTATGAGCCATCACAGGGCAATACCATTGCCTTTATCCATGGCGCCAGGAAGCTATATTCTTAAAGTATTTGCAAACTATGAAGGCAAGATAGCCACTACTGCTTTCTCATTTGAAGTTAAAGAGAAGGTGAATATGCCTGTTGAGAGCTGCAGTGACGGCATAAGGAATCAGGACGAGACTAATGTTGACTGCGGAGGAACATGCGGAGGCTACTGGTATGATGGCGGATGCCATTCATCGCCAAAGACAATAAGCAATAATGGCTCAAATAATACAGTGCCTGTTAACAAGGCAACATGCAGTGACGGCATAAGGAATCAGGATGAGACTAATGTTGATTGCGGCGGCAAGTGCGGAGGCTACTGGTATGATAACAGTTGTCATTCTTCTCCAAAGAGCGAGGCTCCGATAACTCCGGCAGAAAAACCTAAGACGCCTGCGCAAATCATAATGGAAGCCCAAGCAGCAGCCAAGACCAACCCTGACCAGGCAAAAGAAATATGCACAACATTATCAGATGCAAAAGCAAAAGACCAATGCTACAAGAGGATAGCGCCAGTTGCTAATGATGCAACCATATGCGAACTAATAGTTGATGTTAATGAGAAAGACACCTGCTATTATCCGTTCTTCATGCAAGGAGACTACACTGTGTGCGAGAAGCTGACTGGTGATGAAAGCAAGCAAGCCTGCAACCAGTTAAGAGAATTAAGCCTGATAGCAGCACAGATGCAGAACAATACTGAAACGAGCGAATAAAGATTTATGATATTCTTCTTTGTATTTTAGGGATTATAATTCTTCCCAGAATCAAGGCACATTTACAAATTCATTCATACTGCCTTTGACAAGATAGCCATCAATAACATCACCTAATAAACCTGACTTTATGTTCTTTAGATTGCTCTTGCTGCTGAAGACATGAGCCTGGATTTCCCTGCCTAACTTCTTCCAAAACCTTGCTGTTTCAAGTCCAGCAGGATTGCCAAATATGAATAAGTCAATGTCGCTGTCTTTGTGCCAGTCAGACCTAACGAAACTTCCGAATATGATTATTGCCTTTGCCCTGCTTAATCCCTGAAGATGAGCGAGAAAGCCAGAATCACTCAATATTTTCAGAGCAAACAACTTCTTATTGTTCTTGTAATCAGAATGATTGAAGTTAGCGATGAAAAAAGGCATCTTCCCATTGTTCTTTACATGAATGATGATGTTTTGTTTTACTAAACGCTTAAGCCACTTATTAGCCTGCTGCCTACTGATATTGGCTGTTTTTATGATATCCTTAAAATGCCATTGCCTAGAAGGCTCATTGAAAAACAACCCTAAAACATTATCTTCCTTGCTAGGCAAACCCATAATAGTCACGTTAAACAAGACTAATATTTAAAGCTTGCGAAAAAGAAAGAATAAAATAAAAAAACACGATCAACTAAGCACAGGCCAAATAGAATCCTTGTACTTGGATGAATAATCAGGAATCATGCTCATCTCTTGTAAATGTTCTATGCATCCGCCTGGTGGTGCGCTCTTTGTTAAGTCTGGCAATTTTATTACATTAAACTTGATTTGCTTATTATTATCGAGTTCTGTAGCCGTGACTTCGAAATTGCCTGTGCTTCCTTCACTTAAATCTATTCCTCCCCAAGGAATGGTTGGCACATCGACTGGTTGAGCAGGATAATATTCATAGTCTAGGCACACAATCACATCTGTTTTGCAAATTCTTGAGCAATTCCCAGGGATTTTTATCCCGTTGTAGTCGATTAGAGTAGCTTTAACTTCGTATTCCCCAGGAACAAGCTTTATCTTATTATCTATAGCATCTTTACCAAATATGAACACATTGGAAATAGGGTTGTTGAGAGCGTCATCCTCTTTTTGTACCACAGTTAATACTACCTGCTCGTCTGATGCATCAATTTGGCGTGGAGCATCAAGCATTTCAGAGTCCTCTTTCCATTCCCAGTCTTCTCTATAAATGTTCTTTTGTAAATCAAGGACATTCAAGCTTACATCTAATTCTCTTATCTTATCAAGCTTCTGTGTTGTGAGCAGAATATCCTTTCCTCCTTCAGCGCTTAACTTGATGGATTTTGAGCCATAGCCGTCCTTGCTGAGCCAGAGATAGCCATTCATGCAAACAGGAAGCTTGCCTTCCCATTTAGCATAAGGAAGACCTTCTTGTGGCAGTATTTCTGTGCTGCCAGCCCAGCATTCATCATAATCACCGCACCTATAAATAATATCCACTCCTTCCAGTGCTTTTCCTGATGTGCTGTCAATTGTTTTTACAACTACGTTGCCTGACATCCAGGTGGTCGGGTCGCAGAATAAGCTAAGGGTTGGTTTTCTAGGTTTATAAGTAGAGCCGTTTATTGTGTAAGCTTCAATGGCGTCTGTATTTAATTCAATGTTTGAAGGATCCCAGTCAACTGTTCCCATGCCATAATACCATTCTAAAGCACGCTTGTTTTCTATGAGGTTGCTTTCAAGGGCGAATAAGAAGCTGTACTCCTGAATTTCAGATTCAGGCTCATACCCCCTTATTTCAACGATTACAGGGAACGAGAAATCATAAAAGAAATTATAATTATTATCCCTTGATTTAGGTATAATCATCATTCCTTCAGAAACCTCTATGCTATGCCTTATGGTGCTGCCAACAGATGGTTGAACCTTTACATAAGTCGGCTGGCCAGTGTACATAAAGGTTATTGCTAGCCTTGAAAGATTTGTTTCTGTTTCATTAAATATCTCTAGCTCAAAGTATTTGTAAAAAATTGATTCAGCGCTTCCATCAAGCATTATCGGAGTGTATCCTTTTGTTCCTTTCACTTGTAGGCTAGGGATGTAGCTAGCAAGCAGGCTTTCCAAGTCATGCCTGACTTTTTCCTGGTTCCACGTCACAATGTATTCTTGGTTTGATCTTGCATAGAAAGGCGGTAGTTTTGTGAAATCAACACCTGAATAGTATGATATAAGGTTTATGGAGAAGCTTTCAAGGTATTGCTTGTAAAATTCAGAATCAGTAATGGTTTGGGCGTAATCAAAGTATTTCAGGAGGGGGAAATAAACAACAGTTTTGAACTTGCTCATGCTGGTGCTCACATCTTGATAAGAGGAAGTGACGTTGTAAGTAACGAAAATCTCTACTGTCTTATCAAATATTCTAACCATTGAACTAACAGCTTGATCCGGGCTTGCAGTGTTAAATCCTTTTTCATTAATTGGCTCAAAATTAGCTATGCAGCTCAAAAGATTAGCGTTAATATAACGGCTTATTTGTGCTTCAACTTCTGCAATGGTAGGGGTTTCGGAAGCTGTTAGAAAATTTCTAAAGCTGGCTTTCCCAGGAACGTGCAGATAATATGGAACAGCATCTTCTTTTTCCCCTGTAAGCGATACCAGTTCAGACGTTGCCGGATTGCTTAAGTCAAAGATGAAAGACCTTCCTGTTGAGTACGCATCAGCAGGGTCAATATAGCCTCCGTGAGCTCCAACCTTTTTTATGGCTTCAATAGCCACGCTATGAATGCATCCCTCTACATAATCAGACACTGGCTTGAATTGCTCAGGAACACTCTCAGTCTTGAATTCGTCTTTCACAACCTTTTTTTTAGATGCAAAAAATATGATTATGAATAGTATTATGATTACAAGAGCTATGATAACAAATAGGGTAACCTGAGCTTTCTTCGCACCTCTTTTCATAAAAACCCACCTTATTTTATTTTATAACGTGCTTGAACCTCTTTTGTAAGCATGGAGGCATAGCTTCTCAACCAGCCAACAAAGAGAATCATGATAATTATTGACATCACAAAAAATAATACTTCATGAATTCTCAAAATTAATGAAAGTATAAGCATGAGAATAATGAACAAAATCAAAGCTAAGATTATAAACGGAATGAACCAGTGAATGAACTTGCCTACTCTAAAAGTCGAGTTGATATTATTCCAGACAGTCTTTTTATCATCAAATAAAGCGCGCATGACAGGGTCCAGGTAGAATATCAGCACGAGTATTATTAAAGAAACAACAGCAGCAACCATTGGTTTGAAAGCAGCCATGGTCAAAGCTAAGAGAACTGTGAAAAAGATGAACCAGACTGTGTTCAGTAAGAATAAGTTGATCAGGTGCTTTGGGCCGGGCTTCTTTTGCAGGAAAACACTCCATGACTTACCATAAAACCAGGATAGCAAAAACATTACTAACAAGAAAGCCACTAACAATGCTATCAGGAAATGCCATAGAACTCTATTCATTAACGGGGTTAACTCAATAATTTTTTGACTCATCCCTTGGGAATCGCCTGCTACCTGTAAGGAATTAATCTGTGACAAGCCAACCAGCAGGTCAGCGCTGGTATAGTTAATCAATATGAAAAACAAATTAAGAACTATAACTATTGAGATGAAAGCCATAAAGTCAAAAAAAGCAGCAGACCAGAAACGCTTATAGCCTAGGCTTTTAAAGCTGCTTACAAAGGACATTATTTGCGCTTTCCAATAAGAAACATTCTTCTTTACCATTTAAACCTTTTCCTCGCCAATACTCACCTCAAACCTCTTAGTGTCAGTATCATTGTACTCAATTCCAGCCCTGACAAATTTTTTGCTGGAATAAAAAGCTTCATAGCCAGAATCACCGATACCCATCGTGGCAGTTCTCCAAACCTTATTATCATTCGGAATGAAAAAGTCTTTATCATCATTATCAATGAAATAAACCCTGTAAGGGAAGTTCATATCATAAGGAAGGATATACCATGATACCTTGTACAATGATTCTGTCGCGTTATAAGGCTGCTTCTTAGCATTAATAGTCATGGTTGTGTCATAAACATAATCATCCCCTGTGCCGATGTTGAACGTGCTATCACTCAACTCCCTGACATCAGTTGTGAAATCCAACAAGCAAGCCGCCATCTCCCAAGGCTCCAAAGTAAAGAAAGTGCCATTATACCAGTTATAAATATCTGCGGGGCCGCCATCATACACTCTGCTTTTATCAAAAGGCCACCAGTTAGAAGCAGAATACCCCCAAGAATTTCCCAGCCTCTCCAAAAATGAAGGGGCTCTATTAGCGCTTACAAATGAGGATAGCAG
The DNA here is from genome assembly GCA_016932315.1 of Candidatus Woesearchaeota archaeon. Taxonomy (GTDB): domain Archaea; phylum Nanobdellota; class Nanobdellia; order Woesearchaeales; family SM23-78; genus SM23-78. The sequence goes on from JAFGDD010000002.1 coordinate 89,167, forward strand.
TATCACTAATAAAAGCAAGCCTGCTAATATTGTTTTATTTTTAACTTGTTGCTGCATAATTAATTCCCTCGCAATAATCAGTTCCAGGAAGCTTTGTTGGTGAGAAATTAGGCATCCTGAACTTGTTATCAATAACTTCTCTTATCTCATTAAAGCTTAATAATGTTCCTAGAGTGCCGCAAGTAATAGAGCACAAGACGTTGGGATGAAATTTAATATCCTTCAAAAAACCGCCTCCTGGAGGAATTTTTATGACAGGCTCTTGGTAATGTATGCATCCGCCTACTTTTATGCCTAACAATTTAATATTAGCATCCTTGAGTTCTTCGCTGCCATCTGCTGTTGTTGGATTGCATACAGGTATGAAGTACATGTAAAGCATTGTAATGACTGCCCCTGCCAAGCTGTTCATCATGGCAGGTATTATGTTCTTAAAGAAAGTAGTCCAGGCGCTCTTATCATACTTGTACTGGGCACTGTCAACGTACAAGCACATTCCAAGCTCATAGTCAAAGTCGCAAACCTCCAATGGGCCTCCTGTCTGCTTTAATGTTTCCAAGCAAGTTATGTGCTTGCAGATGATTTGTTTCTCCTTATTATCATTATAAATAGTTGCTGGTATGCAAAGAGAATCGTAATGAGTGCTCTTGTAAGGGTTAAGTATCCATGTTCCTCCGCTGCTATCAAGATAGCCATTCAAAGCCTGATTCAATAAGAACATATCCTTACTGTTGCCCATGAGAAGACTGTTTGTTTCTGTCCAAGCAACATATTTTCGTATATTTGAAGCTCCTGCGACAGCTAATGTTCTTGTCCCGGTAGAATCCAAGTTTGTTATGAATCTGTAATTATTACCATCTCTCACAATGTTTGTTATTTCTTCCCCGGGTTTTAATTTATCATTTCTATTCGAAACAGATTGAGTTGCTTCTTCAAAAGCAGCTTTTTTGTCATTAGCTCCGAAATTATCTATGTTAGTATTTCCATTATCCTTTAGTATTTTTTTCATTTCTTGCTCATATTGTGCCATCTTTACTTGCTCTTCCACATAGTCATTGGCCATGCTCATCAGGATGCTGATGTAAGTGTTGAAGTCGTAGAATTTGCAATTGTAGATTGTGCAGATGGACTTTGAGATTAATCCTATTTTATTAGTTGAGCCTCCTATAATTTTCTGGATTCCTCCTCCAATTCCTGCTCCAGCCACTTTCTTTTCTGACCAGCCCACAGGCCAGAACAATAGTTGTACTGTGTTGTCAAAGCCTCCAGCAGCTGTTTGCACTGGCTTCCATAATAATTCTATTGCACCTGCTCCAATACCAGTCCAGCCTATCAAGACATCAAGAGCAATAAGCGCAGTTCCTATTACTGTCTTAGCTGATTGGACTACGCTGTTGATTTGGCCTGCTGTTTCTGCAATATCACACCATGTTCCAAGGATTGAGTTGACTGTTTCCCAAGTTTTTTTGTGCTGGTCTAATTCCCTGAGCCTTGCTTTGTGAGTCTCAATCAAATCTTGATATGTTTGGTCCAGTGTCCCTAGTGCCTGGTTATAAACGCTCAGCTCTGCAGTTATGCTTTCTGTTTCTTCTTGCGTGTATATCTTGTTGCCGTGTTTTATCATGTATTCTTGGGTGCAGTTAACATGTATCTTGTCATCTTCATCCCAGTCTTTGTCGTATTTTAGTGGAATGATTAGTGTCGGCTTTAGCCCGTCATCGTTTATCATGTAGGCTGAGCCGCTTATGCCTGGAGTGGCGGAGCAGTCCACATTGCTTCTCTGCATTATCTCAACATTGTCTGCTTTGGTTATTATATTCAATCCTATGGGCACTTTTACTGTTATCTTGCTAGCTACTTTCCTGTCAACCTTGGGTAGGGCTCCCCTTGTTTTTATCTTTTCTATTAAGTCTGGTATTTCTGCTAGTTCTACGCAAATGCTTACAGGAATGTTTTCTACTAATTGGTTGCCTGCCAAGTCTTCTACCATGACTTTGAGGTTGGTGTTTATCTCCTGCTCTTTTATGCCGCTGACTGTGAGGGCGCATTTCCAATTAAATGTTCCTTTCACGCAATTAGCAGTTGTCAGGTTATTAGTGCTTATTATTCCTGTGTCTGCCTTGATTGTTAGTGTCGGGCTTTCTGTTTCGCTAACATTCATTTCTATCTTTAATGATTGCTTGCTCGTCGGGCAGTCAGGAGTTACATTGATTGCTCCAACTTTTTTGGGTGCATTGGCGTCAACAGTTATTGCTCCTGTTCCTGTTATTGGGTTGCCGAGGTCGTCTGTTCCTGTTAGTGTCAGTTGGGTTGTTCCTGCGCTTAATTGCGCATTAGCTTGGCATTTCCAGCCAGTCTCATATGAGCATGTTGCTTGTGCTCCTTGGATGAAGATGTTGCTGTCATTGAATGATGAGCTGCTGCTTATTGTTGCAGTAATATTATTTATTCCGGCTTTTACATAGCAATTCCCCCCTGTGCACTTGGATTGCTCTGGCCCTAGCTTCGTAACTGTTCCTGCATTGTTTACTGCTGTGAAGCTCACTGTAATATTAGCAGTTGCTGCGTTCTGGGCTTGGTCTGTTGCTGTTATCATGATTTTTGGATTAGCAATTGTTGGCAATAATTTTATTCCTGTGAACCTGCACTTATAAGTAGAGTTCCATGTTTCCTGAGTGCAGCTGGAAGCAATATTGTTCTGGCTTGCCCCATTAACTTTGTCAAAATTAGTGAAGTCTCCGAATACAGAGCCTGTGGGTGGTAATCCGTTATCATCCACTTCAACAACTACATCAACTTCTCTTTTAAGAGTGGAGTTGGTTGAGACAAGCTTTACTTCCTCCTCTGTTCCTGTCTTGTAAATCTTTGCAGCGCTCTTAATCTTCGGCGGTATTGAATCTATGAATACTGTTGTGCCGGTTGCATTGGCTGGTAGGTCAACATAATCAAGCACTCTGATGCTGGTGTTAACATATCCTATATAATTAGGGAGTGTGCCTGTGATTGCGCTGTTAACATTGCACAAGCCTGCTGTGTGAGAAGTAGTATTAACAACCTGGTTGTTAAGAACTAATTCTACTTTCTTGATTCCTGCGCACTTATCCTGGTACTCCAGGCTTGCCTGGTCAACAATGATGTAAGTGCCTCTTACTCTTCCGCCCAGGCTTGCTGTTGAGAATGAAGTGATGACTGGCTTGGTATTATCAACATAAGCATATACTTCTGTTGTTTCTCCTGATGATTGTTCTTGCACGCCCACAGATATTTCTCCGCTCATGTTAGTCATGCTCTTAGTGTAAGAGCAGCTAAGAGGAGTTCCTGAGCCACAAGTCATGGCAGTAAATGTGTTGTTGGTGAAGGCAGAGCTTACGCTGCAAGGCAGTGCAGAGCTCGTCCTGACTGTGAGAGTGTCAGAAGGCCTGACTATGCCTGGCGCATTATCCTTTCCATATACTTCTGCATTGAAAATCGAGGCGAAAACACTAGCGCTGATAAGAGTTAGCGAGAGAACAAGATAAATCATCAGCAGAGCTAATATTTTAGGTAATTGCTTAATCCTCACATTCCACCCTCTTTTGTTTAATCCTTGAAAATTATGATATATAAATGTTGCGATAAAGTAAGAATAAATTATGAGGCAAAATATTTTCTATTTGCTCAGATAAAACCCGTAATCGATATATGTAACCCATGGTGTTTGGGCTTGATATTCATGAAACAAATCCATGATGATGGCTTCAAATTCAAATGGGCCCTTGGAATTGCCTTGCGGTGTCTGTATGCTCCCTGTTGTTATTTCAAATCCCGGCCTTTTGAGTCGATCCCCAAAAAACACATGTTCGCTTGGGAGAAGAATATATCCTTGCGGGAGTTTTGGGTTAATTACATTCTCAACGTATTGATTGAAATGCTTAAGTACCATTGGGGCAAGATGTCTTCCAGCTGCTTGAAGTTGGGTATGATATTCTGTTATCTCGCGCATCTGGGCTTTAATAAATCCTTCCAAGTTATTTTTATTATTTTTGTTAGTGAGTGGCATCGTGTTTTATCCTCATTTTAATTTCTTTTTTTAATATGCTTTTTTAATGTTAATTGACAGTCGAATTTTTACCTTATTTTACCTTATCCTTCCTTCCATTCCTTTCTCTACTATTACTTCTTCATCGTCTGCCTTGAGAACTTCACCATTGCAATAAGCCTTGCCTTGCTTTGCATTCAAGCTTACTGTCTGGAACTCTTCAATGCTTATATTATTAATATTATTATTAGGCTTTGCTCCTTTGATTAATACCTGAGTGCCTGGCATTGCCTTCTTGACTGTTAATAATCCAATAATTCCTGTGTCTCCGCCTGCTGCCAAGAGCATGCCGTTGGATTCCTCCCCTCGCAACACTGCTGGCTTAAGATTCGTAACTATGATTAGCTTCTTTCCTTTCAACTCCTCAATTGAGTAATGGCCTTTAATGCCTGCGACTATCTGTCTCTCCTCGCCATTGCCGAGGTTGAGCTTGATAATGACTAGCTTCTCTGCTTTTGGGTGCTCGCGAACATTCTTAATCTCAGCAACCTTTAAGTTAAGGATTGAGAAGTTATTAGCAACACTAGCAGTCTTTGCTGCATCTTCTTCTTTTACCTCTTTGCTTTCTTTCTTGACTGCTCCGCTGAACTGCTCTTTTAATTTCTTCTTGTCCTCTTCAAGCATCTTGCTAAACAAGACTTCTGCAGCTAATACTTTGTGCCCTTTAGGGATGCTCAGCTTTCCTAGGTCGTCCCATTTCTTCTGCTCATCATTGCTCACATTGAGTTGTTTGAAAATCTTTTCTGCAGTAAAAGGAAGGTAAGGCTCGCTCACAATAGCTAAGTCCTTGACGAGGTTGGCCAATATATACAGCGCATTAGCTGCCCGTTTCTTATCGTCCTTTACATTCTTCCATGGCTCTGCTTCCTGGAAGAACTTGTTGCCTAACGCAGACAATGCAAGTATTTCCTTAAGTGCATCCTTGAGCTTTACTTTATCAAGCAATTCTGTGATTTTTTTCTCCTGTTCCTGTATCTCATGCCAGAAGCTTTTTTCTTTTTCTCCGAGCTCATGAGGAGGAACATCTGAGTCATAATACTTGTTAAGGAACACAATAGCCCTGTTCACCAGGTTTCCAATGTTTCCAATAAGCTCATGGTTGAGTTTGTCCTGGAAGTCGTCCCAGCTAAAAACAGTGTCAGACTTCTCCGGGCGATTGATTAGCAGGTAATACCTGAAAGTATCCGGAGGCAATCCTAGCTTTGAAGCATCATCTCCGAAGACGCCAATATTCCTGCTCTTGCTGAACTTGCCATCCTCATAATTAAGATACTCTGTAGTGTTGATGTGGTAGAGCATTGTGTACTTGTCCCTGGTGCCTATTAGCGAAGCAGGGAATAGTATTGTGTGGAATGGAACATTGTCCTTTCCCATGAACTGGTACAAATCAACGTGCTCAGGATTCTTCCACCAATCCTTCCAGTCATTGAACTTATGAGCAGTAATGCTGATGTAGCCTATTGGCGCGTCAAACCAGACATAAAAAACAAGATCCTCAAATCCTTTAAGAGGGATAGGAATGCCCCATTTTAACTGGCGAGAAATGCACCTCTTCTTCAATCCTTCCTTAAGCCAGGCATTAGTGTAAAGAATAGTGTTCTCGCTCCAGAATCCTTCCTTGCTTCGCGTCTTAATCCATTTCTCAAGTTCTGGCTGGATTTTTTCCAAGTCAAGGAAGAGGTGCTTGGTGTTCTTCTTCACAGGAGAATTATTGCAGACCTTGCACTTGGGATTGATGAGCTCGACAGCATTAATCAGGTGGCCGCACTTGTCGCACTGGTCGCCCCTTGCGTTTTCAAAGCCGCAATAAGGGCAGGTTCCTTCGACAAACCTGTCAGCCAGGCTTCTCTTGCAATGATCGCAATAAAGCTCCTCCAGAAAATCCTCTGCAATAAAGCCTTGCTCGTGAAGCTTGAGAAATATTTCCTGAGTTATCTTAGCATGAGTGTCAGTGTGAGTCCTGCCAAAAATATCAAAGCTTATGCCGAACCAATCATAAATATCCTTGTGAATCTTATAGTACTTGTCGCAGACCTGCTGAGGAGTAAGCCCTTCCTCGAGAGCCTTGGCTTCTGTGGTTGTTCCGTGCTCATCAGCGCCGCACACATAACGCGTATTCCATCCTCTACTTCGAGAGTACCTTGCGAACACGTCTGCTGACAACACACAGCCAATAATATTGCCTAGGTGAGGCACATTATTCACATAAGGCAGCGCGCTGGTTATGAGTATTTTCTTCATGCAGGGTAATAAGATAAAGACGGTATTTAAATGTTTTTAGAATTTTTTAGATTAGTGCCTATCGGTGTCGGCAAAGAATTGAAGAATGTACTTATCATTATACTTGCTGAACAAATAAACCCTGTGAGAAGCATCCCTGAAAGGAATGTAGTTATGATAGCTGGCATAGCCTTCGCACTGCCTTAAGCCGAGCTTCTCAAGCTGCTCCTTGCTGTGCTTGCTCATGAAAAGCCTTTCCTCAAGAGTAAGATTTGCAGAGTCAATGGTTGATGCAACAATCCTGCCATCGCCTTCTCCTCCTTTCTGGTACAAGCTCTCCCTGGCTTGTTTCAAGCGGTTAGAATCCTTATCCCTCTTAAGAGACTCCTCAGTTATCCTGTCAGCGCCATAATCCTCTTCTTTTTCAGGCTCTTGAAAATTTTCTATCTTACCAATTGCTTCCACTTTGCTTTTGCCTTTTATAATTAATTATTTATAATTATTAATCAGAATGATTTATTCAGCATCATCATCTCCAGCATCATTCTTTCCGCCCTTGCCAGACTTCATCTTCTTGGTCAAGCCAATCTTCTTATGGCAGCCACTGCACTCGAACACATAAGCAGGCACTCCCTCGAAAATCTTGCGCTTGTAAGGTGTGGTTGCTTCTCCTTTCATGCCGCAATAAGGGCAAGTGTACATTATTTCGACCATCAGACTTTCCTCGTGCTCTTGCTTAGGCTCTGAAAACCCGCAAGCAGGGCATTCATAAGTGTCTGCTCTTATTTTTGCTTTCTTGGTCTTAGGATCTAATGGCTTTCCCATGGTTGCTTTCCCGCACTTAGGGCATTTCTTCCTGTAAACCCAGGCAATAGCCTTTCCATTATTATCATAAGCTCTCCTTGTAAAATAAATGCATTCATCCATTGAATTCGGCATAGTCACCATGTTAAACACCTCAAACAAAGAAAATCTGACCGTCGCCGCCTTCTTATGCAACTCAAAAGCCTCAGCTTTTGTTGTGCATGGCGCGATGGAGGTTTGCGAGCATCAAGAGCGAGCAAACCGGAATAGGGCAGATTTTCTTTTCATAGTCTTTATTTTGTTCGTCTCATTTTCTCTTAATTTCAAAACTCACTGCCTTCACATTCACCCTTATGTCACGAGGGCAAAGCGTGAACTCAAGCTTTTCTTTTTCTGCAAGGTTTATTAATTTTTCTTTTTCAGCATCAGAGTCGAACCTTACAATAACATTCATGCCCTTGCCATAATCCTTTTTTTCAGAGTGAACTATTTTTTGGACAAACTCAATAGCTTCTAATTCTTTAATGAGTTTGTTTCTGATACTATTTAAATCAGCAATCCTATTATCAAGGCTCTTTAATTTTTCAAAAAGAACAGTGAAGTCAATATCAATATCAACAGCCTCAGCATTATTTTTTTCCAGGAAATCAAAATATTTCTCGTCATTCGTTGCGATAAGCCCTCCATGCCCGCTTGTGTTGACAGGCTTGTCAATTGCAAAGCTTGCCAGCACAACATCACCATATTTTGCTTCTTCTGTGCCAATGCTCCCGCTAATATCATTGATTATGAATATTCCCTGCTTATTCCCAATCCTCGCAATCTCCCTCATCTTCTGCAAAGCAGCATAGCCAGGCAATGAGTTGATGAGCAAGGCGCAGCCAGAATAATCATTCAATGCTTTAGGGTCAAGAATGCCGTAATCAGTTTTCAAATCGTGATAATCCAGCTTTTCTCTCTCGCAGAACTGCTTGTAAGTGATCCAGCCGCCCATGTCCTGAAGCAATACAGTCTTGCAGCCAAGACTCTTAGCCAGTTTTAATGCTAATCTAATAGCAGCGTTGCCTCTCTTGACGAACAAGACATATTTTTTTTCAGTAATCTTCCTTAGTGTTTCCTCGCAATCCTCTTTCATAACGCTGTATGAATATGCTTAATTTTAAAAAACTATTTAAACCTCTCATAAGTCATTCATGCTTACGCCTCTATAGCTTAGCGGTATAGCGCGTCCTTGGTACTTTTCGTTCGGATGAAAAGTTCGGAACGAAGTGACAGAAAGGACGAGGTCGCGAGTTCAATTCTCGCTAGAGGCTTTTGTTATCTTGAGGGATGCTAATGAATATATTGTTTGTTTGCAAGTATAATCGCTTCAGAAGCATTGTTGCTGAGTCTTATTTTAACAAGATAATGAAGCAATCAGGACATAAGGCTAAGAGCGCGGGCATAATATTTAACATTCCAATTGATGAAGGAATAAGAAAGGCTTGTTCTAAATTTGGTCTGGCTATTCATGGAAAGCCAAAGGGCTTGAACATGAACCTATTGCGGTGGGCAGATATGATTGTAATAGTTGCTGATGATGTTCCTGCGAGCATTTTTGATTATCCAAAAAGGCTTGGGAAAAAAGTGATTGTGTGGAACATTAGGGATGCGCACGGGGATATTAAGTTAGAAAGAGAGCGGATAATAAATTCAGTGCAGAGAAAGGTAGATGCTCTTGCTAAATCACTATGAGCAGCGTCGTAGTTCTGAAAACAGGGGAGCGCGAGGTCGAGAAGAACATTAAGAAGATGTTTATTCTTGCAGGAGGCGCGGACAGGTTCATTAAGAAGGGCGACAAGGTTCTTATTAAGCCTAACTGTTTGAATTCAAAGCCTTCAAGCACTGGCTGCACAACAGATCTGAGAATTATTGAGGCTGTTGTGAAGATTGTTCTGAAGCAAGGCGCCATTCCAATAATTGCAGAGGCTTCTCCAATCTCTTTTGATACAACACATATTTTCAGGCAGCTGGGAATTAAGAAGCTGGCTGAGAAGTATAATGCTCGCTTGGTTGACATGAACAAGTATGCTTTCATTAAGGTCAAGGTTGAGAATCCTGTTGTGCTTAAGAAAGTCGCAGTTTCAAAGCTGGTGTTTGAGACTGACAAGATAATAAATCTTCCTGTGATGAAGACTCATGTGCTGACTACTGTGAGCCTTGGCATGAAGAACTTGATGGGTTGTGTTTCTGGAGAGCAGAAGCTCAGGCTGCACGAGGTTGGAGTGTGCGAAGGAGTAGTTGATATTTGCCAGATTATAAAGCCAGCATTCACAATTATTGACGGAATAATTGCTATGGAAGGAGCAGGCCCTTCTAATGGCAAGCCTAAGAGGATGAACTTGCTTGTTGGCTCTGATGACGTTCTAGCAGCAGACATTGTGGCATGCCAGATTATGGGCTTTAATCCTCACTCAATGAAATTCGTGAAATCAGCAGCTAACCATGACATTGGCGAATATGAGCTGGGTAAGATAAAGATAATAGGGGCCTCCTTGAGTCGTGTGAAGAGCAGGTTTTCTTTTCCAAGACTAAATATTTCCAGGATTGCAGGAACTGTTCTTCTGAAAAGTTTTATTCCGCTAATAAGAGCTTCAGGAATTGATGTAAATAAGCTTGCCAAAAGGATTTCTGAATCTATGAGGCCGCACCCAGAATTCCTGGATAATTGCAAGCGTTGCAAGAGGTGCGTAGTTAATTGTCCGGAAAAAGCCTTGGTTCTTGATCAACATCATCATGCCAAGCCAAAGCTTGACAAGAAGAAGTGCATTAAGTGCTATGTCTGCGACGAGGTTTGCTTGTACGGAGCTGTGAAGATAAAAGGCAGCAGATGATAATATAGGAATATATGACATTTAAATAGTCAAGTACTTTATAATAAGAATAATACTTGAAGTAAATAGGAGGTGCTTAAAATGCCTGAGAAAAATATTGGTGTGGTTGTTAAGAAGAGTGAGAAGAAAGTCCTGAAGAAAGTAGGAATTATGTCTGTGGCAAAGCTGTACACAGTATTAATGGCTTTCTTCGGTCTCATAGGCGGGTTTATAATGGGGTTGTTCACAGCTTTAATGCTCTTAGTAGCAGGCCCAGCTGCTGGAGTTGGCGGCTTAGGCGCCGGCATGGGCGCAATTGCCATCATAGTGCTGCCAATAATCTATGGAATTCTCGGCTTCATAATTTATGGAGTGCTAGGATTCATATTCGGTGCCATCGGAGCCTGGCTTTATAATGTAGTGGCTGGCTGGGTTGGTGGCGTAGAACTGGAATTTGAGTGATAAGATTTTTTATTTTTTTTTTTTCTTCCTTAAAATTATTTTAAATACTGCAGAAAGTCGCCTTGGCCGTTCGCTCGGCAAATTTTTAGATTATTAAAATCTGAAGAAAATTTGTCCCTAACCGTCAAGCTTCGCTTCCTACCAGCCTCGCTCACCTTAAGGCCCTGGCGGCGACTTTCTTAAATTCAGATAATGCTTTCAGAAAAATTTATAAAACACTGCGTTAATTAGTGATTGTCATGGATATATCCAACGAGAAAATATATCTTGAACTCCTGAAGATAAAGAAGCTACTGCACCAAAGCTTAGACCTCCAAAGGGAGATGACTGCGATAGAGGAGGAGATAAAGCTTTTTGAGGGAAGGCAGGCAGAAGAGGAAGGCCGCATAGCAGAGGCTGTTAAGAAGAAGAAGTTCAGCACGATATTCGACTGGAAAAGAGCCATCTGGGACAATTGCGAGGCAAAAAAAGAGAACCTTTCATCAACCACGATCACTTTTTACTGCGACATCCTCAAAGGCCCGTGCAGGTTTGAGACCTGCCCTAAGAACCTAGGCATAGAATAAGCAACCCAAAAGTTCTCTTGCAAAGAAAAACACTTATAAAGAATAGTTGTTTCTATCATAGTAAACTTTTGTATAAATTTTTTCAATATTGCGGGCGTGCCGGAAACAAAATCCTTGATGATTTTGAACCGTCAGCCCAAAAAAATAAATTATTTCAGGATGCGGGCGTGCCGGAGTGGAAAACGGGCAGGACTTAAGATCAAGAAAAAAGCGATAAGTCATCCTGTGGCTTAGTGCCTACGAGGGTTCGAACCCCTTCGCCCGCAGATTTTTGTTTTTTTCAACAATATTTAAAAATAAGCCTGAAGTTCTTATGCTTATGATACACGAAATAAAGGATCCTAAGGAGAAGTTCATTAAGATTCCAACTGTCAGTGTACTTATCAGCCAGGATGAGTCTGAAAAAGATGATAATACGTATAAGACTGTGGTTCTGAGGCTTTTCAAGATTAATAATCCTCATAAAAGGCATAATGTTTTTCCTACGCACGTCTTCAGGTTCACCAATACCGAGAAGGTCAGGATTAGGAGGCTTAATGTTTCTTATTATTTAGAGGGCGAGGATATTGTGATTAATGACCTGGAAGAGTTATACATTATTCACGAGGATAATAAAATTGTGCTTAAAGGGTATCAGATAGAGGTTGAGCACAGGCTTCCTGAGGAAGAGAAGAAGTACAAGAGAAGATAACTCTGGATGATTCTGATTATTATTTTTTATGTTGTTTCTTTTTTCTTTTTTGCTTGCGAATTAGCTGCTTCTACTATCTTGTTGCCTTCGCTAGAGTATTTTTCAAGGAGTTTTTTCATGGCAGCATCAAACTTTGCTCTATGCTTTGGGATGTTGTTCTTGTCCTTATCAATCTTGTTCATGAATTCATCGCTCAATCTTTCCTTTTCATTGGCGAACCACATGTCAAGCTCTTCTTCTGTTTTTAAGCCCATTATTCTATTTTTGAGTTTCTGGTTTTTAAATATTCTTGCATTTACCAATTCATTGAACTTATTTAACTATTCTTTAGTGGGTATTAAAACAAAGTTTTATAAATCAAAAATCGTTTTTTAATTGTTCTTAACGAGGCTTTTAATGGATAACCACAATAAGATATCAGTCATAGGAAGCACTGGCTCAGGTGGTAGGCGGAACTACAGCAGGCGCACTGTGAAATTGCTCGGAACAAATAACTTCAGGTATAGTTTTACACGCTCCCCAAATGATATTATGAGATACGCAGATGAGATAATAAGAGAAAATCCTGGCTTCTTTGTAACTCACAGCGGAGACTCTGGTGTGGACGAAATTCTGGAGGTGATTATGAAGCTGATGCAAGAGTTTGGTCCTGGTTACAAGTTACCTGCAATATTCCTATTAAAGGGAGGCACTGCCAACAACCTTGCTGAGATTCTCGGATTATCAGACTTGCATTATTCTGCAAGGCTAGCCAGGGACTTAGCCAGCGGCAAAAAAAAACTTGAAGATCATGTAAAGCCAACAGACATCTTGAAAGTTACATATGACAATAATAAAACTGTGTACACAGCCACATCATTTAACCTTGGTATGATAAGCCAAGCATGCTACGGCGCAGAAAAAGGCAGTTTAAGCGTACTCAGCAACTATTTCAAAAGGAACGGGATGAAGAAATTAACTTATTCTATAGAATCACTTAAAGGAGCATTCAACTATTGCCCAATAACTGCCAATATAACTTATGATTTTGGTGATGAGAAAAAAAGCTTTGTCTTCCAAAAACTCTTGGATATGAATGTAATTAATGGCTGCAAGCACGCAGCAATAAAGGAATGGAATTACAAGGGCAGCCCTTGCGACGGCCAGTTGGAAGTGATGTGCTTCAAGGATATGGGTGTCATGAAAATGATCAGGATAATAACAGGCATGATGTTTGACAAGGCGCACTCCTTCCTCTCGCCATACAAGGAAGCAGACCAATATAATCCTTACGGAATCAACTATACAGAGAATGTTAAAGGCTTAGAGATACTAATCCTTGATAAGAGCAAGAACAAACACCTCTTCATTGAGCTAGGAGGCAATGCCTGGCCAATAGAGAAACCAGATTCTCCAATAAAAGCAGAACTCATCCCAGGAGCAGTAAATTTTGTTTACGGGGATAAATGATTAATTTTTTTTCTTATGAATTAAAAAATCGCCTCAGCCTTCAGCTAGTGCAACGTCCGTAACGAAAGTGAAGGACTTGCACGATGGCTGAAATGACAGGGGTTGCCCCTAACCTTTAGCCGCAAAGGTTAACGAAAGGAGGCGACATTCGCCTGCGGGCGAAGTCCCCTTCAAGTGCTACCGAACGAAGTGAGTGTCGCACCCCTTTCAAACGAAGCAGAGCTTCGTTGTCCTAAAAGCCGTAGCTTTTGTGATACCAGATTTTGTTATGAAAATCTGACGGGGTGGCGTTGGCGATTTTTTCCTATAATAACATTTAAATATTCTCCTCACATTATTATCTAATCATGAACTATAAACAAGCTATATTAGTCAGAAGCGACCTTAAGCTTCCAAAGGGCAAGATGGCAGCCCAGGCTAGCCATGCTGCTGTAGAATCTGCATTACGCGCAGAAAAAGACTTGATGGTGGCTTGGAGAGGTGAGGGCATGGGCAAGATAGTAGTCAAGGTTGCTGACGAGAAAGAGCTTTACAAATATGTTCAGGAAGCCAAGGACATCGGAATATCCACTGCAGTCATAACAGACGCAGGACACACAGTAGTAGAGCCAGGCACAGTAACCTGCGCAGGAATCGGGCCTGACACTGTAGAAAAGATTGACAGGGTTATTGGAAAACTTAAGCTTGTGTAGAATTCTTGTTCTTTTTTATTCGGATATTAGGCTTAATGGAAGTTTTCTTCCAAATTTCTTTTGAAATTCTTCTTCCATGCTTTCCTTTTGCTCTTCAAATGCAAGGGCTTTTACGCAACCCCTTACATATGTTCCTTTGATGATGCGTCCTTTTTTTTCTTCCTCTTCAAAGAAGTAATTGTTTATTATTAGCAAGTCATTGCTTCTCCAATAGTTTACAATCTGTTTTGCCAGCGCACTGTTCTCTTCTGCTAATGGACCTCCTCTTATGCTTGCTTTTGCATAGAAGCTGCGGAAATCGCTGCCATCCACGCTCCATCTGAGAATTATGTTGACATCAGATAATCTTGCATCGCCTGTTTTTTGCATGACATGTAATTTTTTTATCTCAGAGTATTGGTAAGTTAGGGTTTGGCAAGATGCTTGTTGTCCTGTTTCGAATCGAATATCATAGCCTTCTTCTTTGAATGAAAAGTTTGAGTGTAAAATATTATATTCTGATTGTATGATGAAATCCAGTTTGTTCTGCTTTGCTGTCAGCTCCTGTAGCGTTCCCAAGTTAATATTTTTTTCTTTTAGTTGTGAGCTCACAAAGAAGGGGGTTAGGTGTTTGACAAATGTGGCTAGAAGTCTTGATTCATCCGGGCTTGCTGCTCCTATGCATACTAGTGGCTCTTCGAAAAGTTTTTTTTCTAGCTCTCTCTTACTCTTGTAGGCCAATGCTTCAATTATTCTCTCTGTTACACCTACATTCATAGATGTAGTTACTGTTGAGTGATTTAAATAATTTGCGTTATTCTAATGACTTAAGGATTCTGCCTTAATTCAGAATCAGCGTGGAAATATTAGATATTTTGGAGTTTGTCGCATTATTCGCTCCGTGCACAGCCGCCTGCTCTCAGCGCTGATTTTCCGCTCTTAATATTTGAAGAAAATTAGTTCCTTATGGCCTGCCTTTGCAGGCATTGCGCCGCGCTGCTCGCCTAAATGGCGGCTTTTATGCGACAAACTCGATATTTTGATAAACTTTAAAAACATGCCGACGTTATTCAGGAGAATATGGATACAGAAACCAGAATATTGAATGAAAGGAAGCAAAAAGTAGATGATTTAAGGAAGGCAGGCATTAATCCTTATGCTTACAGGTTTGAGAAGACTGCTCTTGCCAGCGAGATAAAAAAGGTTTATGCAGGGCTAAGGCCAGAAGAGCATGATACTATGCGCAACAAGGTGCGAGTGGCTGGCAGGCTTGTGGCTATTAGGATGATGGGCAAGGCTGCTTTCTGCCAGTTAGCAGATGATTCTGGCGAGATTCAGCTTTATTTCAGGCATGATGATGTTGGCAAGGAATCTTATGACTTGTTCAGGAAGCTTGATATCGGCGACATTATCGGAGTTGAAGGAA
Organism: Candidatus Woesearchaeota archaeon; assembly: GCA_016932315.1. Classification (GTDB taxonomy): domain Archaea; phylum Nanobdellota; class Nanobdellia; order Woesearchaeales; family SM23-78; genus SM23-78. The sequence goes on from JAFGDD010000002.1 coordinate 104,386, forward strand.
GCGTTTTCAAGACCAAGACAGGCGAGATTACAATTCATGTCAAGAGTTTTGAGCTTCTCACAAAATCAGTCAGGCCTCTGCCAGAGAAGTATCATGGATTAAAGGATTCTGAGCTTAGGTACAGGCAGCGCTACGTTGACTTGATTGTTAATCCTAATGTTAAGAACACTTTTTTGGTGCGCTCAAAGATAATCCAGGCAATAAGAGAGTTCCTTACTAACCAAGGATTTGTTGAAGTTCAGACTCCTGTGTTGCAGCCTGTTTATGGAGGAGCAAGCGCAAAGCCTTTTGTAACTCATCATAATGCTCTTAATATGCCGCTCTACATGAGAATATCTGATGAGCTCTACCTGAAGAGATTGATTGTCGGCGGATTTGAGAAAGTTTTTGAGTTCTGCACTGATTTTAGGAATGAAGGCATTGACACCAGGCATAATCCTGAGTTTACTCAGATGGAGACCATGGCTGCTTATGATGATTATACTGACAGCATGAAGCGGACAGAGGAGATGCTTGAGTACGTGGCCAGGAAGGTTCACGGGACAACAGAGATAGAGTTTGACGGAAAAAAGATAAGCATGAAAGCTCCTTTCAAGAGGCTTACCATGATTAATGCTGTCAAGGAAGCGACTGGCGTTGACTTTTCAAAAATAAAAGACATTGACGAGGCAAGAGAAGTGGCAAGAAAGCACAGAGTGGAGATCGATGATGATATGAGCATAGGATTCATACTTGCAGAGCTATGCGGCGAGCTTGTCGAGCCAAAGATTGTTCAGCCAACATTCATAATGGATTACCCAAAAGACGTGAGCCCATTAGCTAAGGAAATGAAAACCAACCCTGGCTTTACAGAAAGGTTTGAGCTAATAATTGCTGGCATGGAGCTAGGCAACATGTACTCTGAGCTTAATGATCCTGAGGAGCTGAGGAAGAACTGGCAGGCTCAGGAGAAAAGATTAAGCACAGGAGATGATACTGCGCAGAGGACTGATGAGGATTTCATAAAAGCAATGGAGTACGGCATGCCTCCGACTAGCGGGATAGGAATAGGAGTTGATAGATTGGCCATGCTATTAACGAATAATACTTCCATAAGGGAGGTTATATTCTTCCCTACCATGAGGCCTGAGACCAAATGAGTAATGATTCACAGAACCATTCTGACAACCATGAGGATATAAAATCCAAGACTATAGTCGGGTTAACAGAAAAGGTTGTGATTAAAGGCAATAATTCCAAGAGCAAGGAATTAATAGCAAGGGTTGACAGCGGAGCTACTAAGAGCAGCATTGACATCACGCTTGCGTCAGAGCTCGAACTAGGACCTGTTATTGATTCAAAGCTGATAAGGAGTGCTCACGGAACCAAGCTAAGGCCAGTAGTTGAGGTTAATGTTGTTATTAAGGGCAAGAGATTTCAGGCAAGATTCACAATTGCAGACAGGAACCACATGAGATATCCTGTGCTGATCGGCCAGAACATTTTAAAGCAAGGCTTCCTTATCGACCCTACCAGAAGGGCAGACAAGCCAATGCCATTGAAGAAGTAAAAATTCATTTTCAAAAGCAAGGTTCGCACCAATTTTGCGGAGGCACATTCAAAATAAATAATCGGGCGGAGTAGGGGGTTGTCCCAATCAAAAGCTTTGCTTTTGGTGTTCCAAAACGGAGTTTTGCAACTTACGGGGTGCACGGAGCCTTCGATTAAAGAAGCGCGCCGGAGCCAGGTGCGAACTGAAAATAAAATCGTGATTAACATGAAACTTAAAGCAGCTATCATAAGCCTGGGAAGCGAGAGCTCAGAATGGACAGGCGAAGCCATGAAGAAATACTTTGGCGATGTTGATGAGATCGACATAAGGAAGATAGACATTAACATATCAGGAAAGGCTGCTGAGATTCTTTATGACGGCAAACCAATAATTGATTATGACTGCGTTTATGTTAAAGGCTCATTCAGGTATGCCCAACTATTGCAGACTTTGACTTCTATTCTTGAAAGAAAATGTTATATGCCATTATCAGCAGACTCATTCACCATAGCTCACGATAAATTATTGACGCACCTTGAATTGCAGAAGCACAACATTCCAATGCCTAAGACTTATGTGAGCGCAACCATACCTGCTGCCAAGAAAATTCTTGAGAAGATAAAATATCCTATTATGATGAAGTTCCCTCACGGCACAGGAGGCAAGGGAGTGATGTTCGCGGATTCTTATGCAACAGCATCATCATTGCTCGATGCATTATCTGCGCTTAAGCAGCCTTTCATATTGCAAGAGTACGTTGAGACTGGAGGAACAGACATAAGGGCTATTGTTGCTGGCAACAAAGTAGTTGCAAGCATGAGAAGGAAAGCCAGCTCAATGGAGGCAAGAGCTAACTTTCACTCTGGAGGCACAGGAGAGCCTGTTGAGCTTGACGGAGTTACAAAGAAGCTTGCAGTCGATGTTGCCAAAGCCATAAGGGCTGACATATGCGCAGTAGACATACTTGAAAGTGCAAGAGGACCGCTAGTGATAGAAGCCAACATCAGTCCTGGGCTTCAGCTTGTTTCAGTCACGACCAACATTAATGTTGCTGATGTTATTGCAAAATTCCTTTACGAGAAGACTATTGAAATGAAATCACAGAAGCATGATGTTGAAGCTATCAAGATGATGAAGGATATTGAGCAGAAGATGAATGGCAGCTCAAAGAAGCAGATAATAACCAACCTTAACCTTAGGGGTAATAGCATATTATTGCCAGAGATAATCACCAGAGCCTCGCAGTACGAAGCAGAGGATGATTATGAGATCACAGCAGAGCCAGGCAGGATAGAGATAAAGAAGCTTAAGATAAACCGGGAATAATGCTTTCGGTTAGTAGATTTAGGAATATTCAAGGGGTTGTCATGCTAAGGAAATTATCTTTAGAAAAAATAGCCAATGATGAAAACACAAAGATTCTTGAGGTCGCTACTCCAAACAAGGCATATCCTGAAGAGCTTATCAGCTTTTTTGTCCAGAATTTTAAGCAAAGGTCGAATGATCAAAAGATGATTAATGACGTTAGGATAGCTAGTGGCGAGCTAATAGCCAATGCAATTGACTATGGAAACAAGAAAGACTCCTGGAAAAAATTAAGGCTTTATTGCCTGTGGGTTAGGAGAAAATTCTATTTTGTCATCCAAGACCAAGGAGCAGGGTTTGACATTGACGAGCCTGTGTTTAAAGGCTTTCCTCCTCCGGAAGGGAGTGCGGGTTTGGCAATTTCTCGGCAGCGCGTTGATTTGCTTTATAATTTCAGGGATTGTGCCTCTTACTGCTGCAAGAAAACTGATTGATGATAGGAATTTACTAATGATAGAAGAGATAGAAATTCACTATTTGGCTAAAAGAGGTTTATAGAATATTATTTATCTTGTCAATGTAGCCTGCGACTTCTGCTCCTTTCTTGGTGAGCGCCAGAACTTTTAATCTACCCTGCTTCTTGAACTCTACAAGCCCTGATTTTTCCATTTCCTGCAGTATTTTGACGACGTGGCTGTAAGTGCAGTCCACAACTTTTGCAAGGTTGGATGCATAGATGTTATTGTTCTTGTTGAGGAGAGTGACGAGCATCATCGCGGGTTTTTCCCTGAAGAAGACATTAAATATCTTTTTTTGCTTCATGTATTCAGCCACCCCTCTGATGCTTTTTTTCATTAATTTTTGAGCTTATAAATATTTATCCTTTCTGTTATAACCATTCTGAAGATTATTTCTATTTATATATCTTTCGATTTATATACCGCAGAAGAATAAGAGATTTAATTGTTTTGCAAAATTTTCGGTTTTCTTCTTATTCAACGCAAATACCAAATATTTAAATAGTTTTCCATTTAAGGAAATATTCATGAAATTAATTTTTCACGGCGCAGCCAGAGAGGTTGGCAGGAGCTGTATTGAAATCCAGACGCAAGGTGACCGTTATCTTCTTGATGCAGGAATAAAATTCAAGGAAGGAGGTTTTGAGTATCCTGAAAAGGTTATTAACGTTCCCGACATTGACGGATTAATCATCAGCCACGCTCACCTGGACCATAGCGGAGCTTTGCCGCTCTTCGAGCATTACAATATTATCTGCCCTGTGTTCTGCACAAGATTAACTTACGAATTAACCAAGATTCTTCTTAAGGATTCTTACAAGATTGAGAGAATCAGGAATTTGCACCCTGCTTATGGCAAGGTTGACTTGAAAAAGGTTGATAAGAGCATGCGCCTGGTTAAGTATGATACTGAGTATAATCACAGGAAGATGAAGTTCATGCTGAGGAATGCAGGCCATGTTCCTGGCAGTTCAATGATATTGTTGGAGGCTGAAGGCAAAAAAATATTGTATACTGGGGATATCAAGCTGAAAACTACTGAAGTGGTTAAGGGAGCTTTCACAGATTATTCTGATATTGATGTATTAATAATTGAGAGCACTTATGGCAATAGGGATTTGCCTGACAGGCAGGAAACCAGGAAGAGGTTTCTTGACAAGGTTGAGGAGACTGTGAAGAAAGGAGGCTCTGCTCTTATTCCTGTGTTCAGCCTTGGAAGAGCTCAGGACGTACTGGTGATGTTGCACGAGAAAAAATTCAATGTTCCAATATACATGGATGGCATGTGCAAGAAAATAACCAATAAGCTTATTGGCAGCAATGATCCTTATGTTAATAACAAGGAAATACTTGAGGAAATGTATGATAAGCGCGTTGAAAGAATAGGCAGCGAGCGCCACAGAAAAAGGGCTATGCAAAGGCAAGGCATATTTGTTGTGACCAGCGGCATGCTTCAAGGCGGGCCAGTGCTAGCTTATCTCAAGTATATGTGGCATGAGTCTAAAAACGCAATCCTGCTAACAGGCTACCAGTGCAAGAGGACTAATGGCAGGCACTTGTTAGAGGAAGGATTCATTTACATTGATGGCTGGAGGACTGAGGTAAAGTGCTTTGTTGACAAGTTTGACTTCTCAGGCCACGCAGACAAGAATGATTTGATGGAGATAATAAGGAGGGTCAATCCCAAAAAAATTATTTTCCAGCATGGAGATGAAGAAGCAGTAGATGAGATGAAGAAATGGGCAGAGCAGCAAGGCAAATGGATTGTTTATGCTCCTGCTATTGGCGATGAGATTGAGATTTAAGAGGAGAAGATTAAGATGAGCAAGGAAGATAAGGATTCTGAAGTTGAGGAAGGAGAAGGCGAAGTAATGGCTTTCATGGAAGACTTGGAAGAAGACAGCAAGTCAATGATGCAGGACCTGATGGATATTGATGGCATGTTATTGAACCTGCAGGAAAGAGTGGAGCTGAAAAACCCTGGCAAGGAAGAAATACTTAAAGACATTGAGTCCATAAGGTTTAGGATTGGTGTTCTTGAAAAGAAGGACAGGATTGAGCTTAGCGAGGAAGAAGAAGTAGAGACTCTGCTTGACAAGCTCAAGAAATGGGTCGATAGGGTAATGTAGTTTTTAGGCTAACATATTTTTTTAGCACATTTAATTAAGATGTTCTAATAGAAATTATCCTGCAGTCAGGAAGCCAACAATGCCTGCGTAGATGTAATCAACTGCTAATGCTGCAAGCAATAAGCCAAGGACTTTGGAGATGACTTCTAGGATCTGGTTGCCTACAAATTTGTGGATGAAAAAAGCACCTTTAAGAATTGCGTAAGAGATTATGATAACCACAATGGTTGCAATTGCTGGTATGATGTAGCCGTAGTCCTTTGATAATGCAATGGCCGTGGCTAGTGCACCAGGACCTGACAATAATGGCGTACCGATAAGGATAGCAGCAGATTTAATGTTGCCGCTCTTCTGGGTGTTGCCAATGTCAATGCCCAAGACAATAGTTGCTCCGAGGGCAAAAAGGATTAACCCGCCTGCAATCTTGAAGCCGTTAAAGCTGATGCCTAATATTTTTAACAAGAATAAACCTGAGAATATGAAGAGTAACAATAAGCCTCCCGCCACGGTGATGGCAGTCCAAATAGCCTTGCTCCTCTGCTTAGGAGTAGAGCTCCTTGCAAAGCTTACAAAGAAGGCAGCGCTCACAAAAGGATCAACAACAACTAATAAGACAATGATTGACTTCAACAATGCGCTGAACCAGCTGATGTCCATGATATTCACACTCATTATTTACGGGCTAACCACAGGAGAGGTTATTTATTAAGTTTATGGTTTTGAAAATGTAAAATACGCGAGCAACAAGTCCACCAATGCCTTAAGGTGCAAACTTCTGCTAAAAAAATATATTGCGCGTCGCTGGGGGTCGCCCCATCCGGGGAGGCAGCGCCTTCAAAAATCAGAATCAAAAGTTTGCAAGGCATGTGGACGAAGTTGCGAGCCAGATGCGAATAAGCAAGAGCAGGCACAGAACTTTTTTAAGGCAAAAGCTTATAAATCATTTTGAGTTCCTTTTGCATTGAGGTGAGTAAATATAGTAATCACCTCAAGATTTCTTGAGGATTAATTGGAGGATTGAACATGGCAACACTAAAACTACCAGAATATTTATTTTACAGAGAGGAGCCAATACAAACAATAAGGCATCGTAGTGAGAAATATCAATTTAAAACTATGCACGTAGGAGCTGTTAATAATAAATTAGATAATTTAAGAGAAGTTTTAGCATCCTGTTTTGATCCAGTTCCAGGATTCAGAAAAATTAGGTTTCTTAATAGCGGAGAAGTTATTTCTGCATATAAGAGGCAGCCATTCCAGCCTCTGAACACAGAATATGAACTAAAAGGGAAAGTAAATGGAGTTGAACACATAGTCTCTTTGGAGTTTATTGAAATGTCTGCTACAATAGATGGATGTTATATACATCACGCAGCTGTTGGAGTGCATCCTGGAAAACAGGATTATTTGAGCGCTATTATAAAAAAAGAATTCAAAAAATATCAAAGAGAATTCAAAAAAACTTTGAAGTAATGCCCAAAATTTTTTTTATTGCTTATAATCCTTAAGAAATTCCATTGCTTTTGTGTATGGCTCGTTAATCTTGTATACTGCGTTATTGGCTGCGCAGAGCTTTTCTATAGGCAATTTTTCTAATTCTACGCCTTGAAAAGTTTTTATTTCAATATTATGGTGCTCTTTGAAATATTTATACCTGTTAGTCTGCATGTTATTGTAAAGAGCAACCCCAAGAGCCAGCCTGTCAGCTTCACTCATGCGATTGGGATAATTTTCTTTGACCACAGCTTCAAACTTGTCTTCCAGCACGCTCTTACCAACAGATTTAGTTATCTCATCCAGAGTATTGCCTTCAAATGCTTTCATAATATCCCCCGCAGTATTCTTTGAGAATAGAGATGGCAGAAGTGTATATATAGTTTGTGAAAAAGGCTTCTGCTAACAAAAAACAAGTGTTTTAAGGATAAAAGCAGAAATATTTCGGATTTTATGTAATTCTTACGAAAAAAAAGCACATAGTTATTTTAAACACCTATGATTAATGATTACTGAAGTAAAAATGAGTTCAGATGAACAAAATAAAGAAGCAGAGCTTGAAGATAAGACTAAAGAGCAAGAAATACATAATGAGATCTGCAGGAGAATTGGTACTAAAAGATCATATCTTCTGGATGATTTAGAAATATATAGGATGACCAATACACCAGTGCCAGTTCACATGTTGCTTAGTATTAGCATTTATAGTGATTGGAAAAAAGCATATTCCTTTGAGAGAGCAGTTTACGAACAGGAGAGATACTACTATGAAATGGTAAAAAAAGGAAATATTTATAAATTCCAAATCCCGTATATGGTGTATGAAACAAAAAAGGCTATATCTAATAGGCACCAACCATAAGGATATAAATGGCCCCAAAAGATTAGAATCCATTCTCAATAAATTGTCGCCAAATATTGTAGCAGTTGAAATATCGCCTGAAAGAATAGATGCTTCTAAAGAGACCGAGCAATCCATTCTAAGTGAAGGCATTGATTTAATAGGGGTTACGAGAGAAAAAATATATGAAGCCTTTCCTTTTTTGGATGAAGAGCAAAAAGAGAAAATGCTTATTCTTAGTTTAAAAGCAATGGTGGAAGGCTATGAAGCATGCGTTTCAGAAGAATACGCGCAGAGCAATCCACAAGCAAGAATGGTTTGCATAGACATTGCTTTTAAAATGGGCGATAGGCAGAAATTTATTGAAGGGTTCTATGAACCTCACCTGACCTCAACTCAAAACTTAGTTGACAAAACACAAACTGATGAGGAAGCTCAAAACGAGCTAAAAAAATTTCTCAGCCAAGATATTGAAACCCTTCTTGAAATAGCAAGCAAAGGAATTGACGAGCAGTATTCAAAAGCTCAAGAAGAAGGTGAAGAATATAAAAGACTTAAAGACTCACAAGCATTAGAATTAGAAATACAACACTTATCAGAGGCGCGCAAAGAAGTAAGAAGAAAAATACATGATAAAGCAAGAGACGAAACCATGGCTGAAAAAATAACACAATTATACTCTGAAAAAGATTGCGAGTGCCTAGTTGCAGTTGTAGGTTTAGCTCATCTATACCCGCTGAAAGAAAAAATTGAAGAATTAAGCCCCATTTTAATGACTTTAGCAGATTACGATAAGATATGATGTGGTTCTTTTCTCTCTAAGCATAAGCCAGTGCCGGACTTGATTCTTCAATCCTAGGAACAGAAAAAACAGGGCTTAACTCATTTTTCAAGCCAATCAAGGTAAGCCTTATTATTACAAGATTATTCTTAGCCTTAACATCCAATTTGCAGCTTTCCAGATGAGCTAAAACAGATTCCACCTCTTCATGGCTCTTGTTGACAAAATCCCTGATAATCTTTGAAGCATTCCTTAACTGTAAGCCAACAAGCTCTTTCTTTGAATCGTAGTCAAGAATGATATCACCTAATGCAACGCTTCCGCTGGACTTAGCGCCTGCCTTGTAAACAAGCAAGTCATCATTATCCGGATCATAGCTGAACTTATCTTTTTGCATACTTCTCCACCTTTCTTTGCCAGCGCCTATTAATTTTGATAACAGTGCAAACCAGGCATTTCTGGTTGATAACCAAAACATAGCAATGGCATTGCGTGTTGCTATAGGCAAAATAACAAGCAAACTTTTCCTCACTCTGTGACTTTGCCTCTTCCTTGCCAGCAAACACTAACCTTTCAGGGTTTATAATGTTTTCCATGACTTCGCTCAGAGCAATACCTCGGAAAACAGCCTGCTCCTGCGCATGATTCGTAATGATAATATCTTCCTTGCTGAATTTTTTAAGCTTTAACTTCAAATAGTCCTTGTAATTCATCACCCGAACAAGCTCTGAACTGGTTTAAATAATGCTATCAGGAAAAAGCGAAGAAAATTGGAAGAAAACGGAAAAAAGACGCTCCCGCGGGGATTCGAACCCCGGTCTAAAGCTGTTTGCACACGGAGAAATTCCGTGATTCCGCAAGCTCTCATTCTATCCAAACTATACTACGGGAGCAATGGTTGCTATCGTGCTCGGACTTCTTCTTCCCACGCAAGGCCCATCTTTGATTTCAAAGCCTGCTGCTTTCAGGTTTCTGCGAACATTTCCTGCGCACGAGTATGTTGTGAGTATGCCGTCTTCTTTTATATGTTTTCTTAATTCCTTGAAAAAGCTTTCTGTCCAGAGTTCAGGATTCTTTTTCGGGCTGAACGGGTCGAGAAATATTATGTCAAATTTTCCTTTTATTTTTTTTATTGTTTTCAAAGCATCGCCTATAATCAGCTCAATGATTATCCCGTTACGCTCATACTTATAGTTCTGCTCAACCATTTCTTTTATTACAGGATAGCTTATGATTGCAGGCTCAACATTTTTTATCTGCTCAAGTATTTTCTTATCTTTCTCCAAGCCAATGATTTCTATGTTGCAGCTTATGTTCTGCTTTAGAATCTCGTCAATTGCAGCGGCAGAATTGTAGCCAAGGCCAAAGCAGACGTCAAGGATTCTTACTTCATTCTTGTTCTTCACTGCTTCCAGCGCGGGCTCTGCGAACTTCCTGAAAGCCTCTTCTACTGCGCCGGTTACTGAGTGGTAAGTCTCAGAATATTCATCGTTGTAGAAGGTGGTGCTGCCGTCTTTTGTAGTTACCTCTTTCATTGCTGTTCGTGAGTGCATCCCATCTTATAAAATAAACGATTTTACTAAAAAGTCCCAAAAATCCATCGAAAGCGCCCTACCCAAACCTAAAGGTCTGAGCTTGAACGGGCGCTTTCAAATATGGACGAATTTTTGGGACATCAAAACCAGAAGCCATTCATCCTTGCATTAAAATACGAGGCCTTCTGGTTTTGTTTGTAATTAAGTTTTTATATGCCTCTGCTCTCCCAAATCTATGCGCAAGCTAATAAAAGGATTGGCAGGACTTTTAGCAGGAACAGCTATATTCTTAACAAGCAACCAAGCATTAAGCGCAGCCAATCCCAACAAGAATGCTGCCATAAACAGCCCCAAGATGACTGCAGAATACGCCCAGAAATACACTATAAAAGATTCTGACATTGAAAGAGAAATAAGGAAATGGGATGATGGAATGCTTGGGTTCATCCAGAATACTGCTTTCGTCAAGACCAACCTATTGCAAATGCTGGCAGCTTACCAGCGCTCCAGCCAGACTGTTTTCGTCCAGCTCTTCCATAACGGTCACAAAGATTTAGAACAACAGATAATAGGCGGGATAGACCACGAGCTCTCACACGCACTGTTTGATTCTCCAAATGGGATTCTGTCATCAAGCCACTACCGCGGGCCAAGGCAGAGCGAAATCAAGGCGTACGTACTAAAGCTTTACAAATCGCCAAAATACAGAGCACTAATAAGCCGGATATGGGACAGCTGCATGACTCAGACGCCTGAAGAAAAAGAATTCCTGGCATTCATCGGCGGCTATACCAACCTGTTAGGCTATGACGATGAAGAGTTCAAGCGTTACGAAGACGCATTCAACCAATTCAGCAATTGCGACGCACAATGGTTCAGGCAAAGAAGTGTAGGAGAAATCATAGCCAGGGACATTGACAGCCTGATGAGCACATACCTAGGGCCAACCACCACCAACATGTGGCGGTTAGACTGGGAAAGGATTGCATTCTACACCAGGTTCAAACTAAATGGCAAGCAGGTTTTTGGCAAAGCAATTGAAAAATACGACCTTGCAAGGCAGCTAGAGAAGAAAGGAATGCCGTGGCAGAACATACAAGAAAAGCTTCAATATGCTACTAGCTACACAGAAGATGGTTGCGGTTATTCCTGGCCAGAGAATGATTTCAGGTTCAAGCAGCCATTAAAGACAGAGATAAACCTTGAAGTGCTTTTGGCACCAATGATGTTGATGAAGAGATTAAACTAAAAGAATAATCCCAGCAATCCAAGAATTATTCCGTTGATGAGAAAACCTGCATAGGAGTAGAGAGCTCTTAAAACAACATTTTTTTTCTTTTCCTTCAATTGCCTGTAAAGGTAAATGCTTCCCAATGGCAAGCCGTAGAGGAATATCAGCGGAGCAATCATTGCAAAGCCATTGTACTTCCATGATAAGAAGAAAATAATAGGCAATGAATAATAAAAAAGGGTTTCCCTGTACTTGCTAAGGCTGAAGAATATGAGTATAATAGCTATAAGCAGCACAAAAAGTATTGACCAGTTCTTGACAAAGAAAATAATGATTATAGCCACAAATATGACATGCCTTAAGATGTCAAGGAATATCATCCCTGGCTTCAGCTCTTCCTTTGCAAGCCAGCCAATGAGCAAGCCTACAAATAACCCTAGGAAAGCTATTAGCAGCAGGATTAGGTAAGTGATTAGCATGATAAAAAAACTAATGTTAAGAGTTTATAAATTTTCTTAATATTTACTGAGCTCGCATTAGCGTCCTATTGCCCTTCGAAATTTTATATTATTTTATTAGCAGATGCTGCTTCCCCGTATGGGGCAACCCCCGGCGACGCATTAGATTATCTTCTTCTAAGAAATTTCGACCTTAAGGGCATCAAGACTTGGTCTTGAGGCACCAAAAGCAAAGCTTTTGTTTGCAATAACGGACTTAATGCTCGCATTGTTGATATTCTAGAACTTAATCGCATGGTATGTTGGTGCCGCACTTGTAGCCGCCAACGCAGAGGTCAGGGCTGCCTATGCCTGTGAGGTTCATCCTGGAGATGTTAGTGCTCTGATTATTCCTTATAAGCACGATGAAGCCGTCAGAGTCCTCGTAGAACATACAAAAATCTCCTTTGATTCCGAGCTTCTCCTTTAGCGAGTCATAATCCTCTGTGGCGTTGCTGATGAACATCTGAAACTTAGTATCATTAACCTGGTTGTTCTGCAAGAACCCAATATCCTGGTTCTTCTCAAGTTCAATCTTAAGGTTGCTTGACTCTATCTCCAAGTCCTTGAGCTGAGGCTTCTGCCTGGAAGTCATGGTGACGTAGAATATGAGGATTATTGAGACAAATATTACGACTGCAAGCAAAACATCAATGCTCCACACCTGTCCGCGTCTCATTTCTTCCTCTGCCTCCTTAGAACTCATTATTACTTAAGCTTTTCCTCTTTTTTTTTAAACCTTATAAGATACATTTCTTCTATCTTTTAATATTTTTTGATTTATCACAGGTGTTTTAATACTTTTTTATTAGAGCGTGCAGAAAACTTATTTCAGACGACACCCACCGAAAGTTTTATAAAGCTTTCTTTTTTCCAATTTTTAAAGTTATCGTAAGGCTGTATTTTAATTATTCAGCTTACCATTGCAACGGGGGGAGCATTATGAGCACTTTTGTAAAGAAATGCCCTGAATGCGGCGGCATCAACTTATTCTGGAACAAGGAGAAAGGAGAAATCATCTGCAGGGACTGTGGCCTTGTCGTAGAGGACAAGATGGTCGACTTTGACCAGGAATGGAGGGAGTTCAACGGAGAAGACGCAGAGAAGATGAGAAGGACTGGAGCTCCCATGAGCTACACCCAGTTCGACCAGGGATTAGGAACTGATGTTGGTAAGAAATCAGACTTGTACCAGCTCGGCGGTAAAGCCAAGAGCAAGTTCTTCAGATTGAGGAAATGGCAGCAGAGAATAAGCACAGCAATTGAAAGAAACCTCAAGCTCGCATTATCAGAATTAAAAAGAGTCAGCTCATTCCTTAAATTGCCTGGCAGCGTAGAGGAAGAGGCTGCAAGAATCTACACCCTTGCTGTCCAGAAAGGATTAGTCAGGGGAAGAAGCATGGAGTCAGTAGTTGCTGGAGCATTGTACGCAGCGTGCAGAAGGCATGATGTTCCAAGAACACTTGACGAGCTCGGAGAAGCTTCTAACATTGAGAAGAAAGAAATCGGAAGAACATACCGTTTCATTACAAGAGAGCTCGGAATAAAGATATTGCCTAGCAATCCTGCTGATTACATACCAAGATTTGCCTCAAGCCTTAAATTAAATGCAGAGACACAGAGCAAAGCAGTCGAGATTATAGAGTCTGCGCAGAACGTTGAGCTAACAAGCGGAAGAGGACCAACTGGAATTGCAGCAGCAGCGCTTTATGTTGCGGCCCTGATTAACGGCGAGAAGAGAACCCAGAGAGAAGTAGCAGACGTAGCCGGCGTCACAGAAGTTACTATAAGGAACAGGTACAAAGAACTACTTGACGAATTAAAGCTTGAGAAGGAAATCAAGAAAGTCAAGAAGAGGAAGTGAATTCTAAAATTTTTTATTTATAATTAGTTTTCCACTTAACATGAAAATCCTATTAACAGGCTCAGGCGGATTTATTGGCAAGAATTTGAAGAAAGCACTAGAAGACAGATTTCAAGGGGTAGAGATAGTGAGCTTGAAGAGAGCAGGAGTTCCTGCACCAGGCGAGCACCTCGTTAATTATTCTGATGCTAAGACGCTTATTGATTGCAAAGCTTGCAAGGATGTTAATTATGCCTTTCATCTTGCAGGAATAACCAAGGCAGTAAGATTCAAGGATTTCTACAATGCAAATGTAATACCGACAGAAAACTTGCTCAATGCTTTGAAGCAGAAAAGCCCTGATCTTGAAAGATTTATTTTTGCATCGTCACAGGCAGCAGCAGGACCTTCAAGGAACAGGCAGCATTACAAGACAGAGCAGGAAGAGGCTAACCCTGTTGAATATTATGGCGAAACCAACCTGATGGCAGAGGAGATTGTGCAAGGCTATGCATCCTTTCTTCCCTGCACCACCCTGAGAATAGCCAGTGTTTATGGCCCAGGAGACGAGGATTTCAAGAAAATATTCAAAATGGCAAAGTCAGGAATTAATATTTATGCTGGCAACAAGAAAAAAATTTTCTCATACATCTACGTCGAGGACTTGGTTGAAGGCATGATAAGCTCAGCGCTTTCAAAAAATACTGTTGCAAATACTTATTTCATATGCAACGATGAACCGATTACATGGCAGCAGATGCACGAGACAGTTTTTAGCGTGATGAACAAGAAGCCAATAAGCATTAGCATACCATTCCCTATCATTAAAGCACTTTCATATCTAGGAGATGCTCATGCAAGAATTTCAGGCAACGTCTCAATACTCAATGTCCAGAAAATAAAATTAGCAGAGCCTGATTACTGGATTGCGAGCAACCAGAAAGCAAAAAAAGACTTTGGCTTTAACCCTCACGTTAGCCTGGAACAAGGAGTCCAAAGGACTTATGAATATTATTTGAGGAATAAGCATCTGTGAGCTGCTTTATTTGATTAGAGTTCTTCCTTATTTGTAGCATATTAGCCTGTAAACATGTACGTAATTGTTAGGCTCTTTTATTTGAAATCTGATATATTTGTGCTCTTCAACAACAGCAACTTGTCCGCCCACTTTCTTTGCGACTTGAGAAATCATTTCAATAGCTTTGTCTAGGCTCATGCTTTTCCTGTTTAGCTTGTCAGCTATATCTTTCATTGGCTTTGGCAAAGGAAGAAGGGCTCCTCCTATTCCTGGATGCGGGTTGTATAGCTTGACTTTTTGTGCCATGTGTGCAGAGAGATTAGAATTTGCTTATATAATTTTCGAGGTTTGACTAAATCACCTTCTATTATACAATTCCAAAAGCGCAGCAAATCCAGAGTGCATCCTATTTGGAGGTGAGGAGGGCTTGCTGTATTTCTTGCCGTACTTCACAGCCATCTCTAAAAAATACTTTGCATGGAAGAATGCTTCGAGGAATGGCCTGCAGGTTTTTTCCCATTCCTGGTTATGCTCTAGCTTAAATTTTTCTCCTGCAGCGCCTTGCTTCATGATGTTGTTGAACCATTCATTAGGAACCTCTTTAGGCTCATGAGGAGATATTTTTTCAAGGGCAGCATAGATTTTCTGCGTGGCTTCTTGTATGTAAAAAACCTTGAATGATTGGTGGTAATACCTGTAAACAGCATCCTCATATTGCCAGTGAGAAGAAACCTCTTCTAATAATTTTTCAAGCTCAGGAAGATTGTCTTTGATATTTTTTAACAGCGATTCGCCCTTTGCAAGAATTTCATCCATGCTGCTCATACAATGCAAGAATTCCTTTCTATATAAAAAACTTTTTCTCAATCTTATAATCTTTTACTTCAACTCCTTCTCTCTTGAGCAATGCAATCTTTTTTTGGATTTTTTCACCAGAAACTTCTCCGCCAAAACCTCCTATACTGCCGTCAGCTTTCACAACTCTGTGGCAGGGAACTATTGGAGCAAAAGGATTGACTCTTAATGCCTGGCCAACAGCCCGCGGGCTGCTCTTTAATCTCTTTGCAATTGAAGAATAGCTTGTGACTTTGCCGCGAGGAATCTTTTTGCACAATTCGTAAACTTTTGCTTGGAATGATGTAACCATTTTTCTGTTCAGGTTTTGTGTCGCTCTAACTTTCGCCCTGCTGCCTTGAAAATTTTTGATTCTTTATTTTGAAGATGCTGCCTCCCCGTATGGGGCAACCCCCGGCGACGCATTAGATTACTTACTTCTAAGAAATTTTCACCTTAGGGCAGCGTCGGGCTCAATACTGACTTACTCGTTCTGCCATTCTCTTTCTGCTTTTGAGAATCTTTCTGGCGTGCCTGTGTCAAACCATTGGCCTGCGAAGATGTAGCCGAGCAATTTGTCGTTGCTTGCAAGCTTTGGGAATACGTCGTTCTCCATCATTGAGAATCCTTCTGGCACTGACTTGATTACTTCTGGCTCTAATATATAAAGTCCTGCGCTTATTAGTTTGCTTGGGGCATTCTCCTTGCTTGGCTTCTCTACAAAAGTCATTACTTTGTTGCCGTTCATCACTGCTACTCCATAGCTTGAAGGGTCTTCAACTGTTGTTAGTGCAATGGTGGCTGTGCTCTTGTTTTTTCTGTGGAACATGAACATGTCTTCCAAGTCTATTTCTTTGAGTTCGTCGCCGTTCATTAAAATAAATGTGTCGTTAATCTTGCCTTTCAAAAGATTAAGAGGCCCTGCTGTTCCCATGGGTTCTTCTTCTTCAATGTATGAAATGTTTACTCCAAACTGGCTGCCGTCGCCAAAGTGCTCTTTTATTTGTTCTCCCCTGTAACCGATGCTGACTATGACATCTTTTATTCCGTGTTTTTTTAGAAGCTCGATATTATGTTCGAGTATTGGCTTGTCCTGTATTCTTAGCATTGGTTTGGGCAGGAAGTTGGTCATGGGCTTCATTCTTGTGCCTTTTCCTCCTGCTAATATTATTGCTTTGGATGGCTTGTTCTCTCCGAATGCCTTGGTTAGTAATAGCTCAACTGCATGGCTTCTGTTCTTCACGTCTGCCCCATTAACGCTTTGGTCTACTCTTCCAAGGATTTCCTTGTCAATTGTTAATGTGATGCGCTCTTTCATACTATCAGCCCCCAAATTAGAATTATTGTATGAAATAGTATTATCTATTTAAATATTGTGATTTGTATGATGAAGTATGATGAAATTCATAATATTTAAATACTAAAAGCTTTACCACATAAGATAGCATCGAAAAATCAGCGCTTTTATTGAAAAATTTTCAACTGGTTTTTTAGGGGGTGAATGATGTGGGAGAATATGAGGAAGACCCCCAAGGCATCGACCTTGACGACATAGAGGGCAAAGACCCCGCAAGGGCAAGGTTCATAAGGGGGTATCTGAGAGAATCAATCAACATATAAGAAGGTGAGTGAGAGAGTGAGCCCAACAAGGGGGATGGCGCACTCATACAAGCGTTCCCTCTAGATAATCCTGTAAACCCCTGATAATTCTTACATTAACAACATCGCCAAGCTTGATATTAGTATTATTCTTGACTACCACAGGCCTGTAATAATCATTTCTTCCAACCACAGAATTATTCTTTCCAACCTCATCAATAATAATATTCCCAGCCCAGCCGAGCCATTCAGAGTTGGTAATGGTTTCTTTTCTTAGCTCCACAATCTTTTTTGACCTTGCCTTAACAATTTTGGTGCTTATCTTCTTCATCCTCATTGCAGGAGTGCCTGGTCTTGGACAGAACTTGGTAAGGTTAACCACCGGAATCCTGAGATTAGCCAGCAATTCAAAAGTCTTTTCAAAATCCTCTTCTGCCTCGCCAGGAAATCCGACAATAATATCAGTAGCTATGGTAATGTTAGGAATTTCTTTTCTTAATCTTTCAACAATCATTACAAAATCCTCAATAGAATACTTTCGGTTCATTGCCTTTAGCACATCATTGCTTCCGCTCTGCACAGGCAGATGAGCAAACCTGAACATGTTAGGATGCTTGAGAGCCTTAACATAATCATCAAGGAATTCCAATGCGTGATTAGGATTAAGCATGCCTAAGCGAATCCTGACATTAGAATTCATCTTGACACTTAAGAGGTCATCTAATAATTTGATAATACTGGAACCAACATCCTTGCCATAAGCTCCGCAATCCTGGCTTGTAAGCCAGACTTCCTTCACACCATCATGAATTGCATTCTCAAACTGCTTTTTTATTGCGCAAGCATCATAGCTGAATAATCTGCCGCGCGCAAACCTAGTCTTGCAATAACTGCACTCACCAAGGCAGCCGTTGGCAATAGGAATAATCTCAACAACAGAGTTCTTTCTGGTCTTAGGAAGGTTTAACCTTGGGTTAGGGCTGAAGTCCAAGAACTTGACAACCTTTCCTTTCTTAACATTATCAACAACATCAGCGATTTTGTGAATGTTCCTGACACCAACAAGAGAAACCTTCTTCAGCAAAGCATTGTAAGCATCAGACTGGGCAATGCAGCCAGCAACCACAACCTTCTTTTTCTGATTAACAACTTTCTGTAGCTCTGAAAAGAATCTTTTTTCAGGCTTATCCTTCACAGTGCAGGTGTTGAAAAGCACCAGCTCAGCATCTTCAATATTATTAGCGAGTTTGTGCCCTGCTTTTACAAGCAATCCAGCCATTACCTCACTATCTGATTGGTTCAATGTGCAGCCAAAAGTACGAATGAAGATGTTCATGAATAAAAGAATAAAGTGAGAATTAATAAATTTTATTAGATTAGAGAAGCCTTACTTAAAGTCATCCAATGCCAGGTCAACAACGTCTTCTCTCCATCCTACGTTCATAAGTGTCGTCTTTATCTCGTCCAGGGTCATGCCTTTGTCTATGCAAACCTTGATGAAATTATCGAGCTTGTCAATGTTCTTGTCCACTGTGTGCACATCATGCATTATTACATCAACAGCGTGGTCATGCCATCCTGAGTTCAGAAGCTCCTGCCTGATTTCAGAATCACCCTTGCCCTGCCTTATCTGAGCTTCAATGAATTTTTCAACTCCGCGAACCTTGTCGTACGGGATAACAATATCTGATCTTATCACCAAGTCTTTTGGTGCAAGCTTTTGCTTGAGCAATAATGCCTGCTTAGCATCAGCCTGCTTCTTGTAAACAACATAGCCGCCGATGAGAGCTCCTAAAATTATGATTATAATTATAGGCCAGATTATTTGGAAATTGCCAGGCTTTTCAAATTCTTCTTCTTCTAATGGATATTCTTCTTCTGGTTGGGGTTCAGGCTCTGTAATAACTCCTCCCGTGGGTTCAGATGGCTTTTGCTTTTCATAGCTGACTATTGTCTTGAAATCATCCTTTGTCGTGGCGCCTTTGATATAGTATATGATGGCCTTGGTCTCGCCTTGTCTTATTGATGGGATGGTCCACTCAATCAAAGGGTCTTTCTCGAGCACAACAGGGTTATCTGATAAGTCTGTGAACACAATCATGGAGTCGCTGCTGGCAATGCTCTTAGGTATGAATTCCAGCACTCTAACATTGGTGATGTCCTGAGTTGGTATTATTGTAATAGTCACCCTTGTCCTGTTAGTGTAGTTGGCAACGTTGGAGTAAGTGCTTCTTATCTTGAAGACCTCTGATTTGTGCTCCACGCTAACAGTGTCCATTAAACCTGTTTTTAATTCATTAACAATACTGTTAATCTCTTCCTTTGAGCCAGAATCCTTTACATAAGCAGTCCAGAGGCTTAATGCGCTGTAATCCAGCTTGCTGGTTGTCAGGAAATTATTAGTTTGCTCTGCCTTCATCTTGTCAGTGCTTAGAGTGCTGAACCCAAGGTCAGAAGGCTTTACTGTGCTTAACAAGTCATCAAGGTACTCAATAACAGGAGCAACTGGCTTTGTAAAATTATAAGGGTCAATAAAACCTCCACCTCCACCTCCCCCACCGCTGCTAGAAGTTGTCGGAAGATTGAATATGACTGTTAAAACATTGCTCATGCTAGCATTAATCTCTCCATTATCATTGCTTATGCTCATGGTTCCATTAGCATCAGCAACCTTTTCTGCTGAGGATAAAGAAAAAACTAATGAGAACATTGCAAGTAACGCGATGCTGAAAAATATCTTTCTCAAAGTTAAACCCTCAAATATTATTGATAAAAAAGTCGCCGCAGCCTGCTGCTAGTGCAAGGACACAGACAAATTATTTGTCGAGGACTTGCACGCTGGCTGCTTGGACTGGGGTTGGGCCCCACGGGCTGTTGCTAGATCAAGCCTAGCAACTCCAAAAGTTTACTTTTGGCTGTCCAAGGCAACTTTTTCTTTTACGCCCAATTGCCTTCGAAATTTAATATTCTAATTCCGAGGATGCTGCGCGCCCGTAGGGCGCGACCCCGCGCAACGCATAAGATTCTCTTATCTGTGGAAATTTCGACTTTAAGGCAATACTGGGCTTAAGGCTCCTAGCTGTTAAATAATCCCCAGCCGTAATTGCCTGTGAAGGTTCCTGCGCTTAAGCCTTCGTATGGGCTGATGTAAAGCGTGAGGTTCTCGCTATAAATTCCTGGATAAACGAGTGCGTATGAAGGCACAGAGCCTGCAACTATTGCAGTAAGGTTGTAAGTCTCTGCGTAGCTGTAATCAATGTTGCCGCTGATGTTCTTCAAATTGTTGGTATCATTGCCGATGTGAGCAAAGGCTGTGTCATAGCTTATTGCTCCGTTGGACAAGTTCATGAAGAACTTGGTGTGGTTGTATCCCTTGGTTATAAGGTTGAACTCGAATGTTATTGAGCTTCCCCCTATTGTTCCGCTCTTTGTGCTTTCGCCATTAATGGTTGGCTGTATTGCATAGATTGAAGTTATCTGGCTTATGTTGGAGTAGTTGTTGCCGAACAAGTCTGTTCCGTTAACAGTAACATTCCATGTGCCAACAGGCAGGTAAATTCCGTCATAATTAACTCCGAACTGGCCTGCTGTGTCAAGGCTTCCGCTAGCCCATATTACGCTTGCATCGCTGGCATTGAATATTTGGTAAGTGCCGCTGCTGAAGTAAAGGTCGATTGCAGTGGCGTTAACCCTGAAGTTCTGGGCAGCCAGAGTGGTCTGGTTGATGTCAATATCAATGGTTGGGTAGACGCAGTCAGTGCTTGTTCCTCCTGATGCAAAGCTTGCATTTAGTAATGGGCAGAAGTCAACTGCTCCTATTGATGAGTCCTCATTATCATCATAAGTCCTGTTGTCGACGTAATAAGCCCATGTGCTGTTGAACCAGTTATTCTCTGCAGTCACAGCAGTTCCTACCTGCAAGTTCTCAACATCATAACTTGTGCTGTTGGTAATGTCGTTGTAAGAAATGTTGTCGCCTGTGCAGGTTGATGTTCCTACGTCATCAATGCTTAAGCCAATGTAGTTGTAATGCATGTAGTTGAAGGTGATGTTGCTTGTGCTCACGTTCTGTAACTCTAAGCCGTTGTCGCTATTATAATTGATAGTGTTGTTCTTGATTTGTGTTGTATTAACAGATGTAGCTTTGAGGCCGTTAAGGGTGTTGTTAATCAGGGTGTTCAGTGTTATGTTGTTAAGGTTTGAAGCGCTTATGATTACTCCGCTGGTGGTGCTGCGGCTTATGGTGTTGCTCTCAACTGCGTTGCTGTCGCTGCCGCTAGTCAATGCTAGTCCTGCAGTGGTTGAGCGGTTGATTAGGTTTGAGATGATATAGTTATTGTCAGAGCCTGTGAGAGTCACATTCTTTACATCCCAGAAATTGTTGCTGGTGATGTTTGCATACTTGCTTGATTCAAGCTTTAGTCCTTCCTGGTTGTAATTGCTGAAGTTGTTGTTGTACAAAGTCGATATGTCTGAGCTGATAGCATAAACTCCTACAGCGTCAGAATTTGCTAGCGTGTTTGTCAAGCTGTTGTTGAATATGCTTGTGGAGTTGGATAAGTTCACAAGCACTTCTCCAAGGATGTTAGAGACAAAGGTGTTGTCGTCCAATAAGTTGCTGTGGGCAGTTAATAATTGTACCCCCCTGTAAGTGTTAAGGTAGAATGTGTTGTTCCTGAGCGTGCTGTTATGAGTGTCATTAATCATTATTCCATAGAGCAAGTTGGTGTTGATGTTGTTATCAGCAATAGTAGTCCAGTTTGAATCTACTAAGTCGATGCCGTAAAGCGTGTTGGTGCTGATATTGTTGGCAATATCAAATGTGTTGTTAATGGAAACGTTGAGGAAGAAACCGCTCTGAGCGCATCCTGTAATAGTGTTAGTCATGAAGTGGTTGGTATCTGAGAGGTACATGTACACTCCGTTGCCTGCAGTGCTGTTAATCCTTACATTGGTGATGTTGTTCACGTCAGACTCAAAGAATTCTATTCCTGTGTCAGGAGCTCCTGTGATGTTGATGTTTGATATTCTTGAGCCGGTAGTGTTGCAAATCAGTATTGCCCGGTCCATGCCGCCGCTTACAGTCAAGTCGCTAATGTTAATATCTGATGAGCTAACCACTCCGAGATAAACAGCATTGGATGAGAAAGCCTCTGCGCTCGTCCTGACAATAAACCTTACTAATCCTCCATCTATCAGGTTGCCTGTGCCTGAGAAGTTCTGAGCACAATCGCCGATCTCAGTGTAAGTAAGGCTGATTCCATCGTTAGTGCTGCTGTTAGCCACGTTGCTGATGAAGTCGTTGTTCTTTGAGTAAGAGATGAAATAACTGTGGTCTGCTGCGTCAAGGATGAGGTTGTTGGAAAAGGTTGTGGTGTTAGCCATGTAAAGGGTAAGCCCTGATGAGCCTGCATTGGTCAAGTTGGTGTAATTAATCCTGTTATTCTCTGAGTAGCCAATGTACATGGCGTGCCCGCCGCTGTTACTTATATTACAATAGGCAATGATATTAGAGTCTGAATGGTTATACATGTAGAATCCTATTGATGTTGCATCATAAATCTTCTGCTCAATGAATGTGTTGCCGCTGCTGTTGAATATGTCAAAACCGTCATCACCTGCATTGTCAATAATATTATTGTAGAAAATTCCTGATGATGATGTTCGTATAGAAATTCCGTCAGTGCCGGAGTCAGTAATATTGGTGTTGTTAACAGTTATGCTTGGCACGTCAATCAACTTAATGCCTTCGCTGGTCGTTGTTTCAATCGAAGCCCCAACAATGTAGTTGGCGCTGGAATTGTATACTATCATCCCGACGGGCGCAGTATCTATGACTTGATTAGTAATGTTGTTCCCGCTTGAATAGCTGTTCAGTATAATCCCGCCGTTTGAACTGACTGTCTCTATCCTGTTACCGCTGAAACTGTTATTGCTGGAGTTCCATATGAAGAATCCATAGTTATTAGCGTTTGTGATGTTATTGTTGAGCAGGGTATTGTAGCTTGAGTTCGACCCAAGGTATATGCCTGCTGAAGAGCTGCTGTCAATCCTGCAGTTTTGTACAAGAGTATAAGTCGCGTTCTGCTGGTCAACTCCAGAGCCGCTAATTATTATTCCGTTCGCATCACCCTGGATGATTGCGCTGTCAATTGTATTGTTGAAGCCGTTGTATATGTTTACCTTGTTGTTTGAGCCAGAAGAAACATTGCATGAGTAGATAGTTGTTGTGTTGGTGTTCCTAAGCATTATGCCATTGTGGTCACCATTTGATGAGCTTGCATACAACGTATTATTGGATGAGTTCTGAAAATGGAATCCGCTGGTAGTTGCTAATGAGGAATGGCTGTTCTGAATAGTTACCAAAGATGATAAATTGGTGAAATAATTGTATGAATAGTTAGTAAAGTTGCAGTTCTGGATGACCACGTTGTCAGAGTTATCTATCGTTATTCCGTATCCACCCAGTCCGCTTCCATTGAACCTGGCATTGTTGCAGTCAAAAACAACATTATCTGCATTTATTATGATAGTTCCATTAGCTCCCTGGTCTGTTATTACAAAAGAGTCTCCATTGGTAGTGCTGACAGTATAAGTTCCGCTCTCATTTATTATCATAGTGAGGTTGTCAGTTTGGTTTCCAACAATCAGCAAAGATGTGAAATTTCCTGTTCCATAAGTGCATCCGGTGGTGTTGCAAACATAAACATATTCAGCCAGTGCACTATTCGGAGCAAAAATGCTTGTAATCAGTGCTATGATAATCAAGAATATTTTTTTATCCACCTTCATTCACCTCAGCCCCTTAATTATTGAAAATATAACTTTGATTAAACAACTCTTATTAAGATAATTTGCTGCATCATATTTAAAGCTTTCTAAAAGTTCAGATTCTTGTTAACCATTTGGTTGTGAAAAAGAAAAAAACCGCCGCCACCAGCTACAGCACCGCAAAAATTTTTATTAAAAATTTTAAGGTGCTTGGTGGCTTGCTCGGGGGTTGCCCCGCCCGGGGTGTCCAAGGCGGTTTTTTCCCAAAAATTTTCTTTTCATCATCTTTTATCAAAAATTATTTAAAACCCAGAACTTATTAGTTTGTTGGAGTGAGTAAAAAGAGGGAGGAAGCGTTCTCATGGCTGAAGATGAGTTGAATGTTGCAGATGCCATTGCCAAGTATGATCCTGAGAATATGCGCCAGGCTATTCTGAGCACGCCTGATCAGTCAGAGCAGGGCTACAAGTTAGTGGAAGCTTTGGACTTGAGCAGGGCAGGGGGCAAGTATCATTCAGTTATCATAGCGGGTATGGGAGGCTCTGCAATTGCTGGCTTGTTATTGCAGAATTTCCTCTCAGACGAGCCTTTAAGGATTGTTGTGGTTCAGGATTATTCTATTCCCAAATGGGTTGATAAGCACACACTGGTAATTGCTTGCTCTTATTCTGGTAACACAGAAGAAACTTTGAGTGCTTACAAGGAAGCTAGGCGTAAAGGTTGTGATGTTATTGTAGTCACTACTGGCGGAAAGATCGAGGAGTACGCCAGGGTTTCAAAGCTCATCATTGTAAACATTCCAACAGGCTACCAGCCAAGGGCTGCCATGACTATCCAATTCTTTGCAATGCTAAGGATTCTTGAAAAATTAAGACTGGTTGAGAGCAAGGCCAAGGATGTTTTAAAGCTCAAGGATGATTTGAAAGCCCAATTAACTACTTTGGAAAAGAATGCTATTATATTATCAGAAAAACTGGCTCATAAGACCCCGTTGGTTTATTCCAGCAAAAGATTTGAAGCTATAGCTTACAGGTGGAAGTGCCAGTTCAATGAGAACAGCAAAACCATGGCTTTTTATCATTTTTTTTCTGAGATGAACCATAATGAAATCCAGGCCTTCATTAATCCGCGAGGCAATTATCACGCAATAATTCTAAGGTTTGATGAGGATCATAGAAGGGTGCATAAGAGGATGACTCTCACCAAGGAAATCATGCTTAAAGGAGGGGTTAGCGCTACAGAAATAGGCATTAGAGGGACTTCTCTTCTGAGCAAGATGTTCTCTGCTATTATCCTAGGAGACCTTGCAAGCTTCTACTTAGCCATGAGGCTCAGGACAGACCCTAGCGTTGTTGACTTAATCGAGGACTTCAAGAACAAACTCGGACCTTATGTTGCTTAAAAAAGTCGCCTTGGCCGTTCGCTCTGCACAGATTTTTGCGAAAAATCTGGTAAAAAGCATGCGACTCCTAGTGCTTCGCACCGGAGTCCCATTAAACCGTGCTACCGAGCAAATCAAGTTTGCGAGTGTAGCACCCCTTTCAAACGAAGCAGAGCTTTACCGCTTTACACCGGCTTCACTCGCCCTTGGCCATGGCGGCGACTTTTTTATAAAGAAATTTTTTATTGAGAAAAAAAAACAAAACCTTTATATATTAAAAGAATAAAACCAAAGGTTAATTGTATTATCCATGAAAATCCTCGGGTTAAGGTGAGGAATAAGGAGGGATGCGGATGTTAAAGTTTTTGTCTTTCAAAAGAAGGAAAAAGGATAGCTATGATGAGGACGACCGCTTGCAGTCAGAGGACGAGTACGTCGAGCTGAACACAGAGGGAGAACGCGGCAAGAACTCAAAAATCATTGTCAGGCCATTCGTAATGCAGGACTTCTCAGACATAAAGATGGTGCTGGATTCATTGAGAGAGGGCTACACAATTGCGCTTGTCAACATTAAGCCACTCAAGGAGAAAGATTTGGTTGAACTGAAAAGGGCAGTCAACAAGCTGAAGAAGACCTGCGACGCAATCGAAGGAGACATTGCAGGATTCGGGGACGACTACATTGTAATCACCCCAAGCTTTGCAAGCATTTACAGGTCAAAAGCCACCAATCCGCTCAAGGCAGAGGACGTCGGCGGGGACGAGGCTTAAATTATTTTAGTATTCTTTAACTTTTTTGTATTATTATTTTATGATATTATTTTATGATATTTTATGATTTAGTAGTTTGTTTATAATTCAGAAATTTTGAAACAATGATTTCAACCAAATAAAGATAGCAATAAGCTAAAAAATAATTAACTTTAAAAATTCTTAATTAACGTTTTAAAAATATTTCTATAAATCAATATAAGTGTTGCGAACTAATAGTTTGGATTACCATAAACTATAAAAAGCATCTTTCCAATAAATAAATTTATGGTCGAGAAGAAAAAACCGAATAAACCCAAGAAAGCTGCTGTGAAGGAAGAAAAAAAGGAGAAGGAAGAGAAAAAGGAATCAGCCAAGCCAAAGGTTGCAGCAGCTGCAAATGAGGATGATGCTCCATCAATCATTAAGGGAGAAGAATGCCCGATGTGTCATAACAAGACTCTCATGCTTTCTGAAGCCACTGCTGAGGTTCCTTTTTTCGGCAAGACTTACCTGTTCTCAATGAACTGCTCCAGCTGCAATTATCACAAGTCAGATGTTGAGGCTGATGAGGAAAAGGAGCCTTGCAGGTACACCATTGAAGTCGATTCTGAGGCTGATATGAAAATTAGGGTTGTCAAGTCTGCAAACGCAACTGTCAAGATTCCTCACGTTGGAAACATTGAGCCTGGCGAGGCTAGCAACGGCTACATAACCAATATTGAGGGAGTGCTGCAGAGGATGAAGAAGATGGTTGAAGTTCTCCGCGATGACTCTGAGGATGAGGAGGACAAGAAGAAGGCCAAGAACATCCTGAAAAAGCTCTTGCGCGTCATGTGGGGCCAGGAGAAGCTAAAGATTATTATTGAAGACCAGTCTGGAAATTCTGCGATTATATCAGATAAGGCTGTTAAGAGCAAGCTGTAAAAATCAAATTTTTATTTTTTCTAAACCCGCTAATCTTGTCTTTGTCATTTTTGTTTTTCTTTTTGTCGCATTGCCCAAGAAAAAGGCAGCTGTATTCATAAATGTTAGGCGTTATTAAGTGCTCTTCATAATCTTTGCCGTCATTATTTTTTCTCTTGCACTCAGAATGGTATTTATACAATATGTGCGCGAGGTTGTCAGCTGCGTTCACAATAGGATATTTTACATCTGCTTTTGGTTCTGGCAGGATTATGACTGGCTTTTGTGCTAGTCCTTCAAGGTTTCTTAGCTCGGTTCTTCTTATTTCGCCGTCAATGATTATTCTTTCAAGGTTGTTGAATGCACGGATTAATTCTGCTGCTGCAAGAACGCTAATGTTTTTTGTGTGGAATAGCTGCGAGTATGATTCATCTATCACAATATACTTGAATTCCCGCTCTTGTAGAATGGAATTAATTATTCTTTTAGGGCTTTTTCTCTTCTTTGACAGACCTTTGGTGGTAGTGACGATGTCTTCTGGATTCTCAGAATACACTCCGACAAATATCTCAGGGTATCTTCCGTTGTTAGACTCGTCAATGCCTAAGTATCCGCGCCCCATAACCTCCCTCTAACATAGTCCTTGGTTTAATTAGTATTTATATCTTTTTCCATTTTGTAACAAAAATTTACCATTCTATAATGGTGATGTGTTGTGCTGGGGTTTCGCAAAGTTTAAAAAGAGAGGAATCAAAAGAGTATACTAGTAAACAAGTAGCAACGGTGATATAAGATGTGCCAATATTCATTCAACGGTATCTGCTTTGACCCTGATAAGAAGAAAAAAGGCTTTGTAGCCCAGAAGTGCGACCAATGCCCCAAACAGAACATAGTGGAAGAGCCAGACGCAGAGATAGAATACATACACCCTGTGTTCAGGTGAATAGTGAACTTCTCTATTTCATATTATTAATTTTCTTAATAGCTAAACTTATTTTTTAAGCCCACACTCTTTCTTCAGCAATTCAGCCTTATCACTCTTCTCCCAAGTGAAATCAGGCTCATTCCTTCCAAAATGCCCGTAAGCAGCAGTCTTGGAATAAATTGGCCTCTTGAGCTTAAGATGCTCGATAATGGCTGCCGGTCGCATGTCAAAGTGCTTGTTAACCGCAGCAATGATTTTCTCCTCAGCCACCTTGTTAGTGCCAAAGGTGTCGATGTGAACAGAAGTTGGGCAGGCAATACCTATACAGTAGCTAAGCTGAACCTCGCACTTGTCAGCCAAACCTGCAGCTACGATGTTCTTTGCAATGTAACGCGCCATGTAAGCACCGGAGCGGTCAACCTTGCTGGGATCTTTGCCTGAGAAGCATCCGCCTCCATGCCTGCCTACTCCTCCATAAGTGTCAACAATAATCTTCCTGCCAGTAACACCTGTGTCCCCTTCTGGCCCTCCAATCACGAACCTTCCAGTAGCGTTAATATGCATAGCCGTGTCCTTGTCAATCCAGTTGCCGCACACAGGCTTGATAACTTTCTCAAGGATTTCCTTTCTGAGCTGTTCCTCAGAAACATCTTCAATGTGTTGCTGGGCTATCACAACAGCAGTAATCTTGTCTGGCTTGTCATCAACATAGCGCACGCTGACTTGGGACTTGCCGTCAGGGCCCAAGCCCTTGATTTCTCCTTTCTTCCTAACATCTGCAAGCCTGTGAGTGAGCTTGTGAGCCATGATTATCGGGAAAGGCATGAGCTCAGGAGTCTCGTTGCAGGCAAAGCCGTACATCATGCCTTGGTCTCCTGCTCCTTGATCCTTGTTAATCTTCTTGTTTGCACTAACTCCCTGCGATATATCTGGCGATTGCGCATGAATAGCCACCCACACCCCTGCATCCTCAAAATCAATCCCAAACCTCGGGTCAGTGTAGCCAATCCTTTTCAATACGTCCCTCGCAATCTTTTGCACGTCAGCAAAACCCTTGGTTGTGACTTCGCCGGCAACATGAATGCTGCCAGTGGTCGTCAAGCACTCAACAGCAACCCTGGAATCAGGGTCCTGGCTTAACAATTCGTCAAGGATTGCATCGCTCACCTGGTCGCAAATCTTGTCAGGATGACCCTCAGTAACGCTCTCACTTGTTAAGAAATATTCTTTCATGATAAAGCACCTCGCCATTCTTGTAAATGATTATTGTCTCTCTCCTGAAACGCTGATTTATAAATTTTATTAAAAAGAATTCTACATTAATTTACCAACTTTACCGAACTTGTAAGTCTTGTCTCCAACAATAAAAGCTTCAAAGGCAGAAATATTGCGAATGAAAGGGCTCAGTAGTTTCTCCTGCAGAATATCAGTTCCTTCTGTGACAAAATTAAAGCTCGGCATCACTATGAGCTTCTTATTCTTGAATTTGCCCAGGAGGAAGCACTTGTACTTCTCAACCCGCGGGCCATCGCGCAAGCTGATAGCAGGATGCTCGTGCCCTATAATTATGGTCTTTGATTTTTTCCAGTCAGCGCTCTTCTCATCAAATAATTTGTGGCCATGGCAGAATAAATAATTATCAACTAAAAAATATTCTCTAATTGCAAGATTCTTTTTCTCAGCTAAAGGACCAAGAATCGTGTCATGGTTGCCTTTAATCAGAATTACTTTGCCTGCTTTTTCCATCAGATAATCAAGAAGACTAAGAGTATCCCTCCACTCCTGCCTTGAGATTATGCCGAACTCATGCTTTATGTCGCCTAGCATAACAACCAGCTCAGGCTTTATGTCCTTGAAAACAGTATCGAGATGCTTGGTGATCTCAGAGAACTGCAATCTAGGAATAAGAACTCCTTGCTTGTTAAGAGATTCTTCAAAGCCGATGTGAGAGTCTGCGATAACAAGGATTTTTTGCTTCTCTAAAAAGAGAGTCAATCCGATGATTTTGATGTTAGGCAGGATATTCATTTATTCCTCACCACTTCTGACTTGAACCATTTCTCCTGAAAATCAACCTGCTTTATTATTTCATCATCAGAAAAATCTTTTCCTTCAGGAACAACGATTAATTTGTCATCGTCATCATCTGTGCGGTGGATAACTGCGATGCACTTGCCTGTGAATATTTTGAGGGATTTGTCAACGCCCAGCACATATGCATCAACTTCCTCGCCATCAGGCGCCTTCATTCCCTTAACATAGCCGTAATTAACAGGGTATTCAAAGCCGTGCTTCGGATGCTTGCTCCCTAGCGGGCGGTCAATGGTTATTGTTACTTTTTTCCCTAGGAACTGAGTTGCATAGGTCATAGAATATAATAAGAATAATAAGTTTAAAAATCTGCTTAAAAAAATAAATCATTTAAGGCTGCCCTAATCCCATGCATATCTTCCTTTCATTGCCGCAGGAGCACTTGTAAACCTCGAACTTGCTGTTGCTCATGAACAATACTCCTTTCTTGGTCATTGGCTTCTTGCACTTGTCACAAATAACCGGAGTCATTAACATCGCCTCCTCGCTGCTTGAATAAGAATATTCCTTGCTTTACTACTATTTAAAGTTTATCAAGAATTCCTCTTGCCGCTATTATCCCTGTCATGGCTGCTCCTACTATGCCTCTGCTCTTGCCTGCGCCGTCGCCTGCGACGTAGAAGCCCGGAAGATTAGTCTCGAGTTCTTTGGTTGTCTGGTACTTGGTGTCGTAGAATTTTATTTCAGGAGCATAAATCACTGTTGCCGGATGAGCTACGCCAGGAACTATGTTGTTGAGGGTGGTAAAGACTTCTCTCAGGTTATCCACAGTCCTTGCCCTGTAAGCATAGCATAAGTCTCCTGGGATGGCTTGGCTGCCTGGTTTTAGCGTAGGAATTATTGTGTCATATTCTTTGTCTTTGCTGTTATCAAAGAAGGTTTCAAGCTTTGACCTGTTGCCTTCAAGGAAGTCTCCCATCCTTTGCATTATGGGCTTGCCTCCTCCCAATCTGTTGGTCTCAAGGGCTATGGAGCGCGCCATCTCAGTAGTGTCTGCGTATGGCTGCGTCAGGTTCATGGTGTTGAGCAATGCAAAGTTGGTGTTAAGTGTTTTTTTGTCTTTTAATGCATCACCGTTTATTAACCTGAACCCATACTCATTAGGCTTCTCCACAACTACTCTGCCGCCTGGATTAGTGCAGAAAGTCCTTACCTTGTCATTATGGCACTTAGTGTAAAAAACGAATTTAGGATCATAAATCACGTCAGTCACAGAATCAAAAACCTCTTTCAACACTTCCAATCTCACCCCAATATCAACAGGGCTCCACCTGTACTCTATCTTTAATTTTTTTGCCAGGTCCCTGAGCCAGTAAGCTCCGTCCCTGCCAGGAGCGCATATAACAAATTTTGCATTGTAATCGCTCCCATTCGAGTATAACTTGAATAGGTCATCATGCTTTCGAATATCGCTTATGTTCGTGTTAGTGAAGAACTTGATTGCCTTGGCTTCCAAGTCTTGCTTGTACTGCTTTACAATCTGGCCTGCCTTGTCAGTTCCTATATGCCTCTGTTTGCTTGGTATGAGCTGAGCGCCACACCACTTTGCTATTTTAGCAAGCTTCTCAACCTCCTTGTCATCGGTTCCGTGTACATAAGTGTCTGCCCCATAGGAGAGGAACTTGTCATCAATTGTCCTGATATGCTTCCAGGCTTCATCCTCGCTAATATTCAATTCCTGGAGGTCCATTCCTACTTGCGTGCTAAGAATTAATTTGCAGTCATTAATCAGCCCGCCTGAAGAGAAAGGGTTTTTCTCAAAGATTGCAACCTTTAGTTTTGGATTGTTGTTGATTAGTTCTTCAGCAGCCCATAACCCTGCAGGACCGCTGCCAATGATGGCTACGTCGAAATCAGTATCACTCATATCTCTCTCACTCCCCAAAAACAAGACTATGTAACCACTCTAGTATAAAAACGTTTCTGTTTGAGATTTCCGAAGCGTGGTGCTTGTGCTGCAAACGCCTGCATAAAGAAACCGAAAGCTTTATATAATAATTATAATTACATATAATAAATATAACTATTAGGTGATACCATGGCAACAACCATCGCAATATCAACCGCCATAAGGGACAGGATAAAGGAATTTGGGATGAAAGGGGAAACTTATGATGAAATACTTGAGAGATTATTGACATCTGCCGAGGAAAGGCAATTGCGGGACATTCTTATGAGCACAAAAGGATGCATAACCATAGATGAAGCAAGAGCAAGGGCAGAGAAGAAATGGCAGAAGTAATTATCACGCCAGCCCTGGAAGAGGAGATAAACAAAGCCTTCAGGCATGAATCTGTTGAAGTATTCTTCCTTCTCTCGACGCTTAAGGCTAACCCCAAGAAAGGCAAGGAAGTCGGATGCGTAGGGGAAATCGTTATCAAGGAGATTAAATACAAGAAGTACAGGTTCTACTTTATAACAGACGGCTACAGGATAAAGTTCCTAAAAGTTGAGGAGCTTCAAGAAATAATAATCAAGTTCGTCAGGATGTCGCAGAAAAAAGACCAGAAAAAGACAATAGAAGAAATAAAGAACATCCTGAGAAAACTAGGAGCAGAAGGGTTTTGAAAAATAAGAATAGCCCCGCCAGGATTCGAACCTGGGTCAACGGATTTATCCAGCACAGGCTTTTTCTTCCTGCGCTTCCAAAGTCCGCTATCCTTGGCCGCTAGACTACGGGGCTGCGTTCCTTGCCCTGAGCATGCCGGCTCTGCCGTCATACTACGGGGCTATAATACTGATTATTCTTCAATTCTTTATAAAGTTTGTTTTCAGAACACAAACTTTTTAATATCAAATTTTTTTCTTTTCTTTTATGATTATCCATTCTCTTCGTTTGAGGAACATTAGGTCTTATGTTGATGAGACTATAAATTTCCCAAATGGTTCAGTATTATTATCAGGCGACATCGGCGGAGGGAAGACTTCTATCCTTTTAGCTATTGAGTTTGCTATCTTTGGAATAATGAAGGGCTTGGTGTCTGGCAGCAGCTTGCTAAGGCACGGAGCAAGGGACGGCGGTGTTGAGCTAAGCTTTTCCATTGGCAAGGACCAGGTTTTTATCAAGCGCTCATTAAAGAGGGCTAGTAATGGCATTGGCCAGGAGAGCGGAGAGTTAATAATTAACAATGTTTCTTTTGAAGGAACGCCCCAGGAATTAAAAGCTAGAATTCTCGAGCTCATAGGCTACCCAGAAGAGCTTCTTTCAAAATCAAAATCATTAATCTTCAGGTATACTGTGTTTACGCCTCAGGAGGAGATGAAGAAGATACTATATGAGAACAGAGAAGAAAGGCTTGATGTTCTGCGAAGACTATTCAACATTGACAAGTACAAGCGCGTCAAGGAGAACGCATTAACCTATGTTAAGGAGCTTAAAGGCAGGGCTAGTGTTCTTGACGGCAAGCTTGAATCTTTGCCCGACAAGAAAAAGGAGTTAGAGGATTATGATAAGCAGTCTGGCGTGCTCAAATCAGAACTTGCTGAGAAAGAAAAAGATTTGGTGAAGATAAAGCATGATTTTGAAGCTGCGCAAAAAGAATTCAATGCTCTTGAAAAAGAGCTTGAGGAATTGAAAAGATTAGAAAAAGAAAACGCTGTTGGCAAGAATGAACTAAACGCATTAACCAGGCAATTGGAGAGGAGTGAGGCTGAATTAAGGAGAATTATTCCTTTGCTTGAGGAAATGCTTAAAGGCTTGGGAGGCTTTGACGCATCCAAGGCTGATGAGATGAAGCAATTAATTGAGAGGAAAAAACTAGAGCTGAAAAACACTGAAAAACAACTCTCTGAAGTGAACACCAGACGGGCAGAGAACATCACTAAGAAGAATGCTTCTAACAAGATTATCAGCGAGATTTCCAAGCTCGACGTCTGCCCAACATGCAAGCAAAAGGTCACTCCTGAGCACCTGAAAGAGGTTATTGGCAGGGAGCAGCTCGTGATAACAGCCTGTGATACTAACCTTTCCAAGCTTGACGAATTCGAGAAAATGTTTTCTGGGAAAAGAGAAGCGATTGAGCAAGAGATTGATAATTATCTAAAAGGCGAGAGAGAGCTTTCTGCAATGAAAGCCAGGATTGAAGCATTGGATGAGAAAAAGGAGCGCAAGAAAATACTTGAGGCAGAGATTAGCGAACTCAAGGATGGTGTTGCAAAGACAAATTTTAGGATAAGAGAAGCTGATGCATTGCTTGAGAAGCAGAAGGATAGGAAATCAGAATTTGAGAAAGCAAAAAGGGAGCTGGATAATAAGCGCGAAGAAAAATACAGGCTTGAGAAATCAGTTGCAGAAGACAAGGCAAGATTAAGCACAATAAGCCAGGTTGTTGATAGGCTGAAGAGAGAGATTGACAAGATGAAAGAAGAAGAGAAGAATCTCATTAAGCTTAACGAGGTAAAGGAATGGCTTGAAAAATACTTTGTCAACCTGACAGACACAATAGAAAAAAATATTATGGCAATGATTTACAACGAGTTCAACGCGTTCTTCCAGGAATGGTTCAGCACATTGATAGAGGATGAGACTATGAGCATAAGGCTGGATGATTATTTCTCTCCCATCATTGAGCAAAACGGCTATGAGACCTGGATTGACAACTTGTCTGGCGGAGAAAAAACCAGCGTTGCGCTTGCTTACAGACTTGCACTGAACAAAGTTATTAATGACTTCCTGTCAAGCATCAGGACAAGAGACTTGATAATACTGGACGAGCCCACAGAAGGCTTTAGCTCAGAGCAGCTCGACAGGGTACGCGAAGTATTGAACCAGACCAATGTCAAACAGACCATTATTGTTTCCCACGAAGCTAAGATGGAAGGATTCGTAGACCACATAATCAAGATAAGGAAAGATGGGCATGAGAGCAGAGTTATGAAGGAATAAGTTTTCTTTATTATTTTATCAAAAGATTTATATACCTCTTTTGCAAATAATTTGATTGCTCATAATTTTATATATCAATAAACATAGGTGGGTGTGAATGAATAAGCAAGTATGGATAATTTTATCAATCTTCGTTCTGTTAGTGGCTACCATGAGCAACGCTGAGCCTGTCAATCTAATCCTAAAGACGCCGGCGGAAGGAGCAGTTATTTCCACTTACTCAACTGATTTCATCTACAGCTTTGACCAAGACGCAACCATACTTAACTGCTCGCTCATAGTTGATGATGAGCAAAAGGCTTCCAGGAATGCCATGATAGTCCAGAACAACAACAAGCTAAGCGTTGAGATAAGCGCAGGCACTCACACATGGTACTTGAAATGCTATGATGACAAATTCTCTGAGATAATATCTGAAAAAAGAAGCTTCATAGTTGATGTTGGCGGCGAAGTCACTTCAGGCTACAAAACAATTTATAATTCTAATGGATTAAGAAGCTATGCGATCACTCCTGCACCAGGCCAAGAAGCTGTTACCCTGCCAGCTATAAAAGGAGGCGAGGACATCCAGGTAATGATTAACGGCAAAACTTATTACCTTGACATCATAAAGATGGGAGCTTACATTAACACCAGCTTTGTCGATGTGAAAGACAGGTCTTCTGGCAAGACTTACAAGATGCTGGTTTCTGACAGGGTAAGCTTTGACTTTGACGGCGACAAAACAAATGATGTTGAGCTTGAGCTTGTTAGCGTGGAGAGGACTGTAAATGCTTATTTTATTGTCGCGCCTTACCCTGAGAGTGCGCCGGCAGAGCAAGAAGAAATTCCAGAAACTCCTGCTGAAGAGCCTGCTGAAACGCCAACTGAGATGCCAGAAGAAGCTCCTGCTGAGACTGAAACACCACCTGAAGAAAAGCCAAGGGAAGAACAGCCTCCTGCAACTCCTCCTGCTGAGGGAGCAAAGCAGACTAACAAGACATGGCTGATCATACTGATAATTGTAGTTGTAATCATAATATTATTAATCGCCCTGCTGGCAGGCAAAGGCAGTAATAAGAAACCTAAGAAAAAAGCAGATAAGAAAATAGAGGAGAAAAAAAACATTCCTGCAAAGAAGAACATTCCTACAAAGCCAGCTAAGCAAGAAGTTGGCATTAGCATTAAAAAAGAAACCAAGCAAGATACCAAACCAGAAACTGTTCCTGCCAAAAAGGAAGAAGAGCCTGCTATCAAGAAGGAAGAGGCGCCTTCAACTCCAAATCCTGATGAGGAACGGCCTGTTGTTGGCGAGAAGTTTGAAATCATAAAAAGCACCGGAAGGAGAGGAAGAAAATGAGAAAAACAATTAAACTGGAAGTATTGTTCGGGTTATTCGCCCTTGCATTAATATACCTAATAATAAATAATAATGCTTCAATCACAGGATTTGTGATAAGCCCGGCAGCCACCATAATTCTCGTATCACCTGCAGACAACACCCAGACAGACGCAAGCACTCTATACTTCCAATTCCAATACCCGCCTGAGCTTGACGCCCAGCAATGCGCATTAATACTTAACGGAGCAGTCGCTAAGACAGCAACAGGATTACTAGACCCTTATGATACAAGGATAAGAATGGAATTGGCGCCAGGAACTTATGACTGGAGGGTTGAGTGCGCAGACAGCAGCGCATTAAAAATAGAATCAGTAAACAGAAGGCTGATTATTGGCAGCGCGTCTGACTCTGAACTCAAGATAACCAAGTTTCCAAGCAGGGCAGGCTATGCTTATGAGTTCGAGATAAAAGAAGGCATGGAGCTAAAGATAAGCAACCTTGTTCCTAACGACGTCATTATAGCCAAGAAAGGAATTAATTCTTATGAAATAGAAATACTCCGAGTACTTCAAGACTACAGCACAGATACAGAAATAGTTGAGTTTAGGGTTAGTCCTGGTGAGAGAAGGATGAGAATGATCGAGGGAGATTCTGCCTCAATAGACTTCAATCTTGACGGACTCGATGATATCATGCTCATGCTTGAAGAGGTCTCGTATGAACAAGCAAACTTTATAGTAAGGACTAAGTCAGGGGGGGCGCCAGCAACAGGAGAGCCAGGCATAACAGAGCCTACTATTACAATAACTCCAATACCAGAATCAGACGCAGTACAAAAAAAGGCAGAGGAGCAGATGCCATCAATCATACCAACAGAGCCAGCAGGCAAACAACTAGGATTTACTGAATTATTCCTCATAGGACTTGCAGTGGTGTTAATCATTGCAATAATATCAACGCTAAGAAACAGGTCAGATATTGAGAAGAATTATATTAAAGCATTACAGAAAAAAGCAGAGACCCCTATTGTGAAGAAAAGCGCTCCTGTAAAGAAGGCTTCTGTGAAAAAGAAAAAAAATAGATAAGAAAAACAACTTATATAAAGCCTTACAATTTCTTTTATCTACACGGGGCTGTAGTGTAGCTTGGAGTAGAGCAACCAACAAAAACAAATGTTTTTGAGGATGCCTGCGGGCACCTATCATTGGCGCTTGGGGTGTGTCAGACCGGAGTTCGAACAGATTTTTGCTATGAAATGCAAATCCCGAATGTCTCCGCAGCCCCATAACCTTTTACGAAAAGGTTAACGAAAACACCTTAAGGAGGATATTTTGCTTCGCAAAAATCCTCCGAACCACTTTTTTTGTGCTAGTGCAATTTATTTTTTATACAGAATTTGTACAAGCGCTTCGAGTTTTTTATCGTCAGGCACATTCTTGATTTGCTCTGTAATCTCATCTTTTAGTCCGCAGGCGCTGAAGTCAGGGCAGCTGCCGCTCGGTCCTTTTGGGTCAGGGTTTTGCCATTTTATGTAGAATCCTCTTCTTGAATCATAGCCTATGTCTTCTGGCTTGTACCTGCACCTGAAGACGTCTCCTTCCTGGCAGTGGATTACACAGTCTGTTCCTTCAGGGTTTTCCTGCGTTGCCATTTGATTCTTGCAAAAAGGCTTATAGTCAATCATAATAATCAGCATTTCGCAGTAGTTTTTATCTCTTTTGGTTGTTTTTCAATTAACTTTTTAAATAAGCGTTCTAATGAGGAAAAATCATGGAGCATTCCCAACTTTCCCAGGAAGATAAGGAGAAGAAGAGGATACAGCACAGAATCTTCTCATTACTAGGATTAGTCATAGTGCTTCTCTTTGGCAGCACGCTCATCTACTCCCACCTTGAAGGATGGGGCTTCCTGGACTCATTATACTTCTCAACCACCACAATGACAACAATAGGATTCGGAGACATGCACCCGACAACGCCGGTGTCAAAACTATTCACCATCTTCTTTGTGCTCACAGGCGTTGCTGTAATGCTTTACACGCTCTCTCAGCTCGGAATGTATTATCTACACTACTTTGACTATCATAGGCCTGCAATCAAGGAGAACATAAAGAAGACAGTCAAGAAGTTCACGTTCAACAATGAGCCTGACAAATGGGTAGACATATACAGGATTAAGAAGAAATGACAATGTTTTGTTCTAGGGGACTTCGCCGTAGGCGAATGTCGCCTTTTTTGCTTCGACAAAAGCTTTGCTTTTGGCGCAACGAAACCTTGTTTCGTTTGAAGCTTTGGTTTAAAGCTTGAATGGGTTGATATTTATAGGATAAAGAAGAAATGATGTGATTCGGGTCAGCGCCACTCGGGCTCGCTTCTATTTTTCTAGGGCTTCGTGGACCCCGAATGGGGCAACCCCCAACTACGCTCTGATTATTTAA
This sequence comes from Candidatus Woesearchaeota archaeon, assembly GCA_016932315.1. Taxonomy (GTDB): domain Archaea; phylum Nanobdellota; class Nanobdellia; order Woesearchaeales; family SM23-78; genus SM23-78. Next base: position 143,007 of record JAFGDD010000002.1, read on the forward strand.
CAGATTATGCCCTCGTAATTGGCGCTGCTGACCCTCATCTTAATTAATAAAATATCGAAAATAGAAAGGTATATAAATGAATATATCAAAGAAAATGAGTATTATCGTAAGGGAAGGAGGCGAGGTAGTATGATGAATAAAAAACCCGTAAGATTCTCTGTTTTGCTAATCGTATCAATATTATCAGTGTTAATGCTAGCATTCCATGCTTCTGCATATGCTTATTTCGTGGAAACATTCAACAACACCATCACAAAAAATGAAGCCGCAACTTTCAGGATTATAGTGCAGAACACCGCCGACTATGAGGATTATTACACCTTCAGCACAAGGGACGTAAACTGGATACTAAACGTAGACCCTGCATCTGCGCTTGTGCCTGCCAATTCAGAGAAAGAATTCATAGCCTCGCTGAGCCCCAAGCCTCTGGTTAATGAAGGGCGCACTTATTTCATACCAGTCAAGATAAAATCAGAGAAGTCAGGATTCTATTTTGAGGAAGAAAAGAAGTTCGCAGTTTACGTAGTGGACCCAAGCCTAAAGGGAGGAGTCTACCCGATAACAGTCACACCAGTAGTATCCATCGAGAACACTATTGACCCTAGAGAAAAAGTTTCTGTGAGAGTGGTGCTTAGAAATAGGAATGTTAGGGATATAGAAGACTTGAAAGTCGTTGTAAACGGAGAAGTATTTTACAAGGAATACGTCACCAAGTTATTGCCATTGGAAGAGAAGACTAATGAGATACTCTTTGAAATAGACCCATTAACAGAGCCAGGCATAAAAACCCTTACACTAACAATATTCTCTGCAGAAGGAAAGAATGAAGGAGAATCAACGAGCGAATACGAAATCATAGGCTACGCAGATTTACAGAAGACAGAGAGCAAGAGCACAGTATTCTTCAGGACTGCGCAGAAGTTCAGCATCGTCAACAACGGAAATGAAAAGGCAACTGCAGAGCACAAGTTCAGCCTGAACATCATCCAGAGATTATTCACCAAGTTCACGCCAGACGCTGTCAAGGAGAAAGGAGCAGACGGCAAAAGCTACTACGTGATAAGGCAGGAGTTGGGCTCAGAACAAGTTCTTGAAGGCAAAGCAGTAACCAATTACAGGATTATAGTGCTGATAATAGCCATAATAATAGTAATCATCGTTCTTTACTACGTGCTTAGAAGCCCATTAATAATAGTAAAGAGCGCAGAGCCTCTCGGAAGGACAGAGAACGGCCTGAGCGAAGTAAAAATAAGGCTTTACATAAAGAACAGGTCGAGAAAGCAACTAGCCAGCTTGCGAGTAGTAGATGTTGTGCCAAGCATTGCAGAGATTGACAGGAAGACGCACCTAGGCTCAATGGAGCCAGTAAGCATAGGCAAAGGCAAGAGAGGAACAGTGCCAAGATGGGAGATGGAAGCATTGGAAGCATATGAGGAAAGAATAATAACTTACAGGATAAAATCCAAGCTCACCCTCATCGGCGGAATAAGATTGCCGAGCGCCAAGGCAATGTTTGACGAAGGCCAAGGTAAGGAGAGAGTCACCTACTCCAACGCAGTCAACCTGATGTACAGGATAGAATAAAAATTATTTTCAGATTCTTTTTTTAGTCTTTTTGGTTTAAGTAGTATTCCATCCTTTCCTTAAGAAGTTCATACTGATTTTTAATTGTTTTTCTTGACAAAAAATACTTCCGGATTGGAATTCTTCTGCAATCTCTAGTACTTACAGTAGTGCAACTGCCTGGAAAAATAACAGTTCCTTTTGGGAATTGCTGCTTGGTAAAATCCACTGTTTTATTATTAACCAAATTACAATAATGGTTCATCAATGCCAAATCTGGTCTTTGTGCCACGGCGCGGAGGATTTCCCCGCCAAGATAATCCTGGACAACCAAAGAAGTAACCACGCATTGACCTCGCGATGGATTATGCGCATTCCATTCTTCCGGGTTTCTGGAGGTATCCTTGGACCAGCATCTCTTGATAATTCTTTCCAAATCTCGCGTTCTCATTTGAGAAGAAAGAAGAACCTGAGATATTTTAAATATTACGGAAGGTTGTAAAGCATTATTTAAACCCAAAACTTTTATAAATCCCCTGATTTCCTTATACTAAACAACCCCGCCTAGCTTAACGGCTTGAGCACTTGGCTGTAGATGCCGCAAGACAAAGCAGAAATGCTATGGATGAAACGCGGCCAGCAGTGCCCGAGAGGTTCCTGGAAGATCTTTGCGAAAGCAAGATCTGGGAAATTCGAGTCCGGGGGCGGGGACTATTTTCTTATTTATCAACGACAAAAAAGCATTTTTTCTATTTTCTCAATCCGGACTTGAAGTTTTCATTCAGATCCAGCACATTATTAGGACGGACACAAATAAAATTTTTTTCTCACCCAAACACTCCGCTGATGTAATCCTCTGTGAGCTTGTTCTTCGGCTTGCTGAACAGCTGATTGGTCTTGCCAGCCTCTACAATCTTGCCGTTGAGTAAGTAAATCGCATCATCAGATATCCTCCTAGCCTGTTGCATGTTATGGGTGACTATCATGATTGTCATGTCCCTCTTCAGCTTGACTAGCAAGGACTCTATCTTGGCAGTGGCTATGGGATCAAGGGCTGAGCAAGGCTCATCAAGCAATATTACGTCAGGGTTTATGGCCAGGGCTCTTGCGATGCAAAGCCTTTGCTGCTGGCTTCCTGAAAGCCTGAAGGCAGATACATTGAGCCTATCCTTAACTTCCTCCCACAACTCCGCTTTCTTAAGGCTCTCCTCCACTATTATACCTAGCTGCTTCTTGTCCTTAACCCCTTGCAGCCTTAGGCCGTATGCGACATTGTCAAATATTGACATAGGGAAAGGATTGGGCTTCTGGAACACCATGCCTATCTTTTTCCTGAGCTCAACAACATCAGTTTGCTGGCACAGGATGTTCTGCTGGCAATAATGTATCTCTCCCTCAGCCTTGGCAATGGAAATGATGTCATTCATCCTGTTCATGCACCTCAGAAAGGTTGACTTGCCGCAGCCTGATGGCCCTATGAGCGCTGTTATTTTTTTCTGCCCTATCTCAGCATTGACATCATATAATATTTGCTTGCCATTGTACCAAAAGTCAAGGTTTTTAACAATAATCTCTTTTCCTAGCTCTTTTTGTATTTCCATGTTGATCACCAGTCTTTTTTCTTTTCAGGTGCGCTTAAAGTTTTCGTAGCGCGCTCGCACAGCATCTTTATTCACTTCTTTTGCCGCGTGTTTTGTTTCCGCTTATGTTTTTTCAAGGCTCGCTAGGCGCAATCAAATCTACGATTTGGTGCGCCAGTAGGCTTACACCTACTGAGCGCTACTTTTAAGCGCACCTATTGTACTTTATCTCACCAGTCTTTCTTCTTTCTTAGCCTATATCTTATTATGAATGCTGTGAGGTTGAGCATGAACACTATGATTATGAGCACTAGAGCTGTTCCCAAAGCGTACTCGTGAGCATATGGGCTTGAGTGCTGGGTTGCTAGTATGTATAGATGATATGGAAGGGCCATGAACTTGTCAAAAACAGAGGTCGGCAGGTATGACATGAAAAAAGTAGCTCCCACCATTATTATAGGAGCAGTCTCACCCATCGCCCTAGAAACTCCTAGTATTGCTCCTGTCATCATTCCGCCCAGCGAGTGAGGCAGCACATTGCGCCTTATTGTCTGCCACTTAGTTGCCCCAAGTGCATAGCTTCCCTCCCTAAAGGATAACGGTACCGTCTTCAGGGCTTCCTCGCTTGTGGTTATTATCCATGGCAAGGTCATGCATGAGAGAGTGAGAGAGGCAGCCACCAAGGAAGTGTTAAGGCTGAGTAGCAATACAAAAACTGCTATCCCGAAAAGGCCATAAACAACAGAAGGAACTCCTGCAAGGTTCCTTATGGCAAGCTTTATTATCCTGGTGAACAAGTTATCCTTTGCATATTCATTCAGGTAAATAGCGGTGCATATGCCTATAGGGACAGAAACCACTGCAACCCCCACGCCTAATAGCAAGGTCCCTATTATTGCAGGAAGTATTCCCCCTTGGGTTATGTCTATATGCGACCACATGCTTGTAAGGAACTTGATGTTGATGACACGCAATCCTTCTTTCAGGATAAACACCATGACAAACAATAAGATGAGCACTGAGAAAATGGCAGCAGCCCTGAAAAGTGAGAAGTACACTGTTTGTTTAGCTTTTTGGTTTAATAACACTTGTCGTTCACCACTTGTATTTACTTGACTGCCCCTCCAGTATTAGGTCTGAGATGAAGTTAACAAGGAAAGTCAATATGAAAAGAAC
>JAFGDD010000027.1 GCA_016932315.1 Candidatus Woesearchaeota archaeon
AAGTTTTGAGCACAACTACCATCGCTCGATGTTAAAGCAACTTCATAAAGACATACCTCTCACTTTAGGGCGAGGTAGTTGATTTTATTAAATTTTAGCAACAGCCAGGCTTTTCTGCGCATCATTGGCCATCTACATAAAAAACCAGCATTCCTGCCCACAGGCTCGTGCGCAAAATTTTAGGACATTTTTTTTTAGGATACGTTTAAAATCTCCAAAAAGCCGCCTTGGACACCCCGAGGGGCCAACCCCCGTCCAAGCAACCGCCGTGCAAGCCATTCATTAACATTCATGGCGTTGCACTTGCTTGTGGTTGCGGCGGCTTTTGAACACAGCCACATTTTTTTTAGCAATATTTATAAAGTTCAGGCATTATGATTGGCTTGGGATGGTGAGCAAGAAAAAAAAAGCAGTTAAGGAGAGCCATAACATGGCTGAGACTCATAATTCTAAGATATTCGAGAAGCAGATAAAAGACTTGTCTGAACAGGAATTAAAGGAATTATTGCTCATCAGCATGTACAAGCTGGCATTGACAAGAGCCCAGCTGGAAGCAGTCACCAATATTCTCATCAAGAACAAGATGGCAACGCTGGACGAGGTATGGAAGGAAACCAACGAGAACTTCAAGAACAGCGTATGAATAGATTTGTATACCAAATAAATTTATAAATAAACCATGTTTACTATTTTGCTATGAGTACAGAACAATATAATGAAATTGCAGATGCGTATTCGCAGATGTTCAATCCTACAAAAAAGCATGTTCTTATTCCAACTTTCAAAAAACTATTTGGCGATGTCAAAGATAAATCTGTGCTTGATCTTGCCTGCGGTGAAGGTTTCTTCACAAGGATACTTGCGGAAGCAGGAGCATCTGAAGTTGTTGGTGTAGATATCTCAAAGGAACTTATATGGAAAGCTGTTAACATTGAAAAGAAAAACCCGCTCGGCATAGAATACCATGTTGAGGATGTTCTAAAGATGGATCTTGGGAAAAGATTTGACCTGGTGACAGCAGTCTACCTCTTAAACTATGCCCACACAAAAGAGGAGCTCATTGGAATGGCAAAAAAAGCACATTCCCATCTTGCAGAAAACAGTTTCTTTTGCACAATCACTCAGAATCCTGACCTTAAGCCTATGAATTATTTTGAGTATGATAGAAGATTCACAAATGTTAATGGCAATAAGTTCCTAAAAGGAGGGGATAAAGTTAGATGTGAGATACATGAGCCGGGCAAAGCACCTTTTGAATTCTTCTGCTATATGTGGTCAAGAAAGACTTATGAGGAGTGCTTGAAGGCTGCCGGCTTCAAGGCAGTTAGCTGGGTTGATGCAATAATTTCTGATGAAGGAATCAAAGAATACGGGAGCCAATACTGGGACAAATTCAGGAAAAATCCTTCTCCAATAGGAATAATCTGTACAAAATGATTATTCGTCCAAATCCCATAATATTTATAAACATCACATGTTTTTGTTCTTTTAATTATTTAGTGAGGTGATTATCCATGGTGAGAGTAGCGATCAATGGTTTTGGGAGGATAGGCAGAATGGTTTTCTATGCAGGCTTTGACGATCCTGGTGTTGAATGGGTGGCTTTCAATGACTTGACAGACACCAAGACATTAGCTCACCTGCTCAAGTATGATTCTGTCCACAGGCATTTCCCAGGGGAAGTCAGTTATACCAATGACGGATTGATAGTTAATGGCAAGTTCATCAAGTGCATAGCAGAAAAAGACCCTGAGAAGCTGCCATGGGCTGCAATGAACGTTGATATTGTCGTGGAGAGCACTGGATTGTTCACAGACAGGGCTGGTGCTGAAAAGCACTTAAAGGCAGGCGCCAAGAAGGTTTTGATAAGCGCTCCTGGCAAAGGAGGCATTGACATCACATTGGTTAAAGGCGTTAATGAGAAATCATATGACAAGACAAAGCACAATATCATAAGCAATGCTAGCTGCACAACCAACTGCCTAGCCCCAATAGTCAAGATATTGCATGATAACATGGGAATTGTTCACGGGTTCATGAACACAACGCACGCTTACACCGCAGACCAAAGATTAGTGGATGCTCCTCACAAGGACTTGAGAAGGGCGAGGTCTGCTGCAGTTTCAATCATACCGACAACCACAGGAGCAGCCAAGACAGTTGGTGAAGTAATTCCTGAGCTGAAAGGCAAGCTTGATGGAGTATCCTTCAGGGTTCCTGTTCCTGACGGTAGCATTGTGGACTTTACTTGCGAATTAAAAAGGGATACGACCATTGAGGAGATTAATAACTTGTTCAAGAGCGTAGCTAATAACGAGCTCAGAGGAGTGCTTCATTACACAGAAGACCCTATTGTGTCTGTTGACATCATTCACAACCCTCACTCGTGCATATTCGACTCTGCTCTCACCAACGTCATAGATAAGAGATTCGTGAAAGTAGTAGGCTGGTATGACAATGAGTGGGGATATAGTTGCAGAATGATAGATATCCTGAAGATATTGTTATAATCAACCACATCCACTCATTGGCACTCAAAAGCCAGAGCTTTTGTTGTGACAACGAATGGGGTTATTCATGCAGAATGATAGATATCTTGAAAATTCTTATTTAATTTTTTGCGATAATTTTTTAAACTCAAGCATATGTTTAGTTTACGGGAAGAGGCAAGGTGAGTCAAGCAATATTATCTTTGGAACTTAAGTTTATTATAGGATTTGTTTTCTGCTTCTTAGCAGGCTTCATGATAGGCTACGAGAGAGGCTCGCATGCAAAACCCGCGGGTGTGAGGACTCACACAATAGTATGCCTTGGCGCCATGTTGTTCACAATGATATCTGGCATTATTGATCCGAGTTCTACTAGCAGGATAGCAGCTAACATAATAACAGGCATAGGATTCTTGGGCGCGGGCATGATTCTCCACCACAAAGGCTCAATCTACGGCGTTACTACGGCAGCAACTATATGGATGGCTGCAGCCATAGGCATGGCAGTAGGATTTGGCTGGTACCTTGTTAGCTTTATAGCAACCCTGCTTACATTCGTAATTCTTAAGATGCCCCACATAGGAGAGCATGGGCCTCCGAGGATGAGGTATACTGGTGGCGAGGAAGCAGAAAAAAAAGCCAGGAAGAAAAAGAAGTAATAAGGATAATGTTTTTTTCATTCTATTTATTCCAAGCATAATTTTATCCAAGGAGAACTTGGCAGTTCGCTTTTGGGCTGCATTTCGACCTTAAGGCGGTCTTGGGCTTAATGCCTGCATTGGCGTTGTTGTTTTTTCCAAAAATTTTTTAAACAATACTTTATTCTGGTTTGCACATGAAGACCTTAAAGGATTTCAATTTCAATGATAAGCGCGTTCTAATGAGAGCAGACCTGGATGTTCCTATTGATGAGAAGACTGGCGAGATTACTGATGATTTTAGGCTTAGGCTGGCTGTGCCGACTATTAAGCACATCCTAAAGAAGGGTGTTAAGCAGCTCATCATTATGGGTCACATGGATAGTCCTGAGGGCAAGGTGGTTGATAATTTGAAGATGGACAAGGTGGCTGCCAAGCTTATGCTACTTCTGGGTAAGAATGTTTATAAGACTAGTGATTGCGTTGACATCAATCTTTCTTCCTTGGCTACTGAGAAGATTATATTGCTGGAGAACTTAAGGTTTCATGCAGAGGAGGAGAAGAATGATGATGAGTTTGCAAAAAAGCTTGCAAGCTATGCTGATGTCTATGTTAATAATGCATTTGCTACTTGCCATCGCGCTCATGCGAGTATGCACGCTATCACAAAGTATTTGCCTGGCTGCATTGGGTTGCAGGTTGAGAAGGAGGTTGAGAACCTGGATATTAGCAAGATGCAAAAGCCTATTGTTGCAATCCTGGGTGGTGCTAAGCTTAAGACTAAGATTCCTATGATCCAGAAGATGCTGGTGCAGGCTGATTCTGTGCTGCTTGCTGGTGCCATGATTTTTACTTTCTACTCTGCTAATGGCTTGGAGATTGGCAATAGCTTGTGCGACAATGATTACATAACTAATGCCAAGATGATGCTTAATAATGAAAAATTAATACTGCCTAAAGACATAGTCATTGCTAATGCCAGCCTTGAAACCGGCATCATGACTGTTCCTTATGACAAGATTCCAAAGGGCGTTTTGGGCTTGGATATAGGCGAGCAAAGCATTGAGCAGTTCAAGTCAGAACTCAGGGGCGCTGTAACAGTAATATGGAATGGCCCTCTTGGTTATTGTGAGAAAAAGCCTTTTGACAAGGCGACTGCAGAGATAGCGAGGTTCATGGGCGAGCTTAAGTGCCACAAGATTGCTGGTGGCGGGGACACTGCTGACATCATCCACAAGCTTGGCTATGATAAGAACTTTACTTTTATCAGTTCTGGCGGGGGGGCTTCTCTCGAGTTGTTGTCAGGCAAGGGTTTGGTTGCTTTGCAGGCTCTTGAGGAGAATGGCAAGTGATTAAAGGTTAATCTACCGAAATTTTTTTAAATACCACCCGCTTACCTGTGTATTCATCTAGAAGTAGTCAAAAATAGTGGTTTTTATGAATAGTAATTTTCTAGAGAAGCAAATTAAGGACATAGAAGAAGAAGGGCTCTATGATTTAGCTAGTGAACCCTCTAATAATAAATATAAGACCGGATTAAAACCCATACATGAGAAAGGCAACATCAAAGAAAACTCATTCTATTTCCTGAAAAAAACAGCAGGTATCAAACTACTGTCAAAAGAAGAAGAGCTTGAGATAGGAAAGAAGCTGGTTGAAAACAAGCAAAAAATATTCAAGGCGTTAATAACCAATAATAAAACAACGCTCTACTATGTTTGTGAAGAGCTAAGAGACACAATCCAAAGAGAAAAATTTGATGAAGAGAAAGGAAGGATTTCATACATGCCGCCAGATGAGAGCAAAGCATTCCAGAAAGCATTCACCCAGCTGGAAAAGAACAAAGACTACATTAACCTGACCAGGCTTTTAAGAGAAGCAGATTTCTCATCGCAATTCTACGACAAGATGATAAAGTATAGTATAGAAAAGCTTCCAAGATTAAAGCAAAGAAAAGATTTAGCATCAATAATATCATTAGTTGAAGCTGACAAGGAGAAACTGATTAATCACAACCTTAGGAGCATCAGGCAGGTCTATTTCATGAAAGGATATTGGAGAATTCCTAATGTTGAAGCAGATGACCTCATGCAAGAAGGTTATCTCGGCTTGCGCAATGCAGCAGACAAATATGATTACAGGGTAGGAGGAAAGTTCATGACCATGGCAGTGTGGTGGGTAGACCAGGCTATGAGGCGAGAAATTAGCAACAACAGCAGAACCATACGCCTACCTGTCCACATTGGACAGCAAATAAGCAGCTATTTCAGAACCAAGGTAGAACTCGCCAAGAAATTAAGCAGAGTGCCTACAGAGAAGGAGCTGGCTGAGCAGATGAACCTGAGCATTGAACAGGTAAAAAACATAACTGAAGCTGCAAAAGAGCCTATATCCACCTCTGTCCAACTGGGAGAGGATTATACAATAGAAGACATCCTATCAAAAGATGATAAGAAGAATGTCAGCATGGAGGAAAACAAAGCCACGATAGAAATGGCATTTGAAAAAGTGATAAGAGCCCTTAAGGATTCAGAATCAGTCCCAGAAAGAGAATACAAGGTTCTTGAACAAAGATATCTGAAAGGAAAAACATTGCAGGAAGTCGGAGATTATTTAAAATTATCAAGGGAAAGAGTGAGGCAGATAGAAGCAAAATCCCTGAGAAAGGCAAGACTGGTACTATTAAAAAAAGGATTCACGATTTCTAAATATTAACAAAATAATTGAGCAATAAAAAATAATTTTATAATAAGAATTTTTATCTCTATTTATTTCTCGTTATCTCTCGTGAGGCTGCAGCCTCTTCACAGTTATAGGCAGAACACCTGCTTCCAGCTCAAGCTTAGCTATCTCAACAGGGTTGTAGCTTATCTCCTCGAGTTGCTTAGGCGTGAGCTTGATGAGAAAAGGAGCTCCCATGCTTATCTGCAATGCTCTTGAGCCTATTAGTCTTGCCTTTTCGTACTTGGTGAACTCTTCATCTTTCAAGGGTTCAATGTCAACAGTCATTTTCAAAGCGCCTCCTTAAGTTTCTTCCTTATCTCATGGCTCTTCCTTATGGCGAGGTCTACCATCTCATTTATATCTTTTGTGGTCAGGCTTGCGCCTCCGCCCTTCTGCATTGCGCAGAGAGTGTCATCATCAAGAATGCTTACTGTCAATCTTGCATCGAGCACATCCTCCTCATAATCAGTAGGGTCAACTATGAGGTTGTCGCCTATCTTTAGCACAGTTACTGGTATGGGCATAGCCTCAACTGGCAGTGGCGCATCTGTCCTCTTGCCTATCACTATCTTGTCATTCTCGACTTCGAGCATCTTAGCATTCTTCAAAGCTGCAAGAGCTGCTATTCCTCCAATATCTATGAGGTTACCGTCATGGTTAATTGGCATTACGTCAATCATCACAGTCCAAACAAGCTCTCCCTTCCTGATGCAAAGCTTCTTGGTGTCAATGGCTTTACCCTCTCTTATACCCCTGTCAATCACTCTTGCTACTTCGATTGAGTCAATGCCTGGAGGCCCGCTCTCAAAATTAGGATTAGACAATGGAAGCAATTCGCTGCCTACCATCATGGTTCCTTCATCCTGAGAGTCAGGATAAGGCTCGCCTACCTGCAGCTTGACGCCTGCGATTACTTCTGTGTCGCCGCACCTAACCCATGCGCTTCCTTCTGCAGTAGCCACTACTCCTGTCTTTATCTCAATAGGCCTGTACTCTTCCTTTTTCCTTCCATCCAAGCGAACGCCTTTCTTCAGGGATTCGTTGATATGGTTTTTTAAATCCTGATTCATAATAATCACCTTATATAATTTATTTTTTTATCATTTATTATTTTTTTTTTAATAACTTATTTAATTTTTTTATTTAATTATTTGTACCTGTCCTTCAATGCCTTTCTCTGAATATCTGCGATGTGCTTAAGCACAGGCTTAACGCTCTCAATAGCCTTGAAAAGCTCGTCCTTTGAGACTTTGCCGTCCATTTGCAGGAGAGTAATCTCTTCTGTGCTTGGAACCATTGCAATAGGTATGTCAGCAACGTCCAAGTCGTGCAAATGCTCTTCTGGGCCATCAAGGTCTACTGCTATTTTGTGGTCTATAACCCCGCAACTCACAGCAGCCACCATGTCTCGCATGGTAATTCCTGCGTCTGCAAGCGCAATTGAGGCTGCGCATATGCCTGCGCACCTTGAGCCTGCATCAGTCTCAGTAAGCTCGATGAAAACATCGACCACAGCATTAGGATAGTCAACCAGGTTGACAACAGGCAGGATTGCCTTAGTGGTTACCATGCTTATCTCCTTGCTCCTCCTGCTAGGGCCTGGCTTTACTCTTTCCTCTGTGCTGAAAGGCATCATGTTATAATTGCACCTCAGCACTCCTGTCTTTGGGTCCTGGTCATGCTTTGGGTGCATCTCTCTCGGACCATAAACAGCTGCGTAAGCTGCTGTCTTTCCAATCTTGAAATAAGCGCTTCCATCAGCCTTCTTAATAACTCCTGCCTTGGCTATTATAGGCCTTGGCTCGTTAAATCCTCTTCCATTCTCTCTTTCTGTGTATTTACTCATAATAATCACCTTAACTTAATTAACTTAATATTCATGACCTGAACCATTGCTGTCGGCTTCAACAGTTTCTTCTGCTCTTACTTCCTCGCCTATTTCTGCTGGTTCTGCATTGAACTCTATCTTTCTGCCAGTGGCTTTCTCAAGATATTCCTTAATCTTGTCTGTCAATCCGCTGATGTGAGAGTGCTCCTCAATCATTTTTATTGCATTAACAGTTATGACTTCCATCTCAGGCTCGCCGCTAATCCAGGCGATACCGTTCTGCCCCACAATAACCTTGCAGTCAGTAGCCCTCTTAATCATGGAAACCATTGAGCCTTTCTTGCCAATAATCCTAGGAACCTTGTTGGTGTTCACATAGATTATCCTGCCGCCCTTAATCTTGTGCAGTCCAGGTCCCTTGCAGGTAACATCCACCAGGTTTTGGCTCGTCACATTAGTTATCTTAACCACTGCGTAATCTTCGAGCTCAAAATACCTTGTGAGGTCTGCGCCTTTTGGAATGTAAGCAAAGCTTGCATCCTTTAAAGGCAATACTGCAGAGTAAGGGCTGTTAATCTCCAATCTCCAGCCGCTCATAAGTATGTCAATAACCTTTCCGATTATCACGTCATACTTCCTAGGCAGATACCTTCCTGCCAATGGCAAGCTCTTCAATACCTTGCCGTCTATCACTAACAATCCAAGGCGGTTGGCCATGATATTATCATTAAGCCTGTAAGTGCCGTTTCCCGGCAGATAACTCATGCCAGATGCCAGCACCTCGCCTGGAACAACTACGTCTTTCTCTTTCACTAATAACTTTCCTTCTGTCATATTATTTTTCACCTTATTTGTTGAATATTATTTTTTAGTTTTTAGGCCCGCCGCCGCTTGAGGCGCCTTAAGTTTTTTAGTTCCGTTATTATATTTTTAAACTAAAGTTTAAGTCCCCTCATTTGCCGGGGAGGGCTAACTATTTTTTTTTTTTCTTACCTCTTTTTTATTATCTTCTTTTAGTTTGTTCAATATTAATCTCAACAAACCTTTTGCGAAAAGGTTTACGAAAAAACTTAAGTGGGATATTCATTTCATGAAATCCCACGAACTATATTACCTCCATTTATCTTCTTTTAGTTTGTTCAATATTAATCTCGACGTCGCCGTGAGTCTTGCTCTTGAGCTCGTCCATAAGGCCAGCAACTGCGCCAGGAACCATCTCGACCTTTGCGCTCCATGAGCCGTCGCTAAGCCAGGCTTCATCAACAATCTTCGCCATTCTTGACACTGTGCCGTAAAGCTTGGCAGCGTTGACTGCAGGAATCCTTATGCTAAGCACTTTCTTCTCAAAGCTGATAGGCAATACAGGCTTGAGCTTTGCAACTATCTCATCAACCTGAGGCTCTACTTTCTTGAAAATATCGAGGTGAACCTTGGCTTGAGTCATTGCATTGCTTATCTTGGTAGCTGTCAAAGGAGTTCCTGTGTTTGCATCCACGCCGTTCTTCAACAGTATCTCAATGAATTTCTTCTTTGCCTCTTGCCTGAGGTTGTCCCTGTACTCATCATTCACCTGGATGATTCCTTCCTTGATTATCTTCTCTGCAATCTGCAAAGCATCAGCTGTCTTGAAGACGTCAATTAATTCTTTCTCAGGAGCAGGCTCTCCCTTGAGTGCTTCCCTGAAAATTCTTTCTGCCTTCAAAGCTTCTCTTACCTCGCCTTCTCCATGCCTAAACTTGATAGCCTTTTCAGGCTCTATAACGACTTCAAAGTTTTGTCCGTGAGCCTTGAGCCTTGCGACGTTAAGGCTTACTCGTTCCTGGTCATAAGTTGGTCCTTTCATGAAAACGTTAGCTCATGCGCCAATGAAATTATTCGTGGCTAGAGGAGCGTAACATCACCTCGTCAAGTCCTTTTACATTATCTGCATATTTAAATCCTTGAAACGGCTTAATAGGAATTTTCTTTTCTAGTTCTGTCCAGCTGTCAGGATAAAATTTAACTGCTGTAGTAGGTATTGGCTTTTCGTATGTGAAAAAGTCTTCGGCGCTTGTGAAGTATCCCTGAATGAGCCCTTTATAGGCAAAGAACACTTTTTCTTCAATGTCATCTGTATCAAATCTTTTTGGAAAAGCAGGAAACTTCCAATAAGCGACTCTAACACGCTTGTTTTGCTTGTGTTGAAATTTTTCTTTAGTAGTATATATTATGATTCCAACCATTTGTATCACCAAAAATCATTCTATATTATTAGTTAATTAGTTGTTATCTCTTATAGCAGCTTCTTCAACCTCTCCTTGTCAACTTTCTTCATGGTTTTTTCTTTTTCCTCAATATAAGCAGCGTCAATCCTCTCAGCATTGAAGTTCTCGTTCAGAACTTTTTTCAGGCATTTGATGCAGAGCTTCAAGCCTTCCTCTATACTCATGGTTTCCTTGTACTCCTTGTAAAGCACTTCCTCGATGTCAGGCTCACCCTCGCCAATCACAGTTGCTTTGTACTGGTAAAAGATTCCAGTAGGGTCTGTCTCGAAAAGCTTTTTTCCTCCTTCATCAATTCCTGCTACGAGCATTGAAACCCCGAAAGGCCTAAGCCCTCCTGATTGAGTGCACATTTGCTTTATGTCGCAGATATGCTTAACAATGGTTACTGCGTCGCAAGGAGTATCATAAGTTACTCTGTGCTGCTGAGCCCTAACCTGGCCTTGCTCAACTAATACGCGAGCATCGCTAAGTATGCCTGCAGCAGTAGCCATTAAGTGATCGTCTATCTTGAAAATCTTTTCAATAGCCTCAGGCACTACTAATTTGTCAACAATCCTCTTATCAGTCACTAAGAGGACTCCATCCTTACACACCATGCCAATGGCTGTGTTTCCCAGGCGAACGGTTTTCTTGGCGTACTCTACCTGGAGCAGCCTTCCGTCTGGACTGAACATAGTAATTGCCCTGTCATAACCCATCATCTGGTGCTGTATTGGTTGCATTAAAACCACCTCAACTTTTGTTTTTTTGATTTTTTTTGTTCTTTATAATATTTAATGTTTGTAATCATTATTTTATTTTTTAATATTTTTTTCCAGCTTTTCTTTTCGCTGTCGCTGCTTTCTCAGCCAGTATCCCCTCTTCAGCTTTCCTGTCAAGAGTCTCGTATCGCGTGGCATATTTTATGATATCCTCTTTTGTGAGCAGCCCTTTGTAAAGCTCAAAAGGATATAATTTTTCGCCGACATGAAAGCCATCAGGCCCCATAACCTTCTTTTTGGTCCTTGTGAATATTTGAAAGCAGGAATCGCATCCATAGAACTGGATTATATAAGAGCTATGATGCTCAAAAGGCACTACTCTTTTTTTTGTCTCTGCTATCTGCTCAAGCTTTCCTTTTCTGCAATCGCATTTGATGTAACTGATTTCTTCTGGCATTTTATATGCTCTCTCACCTCTGATGATGATTACTTTTTATTATGATTCTTATCTTGATTTTTTAGTTTTTTGATAATTTTTTATTAAACTTAAACTTTTTTTAGGCGCCTCACTTGCCGGCGGGGCTTAACTATTCTAAATATTTTTTTAACTTTCCTACCATCCCGCTAACCCTTAATGTCCTGATGGTTACCTCGTTGTTGTTTATATTTTTAATCATGCTGAAGCACGTCCTAAGGCAGTCAACAAACTTCCTGTCAAGCCTTAATATGCCGATTTGCTTGCCAGCATTGTACTTGATGCTTGCAACTGCTGCTTTTGGAGCCATGAACACTCCAAGCAATGAATTAATATTGCTTATCAGCAGCTTGTCAGCATTCCAAGGCAATGAGCTGTTGCTCTTCACCTCATAAGCCACGTAGCGCTCTTTCATGCGCATGCTAGGCTTGATGCGGGGCATATTGCTCTTAGCCTTATTATTAGGGTCTTTCATGTTCTGCTTAACCCTCAGTGTTGACCGTCGGAGAAAAAAAGCACTTGACTTGTACTTTGTTCGTACTTGACTTAATCTTCAAAAACGGTCGATTCGCGCGCTCTTTTCTCTCTCCAAAGACGAAAGAATAAAATAGCCTTTATAAAGGTTGCTGTTTTACTTCATCAGATCAAGTATCTTGTCGCGCATGGCTTCCATTTTTTCCTTGCTCTCAGCTTCTACCCTGAGCCTTACTACTGGTTCTGTGTTGCTCTTCCTTATGCTTAGCCACCAGTCAGGATAGCTGATGTACACCCCGTCGAGCTCTATGCTTTTGCCGTCATTGAAAGCCTGCCTTACCTTGTCCAGCACTGCGTCAGGGTCTGCTACTCTGGTGTTAATCTCTGCGCTCTGGTAATACTTCTGCAAGGGCTTAACAAGCTTAGAAAGCTTTTTCTTGCTCTCCTGCAGTACTTTGAGCAATTTAAGCGCAGCATACAATCCGTCATCGATGCAGTAATGGTCCTGGAACATGATGTGGCCTGATAATTCTCCGCCAAACACTCCTCCTTCCTTGACAAGCTTTTCCTTGGTGAAAGGGTTGCCTACGCGCATCATTATGGCTTCGCCGTGGTTCTTCCTTACAGTCTCAGGCAGTATCCTGCTCGACCTTAAATCATAATAAACCCTTTTGTCGCTCCTGCCTTTAAGCTCAGAAGGAACAAGCAATGTCATTATCATGTCAGGAGTTATCACCCTGCCAGTATCATCTATTATTACGCTCCTGTCTGCGTCGCCATCAAAGGCAATGCCTGCGTCAGCCTTGAGCATCAATACTTTCTTTTTCAATTCCTCAAGATTCTTCTCCTCTGCAGGATTAGCATAATGGTTCGGGAACCTACCGTCAGGCTCCTCGTACAAATGAACTGCTTTTACTCCAAGCTTTTCAAGCACAGGCTTTGCAGTAACGCTTCCCATGCCATTGCCATAATCAACGATAACAGTTAATCCTTTAAGGCTTACGAACTCATCAATAATATCATCAACGTACTCATCAATAATGTTTAAAGGTTCAGGCCTGCCTTTCTGCTTTTGCACAGCGCCAATAATGTCAGGGTTCTGGACATACTTCCTAATATCATCCATTCCTCCAGGGCTTGACAATTGGAAGCAAGGATTTTGTATGAGCTTGAAAGCATTGTAATCTGGCGGATTGTGCGACGCGCTAATCATGATGCCGCCTGGCATATTCTTCTTTGCAACAGTGTAGCTTACCAGAGGAGTAGGGCACATGCCAATATCAAATACAGTTACTCCTATATCAATAAGAGCCTTGGTAATCGCCTTGTGCAGTGAAGGAGAAGAAGCCCTGCAATCCCTGCCAACAACTAATTTGTCAGCCTTAAGATAAAAAGATAAAGCCTTAGCAGTGGCAGCAGCAGTCTCCTCATTAATTTCAGAAGGATAAACACCTCTAACATCATAAGCCTTGAAAGCTGAAAGATTAATAGCCATTGAAATCACCTTTTTTAGTTAAAAAAAAATCGCCGCAGCCTGCAACTGCGCCGCCGACTGAAAGTCAAGGTGCACGGCTGCATTGACGGGGGATGCCCCCTCGGGGTGTCAATGACGATTTTTTTGTTTTGTTAGTTTTTAGTTTTTGAAATTATGAACTTACTAATTTTTTTAGGCGCCTCAAACGGCGGCGCGCCTTTACTTTATTACGAATTTGATTATGTTCTTAAAGTTTTCCTTGTTAGGCTTGGTTTTATATCTTTTCCCTAGCCTTATAATCTCTTCCTTGTTGATAAGTATTCCTTTTTTCTCTAATATTGGCTTGCTCCTTGCCAGGTACTGCAGGAACTGCGTCACGTTCTTCGGCTTCTTGCTTTCTTTGCACCGCTCAAAATCTATCATTACTGCCTTGTTGTCAGAAGTCACAAGAATATCCTTGTAAGGATTAGTCAGCTCTTTCTTATCAATTCCTAACAAATCCATCTCCCTGCACTGCTCAAGCACTTGCTTGATTACAGAAATTATTTTTTCCTTGTTCTCTTCCTGCTCAAAAAAATCACTGATTCTTATGCCGTCAACAAATTCCCTGTAAAGCTTGCCATTCTCGTACTTGATGAATTTTGGTCCGATATTTTTCTTGTTAAGCATTTTCAGGTATTCTGCTTCATTTTCCAAAGTATCAACTATGCTGCGGGGATTCTTCTCTTTAATGCAATCATTTCCTTCACTGTATATTACTCCTCTCTTGCCCTTAGCAAATAATTCCATTATTCATCATTCCTTTTTCTTTTGTTCAAACAGCGCCGGTTCGGGCACGCTTCTTTAACAGAGGACTCCGCTCCCCCGTATGGGGCGTCCCCCGGCTTCGTTTTTATGTTTTACCTGATGTTGCCCTCACATTTTGGCGCAGTTGTTTGAACAAAACTAATTTATTTTTATCTTGTAAACATATAACTCTTCAAAAAAAGCCAGACTTTTTTTCTCCAATAGTTCGAATTCATAGCCTTCTCTCTTGATTGACTTGTCAACTTCTTCTTTTCCTGTCCTGTTGCTGAACACCATGAGAATGAATCCGCTGGCATTAAGGTGCTTCTTTGCCTCTTTCAAAAACCTTTCTATCAGCTCATAACCTTTTTTTCCGCCGTCAAGAGCAATGTCTTCATCTTTCTCATCATCTGGAAGGTATGGAGGGTTGAATATTATCACGTCAAACTTTTCCTCAACATTAGAGAAGAGGTCTGAGTGCTTGCATTTTATCATTCCAAAACATTTTTTCTTAAGCCCTTCAACTGCTTCCTTGTCAATATCAACAGCATATATTGATTCAACATTAGGGTTGTGCATGACTCCTTCTGCAAGTATGCCGGAGCCTGTCCCAATATCTATGACTTTGCCGTAAGACAATTCTTTCACGTATTTCAATAAAAGGTATGAATCCTCTTGTGCTTCATAAACCATGTTACCTAAGAATTAGTTCTGGTTTAAAACTTTTGCTGGTTTAATCATTTCTTTCTGGCTTTTTTTTCTTGCTTCCTGAGGAACGAATTTGTGGTATATGTTCTCAATGGCTTTTTCCAGCTTCTGCTCTCCTAGTTTCTGGGCATTCTTCCAGTCATGCTCTGTTATTGTTGGTCCGCAGGTGAACAAGTGGTATGCTTGGGCGAGCGTTGTTATTGGAATGCATGTAACCTTGCTTTCCAGGCCAAATGGGTCGAATATTGCATCCCTGCTAAGGTCTTTTAGGTTGACTGCTGGGAACATGAAGTATACTTGCTCTTTTTCTCCTTTCTTTTCCAGCAATTCCTTAATCCTGAATGGGATTAATCCCTTGTAATAAGTTCCTCCAATGGCTCCGACTTCTCCCATTAGTGGGTCGAGAGTGCCTGTCACGAACCTGTTCTTGTAAATAGGGTCGTCTGCTACTGCGGAAAGCATGCTGAGTGCTATGGCGACTGATGCTGATGGTCCTCCGCCGCCATACCAGTTTTCTCCGAAATGAGTTTTTATCTGCCAATCAGTTCCTGAAGAGAATTTTTTGCCTTTGATAAATGATTTATGAATTAGTGATGATACAAAGTCTTTTGCCAGCTCATAACCCTTAATCGTTGTTTCATCAGTCATCTCGCTCTTTATATCTACAAGTTCAAAATGAGTTGTATCCTCTTCTTCATCAATTCCTGGCTTGAAATATGACCTTACTTTTACAATCTCTGCGGGCGCTGCATTGCCATTATCATCTGAGAAAACAGATAGCCCGTTGACATGGCCTTGTTGTTTTTCTGGCAGGTCAAAGTAGCCGCCAAACTTCTGCTCCCTATCAACGTAATAGAAAAAATCAGGCGGGAGATCGTCTTTTATTTGCTCTTTTAGCAGCTGAGCAGTTATTTTTTTCTCGTTTTTTGAAACTGCGTATGCGCAGAGTTCCTCTATCTTGCTGGTGAGGTTCCTGTATTTGAGGCTTGCAAGTATTTCTGATTCCAAGCCTGCCTGAAGTATCATGTTGGCTGCTTCTTCTGTTATTCCTAATTCTTTCTCAGGATTGCCTTTGGCTTGCATGTCTTCATTATATTTTTTTATTGTGTCATAAATAACCTTGATGCTTCCTTTTCTTACTTCTTTTGTGTTATCAGCCAGATGGGGGACATTAACAATTTTAATTCGGCTCCTCATCCCTTCCTCTTCCCTGATGGAGAATATGTTGTCTGTCAGCTCAAACGGATCTTCGTTGTCGCAGCCGATTATTATTTTTGGGGCTTCAAACCTGTAGCTGATTCCTCCGTTGAATATGGTTAGCACTCCTGTTTGCAGGTATTCTAGGAACTGGCCTTTCAAGCCTTTTGATGCATTATATTTTGAGGTGATAAATTCTATAAAGCTCTTGAAGGCGTCAGGGAATACTAGCAACCCACTCTTAAAGAATGGCCCTAGCCTTTCGATTGTGCAATGCGGCGGCTCATTCTCTATTTCATCTCCATCAGAATCACTGAATAGACCAAATAGGCATTCATCTTCCAAATCACCAAGCTTGGTCCAGGTTATGCCGCGATTAGTAGGGAAGTCATAGCCTAGCTCACGCACTGTCATAATCCTTTCAATGTCACGCTTGCCTATTCCGTGCGGCACATTAAATTCAGACCAGTATTTTTTCTGTAGCTTCTTGATTTTTTCGTCATCTTCCTTTTTCTCTTTCTCTTTCTTCTCCTTGCTTTCTTCTGAAAACCCTGTTTTTCGCGCTATTTCCTTCTTCAAGTCTTTTTCTCTTCTTCTTTCCCTTATCTCATCTCTTATCCTGTCATTTTCTCTCTCATCAAACTTTACCATCTGGAGAAGGTTGTCTTTTATTATTTCTTTTTCCTCTTTGAAATACTGCACCACTGAGCTCATCCATGATTTTAGTTTTTCTTCCTCTGCATATTTAATATATGTATCCTTAAAGTCTTCAAGCTCTTCTATTATCTTGTCAA
The DNA here is from genome assembly GCA_016932315.1 of Candidatus Woesearchaeota archaeon. Taxonomy (GTDB): domain Archaea; phylum Nanobdellota; class Nanobdellia; order Woesearchaeales; family SM23-78; genus SM23-78. The sequence goes on from JAFGDD010000027.1 coordinate 16,553, forward strand.
TGGTTTTTTGTGAAATATGCCTTTCGGGCATTTGACTCTTTACTTTTGACAGCAGGTTGCCTATCAGAAGCTTGTGGTTTCTTATCTTTCCTTCCTTGCATTTCTCATATGCTGGCTTAAGTATGGTGTTGATGTATGAGTTATATTCATTCATGAACACATTTTCCCTTTCTTTTTTTTCTTCTGTTTCAGAATAAACTATATCAATCATGCTTGCCTGGTAAAGAAGGTCTTTGAACATGTCCTCTGCTTCTTGGATTGTATGGCTTATATGCCTAATCAGGGGTTGCTCTTTCTGCTCTGCTTTTTGCTGTTCTTTTTGCTGTTCTTTTTGCTCTGGCTTTGTTTTTTCTTCTTCCTCATTTGTTCTCTCATTTATTATATTTATTATATCTACCATCGCCTTTATCTGTTTTTTCTTGTCATAAATATCATCAGGGAGATGGAATTTTAGAAAGCCGATAGGCTCAAGGCTTTTTGAGTCTTTTTTCTGCTCCAAACGCATGTTTTTTTCAATCTCTTCCAGCACATCCAAATATATTGTGTGAAGTCTGAGCTTTACAAATCTCCTGAACTCTTCCTCGCTCATGTTAAACCTTATATCATCCTTGTTATACCTTATATAATTCTTAAGGTACTCACTTATATCATTGCAAAAGCTCAACGCTGTGTTGAAATCATTCTCAAGTGTTTTAGGAGAAGTATAAGCGATGCTGTCAACGTTAAGAGGGTCTGCGAGGTTGGCTATGGACAAAAATTTTCTGTGCCCGAATTTATTACTCCAACCCTCTATTATTTTCTCAAGCATAGGCACTGCCTCGGGCTTCGCCTGCTTAAGCTCCTCTAGCTTGGTTTTGCCTGTTAGCAGATTGATTATATAGTCAACCATCATGGATTTGCCAATTCCGCTCTGGCCAATAGGAGCGACATAAGGGTAGCTTGTTGATAATGTTCGTAATATTTGCATGAACGCCTTGTCCTGGTTGACGAATGGAAGCGACGGCTTTCTATCATCCTGCTCTTTTAAGAATTCTTTTATTTCATCAGTGTAGTCTGGAAAGGTCGGTATTCTTCGCCCATTAATTTCTTTTATTATGCCTGGTTTAAGAACCGTTCTGCTGCTCTCCCTGTCTTTTTCTTCTGCACCCATGCCCTTTCTCTGTGATTGTTCTGCTTGAACTATAAAAGCTTTTCTATCCTTAACCACTATAAAGAGAGAACTGTTATTTTTATTATTTTTAAATCAAGGCTATTTACTTTATATAAATCTTTTGATATTAGTCATAACCCGGTAATGAAAAAAATATTGTGATGCAAAATATATGATGGCTGAAATAAAAGCTTATAAACAAGTAACCTAAAGATAATATTAATAATTTTAGAGAGGGTGCTAGGATGGGTGACAAAGAAAAGATTTTCGACCTTCTAATCTCTTCAGATGGACCAATGGATGTTGCTTCTATATGCAAAAAAACAGGCCTTAGCCAGCGCACTGTAAGGGCTGCCCTTAAGCAGATGGAAGAAGAAGGGGCTCCTTTGGAAAAGACTAAAAAAAAGAACAAGAAATTATTTAATGTTTCAGAAAACCTTGAGGACAGGATACTTGCGTCAGACTATGAGTACCTTAGGACGACTGCGCAGAAGCCGCTCAAAATCGTATCCGGAAACGGGGATTTCAGCCTTGCCTTTGCTAACACATTATACGCAGGAGCAAAAACAGACAAGACCTTATTCCAGAACTTCCTCAAATATTGCAACAGCCGGGAGGTTGATGCGCTAATAATCACAGGCAACACATTCTATATTGATTCAATGAGATTCTCAAAATACGCTGTAGACAGGGCAAGGATTACAGAACAGCCAGAAAGAAGCAAATCTGATTTAAGAAGCAAGTACGATGATGGTCTGTTCCTCGACTTAGAAGAAAGGTTAGAGCTGAGCAGGTCATTACTCACAGACTTATTCAACGATAAGGAAGGCAACCCATTATATAATGGCCAGATTTATGTTACTTTTGGAGAAGCAGAGGAAAACCTTGTGAGGCAGCACACAGTCCAGCTGGTGAAGTACAAGACTTTCCAGAAAAGAGCAGAGCTTAAGAACATGATATCTGAATTTAAAGCTGAGAAAAGAAAGATTCGGGCAGCTGAGAATAAGCGCAATACAAAAGCTGATGATGAATCTGATGATTTTGATTCTGATGATGACCTTGTTGATACTTTAGAGCAATTAAGAGATATAGAAGAGGTTAATGATGATATAATGGATGTTGAACAGGAATTAGCTAAGACAACCATGAGCAACCTTGACAAGAATGAGGTTAAGAAGATAGAGGACAGAGTGCTTGGCTTCCTTGTTAATTATCTAGAATCAGCAATACCCAACTCAACAGTCATACCTGCAGGTGAAGGCTACTTCAAGGCCAATGGCAAGAAAATAAAAGTCAAATATTCAAGCAAGAAGCACTCCAATGCTGCATCAGACAACCTTATGAGCTCATTAATAGGCTCAGAGAGAAGACATCTAGCAAGCGGCAAAACAATAGAAGACGTAATAGTACAGGGAGGGATGAGCACCACTTATACTAAAAACCTTTTGCCCTATATGAGCGCAGAAGGAGAAAAGGAATCTCTCCTTATACAACTGCCAACCTGCCTTGACAGGCTTGATTTAGAGCAGAAGCTAAAGCATGCAGTGCTTGCAAAGGACCCGTTGACTAATCTTGCCAGCAAATCCGATTTCATGACAGGAGCTGTGATTCTACAGAACATAGATGGCATTAACAAGACTCAGCTTTGCCAGGGAGGATTCCTGACAAATTCAGAAATAAAGTTTGATAATTACACTCCCAAAATGTTCTATGAGATAGATACTTCTGACGACCACGCAGGCTCAAGCTATATGGCGCTCATAATAACAAAAGATGGAGTCACGCCTGCTTATGTAGTATCATACCAGTTCATGGAGAAAAACAAAATACCAGCTGTGAGACTCAATCACCTCGGCGATGTACTCCAAGAGAAAAACTACGATACAGAACTAGAAGAGCACCAAGACCACAAGACTCCCAAAGAGCTTGAAAAAGAGCTTGCAAAATTAAAAAATCCAAAAGACATAATCAAGCTCCAAAAGATCAACGCTTACAGGGCAGGAATAATAGTGCCTGAAAAGCAAATGGAGGAATACATGCAAGAAATGCCTTTGGAATTCATAAAGCAGGTAATAAAGAATGCAGATGAGATAGGGCTGGTCGGTCCGAGAGTCATGATAATACCAGGAAATCACACCATGCATACCTTTGAAGGATTAATGAACCCTGAAAGGCAGATAGCTAGGCAGTTACGCCTAATGCTGGGAATAAAAGATGAGGATAATATCATAATCTCGCCTATGCTTGGAAAGATAGGCCATTATGAGAACGAGTTTGGAGTGAAGGATGGCTATATGTATGCAGAGACAAATATTCACAAGCACGGAGGATCAAAATACAATGATCCTCTTCGTGTCGTAAGAAAAACTTATGGCCAGATGGGAAGGCCTTCAAGGCATGCTGAAAAGAAGTTTGTTATTAACAGGTCAGGCCACACGCACTTCGGAGGAGAAACCTCGAGTACAGATGCCCATCACATTCAGTGCTTTTGCTTCCAGGACTCCAACCAGTACGGAGCAGAAAGGCAGTACCCAAGCCCAACAGTTGAAGGCTTCAAGATCATAGGCTTTCCAAGAGATGGGCCGCTCTACGGTCCGATTGTCGGAATTGACGTGCCAATCAGCTACCTAAGGAAATGGGCTCAGAGCAAGCGCCAGATAAACACAGAAAAGTTATTCAACGATTCTATAGTATAAGATATTTTTCTTTTTCAAGTTGGTATTAGATATTTTTAGATACAGGAAAAAAGCGGGCGTCAGCGCCACCTTGGCCATGAGCTTTGACTGAAACGAAAAGGTCATGGTCGGCGCTGGCACGGCAGGGGTTGCTCCCCGCGGGATGCCGTGTAGGACGCTTTTTTTCGTTTTAGTTCTTTTTTTAGAGTTAGATAATGAAACGAAACTTTTTTTAGGCGCCTCGCTGGCGGGGCTTACTAATTAAAACTAGAAACTCTTATTAGCTTCTTTCAAGTATTCTTTGACTCTCGACATTATGCTGTTAAGATAATACTTCTCGATATTCTCCTCAAACAATGAGAGAAGGTTGCTTTTTTCCTTTATCCTGTAATTATTCCTCACTTTCTCTACAATGAACAAGTCCCTGAGCCTCAATAACTGGCGCCTCACATTAGATGGGGCAATGCCCAGCATTTTTAGCTTGTGCTTCTCCCTGTTCTTAATGGTTAATTTTTCTACTTGCGCAGAACTCAATTCTTCATCTGACTCCAGCACGACCATGAGAACATCGACGACAACGTCGCGTGAATCACCAGGCTGTAAAAGCCCCATGCTTAAGCAGATTTTCCTGACAAGCTCTCTCTTAGAAAGATCTTTTGGCTTCTCATACTTCCTGAGGGTAAGCTCAGCAAGCGGAGTATCAATACTAATAGTTTTCTTCACCCTTATAATCCCCCCGAATTATAATAATAGCAAAAATAATGTTAAATGGTTAATGATTAAAAGATTTAAGCAGGTATTTAAAGGTTGCGGTTTGGATCACAACCTTTTTAAAATAATATTGCTTTCCGATAATAACGAATAGCATGAAATCTTCAAAAAACATTTACAGATTGCCTTTTGACGAGAAGCTTGACATTAGACCAAGCCCTGCGCCGTTTCATTACAAGGATAATGGCCTGGAGAACGCAGTTGATTTTGCAATGCCAGAAGGAACTCCAATACTGGCTGCTTTTGATGGAATAGTGGAAGAGGTTGTAGATAAATATTATACTGGAAAGTATGAGAAATCTTTTCTCAACAAATGCAACTTCATAATAATAAAGCATGCGAACGGAGAATGTTCTAATTATGTGCATCTGAAGAAAGGATGCATTGTGAAAGAAAGAGAGCGTGTGAATAAAGGTCAGTTAATAGGCTATTCTGGGCTATCAGGTTTTACAAGCTACCCGCACCTCCATTTTGAAGTTTCTGCTGATTACAGTGCTCTGCGCTCTATCCCTATAAGATTCAAGATTAAAGATAAAATAGTTATTCTCAGTTCGCCTAGATAATCAAGAACCTGAACTTCTTTTCTTTTATCTCGGCAGTTGACTCGTGCTGGCTTTTCTTGTCTGTCTTCTTGACTATTTCCAGCTCGCTTGCTCCTATCTTTTCTTTGAGCTCGTCTGAGAATTTCTTTTCAAGAATAAACTCCGTCTCAACAATTACTTTGACCAAGTCAGTTCTCTTCAGCCCAGCATTCTTTCTTAGCGCTTGTATTCTTCGCGTCATCTCCCTTGCGAATCCTTCCTGCTCTAAGCTGTGAGTCAGTGTTGTGTCCAGCTCTACCTTGATTAATTCTCCTTTTTGGTTGTCTGTTTTTTTTATGAGCAATTTCTTTATATTAGTCTGCTGCATAACAAGCTCTTCAACTTTTTTGAGGATATTAGGGTTCTCCACAAACACTTCTGCCCTTGCAAGAGGCCATCTCACTCCTATTCCTGCCTCTTCTCTCTTGGCTAGTATGATGGTGATGACTTCTTTCGCAATCTTTACCTCTTCCTCAATTGCTGGCTGAATTAACTTCTCATTATAAGCTGGCCAGCTGCAAAGATGAATTGATTCTGATGCGAATTCTTCTTCAGGATACTCTTCCCTTAATGCCTGATAAATTGATTCTGATATAAAGGGCATGCTGGGCGCCATTATCTTTAATATATTAATTAGTGCTTCGAATATTGTGTCAATCACTACTTGCTTGTTTTCCTTCTCCCTGACGAACTGGATATAAGCCCTTGATAAGTCAAGGTATAAGCTTTCAATTATAGGGTTGAGCTCACTGAGCATGTACTCCTCGTGCAGCTTGGTGATTTCCTTGATTGTTGAGTGCACCCTGGATAATATGTACTTTTCTTCTATTCCTAGTTTATGGCTATGATTGTCATGAGTATCATTTTCTGTTCTTATTTTGCGGGGTTCAATCTTATGAGTCCTTGTCAAGTCCAGCAAGTAATTATGGATGTTCCAGAAAACCTGCAAGTTCTTGAACTTCACCTTGGCGTCTTCCCAGGAAAAATTTATGTCAAGCCCTGGCTTGGTCTCGCACATATAATACCTTAATGTGTCTGCTCCGTGCTTGTCAACCAGCTCATAAGGCGAGATTATGTTGCCGAGGCTTTTACTCATCTTCTTGCCTTCAACATCAGTAAGCATTCCGTGCATGTAGCAGGCTTTGAAGCAGGGCTTTCTGAAAGCTATCATGCTGGCTACCATGAGAAGGTTAAACCATCCCCTTATCTGCTCTTTTGCCTCAAGAATGAAGTCTGCCGGGAAGTATCTTTCAAACAACTCAGTTCTTTGAGGATAGTACAAGCAGTTCCAGCTAGATGTTCCAGCATCTATCCATACATCCATGATATCAGGAATCCTCTTCACTGTTCCGCCGCACTTGCACTTCCATACAACATTATCAATCCACGGCTTATGGAGATTTTCAGGAATCTTGTTCTTACCTGCCTTCTCCTCAAGCTCCTCAATGCTTCCAATCACGTCGTAAGCTGCGCATTTCTCGCAGTGCCATATTGGGACTGGAGTACCCCAGTACCTTTGCTTTGTAATGCTATTATCCCTTAGATTGTTAAGCCAGGAATGGAATGCGTTCTTGCCTGCGTTTGGCACCCAGTATGTTTCCTGGTTTGCTTTTATCATTTCATCTTTCAAGTCCTCAACCTTGAAGAACCACTGCCTTGTCTTCCTGAAGATGGCTGGTGATGAGCACCTCTCGCAGTGAGGATAATCGTGCTTTACCTTAGTGGTTGCTATTAGCACCCCATCTTTTTTCAGTGCTTCTGTGAACTTGTAATCATCTGTCCTTGCAACGAACCCTGCGAATTTCCCTGCATCTTTTGGGAATACTCCTTGCTCGTCCAATGTGTTAAATGGAGGAATATTGTTCCTGTAGCCTACTTCGTAGTCTTCTGGCCCGCAGCCAGGAGCGCAATGCACCAATCCTGTGCCTGCACTGGTGTCAACGTATTCTGATGATAAGACAACTGTATGCACCTTAGGATGCTTCTTCTTTAATTCCTTGTAAACATCAAGCTCATCATTCCAGGGATGCTCATACTCTAATCCTTCGAGCTTTGCTCCATTAAACTCCTCTATTACTTGGAATGATTTGTCAGCCACTCCTCCTATAAAGACTCCTACTAAATCTTTTGCAACAATCCATTTCTCATTGCCCACACTGGCTTTTACATAATCAAGGTCAGGGTTGACCATTATTGCAAGGTTGAACATTATAGTCCAGGGAGTGGTGGTCCATATGATTAAGTGCTCATCATCTTTTCCTTTGACTTTGAACTTGATGAATATGCTGTCATCCTCTACTTCCTTGTAATCGCACTCATGCTTGGCCATGGCTGTAGCGCAGTTAGGGCACCACGTCAATGTCTTCTCGCCTTCATACAATCTTCCCTGTTCATGGGCTTTCTTAACAAGTAACCATTCGCCTTCTATGAACTCGTTCTTCACAGGCATGTAAGCATTCTCATAATCCATCCACACGCCAAGACGCCACAAGTCTTTGTTCATCAATTCTGCCATTTCAGTAGAGAATTTGAGGCATTCGTTTGAGAATTTCTCCACTCCGAATTTCTCAATATCAGGCTTGAACTTTATCTTGTGCAAAGCCATGACTTTTCTCTCAGTAGGCAATCCGTGCATGTCATAACCAGCCCTGTCCCAGACATCAAAGCCTTTCATGCGCCTGTAACGCATAGCCATGTCTTTCAATGAGTTATTCCAGGCAGTTCCCATGTGAATCTTGCCGCTGGTGTAAGGCGGTCCCTGGAGAAAATAGAAAGGCTTGCCTTCCTTGTTCTTCTCCTTAACCTTCTGGTAAATATTATTTTCCTCCCAGAACTTCAAAACCTGGGCTTCAACTTCCTTGAAATCATACGGCTTAGCCATTTTAGTTTGTGAGCATTAAGTCATTATTGCCCTAAGGTCGAAATGTCTTCAATAAACATATCTAATGCGTCGCCGGGGGTTGCCCCATACGGGGAGGCAGCATCCGCGATAATAACTGCTAACATTTCGAAGGCAATGACGAAATGCGAACACTCCTTTTATCAAACTCTTTTGTTTTCTTTTATGCTTTATATTGTTTTCTATCATTAAAACCCAAAAGCCAGCTTTAAAATAAAAACTGGCCAGATCAGATTATGATAATAATGATAGAAATTGAACTAGCAATGATGATGCTCGCTTTGATTATGGTGTTGCTAGTCATGTATTGCAGAGATTAAGTTGAGGTTTATAAAGATTACTGCTATTGTATACAAATAATTATAAAATAGCCGCCTTGCGCACCCCGAGGGGCCAACCCCCGCGCAAGCAACCGCCAGCCAAGTCCTTAACAAAACTTTGTTTTGAACATGCAAAACATGTAACAAATAAATTTGTTTGCGTCCTTGGCTTTGTTGCAGGTTGCGGCGGCTTTTTTTGTGCCGAAGGAAAAGTTTTATATACTTATTTTGACAGGTTTATTGTTAAAGAGGGCTGATGAATAAGCAGAACGAGTTGACTCCTGAAGAGGAAAAGATATTACGTAGCATTGAGCTCGAGAAGCTATGCGATTTGATGATTAAAAAGCAGGACCAGTTAGTTCTTCACCAGGCAATGATTAAGCTTGAGGGCGATAAGTTCTTTGACAGGTTTCAGTACACTTACCCTGAGAAGATAACAAAGATTTATGATATTATTGCAGAGCAGGGAGTAGGCCACGTAATTTATCATGAGCCTCATTTCATATTATTGAGCGCCATGGTGGTTAAAACTGAAGATGCGTTTCCAATGCCTAAGAACAGGCTTGATTTTCACACGCTTCCTTACCATTATAGGAGTTCTGAAGCAATAAGGGAGTTGCTGGATTTCTGGTATTACAATTTGGATTTAAGAAAAACCCTTGTGCTTTCAGAAGACCATCTTTTCAATGTGGATAAGCTTCGCGATGGGCCTGATCACAAGCCGCACACTCCTTTTGAAGAGGCAGCTCTTTTTCTCGGAGGCTATACCAACATTTCATTAACGCCTTTTTGCACTCAGGAATTATCAGGCTCTATTATGAGCATTGATGACAAGATGAAGTTTTACAAGAAGATAGGCAATATTAATTAATTGTTGCAAAAGATAAGCCTATTCTATGAACAAAAAAATATATAAAGCGTGCCCTGATTTTATTTTTTAAGTGAGCAACATGTACGACGTAATTATCATTGGCGCAGGATTTGCAGGCTATAGTGCTGCTATTTATTGCGTTAGGTATAATCTTAAGACTTTAGTAGTTGCCAAGCAGCTTGGAGGCACAATCATTAATTCTGAGAAGGTGGAGAACTATCCTGGCTTCAAGGCAATACCAGGGTTTGAGCTGATGCAGAAGTTCGAGGAGCAAGCCAAGGAGTTTGGCGCAGAGATGGCTGTTGACGAGGTTATCGGCGTTGTCAGGGAGAAGAATGATTTCAAAGTTGAGACCAAGAATGGCAAGGAGTATATTGCAAAGACAGTAATTCTGGCTACTGGCACTGAGAGGAGAAAACTTGAGGTAAAGGGAGCCAAGGAGTTTGAAGGAAAAGGGATTCATTACTGCGCAACGTGTGACGGAGCATTTTACAGGAACAAGATTGTAGTGGTTATTGGCGGCAGCAACAGCGCAGCGCACGCAGCACTATTATTGAGCAGGTTTGCAAAGAAAGTTTACGTTATATATAGGGGTGCTGAGCTCAGGTGCGAGCCAGTGCTAAGTGACCAGATAAAAAAGATTCCTCATGCTGAATTATTGTGCGGGTTTAATATAACAGAGGTTAAGGGCAAGGATTTCCTGGAAAAAGTAGTGCTTGACATCCCTTACAAAGAGCATAATGAGCTTGTAGTTGATGGATTGTTCGTGGAGATTGGCAGCGTGCCTAGCAGCGTAATTGCAAAAGAGCTTGGAGTTGAGCTGAACCATTCTAACGAGATTGTTGTAGACGCTCACTGCGCAACCAATGTGAAAGGAATATTTGCAGCAGGCGACGTGACGAATACTGTGCTCAAGCAGGGAATAACAGCAGCAGCCCAGGGAGTGATAGCAGCTACCAGTGCTTACCACCAGATAACTGGCAAGACAACGCACGGGGCGTGGGGCTGATAATATTCTGTTTAATCCTGGTAATAAACAAATAAACAAAAAGATTTATATTCTCCCAATCCAGCTTAAGACTTAAACATGCCTAAGTTATTGACTGAAGATGACGTTCATATTTACTACAGGTTTCTGAATAAGAGTCAGCACCCTAAAAAGCCCGTTCTTATATTCATTCATGGCTGGGTGATGAATTGGACTTGTTTTAAGAACGAGATAATCTTTTTCAAGAGAAAAAAATACCCTGTGCTCTATCTTGATCTAAGAGGACACGGTAAGTCTGACAAGCCAGACAGAATTGATAAATATGACTTCAACCTGATGGCAGGTGACCTTAAGCAGGTGCTCGATAAGGAGCAAGTCCATAAGTGCATTTTAATAGGGCATAGCATGGGTGGGATGATTTCGTTATTGTTTGCTTTAAACAATCCTGATTATGTTAGCAGGCTAATCCTTATTGATTCATCCTGTGAAAACCCGTTATTCTCACCTAAGATAAAATATTTTCATAAGCACAAGAAATTTGCCAAGTTGCTCGCTGATTTCATAATAGAGCATACTGCTGTAAAGAAGCATTTCCGCCGGATTAAAGAACTGGATGTGTCAAAGCTAAAATCAAAATCAGACATCATGATTTTCCTTGAAGGGTTCATCCACACACCCCTCCATTCATGCTTTGCCGTTCTGGAGGAGATGTTTCACTATGATTTGAGAGAAAAATTGCCTAAACTAAAGGTTCCGACATTAATAATTGCAAGCCAAGATGATCAGTTCTTCACTATGAGAATGGCTAAATACCTGAAAAATAGGATTGCTGATTCAAAAATCCTGGTAGATCAGGGGACTCACTCTGTTATTATCAAGAAGCCAGAGGAGATCGCTATTCAGATATATGGTTTCATTAATGAAGTTTGCTATGTGGACAACTAAAAGATGCAACGCATAGCATATATCTGACTACAACAATATTTTTAAAGGGCTGCCTTATTAGTGTGATATGAAACTAATCTTATTGGATTAATCGAGGCTTATTGGGTTAGTCAAGGAATCAAGGGGTGTGTGAGATGGCTGTTGAGCTTAATGAGGATAATTTCAAGCAGAGCACAAAGACAGGTAAGGCAGTAGTGGACTTCTACGCAGACTGGTGCGGTCCGTGCCAGATGATGAAGCCCATATTTGAAAAAGTAGGCAAGGAACTAAAAGGAGTCAATTTCTTCAAATTCAATGTTGACAACAGTGCAGAAGTAGCCAGTGAGTACTCTGTCAGAAGCATACCTACGATTATCTTCATGAAAGACGGCAAGGAAGTAGACAGGGTTCTCGGATTAATGTACGAGGAAGACTTCAAGGCGAAGATAAGCAGTGTTTTCAAATAACATTCTGGATGTCTTGCCCTGAATTTGTTTCTGTTGGCTAATTGTAATTTTCAGAGAATGTTTATAAACAAAACCGCATTCCTTTTTTCTACAAGCAGTGCTATGAAAGGATGAAAAATGGGGATTGAGCAAATACTAAAGCCAATGGAAGGAGATGAACCAAAGGAAGAGCATCTTCCTGGTGATGCAGTTCAAACAGAGACTTGGAATGGAACAATTGAACTGAAATATATCTCGTTGCACGGGGAAGACGCAAAATTAATCCTTGAAGGTACGCTGGACTTTCCAGCAGGCTATTGCGAAGATTTGAATAAGCTGCAGTTGCTCCTGAAAAAGAAATCATATCAGGATTATCAACCATTGGATAATCTGTTTCCATTCCGCTTTTTCTCAATACAAACTGCCAAGCAAGAAGAATGCTCTGTTCCTTTTGAGCTAACTGCCAACGACCTTGGCATAGATGAAGTTGAAGGAAAATTTAAGGTTTATAACCTGCCCTTAAGGAAAACCATGATAGGAAAAAGAATGGAGCTAAAAAAAATTCATGGTGAAAGAGAATTGGCCTTTGGAAAGTATGATATCATAACCCTTAGGCCAACTCTGGATTCGATAACAAAAGTTAAAGATACTCTAATCCAAAACTGCCGTAGTTATGTTCATATCTCTTGGACAGCCGCAAGCTTTACTGCGCCCGATGGAAAAAGGCATCCTGTTTATTCTTCTCTTAATCTTTATACTGGTTTCAGAAGGCACTGATATGCTTTTATGAAGCATTCTTTCAACTAAATTTATAAACACAACTATTCTTAATACTAATGAAGTGTTCATCCACAACATCAACCCGGTTCTTGCAACTATTGGATCTTTTGAGATAAGGTATTATGGATTGGTCTATGCTATCAGCTTCCTGGTTGCTTACTTTATGCTGAGATGGATTGCTAAGAAGGGCGAGATTAAGAATTTTACAGTTGAAAAAGCAGATATTTTTATTCTTTACCTTATCATCGGCGCAATTGTAGGCGCAAGATTTTTGTTGTTCATCTTTTCTTACCCTGGCACTTTATTATCAGATCCTTTAGAGGTTTTCAGGGTTTGGCATGGTGGAATGAGCTTTCACGGCGGGCTTGTTGGAGCAGTAATTGCTGGCTTGTTGTTCTGCAGGAAGCATAAAGTAAATTTTTACAAGCTCGGAGACTTCCTTGTGCTGCCATTATCATTCTTTCTCATATTCGGAAGGATTGCTAATTTCATCAACGGAGAACTGGTCGGCACAAGAACAAATGCTCCATGGTGCTTTGTGTTCAAGGATTATGACGGTTGCAGGCATCCAAGCCAGTTGTACGAGGCTGCAAAAAACCTTTTCATGTTTATAGTGCTCAGCATTCTCTACTTCAGCAAGGACGTCAAGAAGAAGCTAAATGACGGCATCATATTCTGGCTTTTCGCATTAATGTACGGCGTATTAAGGTTTATCATCACCTTCTGGCGCGACGATCCTCGACCTTATCTTGAGCTTAGCGGAGGGCAAGTCCTTTGCGTGCTGATGGTTATTATAAGCATTTTCTTCCTGTTCAGAATACAAAGAAATAAAAAGAGAGAAAACAAACTCAAAAAATAGTAAGCCTCCGCCCGGCGTGTAAGGGCGCCTAAAAATTTCGTTCGTTAAATTAAAATAAGAAAAAAAGCGTTCTACACGGCATCCCGTTGGGAGCATCCCCTGCCGTGCCAGCGCCGGCCAAGGACTCAAACCAAAACTGGTTTTTCGTCCTAGGTCAAGGTGGCGCTGACACCCGCTTTTTTTCCGAGGAAACTAAAAATGCATCAACACCCTATTATCATCGTGAACTTTAAGACTTATCCTGGCAGTACTGGCCCTGAGGCTGTGAAGCTGGCTAAGGTTTGCGAGAAAGTAGCATTTGAGACAGGCACTGACATCAGAGTGGCTGTTGCTGCTACTGATATTGAGGAAGTATGCAAGTCTGTGAGCATTCCTGTTTATGCAGAGCACATTGACCCTTATTACCCTCCTGGAAGATTCACTGGCAGCATATTGCCTGAGATGATTAAGACTGCTGGCGCTACTGGCACTTTGCTTAATCATTCTGAGCACCAGCTTTCTATGCCTACATTAGAGGAGAGTGTTAAGAGGGCTAAGCATGTCAGCTTGGTGACTGTGGTGTGCGCTAATTCTCCGATGAAAGCTAACAAGGTGGCTCATATGAAGCCTGATTTTATTGCACTAGAGCCTCCTTCGCTCATAGCAGGAGATATTAGTGTGAGCAAGGCTAAGCCTGAGATAATAACCAAGGCAGTGCATGATGTTAAGGAGCAGCACGGAATAAAGCTCTTGGTGGGTGCCGGCATTAAGAACAAGGAGGATGTTGCAAAAGCATTAGAGCTGGGCGCTGATGGAGTATTATTAGCTTCAGGCGTTGACTTGGCTCCTAATCATGAGAAAGCATTAAGGGAATTGATACCATAGAAAACCTTTAAATATGATACGCTTTTTCTTTTTTTGTAATGCCGAAGAATAAAAGTTTACAAAGAATATTATTGAATGAAAAAGAGCATCTTATTGGCTATAAAGTAGTCACTGTAGACATGAAGTCATTAGGGTTGAGAAGGAATCCTAATATTATCACTTATCCTTTTTATGAATGGTTTTTTCTTCCTAAAGAGCATTTAAAGAATGGCAATGATGATTGGGGCGGGATTTGGGTTTGCAGGAGCCAAGGCAATGCCAAAAAAGTTGCTGATTATATGAGAGACAAATACGCCCGGAAGACAAGGATATTCAAGGCTTGCCTTGGAGAAATACTTTATTCAAACAGCTACAGGGTGAAGACTGACAGAATACTCTTATTCGAGGATATAACAGATAAGCTGATGTAGCCCAGGTAACTATGGCTTTAGATTTTTTTCTACTTAACATTAACCTGCAACGTCTGGACGTCTCCGTAGCGAACCTCCGGAGTTGGATTTTCATCGCAGGTTTCTGTCTTGCAGACATAAACCATGAACATGCAAGTGCCCTTGGTTGCCTTCTTCGGAACATTAATCCTTATGGGAATGTAGTCATAAGCATTGTTCTTTATGTCATGAGGCCCGGGCAGGTAAAGCTTGCCAAATTCTATTGGCATGGCAGGGTTGCAGTTTTGGTCGCTTAAATAAATGCTGAAGGTGTTCCTTTGGTCGAGCTCATTATTAATGCCTATTCCAAAATCAGCAGAGCTTCCTCGGCTGACTGTGAGTATTGAAGGATAAGCAGCTACTAATGCGCCCTCGCTTAAGGCTTGTCTTAGCATGGTTTTTTGCTGCTCGCTAACAGCCGAAGGCAATTTAGTGCTAAGGATAAGGAACTTGTTCACAAGGAATATTCCTATGCCTAAGAGTATGAGCGATATTATGATGACGACGAGAAAATTAACGCTTAACTCCATGCTGGCTTTTTTCATGCTCATGATGCTTTGCTCACTGCCCTTTTCTATTATTATCCTGTTATCTTCTGTTATATTATTCTTTTACTGAACTACAAAAATCACTTTCTCTGTCAGCCTGTTCTTGGCATAATTCCTCTTGATAACATCTCCTCTGCCGTCATTGTAGATGTACTCATAATCAACTTTTACGTCAAGGGTTTTGCTCTCCTCAACCAGGCTTTGGGAGCTTGTCAGGCTGAGCTCTTCTGTGAATGATTCTCCGACGCTTCCCAATGACTGGCTTATTATGTTCTCGCCAAGCAATTCGCTGCCTTCAAGTATTTGTATCCTGGTGAAGGTTATAGCTCCCATAACATTAAGGTTGATATCTGTCAACAAGACTCTTACGCTGGCAGTTGCTGTGCGCGTGTCAAAAGGATTGTTAAGGGTTGTGAGGACTTCTGCCTTGAAGCCGCTCCTCTCATCAACATTATTTGTTAGCTTGAGCTCATTAATCTGATCATCATCTACTCCTACAAGGCAGGTTGTGTCTTCGCACTTGTAAACAGCATAAGTAGCATTAACTGACTTGCTGCCCCTGGTCGTAGTGACTGTATACTTCACGTGGCCAGAGCATTTGCCGCAGTCCTGGCTGCAAGTGCACTTGGTCTCGCCAGAATCCTCCTCGCACTTGGCATTTCCGCAGCAATCAGATTTTGGAGTCTGAGAGCATTTGCCATCATCACCGCACCTGGCTGTGAAGCACTTATTAACTGCTGTGCAGTCGCTGTTCTTCTTGCACTCAGCCTTGCTGCAGCCAGCGATCAATAATACGCTTGCAATTACAATGATTATTACTAGCCAAACAAAAATCTCTTTCTTAACCATCTCAGACCCTCTCTGATTTAATAATAAAAAATACCTTACTGCTTATGCTCTGCCGAGAAAATTGTACTCCCTGATTATTATTATCATGAAGATTATCAGGATGATAGCTCCGCCTGCTAGCAATGACAAGCCGTAGCCTATATTATCGCTGAGCGTTACCATCTTATAAAATCCAAAAGCCATTATGCCCACGCCAAGCCACAAAAACTTGTCCAGCACCAGCTTCATTATCTGGAATTCCTCATCATGCGTCATGTGCCTCTTCATCTTAGCCATATAATACCACCCCTTTCTTTAGCATATTGACTTATTTAATTCAGATTTTCTATTCTGTTCATTGAGTATAATTTACAATAAATGATTATAAATAATTTTTTTATCTGTACACTTTAACATAAATCTGCTGGGAGAACTCGTCAGTCTCGCTGGTGCCTGACATTGATGCTACAATGTCGCATATATAAGTGCCTGCTACGATATCACCAGCCCTTATAAGAGCCTTAAAGCCTCCTTCCATGCCAGATTTCATTGTTTTAGGAGCTGAGACTATGGAAATCTCTTCTGTCTGTCCTCCTGTGTCATCTGTGCAGATACCGTCCCTAACGCTCAAGCTCACCTCAGCCTCTGTAGTCAGGCTGTTATAAACCACTACAATAACTTCGGCAGTCTTCTTGGCTTTTACATCAACAGAAGCAGGGTCAAACATTAAAGGATTGTCTGCATCAGCATTTACAGGCAGCTTGCTCTGCTCGATAAAGCCCTCAAACTTAGCTTGGCTTCCTCCTATAAGCTTGGTGATGAATGCAATGCCTATGCCCAGCAAAGCCAAGGCTATTATTAGAATAACTATTGCGTTAATACCCAACTCCATAGAACCCTTCTTGTTCTTCATCACGACACCTCTTTAATGATGCTATAAATTTATTTATTAAATTATCTTAAATCTTGTTATTCAACTATTTAAATCTTTTTCTAGAATACAGGTATTTAAACGTTTCGATAAGTGCAATGGAAAAAAGTCGCCGCAGCCTGCACCTGCGCCGCAAACATTTATGTTAAGGCGCTGGCTGCAGTGACAAAAAGTCCCTTTTTGGCACGCAAAAACAAAGTTTTTGCTGTGACGGGGGTCGCCCCCATCGGGGTGACACTGGCGACTTTTTTCGAGATTTTCAATTCACACATAAAACAAAAATCGTAATCTTTATAAACCACTTGTTTGTTCAGCAGTTCGGGTTTAGAGATTTTAGAGGTTTCTGTACTAGAATCATATTTATATGAATATTAAAGGTAATTATCATGAATGTTTCAAAATCAGATTTGATAAAGGCACTGGCGCCTCATCTTAAGTCATTAATTAAGAAGCCTGAATGGGCTGATTTTGTGAGGACCGGAGTGTTCAAGGAAAGGCCTCCTGTTGATCCGGATTGGTGGTATATTAGGGCTGCCAGTATTCTATTAAAGATTAACAAGTTAGGGCCTGTTGGCGTTTCCAAGCTTAGGACTAAGTATGGCGGCAGGAAGAATAATGGCGTTGCTCCTGAGCATTTCCGTAAGGGCTCTGGAAAGATTATCAGATTGATTCTTCAGCAATTAGAATCTGCTGGCTTGCTAAAGCAGGAGAAGAAAGGCTTGCACAAAGGCAGGGTTCTGACTGGAAGGGCAGATGCTTTAATAGCCAAGGCTGCTAAGGCTGTTGAGAAGCCCAGGCAGAAGTTTGTTGCTGAGATAAAAGAACATGCTGAGCACCGCGCAGAGCATCATGCTGAACACAGGCAAGAAGTGAAAAAAGAAGAAGCTAAGAAAGAAGAAAAAGAAGATGCCAAACCAGCAGTCAAGGCTGAGGAGAAAAAAGAAATTGTCAAAGAAGATAAAAAAGAGAACTTGCCAGCAGAGACAGAGACTGCTGAAAAAAAGGTTGATTAAATATGTCACGCTACAAGCCACGAGCAAAAAAGAAGAGATTAATCAAGAAGGGAGAGCAGACCAAATGGGCTCCTTATTGGACTGTGCCTAAGATTTATGGCAAGACGAGAAGGATTCATCCGGGAAGGCATACTGTGGTTAAGAGGAATTGGAGAAGGAACAAGATAAAAGCATAAGTAAATGCATAAGTAAATGCATAATATTATGATTATGGGTTGATAACATGGCGAAGAAGGAAGCAAAGGAGAAGCTTGAACGCAGCTATAATGTTCCATTAAGAAAGAGTTTCAGGGAGATTGTGAAGCACAAGAAGACCCCTAGGGCTGTTAGGGCTTTAAAGGATTTCCTGCAGAAGCACATGAAGTGCGAGGACGTCAAACTAGGGATGCACTTAAATGAGTACATGTGGAAGCACGGGATAAAGAATCCTCCTCATCACGTCAAGGTTCATGCTGTTAAAGAAGATAATGTTGTGAAGGCAGAGCTCGAAGGATTTGATTTCAAGGAAGCAGTGAAGGCTATTGCCAAGAAGAAAGAGCCTGAGACCATGAAGGATAAGCTTGCAGCAAAGCTGGGAGTGAAAGAAGAACTGGTGAAGGGTGAGGAGAAGGAAGAAAAGAAAGAAGAGGCTAAAGCAGAAGAGAAAACAGAAGCTAAGCCTGAAGATAAAAAACCTGAAACCAAGAAAGAAGCTCCTAAGAAAGAAATAAAAGAAAAGACTCCTACAACCCATGATTTGGCTGCAAAGAAAACTGCTGAGAATAAGCCATAGGTTCTAATTTTTGTTTAAGTTTTCATTTCTACTAATTAGAGCGCCTTCATTAACAGAGTTTTTTAATGCTCACCAAATTAACTTTAACAAGAAAATACTCTTCTTTTGTTTAGGCGGAGTTTATTGCTTTGACGCCAGCGTTACGATGTTCTTCAGCAAATCATCCAAGCCAATGAATAAGTTCCTCTCAACCACTTCTGAGGCTAAAGGCTTGCCTTTGATAATGGCTTTTGCATGCAGCTCATACTTAGGGTGGCCTTCCTCTGTCTTGTGGATTGGCTTAAGGTTTACAGATATGCTCTCAAAACCTGGCACTGTGTCACTCAGCTTCCTGGTATAGCTGCCAACGATTTTCTTCACGACCACAAGCTCTGCTTTGTCCACTGCCTTGAAGCCGACCAGGGTTATGTTCCCGCCCAGCTGCGTAGAATTGCTTTCTTCTTGTTCTTCCACTGCAAATACCTCTCTGAAAGAAAGGAAATGAAGATGTTTTTAAATAATTTATGAAAAACTTGAAGGAATTTCGGAATTTTTGTAGAAGAGTATATTAATGAGCAAACAATCAATGGCAATATGAAAACTAATCCGGCAGAAGGATTCACAATAGACTTTCACTTCAAGTTCAATGCTTACACTGAGAGACAATATTATGAGAAAAATTTTCCAGTTTATATAAAAGAATTGAAGAAAACAGGGGCAGAAAGAATTGTAATCCACAGACCCAGGCCTTTTTTAGAGCAGCACAAGGAAAGATTAGAAAACATGTCTGCAAGAATACAATATGAAGAAATAAAGCCAGTATTATACACAGGAATTTTTGGCACAGAAAATATTATTGAGAACAAATTTTTATTGCCCTGGGTTCAGAGGAACAAGAATGGAGAGCTTCTTAGCTACATGAATGGAGGAGCAAGGTCAGCCATGATGTGCCCAGCATCTCCTTATGTAACAGATTATTTGGCTCCAAGAGTAGTTGAATCAGCCAGAGCAGCAAATGCCAAAAGTATATTCCTAGATATTCCTTGGATAATGAAAGGAGGATGTTACTGCAGCAATTGCAAAGATATAAGGGAGAGCGGTGGTGACAATAAAAAAATCGTAAGGCAAGGGCTTGAAAGATTTGTGAACACAATAAAAAAAGAAATCCCAGGCATTTCCTTAGGAGTAAATTCATCTGCCCCAGGGATTTATCTTCACGCCTGGCATGGCGCAGAAATTAATAATTTCAAAGGGCTTTTTGAAGAATATATCACAGAATGGACGCCATATCAGTGGGGACAAAAGCCAGAAGTAGTTACCAAATGCATACTTAATGCAAGAGGAAAAGCAGAAGGAAAATTCTATCATGCAACTATTTGCAAGGACAATAATAAAAACCTTTATCCTGCTGACAAATTAAGTGCACTCTTTAAGGCAATTCTCGATGGAGGAGCGCTTCCATGGCTCTGCGTTAATGCTTCTAACTCACAGCTAATCAAGATAAGTGAAGCGTGGAGAATATCAAATAAGATTTTATGAACAAAACCTTTATAAACAATCTATTTTTCTTGAACATTAATCAGGGAATGTAGGCTTAGCTCGCCCGAACCCTGAATGATTAAAATACAACAGAAGTTCAATGAATTTCTGAGCATTCAGCAAGCTGAATGTAATAATGGAGGCTATTGAAATGGGAATGTATAAATATGTTAGAGAGCTTTGGAAGAGCCCAAAGAAAAACCTGGGCGAAATCCAGAGGCAAAGACTAGTTCTGTGGAGAAAGCAGCCAGTAACTGTTCGCGTTGAGCATCCGACCAGGATTGACAGGGCTCGAAGCTTGGGCTATAAGGCTAAGCAGGGATTTATAATTGTTCGCCAGCGAGTGGTTAGAGGTGGAAAGATGAGGCCTCACGAGCTGGGCGGCAGAAGGCCAAAAGCTAACAGGCTCAAACTAGTGCTTGATAAGAATTACCAGCAGATTGCAGAGGAAAAAGCTGCAAGGAAATTCACTAATTGTGAAGTGCTCAATTCCTACTATGCTGGCGAGGACGGAAGGAATTATTGGTTTGAGATTATAATGATTGACAGGCATCACCCTAATATTATGAATGATGTCAACCTGCGAAGAGTTGCAGAGCAGAGAGGAAGAACTTTCAGGGGCTTGACCAGTGCAGGTAGGAAGAGCAGGGGATTAAGGAATAAGGGTTTAGGCGCGGAAAAAGCCAGATGAAACTCTTTCAAATTTTTTTCTTGTTATTTTTCTTATAATGAAAAAGTTCGTCTGTGCCAATATTGCGAGCGAGCAGGCACAGAACTTTTTTTATTCAGAACTAATCTTAAATATGAATGAAAATGAAAATAAAAAAATATTTTTTTATTTATTCCAGTACAGTATGTGCAGCGTTCTTCTTTGTCCGCCAAGGAGCACTGTGAATTTGTAGTCATAAACATTTTCTATGTCTCCTGTTACTGTGGCTTTGACTGTGGAGTATGTTCTTTCTGGTCCTTCGCAGCAGGTGTATTCATGAGTTATTTTTTGGTCTGCGTCC
>JAFGDD010000028.1 GCA_016932315.1 Candidatus Woesearchaeota archaeon
ATCATGAATGACCTTTCAGTACCTTAATTATTCTTCCATCTTTCAAGTATTCTATCCTTTCAGCGTTCTTTGCGACATCCTCATCGTGTGTGACCATGATTATGGTTTTGCCTTCATTCTTATGAAGCTTTCGCAGAAAATCCATAACAGTCTCTCCTGTCTTTGAGTCAAGGTTGCCTGTTGGCTCATCTGCCAGTACTACCTCAGGATTGTTTGCAAGAGACCTTGCAATGGCTACTCTTTGCTGCTGGCCACCAGATAGCTCATTGGGTTTGTGGTCCATTCTGTCGCCAAGGTCAACCAGCCTGAGAAGCTTTTTTGCCCTTTCAAGCCTCTCACTTTTCGGAATATTCTGAAATATCATAGGCAGCATTATATTCTCAAGCGCAGTCAGCGTAGGGATAAGGTTGAATTGCTGGAAGATGAAACCTATTTTTCTGCCTCTTATCTGGGAAAGGTTGGATTCTCCCAGGCTCGAGATGTCTTTGCCATCGAGCAGAATGGTTCCTTTAGTAGGAATGTCCAGGCACCCTATCATGTTCATCGCAGTGCTCTTGCCAGAGCCGCTAGGACCCATAATAGAAATAAACTCCCCCTTCCTGACGCTTAAGTTCAAACCGCTTAGCGCAGTAACTTGAATATCGCCCATCTGGTAAATCTTCCAAACATCCCTAAGCTCAATGATGGGCTTGTTGCCTGATTTTTCTTTGATCATTAAACATTCCTCTTTATTCACAAATTTATACATCTTACCTATAAATCTTACGATTATTTATGGTTTAATGGTTTTCTGCACAAAATATTTAAACTCAGGATGATAAAACCAGTTAAGAAAGAGGTGAGTAAAAGTGGCAGATCCTAAGAGGGTGTTAGCTGATGTGCCTCAGCCACACATGGCTTTCTGGTTCACTAACGGAGTCATTGCAAGAAATATTTATGAGCTTGTCAATGCTATTGAGGGCTGTGATAAGAGTGTTTTTGAATATCATGCAAATAGCGAAAAAAATGATTTCTATAACTGGATACTTGATGTTCTTGGCGATGAAGTCATGGCCAAAAAGATAAAGTCAGAGTATGACCAGAAGAAGTTCTCCAAGAAGATAAGGGCCAGGATAAAGCAACTTGAAAAATTGTAAAAATATGCACTTGTTTTTTTTGTGTCTCTCTTTTATAATTATTTACAGTAATCTGAGCAATAGCTGCAATCATAGTCTTTCAGCACATAGCAATGATCTTCTTCTCCTTTATCGTTGATAAAAGAGCAGCAGCTGCTAAGATCGGCTTTATTAATCTCAATCACATCATTCTCAAAAGCAATGCTCTTGGATGATGTTACTGAAAATCCTGTGATGCCCCCTCTGGATTTTAGGAAAAAAAACAAGACCAAGTTAGTCAAGAGGGTTAAAACCAGCAAAACAACTATTATTATGCTTATTGTCCTCATCTGCTTATTCTTATCCTTCATTCATTATCACCTGTTGGTTTCTTCACCTCTTCTTTGAATATGATGTCAGTTTACATCAATATATCAGCCCCACAAGCACGCCCTTGACATCCTCAAAGCGCACCTTATCAGGGTCCAATACTGGATTATTATCCCCTTTTGTAATGGCGAACCAGCCTCCCTCATCCTCGCCAATCTCAATTATCCTGTGGATTATGGTAGTATTAAATGTTTTGGAATCATAGCCAATAACATCACCTATATTTAGCTTAGATGCATCTTCAGGAGGAACTTCAAGAGCATAAACCTCCTCGTTAATGAAGGGGTACATTGATTTTGAATCTGAGAAGCAGGCAGTGAAAGCCTTGTTAACATAGATAATAACCCTGTCATTGTAAACCCGGATGTCTTCTTTGCTGATTCTTCTGAAAGGGTTGGTCTCAACAGCCAGGCTCATGTTTAGCCTTGCGCTCATATAGCCTAGCAATAATTCCTGGTCAGCAAGTTTTGACTCAATTTCATCAATTCTAGTTTTATAGGCGATATTCTGGGATATTAATTGCTCAACAAATTCCTTGTCAGATAATGTGCTGTTAACCTGCTTCTTGTAATCACCCAGCTCAGGCAACTTTGAAGGCAGGACAGAGACAAAGATGCTTATTTCCAGGAAAAGAATTAGCGCTGATACGATTAGTATGACAGTTGCGATGGGGCGATTAATCATGGTTTACAATGCACCTTTGCCCTTTAATATATCTGGCTGGTCTTTTTCCTTATTTTCATTGTCCTTAGGTTTTTCTTCCTCTGCTTTCTCTTCGCACTCAATCTCCCAGATAGTCTTCCTCAAGCTCTCGATCTTGTCTAGTACCTTCTTCTCAGGCGCCTTCCTGGCCTTGTACTCAATGATTTCCTTCACAGTTGAAATGTCTGAATGAATGCTGGTAAGAATCAAGTCATTCCTCCAGTCAAGCTCATGCATTTTCAAGCTCTTAATCAATTCAAGCATCTTGTTCATGGACAGTTGTATGCTGTTCAGCAAAAGTTCGAGCCTGAAGATATCCAGCCTTTTAAAATAATATTTTTCTCCACGTGGCGGCATGACAAAGTTCTTAATGTTGGTGAGGTTAGTATCAAGACCAGAGAATATCATCCATAAATCCCTGACCTCTCTCGGCTTCATAGCTCCGGATTCTATCTTCTCAATAGCCCTGTTAACATCAGACCTGAACAGGTACAATCCGCTCCTCAGCCTGTCAATAATCTCTTCGTAGCTGATGTCATAGACTTCTTCCAGGATGCGCTCCTGCTTGACACCCACAAGCTTTGAAATAAGCACGCCTGTAATTATTACGCCGCTCACAACTTCCAAAACTGCCAGTAACTTTGTCAACCCATTCGGAGAAATATCCCCGTAGCCGGTCGTGGTTATGGTTATGAATGAATAATATATGCTGTTCATGAAGCTTGACAGATCCCATCTTAAAAAGTTCCCTCTGTAGCCCAAAGCATGAGCAGGATTTAGTGAAAGCAGGAAATAGGCGCAGGCAAAAATAAGTATAATGATGAACCAAAGCAGGAAGACCTGAGTGAAGCTAATCCTGTCAAGAAAAACTATCACAGTGTCAGCAGGGCTCTTCCTTAATTTATGACCATCAACCATAAGAGATGCTTCTGCCGAAACAAGAATATAAATATTTTGTTATTTATATTATATTTTTCTTTATACTTTATATTAACAAACTAAATATTCATACTTTTCAGACAATACAGCCTATATGACCTATATATTATACCGCCTATAACCATTATTATAATTTATATTATTATAATTATTACAAGTTATGTCGAATGGTGCATAAAATTGTATTTGTGGTTGATTACCTTGACCACGTCCATTGCAAATATTACTGTCAAGGATATTAGTATTGCAATGCCCCAGTTGGTGATGCTTATCGGGCTCATACCAAAGATATCTCGTAGCGGGGTGTAGATTGCTATGAAGCTTACTAATATTGAGCCAATTGATGCCAGTATCAAGTTTTCATTTGCCAACAAGTCAAGCTTTGGAACTGGCTTCCTGAATGAGCGGAAGTTAAATGCATTGGCTATTGCAAAGAACGTCATTATGATAAAGACAGAAGTCCTGGCAGCGGTTAAGCTCTCGCCTTTTATGGCGTGAATGTAATTAAACATGAATAGGGCTCCTGCTGCCATTACCAATCCCGCAATTATTATCATGATGAACAATGACTTGTTTATGAGCTGGGTTTTCTTTCTTGGCTTTACATTCATGACGTCCTTGGAGTAGGGGTTGAATGCAAGGGTTATGGCTGTTATCTCGTCAGAAATAATGTTCATGAGGAGAATCTGTATGGCTATTAATGGCAAGGGAAGCCCAAACAGCACTGATAATAGCACTATTCCTGTCTGCGCCACATTAATGGATATCTGGTAAGCAGAGAATTTTTGGATGTTTGAGAAAATAGTCCTTCCCTCCTTGACAGCATCGACGATTGTGGAAAAGTGATCATCCTTTAGTATGAGGTCTGATGAAGCTCTTGAGACGTCTGTGCCGTTCTTGCCCATGGCTACGCCTATATGGGATTCTTTAAGTGCAGGGGCATCATTCACCCCGTCGCCTGTCATAGTCACAATCTCTCCTTTTTGCTTTAGCACCCTTACAATCATTAACTTATGCTCTGGCCTTACCCTTGCGAATATGGCTATGTCATCAATAACTTTTGATAGCTCATCATCTGTGAGTTCGTCGAGCTCTTCGCCAAGCAGTATTTCTCCATGCAACCCTATCTGCGCTGCAATTGCTTTTGCAGTCTCCTTGTTGTCGCCAGTTATCATCTTGACTTTTATGCCTGCTGTTCTGCAAAGCTCTATTGATTCCTTAACTTCATCCCTTGGAGGGTCATCCATGCCAACCAATCCGATGAATATCAGTTTTTCCTCAAGCTTCTTTATGCTGGTGCCCTTTGAAGGCTTGTAGGCAAGAGCCAAGGTTCTGAAGCTCTGAGCAGCCAGTTGATGGGTTATTACAAGCAGCTTCTTGCGCTGCTTTTTAGTCATTTTCACAACCTTGCTATTAACTTGGATGTATTCGCATTTTTTCAGTATCATCTCAGGAGCTCCTTTGCTGTAGACATAGTTTTTCTTGCCCTCGCTCACAAGGACTGACATCATTTTTCTTTCAGAGCTGAAAGGAATCTCCTCTAATCTTTTAGCCTTGATGTCATCCTTGTAAATTTCTACCTTGGAAGCAAGCACCAGAAGGGCTGATTCGGTTTGGCTTCCATAAACATTGAATTCCTTGTCAGTTCCTTTCCTCTCTATTCTGGCGTCGTTGCACACCACTGCTGTTTTAAGAAGCAAGGCGAGGCTGGCGTGATTCTCAACTTTTATTTTTTTATTCTGATAACTAATGTTTCCTTCACCTTCATATCCTACTCCGCTCACATCAAGCATCTTATTGCTGACAAACACCTTTTTCACAGTCATCTCTCCAGTAGTTATGGTGCCTGTCTTGTCTGCGCAAATGACTGTTGTTTCCCCAAGAGTCTCTATTATAGACATCCTGTTCACAATAGCATTCTTCTTAGCCATCCTATGGGCTCCTGATGCCAACGCAGTTATGAGCACAACAGGAAATCCTTCTGGGAACGCAGCGACCGAAAGAGCTAATGCAACAACAAGGGTTTCAACAAAAAGAGAATAAGAGAAAGGAAGGTTTTTGACTATCATAATAGTTCCTGTCAACAGTGAAGTAAATATTGCTGAGAAAACCATGTATTTGATTATGTAATTAATCTTGTCCTGCAAGGGTAAAGATTTTTCAGCAGTTGATATCATACCGGCGATTTTTCCAAAGCGTGTATTCATGCCCGTATGCATAGCTTGAACAGTTGCTTTTCCTCTGGTGACAAACGTCCCCATAAAAACAAGGTTGATATCTTGATGTTTTTGAGTATTATGAATAGCAGCTTTATGTAGCTCCTTGGATTCTCCTGTTAGAATGGACTCATTCACCTTAAGGTCTTTCTCCTCAAATATGATGCAGTCAGCAGGCACCTTCTCACCAGTCCTTAAAAGGATGATGTCCCCTGGGACTATCTCTTTTGTAGGAATTTCCTTTTCCTTCCCATTCCTTATAACAATTGAAACAGGCATAATCATTTTTTTAAGAGCCTCAATAGCACTTTCTGCCTTGTACTCCTGGAAAAAACTGACGCTGATAACAATAATCAGGACGCCAAGAATGGTATAAGCAGTAATGATTTTTCCAACAAAAAAAGATATGAGCATTGCAAAGAAAAGCAAGTAAACGACCAAATTCTTCTTTATCTGCCGAAGCAGGATGCGTACTGGAGAAACGCCAGAAACCTCTCTTATCTCATTATAACCATATTTAGAAAAGTTATCCTTCACCTCTTTTTCACTCAAACCGCTGTAACTCATCTCTTTAGAATTACTATCTTAATTCGTTGTTTATTAATTTTTCCTTATGATCGCTATAAGCTGTTATTGTTTCTCAAGTAGCTTTACCAGTTCATTACCGAACTCGTCAGCAGTGCTCGGGCCGTTGGCAGTCACAAGCCAATCATCAACCACGACGCTCTTATCAATAAAAGCAGCATTTCCTTCAATTAAGGCAGCCATTGATTCTGGCGCCTGGAAAACAGTGGCGTTCATACCATTAAGCAAGCCTGCTTTTGCCAAAGCCACAGGCCCAAGGCATATTGCAGCTATTTTTTTACTTTGGTTCTTGGCTTTGATTAGCAAGTTAATAACATCAGGATCATCTGCCAGTGCCATTGCCCCGATACCACCTACTACAACAACTAAATTATAATTGTTAATATTAACATCCTTGACAGCAGTATCAGGCTTGACAACAGTTCCCAGCATCCCCAAAGCATGCTCAGTGGTAATTGACGCAACATCCTGATTATTATAACCTGCGCTTTTCAAGATTTGCTTAGGCTTAGCCAGCTCCTCATCCCGAAAACTGTTCTGGGCTATGATGAAAAGAATCCTATCATTATGAGCCTCAACAGTAACGTTCTCCTTCTGCTTCAAAACGCTAAGATTAACATCGCCAGTCTCAATATACTCTTTGACAAAAGAGCAGCTGCTAGTAAATAATAAGAGCACTACAAGAAAAGATAATACCAGCCACCTCTTCATGAAACTAACACAAGACATTCTTTTATTTAAATTTTATGAGAAAAAATAAAAAAAGCCCCTGTTTGGTTATGGTGCTTGTCTAGCTAAAAGCCCATTAAAAAGTGTCATCTCGATGTCTTGATTCAGGTTTAAAGCCCCACCATTTCGACACCAAAGTGCCACAAACCGCCATCGGCTTGTCCTTTGTTGTTTTAATGTTAATAAGGCTAAAGCACTTATAAATATTACGGTTTTATCGACGATAAAAATAATTATAGAGTCAATATAATAAGTTCTTGAATCATAGTGCTGCTCTTTTTTGGAGAACTCGATTAAGTCTATTATCGAAAAAATATTTATATATCAAGGTTAGTTTTTTGGTAAGACATCAAAAATAGAGAAGATAGTTTATTATTTCACTCTTTAGTTTTATTATCTTTTGTAAGTTTCTTTTTCCTATGATTATCATATACCAAATATACTACAATCAATACAACAACAACCATACTCAATTTAATAAACCCTATAGGAAACGTCCCTGCTATAGGTACTGAGAGGGTTGCTCCAAATGATTGAAGCGCTGAATTAATATCTTCCTCAGAGTCAACATAGGCATAGTTGTATTCTTGACCTTCTCCCTCCTTTTCCCAGTATCCTACAGCGGCTATATTATACGAATCGGGAAGATCCTCCTTGTTTATTTGACCACTTATCCCAAAATCATGCTTGACGTAATACCCTTGATCCTCTGATTTCGGAAATGAATTTTCAAATTCCGAAGCAGTAAATGTGAGCGGATTTGAATAGGAAACCCCGATGGGAACAACAGTCACAATGGCATTTATCTCTCCTGGAGGAACTGAAACAGAGATATAACCGTCTGCATTAAAGACAATAACTTGGTAATTTTTACTTTTGTCATTAGGATAATCCACTTTGACACTGTAATAGGGAACTTTATTGTCTACTTTTATTCTTTCACCCGCAAGCTCCACGGTGTTTTTTCTCCAAGGTCTGCCCGGGTCTGCTGCAGATCCAATTGTTTCATTCGCGTCATGGACCATCCAATTTCCGATAAATGGTAGGCCTGCTCTGCCGTAATCAACGAAGATATCATTTGTATCATATGCCTTGTTATTATTCTTATCCCAGTATGGCTCATCATTATCATGTATGCCGTTTCCTGCCGGCGCAGTATCTATCCAATATCCGTTGTTGATCAAAATCTCGTTTATCTGAGATTTTTTTGCAGGATAATTATCTACGAATTTCTTGTACACTGTTGAGAAATCCTGATGATAACTCTTCAAAATCCCCCAGATATCAGCTAATGGAATAGACACCCTATCATCATCCACAAGTCCTTGGCTGTTTCTATCCTGATCGTAGAAATCCCAAAGAATATTTGCAACAGAGCGCTCTTCTTTTTTCCCCAAACGTTTGAAAGCCAACCAATTTTCATCATAACTACCAAAATTAGAATAGAGCCAAGGATCCGAATAATTATAATAATCTGCAATAATCATAGCCCCCCATTCAGCAAATCCTTCAAGATATGCATCGCTCGTAGAAGGATTGATGAACCCAGCATGGTTCTTTTGAGGGGGCTGCCCAGCTATCGAGACCCAAGGAAATTTTCCGTAATTTACAAACATCACATGATGAGAGAATTCATGCCATTCTCTATTCATTGGCCTATAAGGATTGTCTGATTTTGCATGAATTTTGTTGATGACTATTTGTGCTCTTGCAGGATTTGAATAGGGGTCATAAAATGTGCTCGTTGCAAGTGGAGCAGGAGGCTTTGCAAACATTTGTACATCAATCGGAAGCTTGTAGTCAACGTTCGCATGCATGTAATCTTTCCAGAATTCCAGCGCTTCAGTCATATGATTGTAAGCGAGGTAAAAATGGTGAATATACCTTATGGGTGCTTCCTTCGCACCGTATATTGAGGCGTCCATATCCTCTCCGTTCATTAATGCAATATTTTGGGTCAGATCCTTTTCCCAGCTTGATACACTTAAGGTAAACTTTTTTCTGACAATGATTGGTTTATTCTTGTATTTGATAGTAAAATAATTCTTATTGTCTTTTCTATATTGAAATATTACATAAAGAAACCCTTGGGTGCACGGCACTTTATCAGCATCTATTGGAAAGCCGTATTTTCCATTGCTATCCGTTTCCGTCTTTAGCTTATTTGAACCGCATTCAAGGATGATGCGGACGTATTTCATAGAGACATTTGTACCATTTATCTCCATAGTCACCTTTCCTTGTAGAGCTAGCTTGTCCACATTTATGCCCGTTCTTGAAGAGAGCACCGCCCTATTAAGGTACCGTGATACTGTCGTATTGTAATAATTTTGAGCACAATTTTTTCTAGCATCCGTATTGGTTATATCTTTGCATTGGCCCGAGTGGTATGTATACTTGAGGGATTCCTCTTTGTAGCGGGTCAATCCTGAAGCAGCGTGAGCTAACATGTAAGTCTCTGCAAGTCCGCCTGTGCGTATTTTTTCTTTCACTCCAGGAATCAAGAGACCCAACTTCATCCACCTCTCCTGAATCTTTGCTGATTTTATGGCATATTCCTCTGCTACATCATCATCATAATTATTGAATGCACATGTTGCCGCAGCAAGGAATGAATCGGACTTGCTTCTTGTTTTCATATAGCATTCTGCAGCAAGTACATAATCTTTAGAAGTGCACAAAGCAAAGCAGTCTGCTTCAGCGGAGAGTGTTGTGCTTGTGTCTTGCGCATATAATTCTGGAACTAGAAAAACCACAATAGATAATAACAGAAAAAAGTATTTCTTAACCCCCATTCTAAATCATAAATGGATTTCATATATAAATATTTCTATGATTGTTGTTTATAATATGTGCAAAAAATAGGTTGCCTTTTGTTTGTCATCAGAATGGGATTTTTCAGGTTCAAAGCCTATGCAGCAAAGCCTTTAAACTACTGTAAAGGAATTGTACAATTAATTAAAAGCCTCCGGGGAGATTTGAACTCCCGACCTGCGGATGTCTAGCTACGGTTACAAGTTTCGGCTATAAAATCATTTAAGATTTATATCCGCCGCACCACCGCTATGCTACGGAGGCAGTGTTTTTAAAGAGAACGCTTTTATTTATAAAATTTTGTGTTTAACTCCTAAAATATCTAACTTTCTGATGTTTTTCGGATTTTTGAATCCGATCATGTTGACCCACTTGATTAGCATATCAGTTCCATTCATACTGATGCGATATAAACTGCTCCATTTTTTATCTTCATAATGTGTTTCCCAATATGTTACCTTAAACCCTTGTTTTATTAAGAAAACCCTAACTTGTTGTACTAATTCTTCGGATATATTTGAGAAATATATTCGTGGATATAATCGGTTTCTTCTTCTCCATAAGTTCCTTTTGACCAGTTTCTCGGTTTTGGCGTTTTCCCATAAATTTTTTTTATAAGAGGCAAAATAACCTCATTAACATATTCTCTGTCATCAATTTCATGGCAAGCCGCAGTATACAAATATCTATTATTTTGATAGATATTCATGCTGCCATCACCTACATGAATACCCGTTTCTTCAGCAAGGTCTTCATTGATAGAATAGTTTATCATCATGATTTTTTGACAAAGACTTAGTTTATATACTTCACGCCAAAATGTCCAGTGCTACAAGAATTCTCTTAAATAACAGCATAAACTATTATCGGGATTATTATTCCTATTATCAAACCAACCAGAACTTCCATTGGCTTGTGGCCTACGTGCTCATCCATCTTCCTAAAGCCTTGCTTTCCTTCTGTTAGCTTGTTAATGGCTCTGGACTGCTCCTCTGTAACCCATCTTACTTTCATTGCATCATTCATCACGATTAACGTAATAATAACGCTGAGAATGAAGAGAGGAGAAAATCCCGTCTCAAGATAAATTGCTGTTGCTGCTGACGCGACAAGCACAGTATGGGATGAAGGCATTCCTCCGTCATAGAAGAGAGTTTTGAAGCTGATTTTCTTCTCCTTTGCCCAGATAATAATTGTTTTTATTATTTTGACAACAAGCCAGGAGGTTATTATGCTGATTAGCAGTTGTTTGATCATGCTTGCTTTCTCCGGGATTAATTATTCCAGTACAGTATGTGCAGGGTTCTTCTTTGCCCTCCCACTAGCACTGTGAATTTGTAGTCGTAAACGTTTTCTACGTCGCCTGTTACTGTGGCTTTGACTGTGGAGTATGTTCTTTCTGGTCCTTCGCAGCAGGTGTATTCATGAGTTATTTTTTGGTCTGCGTCC
>JAFGDD010000003.1 GCA_016932315.1 Candidatus Woesearchaeota archaeon
AAAGCTTTGCTTTTGACTGCCAAAACAAAAGTTTTGAGCACAACTACCATCGCTCGATGTTAAAGCAACTTCATAAAGACATACCTCGCCCTTTAGGGCGAGGTAGTTGATTTTTTTAATCACACAAATAAACCTTTATTATGTAAGTACTTATAAGTAGTTACAAAATCGTAAAGTTTATAAATGCAGGAGCTAACCTGCAAATAAAAATGACTAATGCTAGCAGTGGAAAAAGCGGGCTTGAAAAAGCAGTATCAAAAAAATCAATCTATGCTGATTCAAAAGAGCACGCACTAGTGCATATGTACAGGCAAGCGCTCACTAATTTCTGCACGCTAACAAGAGCAGCAGTTATTAAAGGCTCTGTCTTCCTTGACGATCTTTACGAGCCTTATATGAAAATGCAGCCAATAATGCACCAGTACTGCTCAGACCCATCAACCATTGATATCAACGCATTGAGCTATGCCCTTCAGCGAATGCCCGAGGAAATAACAAGGATTCAGGAAATATACATCAAGAACAGGGCAGAGGACTTAAGCAGATTGCCAGGCATCAAATCTATTAATGCATTACGTCCAGAGCTAAGAAGAAGAACAATGTATTTTGTAGATGATAGATATATACAAATGATAGCAAGAGACAATGATTCTGACATACTGGACATCATACCAGAACTCATAGTTATCCACGGCTTTGAAGGGCTGAAGATAAGAAACAGGTTGTCAGGCACACGTCTCATATCTGAGATTGCAGCTCATGCAGGTGAAATAGACACTCCTGAGAAGAACAGAACCATGGTCAAACTTGCAGACTGCTTTAACATCGATTATGAAAAGTTATATTCTGTTGATAAGAACCTCAACCATACCTTGTTTAACATTATTACAAATCTTATCAAACACCCTGCTGAAAAAATACTTGTGCGCTTTGACAGTGAATTCTCAAGAACAGACGACCCTGAGAAGTCAAGGAACTGGTGCAAAAGAATAGAAAAAGAGATTGAAGGATATGATGGCAGGCCCATAATAATAATCTCAAGTGACACTCACAGTGTAGTCAACTGCTTAACAGGGTTTGCAAATGAATACAAGAACGATCTTATGGAAATAGCAAGCGCTGATGGTGAGCTAAAAAAGATTGAGCCAACCAACCTAAATGCGCTTTACTTCCTAGCCCAGAAAATATGCAAGCGACAACCTGAGATAATGAAGAAAAAAACAGATTATGAAAAGAGTTTAGGTATCAAATTCCTAAAAGATGAGCACAACACAGGAATAGATGTTCAGATAATAGACACAGCAAAACTAGATTTAAGCAAGATCGACCCGAGACTCAAGATAACCCAAAAATTCAGCCCAAGCCAGGCGCCTATCATACTCAATATTGACTATGCTTTTGGAAAGCAAGGTAAATATGTTATGGATGAACTCTGTGATACGTTTGAGAAAAGAATAGAGAGCATATCAATAACAGGAAAAGCAGGCATAATTCTTAATGTAGGCAAGCGCTATGATATTATGCTGCCCAGCTACATCATCCCGCAAATAGAAGGAGGAACAGCGTCATTCTTCCCTAATAATGTGAACAACTTAAGAAAAAATCATTTTAAAGAACTAATGCCCTTGGAGAATGTGCACGACGGAGGGCCCATGCTCACAGTGCCAGGAACAGCCATCCAGAACGAGCTCGTGCTCAAATACTACAGGAACAAATTCAACATCTTAGGGCTGGAAATGGAAGCAGCACCATACGTCGACGCCATAGTAAAAGCAAAGATAACCAATAAGCTCAGGCATAATATTATGATGAATGTAGGGCACTGGGCGAGCGATAATCCACTCAACACACACGAAACCCTTGCAGAGCAACACATGGACCAAGGATTCAAGCCATCATATTCCCTGATAATAGGAGTATTAAGCAACGTGCTAAACGACCTCAGATAATAAATTCTGATAATCGATGATAAGATAATTCTCTTCTTCCCAATCCTTTGAAACAACACTTAACAAAAAAGTTTTTAAAGTGACTATAACCACAAATGACGATAAGCTAAAAATATGTTGGGCCCATAGCTTAGCCTGGCTGGAGCACCGGTCTTATAAGACTGTGTTTCGAACACAAATTAGGATAGCCGGGGGTCTGGGGTTCAAAACAGATTTTTGCACGAAAAATCTGGTAAAAAGCAAGCAAGGAGGACATTAACTTCGTTAAGTCCTCCGCGTTACTGATAATGTAAAAATCTTGTGAAAGTCCCTGTGGGCCCACTTAAATTTTTTCAGGCACCGCCCCGGTGGTGCATCAAAAATATTATTTTTGGTGCTCAAAAGCAAAAATGCTTTTGATGTGTTCAAATGAAATTTGAACGCTCAGCGTGTGCGCGAAGCGCCCCGATGGTGTAGTCCGGCCCAAGAGAAACCAAAGGTTTCTTTGGTTCCCTTGCGGGAACAATCATCTCGGATTTTCGAGGATTTGTCGAAGATCAAAACGATGTGCGGATGTTCCACATTCCAAAAACATCCGAGGACACGGGTTCAAATCCCGTTCGGGGCATCATATTTTTGTTCAAAAAAAAGGGAATCTTTATAAAACAAGCTAAAACTCAGTGATTAATCATGAAAAGAAGTTCACGTCGCTGGAAGAAGAAAAAGCAGATGCGCTGGAAGTGGCAGCGTAAGAGAATGAAGAAGGAGAAGAGGAGAAGAAAGGCTAACCAGTAAGCTTGTGCTTTTTCTATTATTTTGATCTTTGAGTTATTGTATGTTAGAGATATTAATCAACCTTATTTCTTTACCACTTTTTAGATGTTATTTATCAGAATATTTATAAGCAGATTTATCTTTCCCGTCGCTAAGAGAGCATTTTTTATTGTAATAACATTAATTAGGAGAGGGATGTAAGATGTCTATAAATGAAAAATTGGATGAACTGAAAGGTAAGGCTAAAGGTTATATAGAAAAAGGCAAGGAAGCAGTTTACAAGAAAGCCACAGAAATAGGGCAGAAGATTGAGACAAGAGAGGGTAGAATAGGAAAAGCAGCCGACATAGTTGAAAGGACTGTTGAAGAGGGCAAAAGAATTTATTACGGCCAAAGAGTTCAAGCAGGACTGAGTGCTATCAAGGAAGGATTAAGTTCATTAGGAGAAAAAGGATGCACATTATACGACAAATTAAAGACTGAAATTAGCAAGGAAGGAGTTGTGGACATGCAGAAACTTGAGGGATTCCTGAAAAAAGGAGCAGCTGCCACAGAAGAATTTGGACAAAAAGCAGTACAAACATTAACTGAAATGGTGGAGAAAGGATGGAGCGCTGTCCAGGCTGATTATGATAAAATAATCCCCTCAAAGGAAGAGCTCGAGTCCAAGTATGCAGGAATAGGAACTGATTACAAAGGAGTGCTGTTGAGAAGGAACTGCGAGGATTGTTTAATATTCTATGCCGAAGCCAAAAAGAAACTACCAGGTAGTTTGAAGACCAGAGAACAAATACTTTCTAACATTAAGGCAAGCGCTAGCGCGAACATGCACGAGCTTTTCATATACTGCAATGACAAATACTCTGATGCGAGAAGGAAGTATGCTGATAAGTCTCCTGAAGCAAAATTTGCGCACTCTGTTGTGAATGATGCCTGTTGGTATCTTAACCAGAAAGAGCAAGGCTTCAAAAGGCAGACTAAGTACAGACGCAACAAGATGCTGTGATCAGGCAACGGCTAAATTCAACTGTTGAGTTGGGCGTCGGTCAACATCAAATTTTTTTTCTTTTTATAACTCTTAAATTTTAATATTCAAAAATGAATCTTTTCATTAACATCATTTTGTTGGATGATTATAGGCTTACAGCAATCAACCGAAAAGCTTATAAATAACTTATAACTCTTCAAACAAACACATTTCAAGGCGAGGATCTAAACACTGATTCTCTACGATTGATCAGCGCCAATGCTATGCAACCATCATCTCGATGATAAAGCTCGGGATGTCGTTTTGTAACTGCATTAAACAGAACATAACATCATGCTTGAACTAGACATTCAAGTATAGTGGTAGAATATAACGAACCCGTCGAAAGACAAACAATTAGACAAATAATCAGCAATCAAGTTTCTAGCTTTAGCAACTTACCAATAATTCCCGTTTATCCTGCGGGAGAT
Organism: Candidatus Woesearchaeota archaeon; assembly: GCA_016932315.1. Taxonomy (GTDB): domain Archaea; phylum Nanobdellota; class Nanobdellia; order Woesearchaeales; family SM23-78; genus SM23-78. The sequence continues at coordinate 4,161 of JAFGDD010000003.1, forward strand.
TGCTGCTATTGGGATTCGACTAAGCCATGCAAGTACTCCAGCAATGGATGCGTAAGGCTCAGTAACACGTAGGTAACCTGCCCTATGGTCAGGGATAGCTTCGCGAAAGTGAGGGTAACACCTGATAGGGAACAAGACCTGGAAGGGTCTCTTCCTTAAACTCGTGCCATAGGATGGGCCTGCGGCGGATTAGGTTGTTGGCGGTGTAATGTAGTATCAAAGCATGCGCGAGCATTAGCTTAATACTTTGCAAGACCACCAAGCCGAAGATCCGTACGGGCCATGAGAGTGGTAGCCCGGAGAGGGACACTGAGATACTGGTCCCAGCCCCACGGGGTGC
>JAFGDD010000001.1 GCA_016932315.1 Candidatus Woesearchaeota archaeon
AGCCTAAACAAGTTTAGACAACAGAAATTATTTCATAATTTCTTAGCCTAAACAAGTTTAGACAACAGAAATTATTTCATAATTTCTGAGTCCTCTCACTGCTTTGCTTCGCTACGCCGTGACCCGGACATTCAGAAAAACTGCATTTTCTTGGTGTTAAACGCAGTTTAACATTTGAACCGGGAATCCCTTAACGGGACAAGCTCGCTGGAACTTGAATTCTTGAAATGTTTCCAGGCTTGCGCAGTACCGAGTTGTGCCATCACGGCATATATTTTTTGTTTGCGTTCTGCTTGTGGTGGCACTCAGAAACTTGTTTCTGTTTTGCCATCACGGCATTTATTCTATGATAAAGAATAAAATGTTAGTTTATAAAATTGTTGTTTGGTTGCTGAAAATTTCTCAAATATATTTTTATGAACTAAATAAGATTAGTATATATTATTGGTAAGATTTAAAAACAGAACGGGTTTTCCTTGTATCATGCAGATTCGAAGGTTAGTCAAGTCAGGCTTGTCATCTTTCACTGTGGCGCTGCCTAAGGAATGGATTGAGAAGAACAAGCTTAAGAAAGGCGATTTCTTATACATTGATGAGGATAATAACAAGCTGAGCGTCTCTGCGGAGCCAAAGAAGGAGCAGCGCGAGAAGAAGGAGATTGTTATTAATACAGAGGGCAAGTCAGAGAAGATTCTTAGAAGAGAAATAAGGAGTGCTTATATTAATGATTATTATCGAATTTACATTAAGGGCTCAAATGTCAGGCTTTTGGCTCCATCACTAAAAAAGGATGTCCATGACTTGGTATCATTAGAGGCAATTGAGGAGTCCCAGGACAAGATAATCGCGAGAAGCTTCCTGGATTTCTCTGATGTTTCAGTAACTGACCTGATAAGAAGGATTGACAATATAACCCGCTCTATGATGACAGAAGCCATAAGCTGCATACCTGTTTATCCTGTTGATTATGACATGGCCAAGGTGCTTACCGACAGGGACGCTGATGTTAACAGGCTTTCATTCCTGGTTTTCAAGATTCTCAAAGCATGCACCCAGGATGTTAATCTCTGCTCTAAGCTGGAGCTTACCAACCTCCAGGTGCTTAAGTACTGGCACCTTGTATTCATCATTGAGAAGGTTGCAGACGAGGTTAAGAGGATTACCAGGGTAATCAAATACATGCACGACAAGAAAGTAAAGGCTGATAAGAAAGAACTGGTCAAGCTTTTCGAGGAAATAAAAGGGAATTATGAGCAAGTCATGAAAGCATTCTACAAGAACGACATGAGCCTTGCTGACACTCTTAATGTTAACAAGCCAGCCATTATCAAGAAGTGCGAGGATTATTTTGAGAAGAACAAGAGCCTTGAAGCCTCTGAGATAACAGGCAAGCTAAAAGGAATAATTTCACAATCAGATGATATTTCTAAGATTATAAGGTATTTGAACTAGAGATGATTAGGTTCTCTTTAAATATTATTTATATATTAGGCTATGTTCAAAAAGTCGCCGCAACCCTAAGCAAGTGCAACGTCATGAGCAAAAGCAGATGACTTGCACGACGGTTGCTTGAGCGGGGGAAGCCCCCTCCGGGGTGCGCAAGGCGACTTTTTCGAAGAATTTAAACACGCCGTCATATATGAATATTCTTCAATATTCTTCAAATCTTCTTCGCCGGCTTAAGTATAGTCCCGCCCTTTTCCTTGAATGAGAATAACTGGGCAGGCCTGTGAACCCCTTCCATCTTAGTCTCCTTTAGCGGAACAATAGTAATTGCTTCCTTTACTCTCTTCCTGAAATTCCTCTTGTCAAGCTTTTTTCCAAGTATAACCTCATACACTTTCTGGAGCTCTGTTAGTGTGAACTTTTCGGGCAGCAGCTGGAATGCTATATTGCTGTACTCAACCTTGTTCCTTATCCTTTCAAGAGCAGAAGCCAATATCTTGTTGTGGTCAAATGCCAGTTTGGGTAGTTTGTCGATTGAGAACCAATTGGCTTCAGCAGCGTCAGTTGTGGCCTGTAGCTTAAGATGGTCTGATGATATTAAGGCATAATAAGCAACTGTTATCACCCTAGTTCTTGGATCCCTATCAGGCTCTCCAAATGTGTAAAGCTGCTCAAGATAAACATTCTTCACGCCAGTCTCCTCCTCGAGCTCTCGCTTGGCAGCCTCCTCAAGAGGCTCTTTTATACCGACAAATCCTCCTGGAATAGCCCACATACCCTTAAAAGGCCAGGACTTCCTCTTAATGAGCAGAACCTTAAGCTCATTATTTCTGACAGTGAATATAATAATGTCGACGCTCACTCCTGGCTTCTCAAATTTTTCAGCATCAAATGTTTTAGGATTATCCCTGTAAGGCTTAAGATATTTGTAATAATCTTCAACAAACCTGGCGTGGTCAAAAGCCATTCTTGGAAGCTCAGATTTGTTCACGATCCTGATTTCGTCAACATTCAAGCCAGGCTTGACAGCTTTGAGGAATTTTGCCTTGTCAATAAGCAATTGGACTGCGAAGACAGTGGTGTTGCCGCCGCGAGGGTCTGTGCCTGAGTCATAGGTGCGTATCTGGTGAAGCTCTGCCTCTTTGCCGAGGTCGTTGAATATTATTTTGTTGGGGAAAACAGAGAAGTCGCAGTAAGCATCAAGATTCAATCTCTGCCTGATAACACTGATGACTGCGTTCTGTAGGCTCTCAAAAGCTTCCTGCTTTCCTCCAGGCAAAGCCCAGAGCCCTGCATAAGGGTCCTTTTTCCTCTTGACCAACATTATATCTTTGTTGTTGATGTCAATGATTATGTCGACAGAATTCATGATCTGAGACTCATACGGCTGTAAAGGAGTGCTTAAATTATTTTTCTTTTCCATTAGTTAGTGTGATGATTACATTATTTATAAATGTTATTGCGAAATATTAAATTTTATTTTTATAATTAATTTATAATTAATCTTATAGTAATTTATAATTAATAATTTTTAATTCACTCAAAGGAAACAGGCTTGCGCCAGGACACTTGGAGGCGCCCCTTGTTTTTCAGACCTTCCTGAATTGATGCAAGCCTGTTTCATACAAATTGGTTTTTAAAAACGCAAAACATTTTCTTCTTTTTCTGACCGTAAAAAACCTTCTACGTAGCGAATAGACTTCTCAAGATGCTCTCTTGAAAGCCTTCCTTTGTATTCTGCAGGAAGGTTATATGTACGCTCTTCTATAACTCCACCAAGATTCACTCTCTCAACCCGAGGCTGAGGTATCTCTCTTCTGCCAAAATAAACAATTCTGTCTTCCTGGTAGATTTTATTGCACTTGTCGCAAGCGTAGAATATGCTTAATTGAAAAGGCATAACAGGATTTAGATTCGCCTCATAGTCCTCATAATTCTTCTTTTGCCTTTCATCAAGCTTTCCTCCCAATGGTTTAGTGCTGGCTATTTTTTCTAACTTTCCTTGCCCGCATTCACATTCAATGTATTCTATTTTTTTTACCATTTTTTCCTCCGTTGCTTTATCCTTTATCACTTGATTAATTGCTTAATCTGTTTGTTTAATCTGTTTTATAATCAGTAGCGTTTGTATCATAATCTGATTGTTCAGGCATGTATTCGCGCATTATCTGTGAAAGAACTTTGACTGCTTTAATGGGGTTCTTGCTGTTGCTGGTCTCTGCTGACAGCATTAATGCGTCGCTACCATCGAGCACTGCGTTCGCTACATCGCACACTTCTGAGCGCGTAGGCTTATCCCTTTCAGTCATTGAGTCTAGTAAGCCAGTTGCAGTTATCACAGGTACATTGTATTTTTTGCAGAGCCTTATTATTCTCTTCTGATAACCTGCTAGCTTGTAGTAAGGTAGCTCTACGAACATGTCGCCCCTGGCAATCATCACCCCAAACTTTATGTTCTCTTTTTTTGCATAAGCTAATATGCTTTCAAGATTGTCAATGCCTTGCTGGTCTTCTATCTTTCCTATTATGCCTATCTCTTTTGATGAGTTTGAATCATAAGATGCATGAAAATTTTTTTGTTCATAATCTTTCTTGATGATGTGCTTTCCTTGCGCTCTATATTTTTTTCCTTCATTTATTCTTTCATTTATCCTTTCGTTTATTCTTTCGCTTATCAGCTCATGCAGCTTCTTTATGTCTTCAGCATCCCTTGTGAATGAGAGCGCTATGTAATCTAGGTTGTTCTTTATAGTGAAGTCAACTACTGCAACATCCTTCTTTGAGAACCTTTCAACATTAAGGTATTTGCCAGGTACATTGGCTCCCATATCCTTATGAAAGTTGCCATCACCGGGCTTAATAACCTTTAAAGTAACTTTTTTTGCAGGCTTGTCCTTGGCAATCACCCTGGTATCAATGGTGCCGTTCTCAAAGGTTATCCTGTCACCGAGTTCTATGTCGTCAATAAAGTCCTTGGTGAAATGAACAATTCCTTTGTTAAAGCTGAGCATAATGTTATCTCCCTTATTGATGCGCAGGTTATAGTCTGCTTTTACCCTTACCTGAGGCCCTTTGATGTCCATCATCACTGGAATGTCAGCAATGCTTTTCAAAAGCTCAATCCTCTCTTTGTACTCATCAAGCGTTGCATAGGCTGTGTTAATCCTGGCGCAGTTCATGCCTTGCCTTACCATTTCTCTCAGATCTTCATAGTCATCTGTGGTTGTTCCGAGTGTGCAGATGATTTTTGGCTTTGGCCTGATTTTCATTTTGTGCTTCGCCTCTGTCTGAAATTTTATCAAATTTTTCTTAGTATCTTCTCCAATATGAATCCAGTGTAATCCAGTGGTCTGTACTTCTCAAGACCCAATTCCTTGACAGCCTTCTCAATCCTGAACTTGTCCCTTGATTCTATGCTGACAGTAAAGTATGTTTCCCTGCTTCCTTGTGGCTGTATTTTCTGGAAATCAATTGCGCAGGCATTATACAATCCAATGATTCTTTCCTTCTCAATATTCACATTTGTTAACCCGAGCTCCTTGTTCTCACTAAGCATTCTTCTTAGCTGGCATGCATCCAAGTATTCAGGAATATTTCTTGGCAGGGTAAAGACTATGTCCTTGAAAAGAGCTTCAAGAGATTGCTTTTTCACAGGTGCCTTAAAAATATAAGGTGCTGTCTTCTCATATCCGCCTTCTTGCTGAAGCTTCTTTTTTACTTTGAATATGTCTCCTCTCAGTTTTATATTGACTCCAGGATGCTCTGCTGAGACAAAGTAAGAGTCAGATTCATTTTTCTTATCAACTCTGGGCAATCCAAGTATTCTGTTCTTGTCTTCAGGCTCAAGATAATCAAAAGTCCTCCACTCCCAGTCAGGATAAAAATTATGCACTATAATCATTTCCTCGCCGTGCTCCCTGTAAAGCTCCTCTATTATCTTTGCTCCTTTCATGGTGTGAAGGAACTTGATAACTCCAGGAGGCACATAATCCTCAACATTCTCGCCCATGGCAATCTTCTCCCTTATGGTTTGGGCGTGGAATGGGTCTCTTATGGGTATGCCTCTTACTTCATAGCCGTGCTTTTCAAAAAGCTCTTTCTCTCGTTTTGTATTGGTGTAGAAGTAATCAAAGTTAGGCATGATGCTAATCACATAATTCACCCAGCGCTCATGATCGTGCTGGTCAAGTATTGGCATGATCTGGTAAGGCTTTTTTATCTCGTCCTTGATTGCCTCATGAACAAGCTCCTTTCTCTCATCAAAAGTAAATGGGTTGGTTATCCAGGGCATCTCTAAATGCTTATGATTCCTGTCATACTGCGAGCTCCCAATGCCAATGATTATCTCATCAACATCTGGCTCAGATTCCATAAACTTGATAATGTTCAGGTGCCCTTTGTGGAACATCTGATACCTGCCAACAATTAATCCTCTCCTTGGCTTATTTCTTGACTCATTAATTCTCATTCTAATCAACTCCGTTTTTGCCTCTGTTAATTTTCCCACTAATTTTTTCTTCGACTACTCTTATCTGAGCATAAAAATCTTTCATGCTAATCCTTTTGTCAATGTTCTTTTCCAGTGCTTTGTCAAGCAATTCTTTGAGTTCATTATTATCCTTGAGCACAGCAGCTTTAGAATCATATTCCTTGCACAGGTTGCACAGAGAGTACTTCATTATCTCGCTCTCGCGCAATCCATCACCTTCGCCTTCAGCCAGCTCATAGCCTGGCTTTGCAAATGGATGCTTGCCAACCACGAGCTCATAAAGCAGCACTCCTAGCTGGAACACATCAGTCTTCTTGTAAACCCTGAACCTGGTGCCTGTTTCTGGCGCAACGTACTTTGGAGTGGATAATAATGATGTGACATAAGTATCGCCGCTAACCTTTTCTTCCAGTAACCTGGACATTCCAAAGTCGAGCAGTTTGACCTCCTTTGTTCTGGGGCTGTAAAGAACATTAGTGTCTTTGATGTCTCCGTACAGGATGTTGTTGTCATGCAAGTAATTCATTACATCAGCCAGTACCCTTATAATCCTCACTCCCTCTTTTAGGGATAAGCGCGCACCCTTTTTTGTGTACTTTGAAAGGTTTTCTCCTTCAAAGAACTTGAACTTGAGCAGCTCAACGCCATCTTTTTTTGCGCTTCCAAGATAGGATATGATGTTATCGTGAGGCTTTTTGCTTATCTTCTCATAAATCTCTTTTTCCATGTTATAGCCGTCAAGCCTTGAGAAGTCAACATAAAGCTTGAGGTTTTCTTTTATTACAATCCTCTCTCTTATGCCTGTGCCTCTGCTTTCTTCCTCTGCGAGGTAAAGGTGGCTGCTGATAGGGAAGAAGTCATCGCTGTCGCCGCTCTGAATCTTCTTGACAAGCCTGATGCTGCTTTCCTTGCAATATTCATTAACAACATCATCAATCCTTCTCCTGACTGGCTTGAGCTTTTTCTTGAAATCTTCCCTCGCACTGCTTATCAGCCAAGGGTCTCCTGAATAATCTGCAAGAAAAACTCTTCTTGGAATGTTTTCGTTGCCTGCCTTCTCAAGCTTATCAACAATTCTCTTAACAACCCTCTTTCTGTCAACTATAACTTTCTCATTGCTGCCAACAGCAGCTTCATAATTATCAAGCATCTGCTCAAGCTTTTGCTCATCAAGATAGAAAGTATTGGTCTCCCGCTCAACCCTCATGTTGGGTATTGCTCTTTCAACAATGAATTTGGAATAATCAGTTCTGCTCAGGCTTTGCCCTTGCTTTATCAAATCATTAACTAATCCGTGCCTTCCATAAGTCAGTCCGAGCTCTAACAACTCTTTAAGTTTTTCATTATCTTCTGCTGCAACAAAATAATCCTTTGCCCTCTCAAACCTGAGCATTAGGACATTAGCCATGCCAAGAACCCTGCAGACTTCCTTCAGGCCCTGCTTTCCAAGATGATCAGCTGCATAATCCTTAATCCTGTCGAATCCTTTCTCCATGTTTGCAACAGAGCCTTTGCTGTTAGCAAGATAAGATGATAGAATGAGCATGTCGCATACCTGCTTGCTTCTTATGAGATTGTCAAGCTCATTAACCAATTCTTTTTCTACGGGCTTGTCTAGACTGCTTCTTTCACTTTTTTCGTTCTCTTTGTTCTCTGTTTTTTCTTGTTCCCTTATTGCTCTCATGTTGGGCGCCTCCATCTTTACCCACCTCGGATTTTTTGAGCAAGCATGGTTTCTGAGTCTTGTTTGTTTTTGATTTTTTTTGAGTTGGTCCTATTCTTTATTTATCCTACCTACTAGTTTGTGCAGGCCTTGCAACTAACTTGCGTAATGATTCAATGTAATCCTCAAGAGGATTGGCAATTGCCTCCTTGCTTATGTACTGGAGTGCCTTGAAAGAGGCATTATAATAATCTCCTACGCCAATCCTTTCAACAACATCCTCTTTGTACTTTGAGGTTTCAAGGAAAGGCAGTATGCTGTCGATGAACAAGAGCGCTTTCAAGTCATTCAGTCCTTCAAAATTATTTATTTGCGACTTTACTTCATCAGTCTGGAATAAGCTGTAAACCTTTTTCCCCAGTGAATCATAGAAAGGGTCAAGATTCTTTAGATTGGTGAATTCGTCGCGTGCACTAGTGTTGCCAAGGCGATACTTTCTCTCACTATTCACTCTTATCTCATCTGGCTTAAGGAAATACCTCTTTTTCACGTTAGAGGCAAAATAAATTCCTGCATACCTTACAAGTATGCCCATGTCAGGGTCAAGGAGTGGGTCAACCTTCTCGATCTCTTGCGCCAAGCCATAAAGCTCGTCGCTAAATCCATTATCATCAATCAGCACCTTTGTCAGGTAGTCAATGAACACTATGCCTTTGAAAAAGTCTTCCTGCCTCAGGATGATTCTTTGGTTGATGGTGCTCTCAGCCACCAGTTTCTGCAGGAATATGCTCTCGACAGGGTCAAAATTCATGGAGAACTCCTTGTTTGAGGTGTTAGGGATGTTTTTCAGGAAATAGCCTATGCGCTTCTCAGGTTGGGTTTCAAGGAATATTTTACCGTCAATATCCTCAAGGTTCGATTTCCTGTATGACTGCTTGATGTCAGAGATGAGACTGGCTAGGTCTTGTTCCTGTAATCTCGTTGGGTCGCTCATTTTTCTTTTCACCTTTCTAACTTCTTTTTGACCTTTGTTGTTCTCTGCTTTTACCATGATATCTTCTCATTTTATTTGCTAATCATTACGTTCTTGTCTCCGAATTTGAAATAAAGCCTGTCCTTTCCTGTCAGGGAAAAGATGAAGCTGATATCATCATTGAATTTACCCATGTTCTTAATGTACTGCTCAAGGTATTTTTCAGTGTAGTTGCTCTTTACAAATGGCCTTAACAGCTCAGGCACTTCTTTTGATTTGTAGTTAATCTTGACTCCGAGGCTTCTGTTCCTATTTTGAGGAGTCTCAATGCGAGTGTCCTTTCCGCAACGATAGAGAATGGCATCGGTAATATCATCCTTTTTCAGGGTTTTCCAGTAGCTGCTATAATAACCTGATGCCCTGCGGCACTCCCGCACCAAGAGACTCTGCTTATACCTGGTTATTTTCTGGGCATTTCTTACATCAACATCTGCAGGCACCAGCAAGAATAATCCGAACTCAGATAGCGCGAGCTCATCTGTGATTTTCTTGTTTAACTCTTTTGTGAACAACTTAGGGATAATCAGCCTTCTTTTGTTCGCAGCAAATGAATAATTTTTATTCTCAGAATGAAACACTAATGAGTTTATGCTGCTATTCTTATCTTTTTTTTGAGCAGGCTCATGGATTTTCATCATCACCGGAGCAAGGCTCTGGGAATTTGAAAAGCATTGATACAAGTCAAAAAGCGCTTCTTTGCCGAATGAGCTCATCACAGGAAAATATTTCTTGATATGCTGAGGTGTTTGCCTATCGCTGCTCTTAAAATAATCATGCAGTATCTTCTCTTTTTCTGTCACTAGTATCTCAAGCTTGCCAATCTCTCTTGCAAGCCCTGGATCGCTTTTTGCAAATGATTCAAGCTTTTTCAGCTGGGCCTTATACTTATCCTCAAGAGGCTCAAGAGAGATTTCAAAATTGTCAAGAGCCTTGATATACTTTGACCTGATGCTTTCAGTCTCCCTTAAGATGCCCTGCAGGGTAATATCATCTGTTATTCCATATTCTCTCAGGCTATTTGATTTTTTTCTTTCCAATATGCTAACAGAATCATTTATTTTTGTTTTGTTATCATTTTTCTTACTCCTGCTCATTTTTTCACCTCACAGGTTTTTCATAAAGATGCTTCATTTTTTCAGGCCATTTTTTTATGGCTTTCTTGTCCTTGTAGCACTCGCACTTCCTCTTTGCAACAGGCAAGGCTCCTACCCTGTATTCGTCCTCGCTCATGTATTTTAGCTCATAACTGACTGGCTCACCATATTTTTCAGGGTTAAGCACCCTGATGGCTTCTCCAAGGGCAATGCCTGCAATTGCCATGTTTGAGGTTATGACGCTGGCTTGCGGAGCATATATGCAGCTGTGTGACTCTTGAGTCCTTTGCTTTGCCTCCAATGCGTACTTGTCAATCTCCCTCTGGCAATTAAGACAGGCTGTTATGCCTGGCACGCTAACATTCACGTGGCCGCTGTTATGGCTAGTCCCAGAGCTTATGAGCGGTATCTCATATTTTATTGAGTAATAGTTAAGCAATGCCCTTGTTTTGTCGTTGTCAACGCAATCAACTATCAGGTCTATCTTGTTCTTCTCAAAGAAATCATCATAATTAAGGTCAATGAACTCCTCTATTCCCTTGTAATCAACTTTTGGGTTGACTTTTTTGAGCTCTGTTATAAGGGCGGGCGTCTTAGACCTTCCAACGCTGTTGTAAAAGAAAGGCTGCCTGTTGAGGTTGGTGGATTCAACCTTGTCTTTGTCAAAGATTATGAGCTTTTCAATTCCAGCCATTGCCAAGCCCAAGCCCATGAAGTTGCCTAGTGCTCCTGCACCTATCATTAAGACATTTTTATGCTTTAATACATCATTCTTTAATACATCATTTCCTGCTTCCTCATTCTTCTTTATCTCAATCTCTCTCTTATTATCAAACCTTTTTTCAGAGTAAAAGCTGTGAACCACCAGGTCATCAATGACTTTCTCGTTTCTTATGGGCATGATGTACTTCCTTGCTTCATCAACTGCAAGCGCGCTCACAGCCATGCCTGTAATTGGGTTTTGTTCCTTGCTGTTCATGTCATAAAAAACTATGTTGCGCAGCAGCTTCTCTACTTCCTCACCTTTTTTCTTATTGTTTGGGTTGTTAGGGTTGAAAACTCCCATCTTTCCAATATTCTCAGCAGAAGACACGCTGATGAACAAGCACTTGTTTCTTGCAGAATAATCAATAAGCTCTTTCTTGGATGCAGAATCATTTGTTGCGTCTATTATTATGTCTGGCTTTTTCATGACACTAAGATTCTTATCTCTTGATAAGTTAAGATTAAGGCCATAAGCATCTACTGTGGGGTTTATTTTGTTTGCAAAATCAGCTATTATCCCTGCTTTTGAAACCTCTTCGTTTGTCTCTGGGAATATGAATCCGTAAGAATAATCATTATTCTCCATTTTCTCTGCCGACTCAATCCTGTCAGTGTTATCTGAGCCATAAATTTCTATCTCACCAAAGCCAAGGGCTGCAAGGCTGATGGCAACATAATCAGCTAGCACTCCTGAGCCAGCCACTACCACCTTTGCGTTCTTCAACTTGTCCTGGTTCCATCCTTCTATTAATTCCTGCCTGTTATACCTGTTTTCTATTACGCTTTCCAAAACCTGGTCTAAGGTTTGCTCAGCCCTCTCTCCCTGCCTGCTTTCTTGGATTCTCTCCATGGCTCTTTGCTGCATTCTTTGGTTAGTTCTGCCTTGCGCTCTCATTTTCAACTCCTCTGTTAATCTGTCCGGAGGTATGCTCATAGTATTTCTTTTTCACCTGTTTTCTTTTCAATCCATTCTCAATTCTTTTTTTCATCCAATCATTCATCCTTCACATAAAATATTCTGTACCACTTCTTTCCCTTCTTCCCATTTTCGAGGTTTTGCTGATGGTCTCGTACATTAACTTGACCTTTCTGGTAGTAGGCATGGTATTGCGTGTTTCGTGGGTTGATAGGTTTCTTCTTCTTTGCTTCATCCTCCTCTGCTCTTGCAATATCATCCCAAGGATTAGAGCCAGTTGACTTGTCTTTACCATTGCCGCGCGAATGCTCCTTGATTTTTTGCTCTCCATTGTTTTTGCTTTCTGCCTCTCTTGATTTCTTCTCACGGTCTGACTTATTTTCCTTGCCTGAATCTTCATTTCCTTCTTTCCCTGCTTTCTCTCTCTTGTCTTTTCCCTCTTTTCTTTCGCTTAGCCTTTCCTCTAAATCAATTTCATCAATGCGTTCTTTTTCCCTTTCATCATTCTTCTTTGCACTTGCTTTTGATCTAAAATCATGCACATAAGGAGGGTCATCTATGAGATGCCTTACTCCGCCAGGGTGTTGATATATTATCCTGTATCCTTCATCATCATAGATATCATCATCCTGCCTTACAATACCGCTGCCTTCTTTCTTGTTTGTCCAGGGCTTTCTGAATGGCTTGGTGATGAAGCTCCACAATGAATCGCGCTCAGAATGCTTTTTCTTGTCTTCTTCTGTGTAATCACGCAATGCTTTTTTTACATCCTGGAATTTTTTGTAATTAGGGGCACTGATCAAAAGGCAGGGGAAGAGGCTTTCCTCAATTAGCTTGTCAACCTTTTCCTCTCCAACTTCCTCACTAGTATATGAATCAACAAATTTAGTAAGCAAATCCAGCATCCTCTTCTTGTTTTGGCTCATCCCCTTTATTTCCTTTTTTTCATTCTTCTGCTTTTCATCATGACTACTTTCATTGTCATTCTTGCTTTCACTCCTCCTCTGTTTCTCAAGCCTTTCTGCTTCAAGCTTGTAAGAGTACAAGTCAATTGTAAGCTGGTTAACTATGTTAAATCTCTCTGGATAAAGAAAGAACTCATGGCTTGATTTTCCCTTTGAGCCAAACTTAAGCTCTAGTAATGACGAGTCAAGGAATGATATCTTGTTGGTTGCTGAGATATTGCTCAAGATTCTTGTCATTAAGCCTTTGTACTTGTGGTTTTTCTGCTGCTTGTAATCTGTCATGCTTTCCATGGCGTAATAGGATAATGCTTTGGTGGCAAGCACTGCTTCTGAGAATGATTCTGCCAGTTTCAGGGTTTTTTTCCTGTATTCAGTTATAACTTTCTCAGCATTACTGACAAACCCGGCCCTGTCAATCTTATTCTCGCTAAGCTCCTTGAATGTATGGCTGAAGTCTATCATGAACTGGGTGCATAAAAGGTTTCTTAACTCATTGATTTCGAGCTTTCGGTCCTTATCAAAATAAATTTTGCAATCAGTATCTGTCAATGCATTGAGAATGTTCTGACCTATTTCTTCTTCCTTGTCCTTGACTTTCTCTATAACTTTTTTTACAGCTGCATTATTCAGGCGCCTGTCTGCGCTGTCCCTGAGTATATCATACCTATATTGTGATGGTTTTGCAAGTAAGAACTTGACAATGGTGCTTACTCCTAATGAGCCTTCTTGGCTTCGCAGGTACTCAATTGCTGCCTGGCTAAAGTTATTTATGACTCCAGTGTACTGGGATGAGAATTGCCTTCCGTTAGCATCAACATTATCATTACCATCATCAAGCACTTTATTTATCTTTTCATCCCAAGATTTATCTGACTCATTATTAACATTATCTTTGCGCCAGCTATATGCTGATTGTTTTCCAAGCGAGTGCCTGAACTTGGCAGGATTTTCCTCCCACTCAGGGCATCCTTGGCTGAATGAGGCATAATCCTCATTTGGAAATATCAGTTTCCTATGAATGTCTTTTTCAACATGAGAGATTAGAAATTCCAGATCTTCATCTGTGTCAACCACTTCCAGTTTTGGCCTGATGGGCTCGTCAAGCTCGTATGAATTGGTTCTTTCATTATATGTCTTGCTCCGCCTCTCAATATAGTAGTTTCCCATGTTATTTACAACCATGCTAAATGCATATGGTTTGCCTTCTTCTTTTTTCAATATTTTAGGATTGCTCTCTTTGAATTTTTTTGCATCTATACCCCTGATTGTAATGGTGTCTAACTTAACCTCGCCTGCTGTTTCATCTGCTATGTAAACAATTTCCTTGTTTCTGTACATGGTTCTTGGTGAGACTGATTGGGTGACAACAACAAAGTTGTCCTTGTCCCAACCTGAGTGGAAGGGTTCCATGTCTCCGTGGCTGTGCCACCACCCAACTATCTGGTAGCCCTGCGGCTCCATCATCTTGGAAGCATTATACACTGCCTCATCAGTAACCCTGACGTGGGCTGAGTTTACTATTTGCTCGTCTGCAAAATAAAGGTTGGTTATTACTCCGTCAAGGCTGTCCTTGGGCATGAGCAGGTAGCCGTAGCATTCCATTCCAGAGCCTGCTATTCTTGAGCAGAGCTTGGCGTAAGTCTTTATCATCTCAAAAGTTCCTCTGGTGATTCTAAGAGTGTCTTCTGAGAATGTTTTCTTATTTGGGTCTGATTTTAGTTCTTGGAGTATTTTGAGGTCTACTTCCATCTTGTTTTCACCCCGATGCGAATCTTTTCATTAGTTCCATTATTTTCACTCTTTGGCTTTTTTCTGCTTGTCTTTTTTCTATTCGAAATCGTTCAAGCATACTAATCTCCTCCTCTGCACTTCTTGTTTTGAGATAAACTCATAGCCATTTTCCATGATGAGTTGATGATAAGGGTTGGTTCCTGTTCTGTAGCCCATCATCAGGGTCTTTTTTCCCTGGTCAAGAAGCCTTAAGATGACTTGGTCTGGCGGTAATGACCTGACTCTTTCAATAACCTGGCTTCCTCCTCCGCCAACGCAAATCTCTTTATAGCCCTCAGTGTATCCTAAAAATGGATGTTTGTATTTGTGCATAATCATTGGGTTGCTTATTTCAAAACTGCCGTAGGTCTGCCTTATTCTGACGCCTATCTTTGCTGGGGCAAAAGCAACGTATTTTTCAGTTCCTCTGGTGTGCGGGCTTTTCAGGGCGTAAGGTGGTGTGGTCACATAAACATAATAAGAACCCTCTTTCACAGTGAAGCCTGCTCCTTTTCTTTCATAATCCCTTAGCTTTGCTATTTTTTCCAGCTCGCTCTTTTCTTCTGCAATCCTTTGCAATTCCTGGTTCTGGAACTCATAATGCTCTACAGCGTCTGATTTTATTTTCTTCTCAATAAGCTTCTTGTACTTGCTTACAATCTCTTCCCTGAATTCAGGGCTATCCCTTCGATAGTAGGGCAGATAGTAGCTTCCATTAATCATGAGCTTGGCTTCTCGCAGCTTATTCCTTATCCTTGACCTGCATTTTTTCTCTATTTGGAGTATATTCTCCCTGATGTACCTGTTGATTTGGTCGGGCGGGGTGTCTGGCCTGAACCTTTGAAGATTGTTGTAGAGTTCAGGGCTCATGTATTCCCTGAAGTATGAAATGAATTCATGCACACTTATGATGTCATAAACCTTTTCTCCTATGAGCATGATGTTTTCTGAGAGCAGACTGTTGTTGAGTATTGAGTTATCGTCAAGCTTTTCAAAGCTGCGCTGGCGATTAGTTTCTACAGGAGCCCTGTTTCTTCCCATGAGAAGGTCAACTATTCTTTCCTCAACAGCATTTCTCTGTTGTGCTCTTGGGCTCGGCCTTGCACGCGATTTTATGCGCTCGTAAGCCTTGTATTCCTCGTCGAGCTGCTTGAGCATCTGCTCCTTTGTTCTTCTAACATGGTCTAGCAATTCCCTTGTAATCCTCTGCATGGTTCTAGAATTAGTGGCTGGCTGATCTTGTGTTTCCTCATCGTGGTAGCGGCGCCTATCGCTTCTTTGGCTGTGGTTGCGTCTTTGTTCCTCATTGTGTTCTTGAAGAATTTCGTCGATTCCCTCCTCAAGCCTTTGGGCTGTGATTTCCGGGAGGACGTTGTTAACTATGAGGGATAATACCTTGTTTTGCTCTACTTCTTTCTTAAGCAGGTCCCTTGATTTGAATTCTGTGGCAAGCTTTTCCTGGACATACCTTGCTTCATAATCCTCAAACTCACCGGAGTAATGCCTGAAATACATTCTTTCAAGCTCTTTTGGGCTGCATATTTCTTCAAGTGAATACTTGTTGCCTGTCAGTTCAAGGAAATTATTGCTTGCTTCTGTCATCTTGTTTGGCTGGATAAGGCGGCCGTTAAAGATTATTAACGGAGTGTCTATCTGGAATATGTACGGAGGGGGTATGTTCATTTGAATTGCCATCTTGCTTTCCTCAGCGGGTTTTTAGTCAGCTCGTGGATTAAAACTAAAAAATTTAAAAAGATAAAAATGAAAAAATAAAAAAACAAAAAATATTTTGAATTGTTCTGGCTTATTCTTTGCATTTCTTCTCCAGTCCGCCTTCCTCGTGGGTGACGATTGCTATGTCTGCGTAGTTGTACTTGTAGGTTCCACCTTCAGCTTCTCTTTCCTTGGTTATCAGGTAGTTTTCCAAGGTATCTGTCTTGAGCCTTTCGTTGTGGAAGTTGTAGAAGTCGTTGATGATGGCCCTGTAGTCTGTCCTGCGCATTCTCTCTTTAATGGCGTCGACAATGTTTTTCTCTTCCTTGGTTGTTGCTACTTCGTCGCTTATCAAGTACTCTACTGTTTCTATCATTGGCTTTTGGAGGTATGCCCTGTCAATTTTCTTGACAATTCTGGCTGGTGTCAGCCCTCCTCCGACTGCAACCAGAGTTGCCCTTTCATAGTCTACTGATGCATCTCTCTCTACTCTTGCGCTGTCATTTGGCGCTGGCGCATGGTAGCCTGAGGATGCAGGGGTGCTTCTGCTTCTGCTGTCACTTGAGCTTCTGCTGCTTGGGCTTTCACTTGTGTCTCTGGTTGATCGGCTGGGTCTTGAGATGACCTCACCTGTGTCGTAGCTTCCCATTTTTCCCTTCTCCGCGCTTTAAGCCCGCTCGGCTTTGTTGTTTTTTGCTATTTTTTTAGAGCTCTCGCTAAGTCTGATGTTTCTCGACCCTTATTTTTTAGAGTCCACTTAGAATTATCAGCTTATATTGTTTCAAGTTAATCCTAAGTGGTCGGTTTTTTTATTGTGAATGTGAGTTTAGTATTTTTGTGTGATTTTTTTGTGTTGGTGGATAATTCTGGCGAGCGTATTATGCTTTTGCAAGCAAGTGTTCAAGGTTTTCTTCTCGTGCGACCCTATTGTAGCTTCTCTTGCACATTTCTCCGTATTCTTTATCCCTGAGATAGGTTTCATAGTCAATACCTGAATTTGTTTTGTTTGCGCCAGAACTAGTTCTGTTTTTGGTTTCTGTTTCAGCATCGGCCTCGGTTTTGCTCATCTCAATCATAAGTGGGAGCGCATCATATATATACTTTATGTACATAAAGACGTATGAAAACGTTTCGTATATATTGATTCTTTTTTGGGCATTGTTTTGCATGCTTTTCAATATGGAATGCCAGCTTTCATATAAACCATTGTTGTAGGGTTTTCTACAATTATTTTGACTCAAATCCATCCTCATTTCATCTCTTCTACACTTTTATTTTTCTCAGCTCGTTCACCAGGCTGTAATCAGCAGCATAAAGCCCTATCCTTTCCCTGTGATGCGCATCAGAGCCACGCGAGGGAATCAAGCCCAGCTGCCTAGCTAATCCATAATAATAAGCTGTTTCCTCAGGATTATGCCTTCTCGTGAATACTTCTAAGCCTCTCAAGTCATATTTATCCCTTAAGTCCCTGATAATCCAATCATCAGACCCTCTGTCCAGATCAACGGCCGGGTGAGCCAGCACAAGCGGACCATTGCAGTAATGCCTTATTTTTTCAAGAGGGATTTTTTCAACAGGAACATAAGCAGGCTTTCCCTTTTCGAGGTATAAATCTATAAAATCATCCACGCTATTAATCCTGTTCTTGACAAGCAACTCATCATTCTCTGGCAGTGCAAATATGCTGTCGGCAATATTAGGCTTGCCTATGGTTCCATTCTTGTTTATCTTTGAATAATCAACAGCATAGCCGAGCTCGTGAAGAATCCCAAAGTTCTTATTCGCCCTATTCACCCTTTTCTGACGATAATATTCAAGCTCTTCAAGAAATTCAGGATTGTTATAATTAAAGAAATAAGCAAGCACATGAATTCCTTTTCCTCTGTGCTTGGTGGAGAACTCAATGCCGGGGATTAGCTCTAATCCATTGGTTAGCTGCTCTTTGACAGACAAGAAGCCTTCAACAGTATCATGGTCTGTGATGGCTATGAAATCTAAACCACAGTTATTTATATCCTCTGCTGTTATATGACCATCAGAATAAGTGGTGTGCAAATGCAATTCCCCTTTTTTCATGCGTCTCATTATAGACTGCCCCTCCGGGACGTATATATGTCTTGTCCATATATAAACCTTAAAACACGTTACGTATATACTCGGGATTTCTTTTCCTTATATTCACCTGATATTCCTCTATCTAACCATGAATTTTTCATACGAATGACTAACAAAAAACTTTGAATTCCTCTTATTTTAAATCCTGATAACCTTTAAGTTAGCATCAGCTATTCTTACCCTTGCAACAGTGCCTCTGTTGAACCTGTAATGCCTTATTGAATCTATGCTGATTTGCCCGACATTATCGTTGAGTGATGTAAAAATCATTTCTTCTCCCTTTCTTAATTCTCCTTCTTTTAGTTTATAATCATGACCTGGTGGGTAGGGCTCAGTGAGTATGAACTTGGCATATTGCTCTGTCTTTGGAACTGCTCCGCTCTTCTTGTGGCGGTCGTAATACACTGAATCATACCATCCTGTCGAGCCTGGCGGTGTTGCAATGATCATGCCTGAGCAAGTTGTTTTTTCAATAATACCCTTGAACTCAACCAACTGCTTGCTCATATCATCCCTTATCCTCTCACCTATGAAAACAGCGGATGTTGCGCTCTGGACTTTTATCCTGTTTCTTTGCACTTCCAGCCTTATCCATTCTTCAATATAATATTCGCCGCTCTTAATTTTTCTTAAGGCTTCGCGAATGTTTGTTAAGTTGTAATAAGTGTTGGCTCCTACGCTTGCCTTGTAATCCGAGTTTGCAGGAATGAATAAGGTTGAATTATCTAGCTTGTGAGAAACTATGTCGACTGCCCAGTCTCCTCCTGCTGACATGACAGCTTTTCTCTTTCTTGCCAGCTGGCTGGTTATGTCTTCTGCCCAGATTATGTTATCTTTTTTAACTCCGCTTTTAATCAGCTCTTCTCTGAATTCTTTTTGCCTCTCGTGGCTTTGGATTATGATGTCAATGCTTATCTTGTTGTTATCATGCAAAGGAATGCCTTCCTGCTTGTACTGCTCTATAAGTTTGTTCAGATCATCTATCCTGTACTTGCGCATGTCCCATTCCACCTTGCTCCTCTTCAATCCAACTAATATTTCTGACAAGTTAATGGGCTGGTTATGGTTTTGCATTTTGCTCCTCATATTTTCATGCCTTTTTCTTCATCTCATTATTTATCTCATTCTTCATATCATAATAGTCTTTGATTATCTTGGCGTGGTCAAAGGCCAGCTGGCCCCACGGTGTTTGATCGTATTTGAAAACGCCTGCGTTCTTTGCGTCATCATCTGCTTTTAATTTTCCGCTTCCTTTTCCATAATATACTATGGTGATGGCGTGCGCCCTGACATCCCTTTCCGGGTCGTCATATAATCCCAGTATTCCTTCAATCTCAAAATTAAGGCCTGTTTCTTCTTTTGCCTCTTTTATAGCATTCTGTTTTGTTGTTATGCCTAATTCCTGGAATCCTCCTGGCAATGCCCAGCCATAAGGAGGGTTTTTTCTCTCAATAAGCACGATCCCTTTCTGGTATTCCATGATGATATCTGTTGTAAGGTACGGCTTCCTCTTGAAATCTTCGCATTTTGTGAAGTAATCTTTTATTCTTTTAACACCATTATTTGTGCTAATGATGCTCTTTGTTATTTCCGGAACTTGGCTTGCCCAATTGTCATCATTGGTTCCTATCATCTCAAGGATTCTTGTTGAGCTGAAAGGATACCTTGTTTTGATAAATTGTATCTCGCACTTGCCTTTGAAGCAATGCGCAGTCTGAGGGTTGCCTGTGAATAATATGATCTGGTCAAGGCTTGGCACTTGTATGATTCTCCTGACATGCTCTGCATACACTGGAGGGTTGTTGATGTCAGGCACATTATAGAACAAAAAAGGCTTGCTTAATTTCTTAGTGACGTGTTCTAACATAATTTTTCTCTCTTCCCAGGAGAATATGTTTTTCTTGTTAGTGGTTATGGCTGTGATGACCTTATCAATTCCTTCATGCTCAGACACTTTTCTTAGCATGTCCTCGTGCCCCTTGTGCACAACATCAAACTTTCCGATTATGAGCCCTTTTTTGTTAGTCATTTTATTCATCCTCTTGTCATTCATTTAATTAATCTTATTTAATCATAATTTAATGTTATATCTGGCGTTGGCGGATGGATTATCCTTGCTTTTACCTGCGCTATCCTGTTTCTGCGCAAAATGTCATAAACAACTGCCCGTACAGTTGGATGCTTTGGATTTTTTTGCATTGCTATCTGCGGCTCAACCATGTCTCTAATTTGCCTGTGCATTATAAGCTCGTTATAGGTGGATCCTTGGGCAATTCCTTGCATTACTAATTCTACTACATCATAATCATATCCTAAATCTTTGAAATCAGTCTGGCCAGGTTCAAGCCCTGCAGCTGGTGTTCTGTGGACTAATTCTTTTGGCAAGCCAAGGTATTTTGCCATCTCCCTGACTAATCTCTTAGGCAATCCTCCTATTGGGCTTAGGTGAACTGCTCCGTCGCCAAACAAGGTGTAATAGCCTACCCCGAAATCCTCGTCCTTGTTGCCAGTTCCTATCACCAGCTTTTTCTCACTGGATGCCTTGGTTGAGAGTATGTTAGCTCTGATCCTTGACATTAAGTTGCCTTTATCATAATTATTTGCGATTGCCTCAGGATTAGTCTTTGCATAAGCATCAACAACTGGCTGAATGTCAATTGTCTCGTACTTTATTTTAAGCATTTCTGCCACTCTTACTGCATCGCTCTTGTCAGAAGGGTCATTAACATTTGAGGGCAGCATGTAAGCCTTGACCTCCAATGGTTTCTCAGGATGGTACTTGTTGTACCCGTCAAAAGCTTTCTTTGCAAGGGCTGCTGTGGTCGAAGAATCCACTCCTCCTGACAACCCAATAACCACGCCGCTATAACCGCAGTTCAGCACTTCAGATATAATGAAATCCCCAATCTCCCTTGCAACAAGCTCAGGATTCATCCTTGCAAGCTTAATCCTGCGCTCCAGGTTGTTGTATTGATTACTTTTCATGAAGTTTCACCAGCCATCCCATTTTATTTTGTAACACTTTTTGTAGCACTTCATTAGTAGTTATAAGCTTTGCGCCTGCCTCACTAAATACACTTTCTTTTCTGAAGGCACGATATTTACTGTCTTGCCTGCTGTGAATTCAATATAATCTTCCTGCATTCCATCACTGAATATGATTCCTTTCTCTGGCATGTTTGACGTTATGATTAGCGGGTTTTCTCTTGTTACCTTGTCATAAACAATAGTTGTGCCTGTTATTTTTGAGGGAAAAGGCTCTCGAACTGCAAATATTAAGTAATCTGCGTCTCTTCTGAATGAAACTGAGGCATAGCCTCCTCTTGCAATGATTGCTGCACCCTTAACAATTGAGGTTAGCCATCCTGTCGAGCCAGTTCCAGTTGATACTATTACGCCGCTGCTTGACTGGCGCTCCTCATTTCCATTGTGCTTTATCATGTACCTTGCCGACGCGTGGTCACTCCTACCGATGAATAAGTCATTGAGGGCATAGAGCACCTGGCCGTCTTCAAGCCTTGCCTCTGCCATTGTGAGCTTTTCTGTTTGGGCATCACCATCAAGCGCTTTCTTAAGTATTCTTGGAAAATCATTTGGTGTGCATGTGGAGAGAATGTTCTCAAACCTTTGCTCGTCAGGATTCACAGATATTACTGGCTGCTTGCCAACATATTTTGCAATGTTGACAAAAAGCCCAGGATCACCAACACTTACTACTATATCTCTTTCTGCGAACTGGAATGTTGAGAGATTTTCCTTGTCAATAACCTGAACGCATAATTCCTTTGGAATGGATGCAATTGTTTTTTTCAGCCCTTTCTTGTAATCATCATGCGCACTCTTGTAATAATCGTATGATTCCCCTCTTGTTTCCAGATAAAACTTGACCTGAGAAGTTGTGGTATGCCTTTTCAGCAACTCCTCAAGCCCGGTTGGTTTTTTCACAACAACAACTTTGTCAAGCATGCTTTCAACTCCTTTGTTTCACGCTCTGCATTATGCTGCCAATCAGCTCAGGAGTGATTGTTAGGTTGCCTATCTGCTGAGCTTTTTCTCCTATTTTCAGCAATCCCAATCCAACAAGCAATTCTGGCGGCATTGAGCTGTAGACCTGAATGCTCATCTGCTCTGCCTTTGCCTTGAACTCTGCCTCTTTCAGCACGTTCTTCTCCTTTTCCTCAAGCAGATCTTTTCTTCTCTGCTCAAGCATTATCTCGGTCTGGAGCTCATTGTTCTTAATAGCCCTTTCCTGCTCAACAGCATTTGCTCGCCTGTCATAAATAGCCTTGTCTGCCTCTTTCAAAAGCGATTCCCTGAATGGAGCCTCAATAGCTTTTGCGATTTCACTAGTTGGCTTTATGTAAGAGATGTAAACCATTTCAACATTTACACCAATATCTTCTAGCTCACTGCCAGATTTCATGTAGCCTGTAAGCTCATGAGCAAGAGCATCGCCCATTCTTAACAGCCTCTCGAGTTTGGTGTTCTGGACAACATTCCTTGCCTTGGTGTGAGCTAATCTTGTTATCTGGTCAGGAAGCTTAACAGGGTCCTCTGTAAGGTAGCTCTTAGTTCTGGCATCAACAGAGAAATTAAACTTTTCAAGAACCTTTTGGGCGTCATTAACAGTGTAAATCAACCCTCCCTGAAGGCTCATGGGCTGGTTGTCCTCGCTGAGCTCATTAAATGCAAAAGGCTTCTCAATAGCTGATAGAGGAACAAGCTCAATGCTCGTCCTGTAAGGCTGCCAAATAATCTTTGAAATGCCTTTTCCTTCTTTCTTTGTTTTTCCATTAACGCTAATCCTGGCGTACTCAGTAGGCTCTGCCTTGAAATAACTTATTCCCAACATTTTTTTCACCCTTTATTTTTTCTTTTATTTGTTATATTCATTTGTTATATTCTTCAAACACTTTGCCTGCTAATACTTCATTTGTAGTGGTTAATTTTGCCCCAGCATTTACCATCTCTTCCAATGCGCTCTTGCCGGTTTCCGGAGTCACAGCTGCAATTGCATCGGTAACAACATAGCATTGAATTCCTCGCTTTTGCATTCCTAATACTGCTGCTTTCACGCAGTAATCAGTTGCAACGCCGTAGACGACTGCCTCCTTCACAGACGCTTCCTTTAGGAATGTTTCAAAATCAGGATTTGTAAAGATGTCAAATGATTGTTTCTGGAAGAAAACATTGTATCCTTGATCGTTATAATATTCATTGGAATGAGGACTTTTCGCTCTATCAGTTTCCTTTATTTCATCAAGGCTTGCTTTGTCATCTAAAGAGTAATGGGTGAATCTTTCTCGAGGGATATCCTCTCGCATTTTCTCTCTTTTTTTGTAATATGATGAACTATAAGGTGTGGTTTCATCTATTTTCTCTTGGCCTCTAGTGCCAATCATGCAGTGATCTGGAAATGGTCCGCCATACCTATTCAGCTCTCCTTCCATGCTTTTGTATTCTGAAGTCCCATGATGCACATCCATAGAACCGATTATGCGTATCGGGTGCGAACTTGCACTTGCATAATCAGTAAGCTTCTTCAGGTTCGGCTTTATATCCTCTGCTCCTGGCACATAGAGTGCTCCGTCTTTGTCCATGAAGTCGTGCTGCGTGTCTACGTCGTAGAATATATTCATTTTTTTAACCTCCTTAAAATATATTTTTTAGCTTTGAATAATCAACTTCTTCAACTTCCCGCCCGACTTTTGACAGCTTCATTCCATCAACTTCAAATATGTCTGCAGTGGTGAATATGGCAGGGGTTATTTCCCCGATGCCGACTCCGCTGAATAATTTATTCTTGTGCTTTTGCTTCCATTCATCATTGGCCCTTACAAATGCTTCTGCCTTTCGTGGTTCCCCAAAGCCGCTGGAAAGAAATATGTTCACGTAATCATGGCCTGCTTTGTCGAGTGCTTCTCTTAGATTCTGTGCCAATTCAATTGTTACTCCTGTTCCTGTTTTGTAATCAGGGTCTTTGCCGTTATTGCCTGTGTAAGCTGTGCCTCCTTCACCTATGTTTTCCCCGCAAGTGTCTATTCTTACTGAATTCAGCCTTCCTTGAAGTGCTTCTGCCGAGGCTATGCTGTCGCTTATTTCCCTGTTGAATGTGTCGATTAAAACAACCCTGGGCACTTCTTGGCTGATATGCTTGTCAAATGCCTTGGTTGCTTCTGCTGTTGCATTCTCCATTCCGTATTTTGATGCCATGCAGACAATTAGGAAGTGTGGCATGGTGCCTACTCCTTTCATGCCATGGGTTGCTGCACCGTTGTCTGACGAGGCTGATTTGAAGCCAGCGTCAAGTGCTGCGCGGCTTATCATCTCGTCAAGGCTCCAGTGGTAGTGTCTTGCGCCGAAATAGGTGATTGGTATGTCTTTCATGATGCTTACAAGCTCTTTGGCTCGCTCATAAACATCTTCGTATGTGGGGGGTTTTATTCCATGCTTCTTGCTTAACGCTCCTGACAATATTCCTAGATATATTGTTTCTTTCTCAACAATCTGCGCTGCCTTACCTTCGATTATCATTAACGGCTCTTTAGGAGAGTACTTTGCTCCTTCTGGAAGCACCCATAGGTGAGAGTCAGGGTCTTCTTTTTTTAGAGTCTGCTGCAAAAAATATGATGCTTCTTCTCCGCCTGCAAAAGTGTTCCCTTTCCTTGCGAATACTTTCAGCTTGACTATTTGGTCTAGTTCTTCTTTTTCCAGGACCTCTTTTGTTCTTAGAAAATACTTGTCCACGTATGCTTGGTAGTTTTTTGGCATAATTGTCTGGTACGGGTCTGTTAGAATGGTTTTATTTGGCTTTTCTTGGTTCATCGCACGCCTCCATTAGTGTTTTTCTAACACTTATTAAGCTCAAAATTTGCCTGGAAAGGCTTTACTTCGTGTATAGAATACACTATTAACTATTTAAATCTTTCGGTTAGGAAGTATATATTTTCTGTATTGGCCAGAGAATTGTAGAACCAGGTTTTGATTAAGCCTTAACAGCCCTGCTCGGCTGTATCTTGTGAATCATTATCTTCTGCCAGTAATCATAGCCCTTTTTTGATTCACTCTTCAAGCCGTGCTGGAGCAGATAATCCATCCATTCCTTATTGTTTATTACATTGTAGACTTTGAGAGGCACGTCCATAGAATCAACTATTCTGTCATGCAAGACTCTCCTGGAAATAATTTCCATTGGGAGTTCGCCAGACAGGCTTGAGATGTTGGTCACGAGCATTCCGTTGTCGCTCAGAAGTTTTGGAGCCTGCTCTATGAGGAAAGCTAATAATCCTATCCCTTCATAAGGGTTGTCATCAATGCTCTTTGGCCTCCTAATATATGGAGGGTTAGAAACTATTAGGTCATACTTATTTCCTAATTTATTAGCCAGAGTTAATATTTTTGTTGCGTCGCCTTCAAAAAAGCTTGCTCTATTATCAGTTATGTTGTCTTTTATGCAATCACCTGCATTTTTATCCCAGTCTATGAGCAGGATTTTTTCAAGTTTAGGAGCTGTCCTTTCCAGAATGTATTTTGATATGAAGCCCGAGCCGCATCCAATCTCTACAGCGGATTTTACCGTTGATAAATCCATTCTACTCAGCGCTTTGCAGAAAAGGAATGTGTCTATGGATGGGCCCCAAACTCCTTTATATTTCCTTGCGTCGAACTCCAGGCTTACGCCATCATACTGGTTTATCTTTGGCGTTGGAGAATTGTAAAGAGCAAATATTGTGTCTCTTAGTGTTGACTCTAACTGGCTTATCTTGTGGTTGTCTGTGACTAGAACCGGGTTTTCAAATGAATGCACAAACACGCTCTTTTCCTTTGGCCACGCATATACTCTTTGCCCTTTATCATCCTTGTCAAAGCCCATGATGGTGGCTAGCTCTGAACCATTTGCATAGACGTCCAGCTTGGACAGGTCTGTGCTGAATTTGAGTATCATGCTTTGTGGTTTGTTGCTTATGTTTTTAAATCTTTCGAATTCATAACTACTATTTAGTGGTTATTAAATTTAGAGACAGATTTATATAACCATGACGTTCTTAACCTCACCATGCACAACCGCATCTATATCATAGGCAACTCTGCGAGCGGGAAGACAAGCCTTGCAAAAAAGCTTTCTAGAATTCTGAAGATAAAAAACTATGACCTAGACGATTTTTACTGGCAGAAAAAGTTCACAAAGAAAAGAAGCAGAGAAGAAATAGAGAAGCTGGTAAAGAAAGCAACCCATAAAAAGAAATGGATAATCGAAGGAGTGTATTCAAGCTGCGTAACATGCTCGCTAGACAAAGCGGATTTAATAGTTTGGCTTGACTATCCAGCCCATATAATAACCTGGAGATTATTGAAAAGGCAGATAAAAAGAAAAGAAAAAATAAGCTCAACAATAGACTTCCTGCACTACGCACTAGACTACTACAAGAAGCCAACTCACAAACATCACGACAGAAACGAGTCAACAAGGCACAAGCACAAAACAATTGTAGAGAATTACCCTGCGGAGATAGTGCACATAATGAATAATAATGAGTTGAAAGAATTCTTAAAGAAAATTTCAAGGAAAACCAATTGCAATTAACATCGGAATTCCTGTTCAACTCTCCCATTAGGAAGAGATTTTAATGCAATGTTCCCGAATGCAAAATTTTAGATTTAAAGTGAACTAGTAATTAAATTTTTTTAGATTGTCGTAGATTACTATAGACCATTGAAACCCCAAAGAAGAGCATGTGAATGTTTTTTTGCAACTTCAAGCTCTTTTGCTTCCCAACCAGCTCCAAGAACTCTGTATTCTATATTTCTTCCATTCTGCTCAGCCCGATCAATGCCATACTGCATCCCTCGAGAGATTCCTAAATCTTGATAAACAATGGTTGATATGTCTGGAAGAGCTTCAATTAATTCTTTTCCAGCATTAATTCCCATATCCCTTTCTCGAGGAATGTTATCATCTAAAATTCCGGGCTGAGTGTAAAATAAATGGGAAGCAAAAGGTATCTCTCCACGCAATAAACTATCTCTAACGCACGCTCTTGCATAAAGAAGATTTTTTCTAATTTCTTCTTCACTTTTTCCCGAATAAGGAGTTTCAATGTCCACAAATTTTATCATAATTTAATAGAAAAATTAATCTATATAAAAATATATCTACTTGAGGCGACAATCTGTTAGAGTTAACTTTAATTGAATATAACATCGGGGCTTAACCGAAGTTTTTTCTCCTCCAAAATCCGAGCCTCGAACCGCAGTTCAGAGGTGTGAGGTTGAGAGACTGGAAAAGTTCGAAGCACAGCAGTGCTGAGAAAGTCGTGGAGGGGCAAAATTATTAAATAGTGCGTGATTAATGTTATTTATGGATGCAATCATCATTTTTAATAGGATTAGAGATATTCCATTACGGATGCCAGAATTCATTGGAGATGATGATTACAGATGCTGGGGAAAAAATCGAAAACTGCATTCTTTATTAAGAAAAGAAGGTTATGAAGTAAGATTTAGAGTTTGTGAATTTAACTGGCCGGAACAAAAGCTACCGGCTGAAATAATTAAAAAATGTCCTTTTCAAAAAGACCAACATTTATTTTTAGAAATCAAAGTTGATGGTGAATGGCATATTTTAGATTGTTCTAACGATTCACAACTACCAAAACATAATGTTTGGGATGGAAAAGCAGATTGTCAAGTAGATGTAAAATATTCGAAGATTTTTTCCCCAGGAGAAAGCATAAAATTAGAGAATGAAGAAAAGATGTTCTTCAAGAAAAACTTCTTAAAATACAAGGATTTTTTCATCTTATTCAATAAATTCTTAGACGAAGTACGCAATTTGCCCCGTAGCTATTGAAACTAACCGTGTTAGTTTCTCGGCTTCTCGTGAAACTCGAGGAACGAGCGAAAGCGAGTTCACTCCTGAGCCGAACTATCCTGGCAGGGTTCGAGCCGAAGGCGAGAAAGTCGTCGTGCCTATAGTTTAGTAGTTATTTAGTGGGGTTGCCGCCGTTCGTTTAGATAAAGTAGACTATTCTTGAGTAGAGATAAATTTATAAATCTCGCGCGCCTACTGCTTTTTTATGGAGACTTTAGAGATTGAACTAAAGAAGGTTAAACAAAGAGAACTTGAGATTCTAAAAGCAATTGATATGCGAAATGAACAAAGAACAATTCCTTGTGCTTGTTGTAATATTCCCTATGCGATAAACACTCTTACTGCTGTTCAAACTCGTTGGACTACTTATGCTGATGGTCATGGTAATGGCGGAGATGTGGTTGATGGTGAGTTACAGTTTGTTTGTCCTACAACAGGAAATATAAACAGACTTTTGTTTGATAATACTGATGTTCCTTGGATAGAAAGACGACAATATGCTAATAATCCTGAAGATCAATTCACAAGGATATATAGAAAGCTTTTCAAGGAAGTAATCAATGCATCTGAAGAAACAGAAAAAAAGAAACATGTTAATAATTATTATGTAGATGCGCATCGCGCAGAGTACGGTCTTGTAGAAAAAAGACAGATTAAACCTCAACAGTGATTCTTTTAGTTCTTAGGCGGCAACCCCTATTTTAGTAGTTTTAGCACGACGATTGAATATAGCCCTGTTGGGTGACCGTTCCCTCGAAGCGAACCGCACAAAACACGGAAGTGTTTTGAGCATGGTGAGCTTCAGGGCTGAAAGGACAAGGACTTCGACCTACTCGCCACTCGGAGAAATCCGCAGAGTAAGGCGCAGAGGTCAGCGCAACATTTTTATACGAGATTAACAATTCCTTTTTTTATGACTGATAAGGAAGTAGCGGATTTGGTAAGTAATATTCACCATTTGGAAAAATCTTATCGTAATTTTAGAATGGGTAAAAGAACTGATTGGCCTTTAAATCTTTCATCAATCCAACGAATGGAGAGAAATATTACTGCTTCTTATCCTAGGTACAAAGATATTGACATCGTAGAACGTGATTTCTATCATTTAAGTATTGTTGCTAAGAGATTCTATGAGAATAAAAAATTAGCAAAAAAAGGAATTATTCCAACTGGAGAGTTCTGGAGAGCCATAAAAGCTGGCCTCGAGCATTATTGAACCTAACCGTGTTAAATGCCCCGACGACCGAAGGGAGGAGAGCGCAGCGTGGCTCGACACGAAGTGTCGAGAGTTGATAAAGAAGACTTTATATATATCTAAAGATTTGAATAAATCATGAGGGTATCCATTGATAAAATAGTATTTATGGACGATGATGATAGAGTATTTTCTGAAGGAGTAGATGAATACTGGACCAAATACAAAGACGGCATTCCTATAGATCCAGTTGAATATATCTTTGAAAAGGGAGGAAAGTATTACGCTGGAGAAGGAAGGCATCGTACATATATGTATCATCATCGTCTGGGTATGAAAACCATTGATATTATTCAAAGTAAAATTCCATTAAATAATACGCATAGATTTCATTTAAAGCATGGTTGTGTAACAATAAATGATCTTTATGAAGAATCTATGTTTCTTGAGGATTAAGTCTTCTTTATCAATTTCACTTAACATTGGGCTTAAGGGAAGTTTTTTGCGTAGCAAAAAATTTTGGAGAGCGAAGTGCGACGAGCGAACCCTTTAAGCCCTGTTAAATCCGCCGACGAACGAAGCGAAAGCGGAGTGCAGAGTGGAGCTGAACAGGGTTGGAAGGACGAGCCAAGCGAAGCTTGGCGAAGAGTTAAGAAAGAGACCCGTAAAGTATATAAAGAAAATTCCAGTACCCTTATTCATGGGGAAGCAATTAATGATGGTTTATGATTCGAAGAATCTTGATGATTTTATAAACCAGTTAAACCAATTGCCTGAATCTTACTTCCACCATGATTTTCCTTTGAGCTCTTACATGAGCATACAATCCGAAATACGAAGTATGAAGGATCCTCAATATCTCCGGAATACTTTCTCTTTTGAAGGAGATGTTACGATAAAACAAAGCAGGGGTTTGTATCAATTCGTGGCCGGTCATCAATTCCAGCATTTTTCAAAACCAAAAACATGGATGAGGGAAAATGATCATATTATGGGAGAGGAGATCCTGGATGATTTTGTGATTAAGACTGAAATCACTTTGTACAAGAGAGAATAGGGTCTCTTTCTTAATTGAAACTAACCATGTTAGGTGACCGTTCCCCCGAACCGAGCCTCCAGCGACTGGAAGGAGCTGAGAGCTGCGAGGTTTAGGGTTGGAAGGGCGAGGATAACCGCTGTTATCCGAAGAGTTTAGGTTCGGGCTAGTCTGAGTAGTTTGTTCATTAGGATCATGTGTTGTGTAGAACGATTTTCTATTTTTTGGTCCAATAAAATATTGGTTCTGGCTGTGCGATATCGCAAGCGAGCACAAAATTATTGTTTGTTATTAGATTGTTTTCATAAACATATTTAATCGCATTGACTGCGCCTACTTTTACTGTCGCTGCGATGAGCGAGGCGTAGAGAAGATTCTTGGCGTAAGTCTTCCCAAGATCATTGATGTATTTGAACGAGTCTTTTGTTTGATAGAGCTTGTTTTTTATGAATTCTGATGCTTTGTCCATGAATTTCTGGAATTTGCCAGCAGTTGCCACACCTACTGCGACTCCAGTAGGAAGAGCTATTGCTATCTGTTCTGCAGAAGCTCCTGCTACTAAGAGGATTCCTGTATAGATTGGTATTTGATGAGCTGCGAAAGCAACTTTGTTGGCAATGTTCTTTTTGTAATCAAGAGATTCATCAGTTACATTCATCATCTTATAGATTTTCGGCTTAAACCATTCCTGATAAGGCATGGCCACTGCGAAATTCACTCCAAGAGCGATTAGCCTTGATTTTCCGCTTTGCGAACTGTGAAGCCCAGAAATTATTTCAGTCAAATACATCATCGGCGTCATGAACAAAGCTCTCTTAACACCATAAAGTCCATAACTTACTATGTCATCTAACGAAGCCATGTTCATCGAGAAAGACGTTGTTATTTAAATATGTTATTACTTTTAAGTAGTTTTTTAGCCCGAACCCAAATTTCATCTAACCGTGTTAGTTTTCCCTGCCCTCGAGAGTCCCGAGGCGAGACGGAAGCCGAGCACTCCTGGGGCGAACAGAGATGAAGGAACGAGCACCTGAAAGGTGCGAAGAGTTGATGGGCTTAGGGTTGAGCTCTTAAAAAACGAAAGATTTAAATAGTATTAAATAATCTTATTTAATATTAAATAACAAGGTGAGAATATGGCTTTAAAAACATTTAATGTGCAAGAAGATGTATATAATAAATTTTCCAATTTTTGCAAAGGACATGGTGTTAGTATGAGCAAACAAATAGAGATGTTTATGGAATCTATGCTTGAAGAAGAACCTGAAGCAAAACAAGAGTACTTAGAAAAATTAGAAAGGATAAGAAAAGGAAAATTTATTAGAGTAAAAAGCTTCGCTGACAGGTATGGATTATAAAAATGGCATACTCTCTGAATATTTCTGATGAGCTAGATAAGAAATTTAGCAAATTAGCGAAGAAAGATAAGAAACAATTAGCTATTATCAATAAGAAAATTGAACAAATTCAAGAAAACCCATACCATTTTAAGCCACTTAGAGGAGACATGAAAGGTTCAAGAAGAGTTCATATCGATAAATCTTTCGTTTTAACCTATGAAGTAGATGAAGAGAATATGATTGTAAGACTTCTAGATTATGATCACCACGATAACATCTACTAAAAGCTCAACCCGTCAAAAGCCCTGCAATTGAAACTAACCGTGTTAGTTACCTTTGGCGAGATGAGTCCCGAGGCGAGGCGAAAGCCGAGTACTCCTGGGGCGAATACTCCTGCCAAGGTCGAGGATGTTCGCGTAGCGAACACCGGAGAAGTTCTCAAGTCAGCGTATTAAGGTTCGTAGAGCTATCCAGAAAAAGGATTAAGGGGCTTTGGTTTTATATGATTATTTACTTAACAGTGATTACAAAACCGAAAAGTTTAAATATTACTTATTATTCCATAACAATACCATGGAATGGTATAAAAAATTAGGATGTGCTGCTTTCGGTGTTGGGTTAACTTTGTTAGCACAAGTAGGTTATAGGTCATTTACAGGCCCAGATTTGGTTTATAGACACCGTCATTTTGGTGATCCATCACAGCACGGACAAGCTATTATTGACGTAAGAGGAGCAAAATTTAATGAACATAGTTTTGCTGGTGGTGCAGAAGGACCAAAAGATGTTGAAGCAATGGTTGATGAAGCTTTATCTTATTTTAAAGATTGGAACTTACTTGAACAAGCCGGTATTGGAAGCAATCAACCAGTTAGAGAAGTAAGAATCGAAATTAAAAAATAATTTTTCTTGTATTTTAAAACCAAAGCCTCCTTTTCTAACTAGCTGACTTGAGAATTGTAACTAACCTAGCGCTTAAAAGAAGTTCTGAGCCCTCGAAAACTGAGGCAACCCATAGTTTTCAGAGTTGGCGAGCAATTTGGGTCGAAAGCCTGCAAGGCTTGAGCCTTTTAAGCGCCGTTAGATGAGGTGAGGCTAGAAGAGCCGAAAGTGCAACGTCCCAAGCGAACGAAGTGAGCGCAGAGTCGTGTTGGGTTATTATTTCGACCGAAGGGAGCGTAGAATTGTTAGTTAGGGGGAGGGCAACTTCTCAGTCAGTTTATTTTAGGCTTTCTTTTAGTTTTTGTATTATGTTTTTGAATTCTAGCTCGTTTCTTTCCAGGTAGTCTTTCTTTATTTGGAATCCTCTGTAGTTGATTTCGTTTCTTATTTTTCTTAGTTCGTCTATCTTTTCTGTTTCGTATTCGAAGTCTTTGAATTTTTCCTTTAGGTAAGCTATTAGGCACAGGTGGTTTGTGCAGTTGTAACCGTTTTTGTACATGTGGGCGAAGATTAGCTCTTTTATGATGTCGTAGTAGGCTTCTATTTTTAGCGCGATGTATTTGTCATCTATTTTTTTGTTCCAGAATTCAAGCCTTAGAGTTGCCATTTTAAGCATTTGGCTTGAGCGTTCAAGGTCTTGCGGTGTTTTGGTAATGATTTTTTTGTCTACGCATTCTTTCCAGCTCATTTTTTCAGCCATTATGAATCACTCCTTTATTTTAATAAATCCTGCTAATATGATTCCGTTTATAATGTTATTCCTTAATTCGCTTGAGAGGTTGTTTATGTTGGGCTCAAATAGCAGGTTTATTTTTCTTTTTAGCTGTTTTTCATATTTTTTTAAGTCAGTTTTTTGCTCTTTTGACTCAATGAATAGGTCTATGTCGCTCTTTTCTGTGTATGATCCTTTTGCGCAGCTGCCAAAAAGTATTATTGCTGAGGCTAGCGTTTTCTCTTTTATGTTATCTATTAATCCTGATTCTGTTATCTTGAATATTATGTGGTTGCGCTTGTATTGCCTGTATTTCTGGCTTTCTGTGTCTGCGTAATACGTCGGGTAGAGGGTTTCGTTTTTTTTCTTAATAACCCCTAGCTTTAATAGGCTTGAAATGTAGTTTATGACTGTGGCATGGTTTATTTTTAGCTCTCTTGCTATTCCTCTGACAGAATAATCCTTTGATGGGTGTTCTATGAATAGCTCTAATATGCTGTACGCGCTGTTTTTGAATATTTCATCCATTCTAACCACTTGGTTAATTATTCAACCAACTGGTTAATAAAACAACCACTACTATTTAAATGTTTCGTTCTATCATGGCAGTTTTCTTAGCTTTTGCCAGCGATTGATTTCGACTTCCGCGATATTGCCTTTAAATTTGGCCTCAAATTCTTTTGCGATTTTCCTCCTTAGATTGTATGAGTTTGCGTTTTTTGCGTAAGTAACCCATCCCTCGAGAAAGGCATAAACTTTATCATATGTTATCTCTTTTTCAGCATATTGTGCTTGTATTCTTGAGAGCTTGCTTCTGAATTTTCTTATGTTGCTCTTTTTCAGGAGCTTGTGATTAGGGAATACTCTTAATCCGAGAAAATTTGTCCCTGCGTGCAAAGGGCGTATTTTTGACTTATCAGGGTGCAGCTGCAAGCCAAGCCTTTTTTTAATGAAGCAGTTAATCCTTTCCTTGTGCTCATTTAATTGCTCTGCTGAGCAGTGCATGATTACAAAATCATCAACATACCTGATGTAATACTTAGCTCTTAAATCGTGTTTTACATATTTGTCTAGCTCATTAAGGTAAACATTTGCGAAGAACTGGCTTGTTAGGTTGCCTAATGGCATGCCTCTGCCAGGGAGCTTGGTTTTGTGATTGGAAAGCATGATTTTTATTAGCCAGGTTAATTTTTTGTCGCGAAACTTCTTATTGATTATTTCTATTAGGATTTTGTGGTTAACCGAGTCAAAATAGTGCTTAATATCTGCCTTTAATACATAACAAGGCAAAGCGTTGTTTTTTGAGACTTTTCTCTTGTAATCATCAAATTTTTTTATTGCTTTGTGTGTTCCTTTGCCTTTGCGGTTAGCGTAAGAATCACTGATGAAAACTTTTTCAAAAGCCGGCTCTATTATGTTGCATATAGCGTGATGGACTACTCTATCTCGAAAGTCTGACTTGCTTATAACCCTGGTTTTAGGATCTCGAATAATGAATGTTTCCAATGGCTTTGGCCTATAGGAGTGAAGCAAAAGCTCAACCCTGAGCAAAGAAAGGTTATTTTTCAAGTTTTTTTCAAATTCAATAACATAAGGCTTCAGAGTTTTGTGCTTTCTGGCTTTTCTCCAAGCAAGCTCCAAGTTTTGGTATGAGCATAGCCTTTCGTAAGGAGTGATTCTATTGATGATTTTGTCTCGACTAGAAGCCATTCCACGAGCCCTGTTATTGTTGTTGAGGTTCCTGTTGTTGCCATTGATATTGGAATTATTGTCGAGCCTGCCAAGCCACAACACAGGGTAGCCCTTCTACCTGCTGCTATGCACCGCCCATCCAATTTAAGCTAAGGCTTTTTGTCAGGGTTGAATTTCATGGCCCACAGGTTTTGCGAGCCTTGGCAAAAGGACGTGTGGCCTCTTGCATGCCTTCCAAAACACGCTTTGTGTTTTCAGGAGCGTATTGCTCCTTGTAGCACGGTCGAGACAAAAAATAATAAATAAAAAAGAAGTATTTAATTCTTTCTAAATTTCTCCAGCAAGACGACTATTTTTTCCAAGTCCTTTGCAGGCCTTGTTCCTTTCATCACTTCTTGCGTAATCCTTAGGTTTCTTTCAACCTCTTTATTGGATGGAGAATAAGCACCTGCAACTGTTTTTTCGGCGCGTCCGCCTTCGGCGGCTAACTGCACCCCACGAGCCCTGCTACTGCCCTTGAGGCTCCTGCAGTCGCCAAAGATAATGGAATCACTGCCGAGCCTGCCAAGCCACAACTGACTAACATAAGGGCCTTGCGAGTTTATACGGTCATTGCCATCAAAATATAATGGCACTGCACCTATCCTTGCATCTTTCAGGAAAAGGCCATAATCCTTGGCATGTTTTCCAAATAAGAAATCAGCAGTTGAATTTTCACCAAACCCGTTAGTAGGAATGGCTTGTGTGCTTTCTAAAATGTGATAATTCTTGCTATCTTTCTTAGCCTCTTCAAGAACACTTATGGCTTTGTCATCGTCAATGCTTGCTTCTTTTCCTTTTCTATGAGCTGCTACAGCTGATTCAGGATTTTCAAGCACTAAAGAATCCCTTAAAAGAACAATGCTCGCCTTTCCAGCCAGTCTTTCAGGGACGTATAAACCTCCTTCACGAATCCAGCTTCCGTTCTGTGAAACAGAATTCTCTTTGCCGAGCTTCATTCTAGCATGAGCCAATTCTTTTGCAGAAATCAATTTCAATCCTTCCTTTTCAAATAATTTCATCTCATCATCAAAAGGAGCTGCAACATAGAAAATAGCGCCTTTCCTTGGAACAGTTGCTTCTTTGGTTAATTCATATGCCATAAATATCAACCTCTTGCATTTTTTTTATTATAAGAAGATGAAAACTATTATTCATCCCCCATCAATAACAGCCTTATGTGGAAGCTTATTTATAAACTTTTCGGTTATTAACCACTAACAAGTAGTCAAAGATAGTTAATAGTTGCCCTCCCCCAGTCTTTCACCCCCGCCCAACACGATTTCATCTAACCGTGTTATATGACCGAGCCCGATTTTTCCCCCGAACGAACGGAAGTGAGTTCAGGGATGGAAAAATCAGGGTGCGAGGCGAGCAACTCCGCAGAGTTGCGAAGAGTTCCGTACCTGCGCTACTTCTTAATATAATCAGTTTTCAGAACTTCGATTTGTGTAATCTTTTCTATAGGAATTTTATAGGTTTTATCGGCATGCCAACCGCTTCCTCCTCCGATTGTTGACATTTCAGGAGCTAAAACCACCATTATTTTTCCCTCCGATTCAGAAATTCCTCGATAATAACCTACTAGGTTCTGAAGCTTTCCGGGAATATCAAAACTACGCTGAACAATAATCAGCGAAGTTAATTCAGGCATATCTTCAAGTTTCATAGAGGAAAGTAATTTTGATATT
Organism: Candidatus Woesearchaeota archaeon; assembly: GCA_016932315.1. Taxonomy (GTDB): domain Archaea; phylum Nanobdellota; class Nanobdellia; order Woesearchaeales; family SM23-78; genus SM23-78. Next base: position 36,488 of record JAFGDD010000001.1, read on the forward strand.
AATATAAATCTTGCGGTGCATGAAGCGCAGGTACGGAATTTCATATAACTTGGGTTTTAAACGATGTTTTCTGAGCCGAG
>JAFGDD010000004.1 GCA_016932315.1 Candidatus Woesearchaeota archaeon
AATCCTGCGCACAAGATACTCTATATGATGGCCTCTGAGCCTTAGTTTTTCAGCCATAAAGGCAGAAAAGATAACCTTGTATATAAAATTTACTTATGTTATCATTTTCTAGTAGTCAAATAACAAAAGATTTATAAATGATTTCTGCTTCCTCACGAGTATAATGAAAGTAAATGATTATCTAGGGTCATACTTAAAAGAATCTTTGGAAGAAAAGACCTGCACGGGATGGCAGAAGTTCAAGAAAGGAGTTACCACTGGTATAACACTTCTCATGCTAAGCACTGCATCAGCAGGAATCCTAAACCAGCCAGCATATGCGCATCACAAAGAAAAAAAGAAGCAGGAGCAAACAGTGAAGAAAGAAGAAAAAGAACCAGGATTCTTCGGTATAGCAATCAATTATTGGCGTGACGTAATTTTTGGGAAAAAAGAGAAAAAAACTCAACCCCAGAAAAAGCCTTCTAAAAGCAAAACTTATAATTCACAAACAAGCAAAACAATTCCAAAAAAAACAGCGTCTACTACTCAAAAACAAGAAGCGCCACAACCAGTGCCCCCGGAACCACAAATAATTATTAATGTTTATCAACTTCCACGACCAGCAAATCAGGGCGCGCAGTCTACTGTTCGAACAAACCCGCAAACTACACCTAAAATTGTAAAAAAGGAGAGAAAACTTCCCGGGATGGTTGTCGATTTCAAACTAGGCTACATCATGGAAGGAAGAACAATTGTGAGGGAAGAGCAGGATCCTCAGGAAAGCAACCAAGGGGTTTTTGCCCAGGCAGAAATAATGAATCCTGGCTTTAGATTAGCAGGAAACATTTTCTGGACAAGGAATCCTAAAACAGAGAGATGGTATGGAGGCAATATCCTTAACAACAGAATCTTACAAACCAATATTGCTGCAGATTACATCCTAGCGAACTTCTTAAATGCGAAGCTCATGCTAGAGCATGCGAGCAGCAATTTCATAAGCCAAGATGATGTTTCTTTCCGTGCAGGCTTGCCCAGCACTAGCTACACACTAATCAGGGCAGGAGGCGGCGTGAATATTCCTTTGAAAAAAGATTCTCCTGACTGGTATGCCCAGGCAATATATTTCTTTGGCAGGGGAAATGAAAAATTTAATGTGGAAAGCAGCTATGGTAAGGTAACCAGAGAAGCTGTTCCATTTAACACAAGCGGCTTTCTCATCCGGCTAAAAACGCCGTACTGCTCAATAAATTATAATAATGAAAGCTATGATGACAGGGAAAAAACTCTTGGCGGAACAAAGAATTCATTTTCAGCCACACTCGACTTGCCTCTTAGCATTGTTGATAATAAATCTGTGCTTAAAAATATGTATTTATTCGGGGGCTATTTCACAACCAGCCTGAAAGATAATAATATCGAGTTTGACAATGATGGAATGATTATCGGATTGGGAGCAAGATATTAGTGTTCATAACAAAGGTGGTATCATATGAAAAATTCGTTTTTGTTGTTAATGATTGCATTCGCAGTGTTGATTGTCAGTTCATTGTCAGTTAGCGCCCAGACTTGCATGATTAGCACTGGCGTCGGTCATCCTTTGCTGCCTGACACTGATTGCGACAGAGTTATTGATATGGAGGATAATTGCCCTTTCATCACTAATCCTATGCAGAGAGATGCTGATGGCAATGGTTTGGGTGATGCTTGCGATTTGTACATTGAGAGCATTGGCACGAGCCCTTCTGATTTTGTTTATAATGGCAGGGCTTTTAACACAATCGCTACTTTATACAATCACAGGGATTATAATTTGAGGAATGTTAAAGTAAGAGTCATCATGCCTGAGCTGGGCATTGAATCTGTGCAGTACATCGATAATATTGAAGTTTGCAGTTCAGAAACAATCCAATTCTTCCTGAGAGCTCCTGCTTGTGTTCAAAACGGAGATTACAGGATTATTGTAGAAGCCAGCTTCATGAACATGTTCGGTGACGAGGAAATCATTCCAGGCATTACCAGCATCAGGATGGTTCCTGACCAGTACTGCCAAAGCATTCTGAATAATAACCAAATAATTGGCAATACTATAATTGATGTCATGGAGATTCAGGATGTTTACAAAGGTTATGAAGCAGTCTTTCCAGTAAGGATTTCGAATACTGAAAGAATTGACAAGGATTATGTATTCACAATTACTGGCCTTGAAGGCTGGGGTAGTGCTAGGATTGAGCCTGGCAGCGTAGTCATTGTTCCTGAAGAATCTATGACCAGCGTTAATATTTTTGTGAAAGCAAATGATGATGCACCTGCTTCATGCCTTGGCTATGATTGCGGCTCAAAGCCTTTCCTGGTGACGGTTCAGAGCGGCAAGGAAGTCCAGAGCTTCGTGCTCATTGCAAATGTCAAGGAGTCCGGAAAGAATGATAACTCATTCCTACTGCTCTTCAGCCTGAAAGTGCTCTTGATAGGCGGATTGGTTCTCCTGCTAATCATAGCATTGATTATAGGCATGGTTAAATTCATGGCGAGCGCAAGAAGCGATAACATGGAATACTATTAATCATCAAATTCTTTTGACTTTTACAATATTTTCTTAATTTTTTTCATTAACCACTCTAGAATGGTTATCAAGCGAAAGCTTTAAATATAAAATATCTCTCTCTTAAGGGCATGAAAATGAACAAGCACTTAATAATAGGATTATTCTTGATAAGCGCAATGATCTTGCTCAGCAACATTGTCCTGGCTGAGACTGCAGAGATGAAGGATACGGGCATCGATTATGTCCCTTACAGGGAAATTGTTGTTAATGAGCCCGGAGCGGTTTACCAGATAAAAATAACCAATTACGCCAACGATGAGCGCTACTATGAAATAATACCTAATTCTGAAATCATAAGGAGCATAGGCACTTACAGGATCGATCCGTCTGACAAGCTCAATCTTGATTCAAGCGAAGAAGCAACTGTTTATCTTTACATCTCTGTCGAAAAGCCTCTCAGCAGCAGGGCGGCCATCCCAGTCATAATAAAATCAGGATTAACAGAGACCACAATCAACCTGGTAGTCAGACCAATAGGCCCATTAATGCCGGCAAAGCCGCAAGTTGATGCGAGAACCAAGCTAATAACAGCAGTCTTCAAGATAATAATCAGCATCATCCTCATAATTGTGATAGTGATCGCCATCATCCTCGGCTTCAGGAGAATGAGAAAGAGAAAAAGCGAAGAAACAGATGAAGGCTTGAAGCCAGAATTCGAAGAGGAAGAAATAGACACTTACTATTAATAGTCACAAATAAACTTAAACTAAAAACTGATTCGTCAAAAAAGGTTAGGGGGAGTCTGACATGAAAAAAATTGGAATTAAATGGATTGTATTTTTAGTAATGCTGGCAGTACTAATAAGTTCTGCGCAGGCAGCACTGATAGTCAACAAGGTAACAGACGAGTTCTCACTGGAAAGCCCGTACCCAACAGATAACCTAAAGGCCTGCCAGTGCAGCCAAAGGACTGATGTGCTCGAAGTCAAGAACATTGGAGACTTCAAAGCATTGTTCAAAGTTCATATAGACTCCCCAATAAAAGGATTAATCACCTTAAGCGACGATACTTTTGAACTCGAGCCTGGCCAGGCAACCAAGGTTTATGTATACATTGAAGTACCATGCGACCAGCCACTAGAAACATTCTATGTTGCCAATGTATGCACTAATTACGGCAGAAGCAAGGAAATAGTAAAGCAAGTAGTTTCAAAGCAGTGTCAGAACATAAAGTACACCAGTAAAGTACTGAATGATAAGATATTGCCTGGTGACACAGTAACTATACAGTTCGACATACAGAACGTAGCAGATTTTAACGACAATTTCAAAATAATCCCTAAAGCATATGGTGACTTCACAGTAATGAGCGAAGAGTCAGTAAGCCTTGCGCCAGACCAAACCAAGATAATCTACTTATACGTAAAATACCCCTTATCATATTACGGCGACATTACATATCCATTCACAATAAGCTCTGAGAAAGCAGGCAATGCTGTGAAGGGAGTGCAAAGCTTCAGCATTGAGAGAGACTATGACTTCACAATGAAGCCAGAAGCACTAGAGCTTCATGCATGCGAAGACGTCACCACAGAAGTGCCAATCACCATTTCAAATCTTGCAAAGACACCAAATAAGTACTCACTGCACTTAACAGCTCCTGCATTTGCAAAGCTAAGCCAGGAAGAGCTTGAATTAAGCGCAGAAGAAAAAGATGAAGTAACATTAACCATCAAGCCAACACAAAAAGATGTTGGGGAATACAACCTCTTGCTAAGCGCAGCCACAGAGTACGGAGACATGCTAAAAGACAAGAGCTTCAAGCTTGTGGTTGATGACTGCTTTGACCTCAAAGCCTCGCTTGAAGGCTGGAGCCAGATAACAGATAAAGGATGCTATGGAGAAAAAACATTCACACTAAACATAAGGAATGACGGAAAATACGAGGAAGCATACGAGATAATGATTGACAGCCCAGGCTGGGTAAGCATAAAAGAAGAAGACAAATTTGTAAGAATTAAGCCAAGCCAAAACATCAACATACCAGTAAAGCTAAGCTTCCCTAACGTCGATGCCAAGCAAACCTCATTCATAATAGTGAAGCAGCTAAGAGAACCATATCAGGCTCAGGAAATAAAAGTGGAGCTTGAAAGCTACAGCCAAAGAAGCTGCCACAACATAGAATTATTGCAGGACAAGTACAGGATTAACTATGAAACCAAGAGCATACCAATGCTGCTCCAAAGCACAGGAATCAAAGCAGGAAAATACAAGCTTCAGCTCGGAGAAATGGAATCAAGGTTTGTCTACTTAGACCAAGACACTATGGAATTCGAGCCAGGAGAAACCAAGGTATTGCACATCTACCCGAAGAATTACAGCAGCTACAACCAAGGAACCTACCTTAACAGGCTAACCCTCACCATTAGTTTGGTGGATGAGAACCTTAATATTGACTATAACAAGCAATTCTGGGTGGTGCTCAGGGACAAGAACTTCCTGACCAAAGCAATTGATTACATAGCACGCTTCAACTATTCCAGGATTGGCTGGTGCGGACTAGTCACACTCATACTCGCAGGCATTACAGCCTTGCTGGTAATAGCAGTGGTTTACATGAGAGTAAAGAAGAACTTGAAGATTAAGAGAATAAAAGCCAGCTGCATGAAGAAGATAAAAATAGTGAACATAGCACTGATCTTCCTCTTAATAATAAGCATCCTTGCACTAATCCTCATAGGCAACCCTAACACTGACAAATTCTATGAGCAAAGCCAGCAAGTTAACTCGACACTTTATCATGAGTGGAAAGAAAACATTCCTTACCAACTGGACTTGAACAAGTACTTTACAGACCCAGACACTGACGTTCTAAGCTACACCTCAAGCCAGCCAGACCATGTAGATGTGAAGATTGAAGGCAACATCGCAACATTAACTCCAGAGCACAACTGGGCAGGAGAGGAAAAGATAGTTTTCACAGCCAACGATGACAAAGGAGGAATAGCAGACAGCCCAATCATGACCTTGAAAGTGCTTAAGAGGCAGCCAATCGGGCCAATGGCTTACTGGAACACTTACTGCAAGCACATCAACATAGTGCTATTCATCATCCTTGTGCTGCTGGTATTATTGTGCCTTGACATTATAGAAGAGAAAGGCTACAACTACTACAACCCGCAGAAGAACAAGAACAACAGGAAATAAATTATTTTTTTTATGAATTAAAATTATCAATGCCTCGGAGGACATTCTGATGTATGAATTAAATAAAGAAGACAGAAAACAAGTTGTTGATGATCTGGCTTTGCTTATCCCCAATTCTAAACGCTGTGAGGCTAGAAAGATCGTGAACGAGTTAGCAGACCTTTTTGAAGGCCAAGACATGAATGCTGTTGGTTTATTGTATCGATCAGCAGAAGCACGCAGGTTTGATTATTATGTTAAGAAATTACGAGTTTATTATGAGCAAGAGGGGAAGAATGTGCCCATATCCATTAGGAGTATAGCTAGAAATCAAAACATAGGAGTGCTGAAGGATATTGTTGAAAAAGAGAATCAAATCATGAACGGATCTCGTCCAAAAAGTGATAGAAAATACTGGCCAAAACAAGTTCAAATTTTGGCAAGATACCTTGGCTCAGTAAAAATGGAATTATTCTTTGCTGATTGTTTAAAAGAGATTACAAAATGATGAGTTTATAATTAAAGAGGAGATTCAAGAGAACATCTCCATGAACACTTTCTTGGCCATGGTTTCCTTGCGCTTGGTGTTCTTAACATTCCTTGCAAGTCTGGTGTGCTCGAAAACATCCTTTATCCAGTTATGGAAGTCATTCTTCTCATCATTTACGTGAAAAGCAAATGATTCTGGGCTCATATTCCTGAGGGCGTCAGGGAGCTCATTCAGATTCTTTATTACTGTGCCGTCGCACACATAAAAATATTTTTCCACAGGTATTTCAGTTGTTATCATGAATTGTTCCTTAGCGCATCTTGCTTATAAGTTTTTCTGTTTGTGTGTTTTGACTTTCATATTCTTTATAAATAATTTGAGCCTACCAAATAATTATTAGCGGTTATTAAATTATCAGAGGCAATTATTATGGAACAGGTTCCTATCACTATTATTGGTGGGGGAGTAGTTGGATGCGCAATTGCTCATGAGCTCTCTAAGAGCCTGGATAAGGAAATCTTATTAATTGAGAAGAATCAGCGCGTCAAGGGGGAAAACCAGTCCTCTAGGAATTCAGGCGTCATACACTCAGGCATTTATTATTCTAAGAAATCAGAGCCTTTGAAGGCAAGGCTTTGCGTTGAAGGCAACCAATTGCTTTATGAATTCTGCAAGGAGCACGGCGTTCCTCACAAGAGGACTGGAAAGCTTGTAGTGGCTACGAATCCAAGAGAGGAAGAATATCTTAATGATGTTTTTTATAATTCCCTGGCAAATAATGTTCCTGGAGCGCAATTATTCTCTGGCGAAGTAGCCCGAAGTCTTGAGCCTAATGTGAGCGCTACAAAAGCTGCTTATTTTCCAAGCACAGGAATTGTTGAGCCGACAGAACTGATTAGCAGGCTTCACAGGCTGGCAGAGGAAAGAGGAGTAATGTTCCTGCTCGGCAACAAATTAGTTAATATCAAGCCGAATATGAAATCATTCGAAATAACTACCAGCGCTAATGGCAGGACTGAAATTTTTGAGACTGAATTATTAATCAATTCTGCAGGCTTGTATTCTGATGATATTGCATGCATGGTTAATCCTGAAAGTCATTACAGGATAAAGCCGATACTCGGCGAATGGGCTAAGTTTTACAGCACCAGGAGAGAAGGCATAGGAATGAATGGGTTCAGCGTTTACCCTGCGCCTTATGGAATCTGGCATGACAGCTGCGAAAAGGCTAATGTTAGCTTCTCAGAATACAATGAGCTATTAAGGCAGGGCAAGGTCATAAGGAGCATAGGCTTGCACTTGTCACCCATGTTTGACCTGGTCAATGATGAATACGTTATCAGCAGCACATTGATTGTAGGACCAACAGCCACCAGGACTGACAGCAAAGAGGATTATTCAGCAAAAAGTGATGAAGCTTTTTTCCATGAAAGAATAAAGAATTTCTTCCCAAACCTGAGAAAAGAAGATTTGGAACTTCACCAGACAGGCATAAGGGCAAAGCTTAATGGCTATCCTGATTTTGTGATTGAAAGGGATAAGAAGCATCCTAACTGCATCAACCTTGTAGGTATTGATTCCCCGGGATTAACAGCTTCTCTGGCAATTGCTAAGTACGTGAAAGAAATCATTCGGGGTTAGGCTCATTAGAAAAGTGTAGTTCAGCAGCCTAAGGTCGAGCTTCTACGCTTTAACATGGTCAATGACAAGGGGGTTGTTCAATCCGGGGAATGTCATTCTTATTATTTTCACATTGGAAGCGAGAAGCTGCTGAACCGAAGCGAAAGCGAGACTTTTCTGCTGAGCTCGGGATTAGTAAGCTTTAAATAAGCCTCTGCATAACTTGTTCTCGTCGGGGCTGTAGTATAACCTGGCTAGAATAGATGGCTCCAGTTCTGGAGCGATGAGCTGCAGTAATCTGCGGCGATGATTAACGCCTTGGTCTGTTGAAGCCAACGCTTCAAGGAAGAGACCATCGGGTTTGGGTTCAAATCCCAACAGCCCCATTTTTATTTTTCTAAGAAAGTTTTATAAACCAGCGCAACAAGATAAGCTCACATAATATTCAGAATCATTTGAGGTGGTCAAAATCGGTTCAAGAGAATTCAATAAGGATATGGGCTCATACATTGGCAAGAGGCGCTTAGCAGCGAGAGGATGGATTTTTGGCAAGAAAAAGAATCTGCCATCCAAGCCTAAGCAGAAGGCAGAAATTAACCCTGATGTTGAGGTTGAGTACAAGAAGCCAGGATTATTGTCAAAGCTTTTCTCCTTCAGGAGAGGAATGATAAAGGAAGCTGAGAATTCAGAAAATCTTTCGCCAGAAGAAATGGCTAAGCTTCAAGGAATGGAGGACGAGATTGAGGATACAGAGGAGAAGATTGCCAGGAAGGAAGAGGAAGTTAAGGAAATAAAGCAGGAAGAAGAGGTCTTGGTTGAGAAAAGAGAGACTCTGCTGGCTTCGTTCTTTAACAAAATCAATTTCTTCAAGAGAAAAAAATCTGAAGATGCAGAAACTCCTAGCGAAGAATATGTCGAGGAAGTGGCTGTTGTACCGGAAGATATTATTGAAGTAATAAAAATAGCTCATAAATGGATGGGAGAGCTTACTCCTGGCAAGAAGAGGAGCTTCAAAGCCAGCGCTGACTTCCAGAAGTACAAGCAGGTACTGGAGAAGTACAACCTCGCAAAGGAAAAGAAGGAAGAATAAGTTTTTTTCAGTAAGGCGCGCCGACGTTGAAGGCGCCTAAAATTATTTCGTTTTTTTCTAATTTTTGTTTAATAAGAATCAATCTCTCTTTTTTATTTGCTTGTTATTATCTCTATTACGTCGCCGTTGTTGAGAACATGCTCCTTGCCTAATGCCCTCTTTGTTTTCACGTCGATAGCTTTCACAAAATTATCTCCCAGGTCTGTGTGTATCTTGTAGGCAAAGTCAAGTGCTGTGCTACCTTGCTTTAACAAGAAGCAGTCTGGCAGTACATTGCCGTCTTTATCTGCTAGTTTATTAACTCCCCCAGGGAATATTGTTATGAGCTTCAATAATCCAAACACTGTGGCGTTAAGGACTGACTGCACACCGGTTCCTTCAACATATTTTTCAAGAACATTGGCTTTTATGAAGTTAAGCGCTTGCTTCTGCTTGTCTGAAAGCTTTGCTTCTCCTTCTGGCGTTATCTTGAAGTCAGTATCTCCAGGAATGTATTTTATCAGTCCGTGCTTATTAGCTTCTTTAAGAGCCAGTTCTGATTCTGCGCTGCATGGAATTATCGAGAGGTGGGGAAAGTCTGCTCTTAATCTTAGATAATTGTCCTTTGCTCCTGGCACGTCCATCTTGTTGGCTGCTATTATCATAGGCTTTGTTCTCTTCCTCAGGTAAGATGCTAGCTTGAACAAATCATCTTCTGTCCATTGAATTACTATCTTATCAGCGAGGTTGAGCTCTTTCAAAGCTGCTTTCATCATCTCCTCATCAACGCCTAAGCCGCCAAGTTGCTTTGCAAGCACTCTCTGGACTATTGAATGCTCTTGCTGTATCTGCCTTGCAAGCCTTTCCCAGCCCTTGTTCAATATGCCAAAGTACCAGTGGTCAAGCTCAACTTCCAGGAATTTTATATCATTAGCAGGATCATAGCTTAATGGTCTTACAGGCTCTCCTTTCTCATTAGTGCCTCCGCTAACATCAATAACATGAATCAAGGCGTCTGCCTGGTTTAAGTCATTCAGGAACTGGTTACCCATGCCCTTGCCCTCATGAGCCCCAGGAACCAAGCCAGCAACATCTATCAAGTCAATAGGCACGAACCTGTTGTGGTCAACGCAATAGCCGACGCGGGGATTGCACTGGGTGTTAAAGAACTTGTCAACACAAGGGATTCTCACAAATCCTATTCCGTGGTTAGGCTTAATAGTAACGAAAGGATAATTAGCTATTTCTATGCTTGCCAAGGTCATTGACTTGAAAAAAGTCGATTTCCCCACGTTCGCCTTGCCCACAATGCCTACAATCATAAGAATAAGGAAAATTGAAGGCTATAAAAAGCTTATCAATAAATTGGGGTGCATTAAAAATCTTAATCTTCCAAAAAGCCGCCGCAACCTGCAACATGTGCGACGAAGTTCACAGGGTGAACGAGTTGCACTGTGGTTGCTTTCACAAAAATCTGCTGATTTTTGGGACTCGAAAAACCATATGTTTTTTGTTGAGCCGGGGGTTGGCCCCTGCGGGGTGGCTAAGGCGGCTTTTTGAACGCATTCATAAACTCCAATAAATTTAAAAGAACGCTTATTTTCTCGGGTTTTGCGCAGCCGTGGTGTAGTGGCTATCATTCGAGCTTCCCACAGATTTTTGCTAAAAATCTCGTAATGCTCAAAAGCAAAAGCTTTTGGCACCACGAAATCTGGTTAAGATTTCGCTGGAAAGCGTTCAAGTGAGGTATTTGCTTTGCAAAATCTCACTGACCTGACGAAAAAGTAAAAATCTAGAAAGAGCTTGCGACTCGGGTTCAAATCCCGGCGGCTGCATTTATTTTTTCAAAACATTTATTAATATTCAGATTCTAAACCAGGTTATGGGTTTCATCGGCAAGATTTTCGCTATTGCAATGCTTCCTCTCAGCATAATAATGGTTCTTGAGTCGCTCGGAGTTTTCACATTGGATTTTCCTTTCAACAAGATAATCATTGCCAGCGTGCTAATGATTACATTGCAAGTTCTTACTCTGCTATTCCTGAAGATAAACCATGGCAGGCTCGGAATTATGCAGTACTTGACAGCAGGCATATTCATAGTGGTGGCTTTGATAGCTACTTTCTCAGATTTTGTAAGCTTCCTGCCAGAAGACAAGCTTCACCTGGCCCTTGGCATGGTCATGTTCGTAGAAGCATTGTATGCGCTGCACTGAATAAAATCAGAGGAATAATTTAATAAAAAAGAATTTATTCTTCCTCGGCAAACTTCTTTATTGCGCTCAGAAACATAGTTTCTGGCACACCAAAAAATTCGCTTTCATTCTTCTTCAGCGAATTTTTTGATTGCTTCCCAGTTCTCTGCAATAAGCTTTGCTTTTCCCTTGCCGAACTGGAACGGAAACTTGTCGTTCTCATCTCTCTTCAGGATAATCATCTTGTTGCCTTTGAATTCTCCGTACTCTATCATAACATATCACCCTTATTTTATTCCAAGACAAAGTGTTTCTTTTTAAAAGTTGTTGTTTTCGTTTCAATAACCTTAATAAATCAATCATGTTTTCTTTAACTCTATGAAAGAGGAATCTGTATCATGGGTGAAGAAGTACAATCCTAAGAAACTTAGTGATGTTGACGGCTTGGACTTAGCTATTGCAGAGCTTGGCAAGTTTGTTACACGCTTCAAGAAAGGCAAAGCGTTAATGCTTTATGGCTCAAGCGGCGGAGGAAAGACCAGCAGCGTTTATGCCTTGGCGCATGAATTAGGATATGAGCTTATTGAGATTAATGCCAGCGATTCAAGGAATGCTGACCAAATTGATTCTTTATTAGGCAATGCTTCCAAGCAGATGAGCTTGTTCTTCAAGAGCAAAATCATCCTTGTCGACGAGCTTGACGGTATCGCAGGAAGAGAAGACAGAGGGGGAGTTCAGGCCATTCTTAGGCTTATTGAGTCAAGCACTTTCCCGATTATTCTGATAGCTAACGATCCTTATAATGAGAAGCTTAGCAGCTTGAGAAAAAAATCAGTAATGATTGAGTTCAGGACAAGGCCTTACACTAGCATAATAAAGGTTCTGAAGCATATTTGTTCTGAAGAAAAAATAAAGTATGATGAAGAGGCTCTTGCAATGCTTGCAAGGCGTGCAGGCGGCGACATGAGGGCTGCTATTAATGACTTGCAAAGCTTGGCTGCTGACGACAGGAAGCTCACCCGCAAAGAAGTCGAGGATTATGGTGACAGGGACAGGACAGAGAACATAATACAAGCCATGGTAAAAGTTTTCAAGACAACAGATATTGATGTTGCTCTCAAGGCCTTTGACAACGTTGATGAAGACCTGGACAAGATTTTCCTATGGATGGATGAGAATCTCCCGCGTGAGTACACCAAACCTGCTGATTTAGCCAGAGGGTTCGAAGCATTAAGCCAAGCAGACATCTTCAAGGGCAGGATTATGCGATGGCAGTATTACAGGTTTTATGTTTACTGCTACAACCTCCTGAGCGCAGGAGTCGCTCTGGCCAAGGACGAGAAGTACAAGAGCTTTATCAGCTACAAACCAACTTCGAGGATATTGAAGCTATGGATTGCTAAGCAGAAAAACCTTAAAAAGAAGGCTATTGCAGAGAAGATTGGCGAGAAGACTCACACCAGCACCAAACGGGCATTGCGGGATACGCTTCCTTATTTAAGGCCTGTTTTCAAGCACAGCAAAAAAGAAGCAGGCAAGCTTGCTGATTATCTTGACCTTGATAATGAGCAGGCAGAGTGGATGGGAGGGTAATTAGAATGAATGTTACCTTAATCGTATTAATAACCTACTTGGTGTTCATGTTCCTTATTGCATTGTACTTTTCGAGAAAAGAATCTCTTGAAGCATATTTTCTGAATAAGAAGAAAACAAGCCTGTGGCTTATGACTTTCTCTAACGTCGCCACAGTCGTAGGAGCAGGTGCTACTGTAGCAATAGTAGCAGAGGTTTATAACACAGGCATATCTTACGGATTAATCCTTCCCGTCTCTTTCGTGATAGGAATGATCATAATGGGCATTGTATCAACGAAAATAAAAAAAGCAGGGGATAAGTACAAAGCTTATTCTATTGTTGATTTTTTTCATAAGAGATTTGATACTAAAAACAAGTCTTTATTAGTTGTAACTCAGCTATTCTTACTGATAATATGGATTGGAATACAAGCCATTGCTTTTGCTTCTCTTGCCTCTGTTCTCGTCGGGCTGGAATATCGAATCGCTTTGTTCCTAGCAGCAGCAGTCACCATTATATACACATCAATTGGCGGATTGAAAATTGATATAATAACTGATTTTGTGCAGTTCTGGATAATCATGATTGTCTTTATAATCATGACTTTCTTTGGCTATTCTGCTGTTGGGGGGATAAATAATCTTTTATCAAACCTACCTAGAGGTCATCTTGATCCTTTAGCATTCGGAGGCGTGAGCTGGCTGGCGGGAGCAGTTATTATGAGTGGCTTCATATACGTGGGCAATACAGGTCATTGGCAGAGGATTTTCTCAACAAAAAATCAGCAAGTGGCAAGGAAGGCATTCTTCTTATCCATTCCTTTCATAGTAATCCTAAGCATTTTTGTACTATTATTCGGGCTTGAAGCTGTTGTGTTGCTTCCGGGTCTTGGTAAGGAAACAGCTATGTTCTCGTTTATGGATGCTGTGCTTCCAAACAAACTATTGGTTGGGCTGGGATTCGCATCAATTCTTGCAGTTATCATGTCATCTATTGACACTCTCCTGATTGGCGGTTCAACTATACTATACAAAATAATTTTTAAAGAGCAAAAAAAGAAAGTAATAATAGCAAGACTGATCACAGGACTATTTGGAATTCTTGGATTTTTGCTGGCCTTCTTAGTGCCTAACATAGTAATCCTATCCTTGCTTGTGACTTATCTTGCATTAATTTTTGTCCCACCAATATTAGGAGGTTTTTATTCAAAGAAATTCTCAGCAAACGCCAGCTTTTACTCCATCCTCATCCCGACAATTTTATTATTCGTACTCTTCCCAATCATGGAGAAACAAACATTCATCATAACTTCACCAATAGGAATCCTTATCGCTATATTTTACGACAAAATTTTCAAAAAACATTCTGAAAACTATGCTTAAACAGAAAACCATTATTTTTCAATAACTTTAAATAACCTTCTTCACTTATTCTCGTCTTATGAGCAAGGATAAAGCTGTTGATAATAAAGAAGCTAAAAAGGAAGAAAAGAAAACCGTAAAGAATAGTGAGGATTCTGAAAAAGAGTTCCTGCAGGAACTAGTCAGCTTTATGCAGAGAAAAGGCTTCATTTGGGGTCCTGAGCCTGAGATTTATGGTGGAACAGCAGGATTCTATACTTATGCGCCGCTGGGAAAGCTGTTGAAGAACAATGTTGAGAACACTATAAGGAAGACTTTGCAGAAAGAAGAATTCTTTGAAGTTGAATGCCCGATTGTGATGGAAAAGAAAGTATGGGAAGCTTCTGGCCATCTGGGAGGATTCACTGACGCCATAATAACCTGCTCAAAGTGCAAATCAAACTTCAGATTAGACCACCTACTTAATGAGCATCCTGAGACCAAGCATTTTAAGCAGCCAGAAGAATATCTGAAGTTCATTGCAGAGAAAAAAATAAAGTGCTCAAGCTGCGGAAGTGATTTTGCTCCTGAAATTAAGAAGCACAACCTCATGATGAAGACCACTGTAGGCATTGACCAGGAGGCCTATAACCGACCAGAAACAGCCACCACAACATACCTTCCGTTCTTAAGATTCACAGATTTCTTCAGAAGGCAGCCTGTCTTCGGAGTGTTCCAGATAGGCAAGGCATTCAGGAACGAGATAAGCCCGAGGCAACACGTCGTAAGAGCAAGGGAATTCACTCAGGCAGAAGCGCAGCTTTTTATCAAAAAAGAACTGAAAACTAATTTTGAGAAGTTCAAGAATGTTGAGAATGATACCCTCCCTCTTTGGGATCATAAGAGCCAGGAAGAAAAAAAAGAGCCTCACAGGATAAAGCTAAAGGATGCCCTTGAAAAAGGATTCTTCAAAAGCCCTGCGTATGCATGGGCCATAAGTGTTGCTTACAAATTATATATGAACATGGGCATACCGGCAGACAACATAAGGATGAGGCAGCACTTCCCTGACGAGAAAGCATTCTACGCAGACGACGCCTGGGACGTAGAGATAAAAACCAGAAGTTTTGGCTGGGTTGAAATGTGCGGAGTGCATGACAGGACTGATTATGATTTAAAGCAGCACGCCAAGTTCAGCGGAGCAGCGCTCGAAGCATTTGACGAAGCAACTGGACAGAAATATGTTCCTCACGTCATCGAGATAGCCTTTGGCACAGACAGGCCGGTATTTGCACTGCTGGATAATTTCTATGATAAAAAAGAGAAAGAAGAAGGAAAAACAATTTTCAAACTTCCCTACCATCTCAGCCCAATACCAATCGCTGTTTTCCCATTGATGAAAAAAGAAGAATTAGCAGCCAAGGCAAAGCAGGTTTATGAAATGCTGCAAAAAGACTTCTTGTGCACCTATGACGAGACAGGAGCCATTGGAAGAAGATACTTACGAGCAGCAGAGGGCGGAACAGCCTTCTGCATAACCATAGACTTTGAAACCCTTGAGAAAGAAGAGCAGGACATCACAATAAGGGACAGGGACACAGAAAAGCAGGTAAGAGTCAAGATAAAAAAACTTAATGAAACATTACAAGCGCTTCTCTCGGGAGAAAAAAAGTTTGATGACTTGAAGTAAAATATTTGTTTATTTCTGCAGAGCACACCGGAGTATATTCTTAACAATAGAAAAGTATAAAAACGATTCTTAAAGATTTATCAATTACAGAGTAAAAACTTCAGGGGTGGATTTTGAGCGCAGATAAAATAGTGGTTAATGTTTGTTCTGAAATCGGCTTGGACGAGAAGAGCGTCATGGCTGGAGGGCTGGGCGAGCTTATAGGCAGCGAGATAAAATCAGCAGCAGACTTGGAAAAGCCAATGACAGGCCTCACCCTGGCCTATAATCAGGAAAAAGACAATGTTGACCTCGAGACTAAAGTCACAGTTCCTATAGAGGGAAGAGACGTGGATGTCCATGGATTCATCAAAGAATACACAGGCAATTCAGGACATAAGACGCACGTATTAAAAGCAGGGACAACCGCTGGCTGCAACCCTGATTATGACCAGCGCATTTGCGACGTCCCTTACATGGAAGAAAAGAATGACCATAAGTACTGGAAAATCTGCCAAAGCATAGTTCTGGGAATAGGCGGCGTACGAATGCTTCATGAACTCAACAAGAAAGATTCTTCAAGATTCCCTCTGCCAGAAGTATGGCACCTAAATGAATGGAGCGGAGCATTTGCAGCCCTAGAATTAATGAAGATTTACGGCGAAAAAGAAGCCAAAGAAAAAACAGTCTTCACAATCCATACGCCAGTAGAAGCAGGGCAGGAGAAATTTGATTACGGCAAGGTTTATGCAATGCTCGGAGATTATCTGAAAGGAATTGACCTGAGAAAGCTGGCAAGCTATGACCGGCTCAACATGACCCTGCTCGGAGTTAACAGAAGCAGGAAGGTTAATGGGGTATCATTCATCCATTCCCTCGTAACAAAGCCAATGTTTCCTGACTGTGAATATGTAAGAAACGGAGTTCACTCATACACATGGACTTGCCCGGAATACCAAAAACTCTATGATCAACACATTCCTGAATGGAGACAGGACCCTGGCGCCTTAATAAAAGCAGATATAATAACAAAAGAAGACTTCCTAAAAGCCCATTACGGCGCAAAGAAAAGACTCATGGACGTGGTTAATGATGAAGCAGGCGAGCAGAAATTCTACCCTGAAGTTCTAACAATAGGATTCGCCAGGCGATTCGCAGAATACAAAAGAGCTTATCTTCTATTCTCCAATATTGAAGAACTCGTGAGAATCGTTCGCCGATGCATGAAATATAAGCGATTGCAAATACTATACGCAGGCAACCCTCACCCCAACGATGACATAGGCAGAGGAATAAAGGATTACATAAAAAAAGTGGGAGAAGAACGAAAAGACAGCATAAATGTTTGGACTCTGAAAAACCACAACATGGAAACAGTCAAACAACTCGTGGCAGGCTGCGACATATGGCTCAACACACCAAGAAGACCATTGGAATCATCACAAACATCAGGCCCAAAAGCAGCTCACAACGGAGTGCCTCATTTCTCAATCATAGACGGCTGGTGGTATGACGTACCAATAATAGGCGGAGAAAGACAAGGAGGATGGTCAATAGGGCCAGAACCAGATCTGAACAACTTATGGAAAGGCGACAACCTTGAAGACGCGCAGAGCTTGTTGAAAGCGCTGGAATTCGCAGTAATCCCGAGCTACATGTACAACGACGCATTCTACCTAAAAGGGATAGGAGCAATAAAGAACGCTGCTTACTACAACAGCCACAGAGTCGTGAAAGACTACTACACAAAAATCTATTAAGCGCAGAACTCTGCCTATATGAACTGAAAAACTTTATAAATCATTCTCTAGTCACAAGCCTCATCGGGCTGGTAGCTCAGACTGGGAGCTGATATCACTCGTCTAAGGAGAGCACATATACCAAGGAAACCCTTGGCGTAGCTTAGACGGCTGAAGACCGTGGAATCAGGCAAATAACACGTGCCTGGTATGGACTGTCATGGGTTCAAATCCCATCCGGCCCACTTATTATATTTAGCAAACGTTGCTTTTTGTAAGGATTTGAAGAACCTATTTCTTCAGCATATTTCTTAATTAATTTCTTCTGATTTATTCTAATGCAATGTGTTATAGAATGAAATCCTCGAATATCATCATATTCATTCACATAATATGCAACAAAATAACCTTTGTTCTCCAAAAACTCCTTCACAGCCAAAATAATGTTTTTATTCTTCAATGCCAAGCTTATGCTGTGCTGACCTCTTGTTCTAACTATCATTGATCCGTCAGTATCAAACAATCCTCGAATAAAAGAGATATAAAATGAGTCGTCAGTAGTTATCCATTCAGGAATTGACAGGTTAATTTTCTTACCGGCAGTTATTCCTTTTTCTATAAGAAACATAAAAAGTTCCTTTGAACGTAATTTGCTCATCAGAGATTTTTGATCTTGACGCACATAAATGTGAGGTTCTGCATTAAACAAAAAATGAAAAAGTCTTTTAATATAATCAGAATGATATTGAAAATCATTTTGACTATGCCCTGCTATTGCAATAAGATGCTCTTTTTTGCTCTGATAAAAATTTACGCAACCATCCCCAAATAAGATGCCGATAAGTTCAGCTAATTCAGACGAGTTCCCCTCAGGAAGAAATACTTTAAGCATAGACTCGTGTTATTGAGTTCTATTTAAGAACGCTGCGTCGAGAAGTCCAGTGCGACCTGTGATTTTTTACGGAAAGAGCGAAAAAGATTCAATAGTGGGTTCAAACCCCATTCAGCCCATATCAAGGTTAATAAATATCTTGTTAAACATTTCTTTTTTTAATGATAAGTTTACTTTTCTTGCACTTTGTACAATAAACTCCATCGTTTATCATATCCTCGGCAGTCATAGGCTGTTCAGAGGTTACAATCCCAACAGAGACCTCTTGGTCATAAGTAATTATTGAACACCACATTCCAGGAATATCATTATACCAATAACGTCCAAGATATTTTCTTTTGCAATTAGGGCAGCGTAAAGAAAGTGTAAGATATTTATTTTTGACTTCTCCTGCAGAATAATTATTTTTAAATGGAATTTTCTTATGGTTTAGCACCATTTCATTTCTCATATCAGCAATCTCCTTCTTAAATCCCCACTTAATAGCTATTTCATCTGCTTTTGTCTCTAAATCTATAATTTTAAATTTTACTAGTAAATCCCTAAAAAGCGAAGATTTTTCATACTCCATCCACACGTGAGCAAATTCATGAGCAATAACACCTATTACTGCGCTATTAGAAAAAATTCTGAGGCTAAATAAGTTAAATTCTATAATACATCTTGTTTTTTCAGGATCAAACCATGACACTCGACCACCCACCTTAAATAAAAAATCGTCCCAAACAGATCTTATACCATAAATCCTGTTTAAAAGGGTGCCCCATGCTTGTTTATCCAATCGACGTACTGTTTTAGTCATTAATCTTTTCAATCTTTGATCTTGTTGTTGAAAGAATTTAGTTACAGAAATTTGTTTATCTGGAAATTGAAAGTGCATAGACTAAGAAAAGACTTAAGAGTTATTAATTTAACGGAATTTTAGATTTGGTGTTTCAAAAACCTCTAAAGAAAAATTTCTCCTTTCATCCAGACGCCGTAAAGCTGCTCAGTATCGATCCTGCTACTACGCTGAATAGTATTGTTACTGCCAGTGTGATGAGCGTGTATGTTATTGCTGTCTTTATTAGGTTCTTTCCAATTATGAATCTCTCGCTGAGCTTGTCGCTGCCGTTCTCTATGCCGTTAATAAGAACTGATAAAATATATGTTATTTGCACAACGTACAATCCTACTATTACTTGGAAATAAAATGTTGGTATGCCTGTTCCGAACATGCCCAGCAAGCCTGCCTGGCTTATGTTGGCTTCTCCTGCTTCTGTCGACAATTCTGACAAGCGCATGGAAAGGCTTCCGAGTATCTGGGTTATCATTCCTGTTATTCCGACGACTATGCCTGCAATTGCCGGCGTAAGGAAGCTTATCTGGCTTTTCATGCTGCTAACAATATCTGCCATCAGGTCTTTCAGCCTTTCATCAACTCTGTGAATTTGTTTTATGTACTCTGCAACATTAATCACTGCCTGGCTGGCTATCATTGGCCCTTTTTTGCTGCTCTCCACAAGCACTTTCATGCTGCTCTCAATAAGATTTGAAGGGTAATACACGAGTGCCCCTCTTTTCTCATCAAATATTGCCTGCTCCACACTCATGCCTAGCTTGGAAATATTTACGCTCACCAAGTCAAAGAACTTGCCGCTAAGAGTGCCTTCCATTACCTCTGCTACTTTTCCAAATGCTATTTCTGCTGGCAATCCATCTCCTAAACGATTTCCGAGCTGGAATAATGCAGATGCAAATTCTTGTTCAAGAGCCTTGGCTTGCTCCCTTATCTTTATTACGTTCTTGCTCCTGAGATGAAAATACATGCCTATGCCTATGCCGAATGCAAGTATTATAAAGAAGCTTAACAGCGTGGCACCCAATCCAAATGGTCCTACTACGCGGCCTGTCTTTTCTCCGTTTAATATTTCCTCCCTATAACCAAGGAAATAGAAAGTGGCGTCGGGGTCTGTTGGTTTTTCAATCACCTTAACTCCTTCTGAGGTTGTTACGACGTCAAAATTAGGGTTGGCTGCGTGCAGTATTAGCGGAGTAAATCCTATTATCAGAAATATTACAAGGATGAATGCAGAAATAATCATCGGGCTTATCCTAAGCTCTGATTTCCCTATCGGAATGATAATATCCCTGTACTTCTTAAGCTCCGGGTTTGTTTCAGAGATATCACTTTCACCATAGCCTGTTGGCCTGGTTGAAAGTATATTCCTCGCAAGATAGAATACCATGATAGGCAAGACTAGGTTGTACAATACAAAGAGGTGATACCATTTTACTTCTGGCATGAAGCTAACCATTAATGGCAGGATAACCAAGCCAAGGATTGGAAGTATTATTCCCATCATGTGCAATGCAGTTAATGGACTTTTAAGGTTGTGAGCATAATGCAGCATCTTCTCATAAGTTTCATCCAGAATAACGCTTAGAGACTTGTCCAAGGCATCAAGCCTTCTTCCCTCGCTAGTCTCAAAAAGAGAGGATTCAATCAGGTGCATGCTCTCTATGAATTCCATGTTGTATTTGCGCCAAGTCTGGAGGTAATCATCCAGGCTTTCTTTTAGAGAATCAAACTTTTCTGACTCCACATTCCACAAAATCTTTTTTATATCCAGCGCAAGGGGGGGTGTGAGGTGCTCGGATGCAAAGCTTAAAGCCCTCTCAAGGTTGCTTGTGTGCCTCATATAAGTCACGATATAGAAAACTGCCAATACCATCTGATTGCTGGCTTTCATCCTCCAATTATTAGCAAGAAAATAAGGAAGCTTTTGCAAGGGAATGATGATTGCCAATGCTGACATGATCGCAAACAATACAAAGAAAGTGCTTCCGCTGCCAGGCATGAGCAAGGATGGGGTTATGTAGGTTAGGAATATGATTGCTAATGCCAGAATTATAGGCGCCAGCAATGAAAAGCTCATAACTCCTGTAGGAGTAATATCTAGGTGACATATCTTAATTGCTTCTTCTAGCTCAGGTATTTTTTTCTTGTCAGGCTCGACCTTAAGTATTTTTTCTGCCCAGTTGCAAGCTTGCTCATAAAGATTTAAGTGATGCGGCATGTTCTCTTTCTGAAAATCAGAGTACTCGCTGGAAGTCAGAGCTTGGGCTTCTTCTGCACCACCGGCTTTATTTGTTTTCTTCTTGTTATCAGTTTCATTAAAGCTCTTCTTAAGCTCCTTCTCATACTTTGCCCTGATTTCATCTATTGTTTTATCATCTGCCATGATAATCAATTTCTTTTTTAAACTATTTTTTCATCTGAGAAAAAAAGTTGCCGCCACCAACCACAGCACTGCAAAAATTTTTATAAAAAATTTTAAGGTGCTCGGTGGCTTCGACGGGGGATGCCCCCTGCGGGGTGTCGAAGGCAATTTTTTCCAAACAAACATCTTTATTTTTCTTCTTCAGATGATTTGCTCTTCTTTTCCTTTTTAACCTCTTTTTTTAACCATTCATTCCATTCAAAGAATATTCTTTCAGAATCAAGCTTTCCAGTCCTGTCCTTAATCTTGTCGCAAATGTTGTGGAATTGGTCATTGCATTTGATGACAAACTGGGCTTCTAAGAGATCGAAGTTGTGCTCTTCCTCTGCTATTTTGACTATTGCCTCTTTTATCTTGGCTCGCAAAATCACATTATCCCATACAGCGTCCCAGTTGCCAGCCCATTCCTTTACATTGCCTGCAATGGCTTTTAGTATGTCAATATCGCCGTTAAGCAACTCGTCGCTCGGCTCAAGCTCATCTGTTTTTGAATTATACTTCATCAGGTCAACAAACCCGTGCTCTTTAAGGGGGTCATCATCCCATTCCTTTCGAACCTCTGTTATCTGGGTGACTCTTCTCCACTTGTGAAGGCCGTCAGGGCTTCTGATTGGGTTAGCAACAATGATTATGTCTGTGGCTTTAAAGCTGGTCCTGGGAACTTTTAAGTCATTAACTACTCGGTCAAACACTCCATATGGGCTGTCGCCGTGAATAGTGCCTGCAACCACATTTGCAAGTGCCCCTACTCTCATGGCTTCGTAGAGGGCAGTTGCTTCTGTGCTTCTAACTTCGCCAACGACAAGCGCAGAATCCCCAAGTCTAAGAGTGGTTCTTATGCCTTCGTCAGCAGGCACTTCTGATGTGCCTTTTGAAAGCGCAGATGCTACTTTCATTGGCTGTATGTTATAGCCTAGGCTTCTCAAGCTGTCTGTTGGCAGCTCAAGCGTATCCTCTATTGTGATAATCCTGTACCTTCGCATTATCTCTATCATAACACTGCCGAGCAGGCTAGTTTTTCCTGCACTCCTTGTTCCGGCCACGAGCATTGTCCTGTTGCCGTCGACAAGAAAGCTGATGAGCCCTGCTGCTAGGGGGGTAAGCATTTTGTGATGGATGAATAATGGGAGCGTCCATGGCTTGTCCCTGTGCCTCCTGAAAGCATAGGCTATGCCGAATGGGTTGAGTGGCGGAGCAATCACGCCTACTCTTGCCCTGGCAATGTTAGGAATGCTTATCTCTGTGTCAAGCACAGGATTGGCTTCATCCAATGGCCTGCCGCTTATCATCCTGAGTTTTGAAGCCCAGCTTTCTGCATCGCTAATGCTAGGTATGATGTTAGTCTTGCAATCACCATAGTCTTGGTGCACTAGAAAAATTGGTGATTGACCTGCTGGACTGTTGAATGTTATGTCCTGAATTTTTGGATCTGAAAGAAGGACTTCTATGAGTCCAAAGCCGACAGTGTACCTGATGAGTATCATAGTGAGCTCGTGCAATTCATCATCTGAAAGCTTAACATTCCTATAACCAGCGAGTTCTTCTATAAGATCGTGGCCAACATTGTAGAATACCTCACGCATCCTCTCAGGATCAATAAATTCCTGGCGCGTTGGCTTGTGCTCTGCAATAATGTTCCTTGCCAGATCAAGAAGCTCGTAATGCTCTTCTTTAAGCTTGAACTCTGGCGGTGTAATGTGATAGAGGTACTGAACATTCTCGTCGAGAGCAAATATTACTATCTCGCTGTCGCCCACATCATAATTATCAAGCTCTGTAGCGCCCTTTGGATAGGTTGCCATGAGCTTGGTAAACATGAAATCAGGCTTTATTGTGGGGGCGAATATTTTTGAATAAATTGTTCTGTCAAAAGGCTTGAGTCCTGGCAAGAATGGCTTAGCAACCGTTATCAGCCTGGTCTTGTCCAGTTCCTCGATGAGATATGTTAATAATTTTATGTATATTTTGTGAGAGGCAGCAGCATCACCTGGCTCGGTCTCGAGCAATATTTTTTCGTGGCGAAGAATCCTTGTCAGCTCGACAAAACATGTGAGCGGATCTTTTTTCAATGTGTCAAAGATTAAGTTGTGGATTTGATTGTAAATCCTGTCGATAACTTTTGGCGGTGCCTTGACTCTCATTGACTCATAGCTGAAGAGCTCTTTCTCCTTGATGAGTTTGTTGTAAAGCAAGGCCATATCCATGAGCAGCCTGGTCTGGGCATAATCATACTCATAATCCCTTTTCTGGATGAAAACAATCTTAGTGGTTGCCTTGTTCTCTATCAATCGCTCTACAGTGAAAGCCATAAGGCTCGGGTTGTCCTCGAGAGAAGGCACAGTAGTAAGGTTCTCGCAGTTAACCTTGAGAATAGTGTCTTCTCCCTCCCTTGTAATCTCAAAAGGAAGACCATCCTTAACCTTTTCAAACAATGCCAAGTTTCACCCTCTTTTTTAGTCGGCAAAAAAGTCAGCTCAGCCAACAGCAAGCGCGACGTGGTTTGACTTGTCAAACAAGTTGCACACTGGCTGACGCGGAGGGGATACAAGCAAAAATCCTTTGAGGATTTTTGATGTGATCAAAACTTTGTTTTGACACGCAAAATACAGGATTTTGCTGTGCCAAAAACTTTGTTTTTGCCACTCCCTCGGGAAATCGCGGCTGACTTTTTTCATAGTTTTTATAGCTTAATCTAACCAGGATTAAATACGAGAAGCAAGGTATATAAATCTTTTGTTGATAGTTAAAAAAATTACAAATTTATTTATTATTTATTCATAATAAAATTATTATATAATCAAAATCCAAAACTATTAAATACTCTAAATAAGTAATCAGGAATGAAAAAGATGGTTGAGCCTAGTATTTTCCCTGGTCCTGGAACGCCGCCTCCTCCGCCTGCTGCAAAGAAGCAGCCTGTTGATCTGGAGATGTTTGGCAAGATTTCTAAGAATGTGAACAGCATTGCTGCAAATCTCAGAATTATAGAGGAGAGATTCTCCACTCTGAGAAATAAGAGCCAGATTGTGGAGCAGGGCATGATTAGCCTGGAAAAGGATTTGCGAGGCGACATCAAATCTTTATCAGAGGATGTGATTGAACTTAAACACGAATTAGGCGACATCAAAGACAAGCTTAGGCTTATCAGCGCAGAACTGAATAATCTTGTGAAGAAGAATGAGTTCAAGGTGATGGAGCATTACGTTGACATGTGGCAGCCCATGAATTTTGTCACGAGGAATGAGCTTAACAGGATTATTGATATGAAGGAGAAGAAAAGCTAGGCTTCTCCATAACATTTATATACCTGATTTTATAAAAAATGTTTTTGAGGCACAAAAGAACTGAAAAGAGGTGCTTTATTGGCTTACAAACCAAATGATTTGCCTGTGGACCAGATACGCGCGATGAGGGCGAGAGGATTTGATAATAACCAGATAGTACAGGCTTTGCAGAGAAACGGCTATTCTTCGACTCAGATATTTGATGCTCTTAACCAGGCAGACTTGGTGGCAGGCTCTGGAATACCTGAGCCGCCTGGCTTTGCCCCTGCACCACCTCCTCAAGGTGGCTCTGCTCCGGATGCAGCTCCTGCTGCAGACAGTGGCGCCGGCATAAGCAGCGAAGAAGTCGAGGAACTGGTGGAGAGTGTTATTTCTGAGAAGTGGGATGAGCTTTCCAAGGACATTAACAAGATTGTGGAATGGAAGGCTGATGTTGAGACCAAGCTTATCAAGCTTGACCAGCGCCTTGAATCAATTAAGGATGATTTTGACAAGCTTCACCAGGCAATTATAGGTAAAATCGGCGAGTATGACAAGAATATCCTTGAGGTTGGCGCAGAAATCAAGGCAATGGAAAAAGTTTTCTCAAAGGTTCTGCCAGTCTTCACTGAGAACGTCAATGAATTAAGCAGGATAACCCAGAACATAAAAAAGAAGCCTGAATAAAAGAACGGTTTCTTGAAGATGATTTCTATTCCTGTAATTTGTTATTTTATTATTCTTATTTTTATGTTTATTATTTCATTATTCATATTTTAGGATGTGTTAGAATATATCTAGGATATATCTGTAGCTTATGGCTATAGCCTGGGCTATAGCTTTGTCGCTGTTTTCGTCAGAAAAAGCAGTGCAAACGCTGCCATGATGAAAATAAAAAGCATACCCATGACCTTAGGATGCCTCAGTGTGTTAAGAAGATTAGTTGTAAAGCTGGGAGTTGCAGTGCTACTAATCCCTGTTGGTTGGTACGAACCTACACTGCCTCCTGCAGTATAATTCGCAGAGTTCATATCATTCCTTCCCTTTTCAAGCAATCCCTGACCAAAGGCATTGGCAAGCCCAAATGCGAGTATTAAGCCTACAAATATAAGTACCCAGGGATGAACATTTGGATCCTTGATTAAATCAAGCATCTCTTTCTCTCCTGCCCCAAACATTCTAACTAAGAACAGGGTGAAGAAGATAAAGATGGCCACTACCATAAACCATGGCACCATAAAGCTGACCATGTTAGTGGCAATCTTAGAAACCAGGAAAAGCAAGGCAATGAGTAGGGATATAATGGCGTGCAAACCCCTTTTTCCGTCGCCAAAAGGCTTTATGTATTCCATGAGCCCGAATATCACGAGAAATACCAGCAAAATGACAAAGACGACTCCGAAATGCTCTAATAACCCTATTTCAAGGAAAGTTGCCATTCTCTTTCAAAACCTCTTTGCTAATCAATAAATTTAAAAAAAAATTTATTATTATTTTTTTGGCTTCATTACCTGATTAAAGCCGTCAGTAAACCTGCGCATGCCCGTAAGCTCTTTCTGCTCCTTTTTATCCTCTTTGGTTATGAAGTATATGATGATTCCGAAGATTAAAATCATCACAATAAGCGCTTGAAGCTCAGGGTCTTGGAGGAATAACAGCCAGAGCGGCAGTCGAAACCAGCCGACGGATGAGCCGAAAATGCCTACGACTGCGATGATTGCAATTATCACTATCCAACCTGATAAAGGCGTTCCTGCAAAGTCGATTTCATTGCCAAAAACTCCTATTATTAAGAGTAACATAAGGATGGCTACAAGTATTATTGATACTTGAGGCAAAGCAGTGTTAATAACATCCACTGGGTCAAAGTTGAATGGGTATCTGCCAACAACATGTGGGATGACCACTCCCAATCCCATTACTAAGGCGATTATAACGTTGAAATTCTTTTTTCCTTCTCCAAGTATCTTGGTTTTCTGCATGGTAGCAAACACTATTGTAAATACTAGGATGAATGGCAGCAGCACGTCTGTAACTCCCCATGCATCAAGCATGACGATAAAGTTTTCAAATATCATTTTTCATCGGCCTCCTTTTGTTCGCTTATTTTTTATAATCGCCTTTTTTATTTTTAGTTTTTTAGTTTTATTTTTAGTTATTTTAATTTTTACTCTTCTTTTTCTCCTTCCTTTTTCTTACCTGGCTCTTTTGTAATGTAAAATATAAAGCCAACTACTATTATGATCAGCACTAGTGAAGACACTGCTACTGTGTCGAATTTTTTGAATAAGTAAAAGAAGATGAGGTCTAGCCAGCCCAGGGCGTGCAGGAATATAAGCACGATGCCTACAAATGCTATTATCATGAATGCGGTCTTCCATTTGCCTTTGAGGAAGAACTCTTCCTTGCCTGTGTGGAAGCTGCCTGCCAGCATGAGGAAGCAGATGATTAAGAGCAATAAGAGCACCATATTAGCCAGGACTTCATTAATCAAAGCCACGAGTTTGGTTGAGGCGACCACAAAAAAGGCTATGACAAAGGCTGTCATGCCATTCATATTCTTTCTGGTTATTTCCTTGCCTTCAATTTTTTCTGTGCCAAAAATCTTGGTTTTTTCAAGGATGGCAAACACAATGGTAAATACTAATAAGAAGGGCAGGATTACATCATACACTCCTAATTTGTCAAAGAAGGCAAGTGCTCCTCTAAATACAGATGGCTCTGGTGTTGTTACCATATTATATTCTCACCTTTTTCTCTGGAAGCGTAGGTATTTAAAGGTTTCGTTCTCTTGATAATCTTCTTTTTCTTAAAATAATCGCGATTATCACACCGCAGATTAACAATAGCAATGAAACAATTATTAATATTAATGCTGTGCTGGTTGGCGCAATTTCAGGAAAAGCTGTTTTCTCAACAATGCTTACAGGGAAATTATAGCTACGCACCTGGTCTGCATAAGCCAGCTTGACTGTGAGCGTGTATTCCCCTATGCCCAAGCCTGTTGTGTCAAAGAAGCTGTTAATTGTTTTTTCCTCTCCTGGATTAATGGTGAATAACGGGAATTCACTTTCGATATTCTTAATGCTTATTAATCCTGAAGCAGGCAGTTCTGTATTCCAGTCACTGGACACCTTGAAATCTAGCTTGTTGATTTCACCTCTCACAAGCTTCTTGGGAAAGAGCTCTTTTACCTTAATCACAGGAATGCCTATTGTGAAGTTTGATTCTGTGCTCTTTTCAAATCCATCATAATATGCATTAGCAACAGCTCGATAAGCTCCTTTTCTGAGTATTGGGCTTGACTGAGCTCGCGCATTGCCCAAGGTATTCTTTGCGATGCTTATCTCGTTTGTTGAAGTTTTATCCAAGAGCTCTCCTGCAGGGTTATACAACTCAATGCTTGCTCCTGCTCTCTGAATATCCTCGGAACCAAGGTTGTCAAAAAGCACAGCCATTGGAAGGGGGGTGCCCTCATCTACCTCTGTTATCAGCAATGATACGTCAGCGTACTTGGCAGGATAAGGAACGCGTATAGTAATGCGGATTTGCGGAGCAACAAATGCTATAACGCCACTTTGATCATTATTCTCAAGTAAAGGAGTCATCTTTACATGACCACTATGCGTTCCAGGGCTCAGCTCAGAAGGAAGCTGAACTATAACTTTGAAAGGAGTTTTATAATCAGCAGCTTTAACATTAATGACTGGCTCTTGTATGAATATCATATCCTGAATCTCACCTGTAGAGCTAATGCTTACCTGCATATCATTCTGCTCAGGATTGAGAATGTTCAAATCTAACTCAATAACTTGGTTAGGTTCATATAAAAGGGTTTTAGTTGCAGGGCTTGCTCCTATGCCAGCAGCAATTGCGAAGTGAAGCAAGAAAATTATTAGTGCTAAGGCTGATTGAACAATAATTTCTTTTCTTGTTTCTTTTCTTGTTTTTTTCATCTTTCAATACTCCGCTTATCTTATTAAATCACATAATTTCTCTCTAACTCAATGTCTTTAGCCGTTTCCTGCCTGGCTAGCAGTTATTGTCATTATACTGCTCTTTGATCCGGGCTCTTCATCAGGCGGGACAGTAATCTTAATTTCCAAGTCTGCCTGGTCTGCATCATCCTCGTAAGTGAGGTTGCAAATATAATTCGTTGGAGTGGTTGTCAAGTCAGCAAATGCTGTCTGGGTGCAGCTGGCTGCATAAACACTGGTCTCGTTCTCTGCTGCTGCATATTGATAGTCTGTTGTTTTCTTATTAGTACTTGTGAATAAGGATGTCGCATTGATTGTCAGGTTAAGAAGCACATTACCATCATTCCTCACAACCAAGGGGTTTGGACTGTTGTCTGTTGTATCGTTGGATGTGCCAATAGTAATATCTGCAAAGCTAGTAGAGTTCACAATCACCGTCAGCAGTATTTGACTGTCAATACTGAAATTGAATTGAGTAGCCACAGAGCATTCTTCATAACTATCGCAAGCAATAACTGTCCAATTATACGGTGTGTCAACACACAAAGCATCTGTTACAGTGTAGTTGGTAGTTGTTATGTCTTCGCTTATAGCTGTACATGCGCACGTGGCTGATGGAGCGCAACTAATGTTCAAAGTGTAGGTTATGTCATCACCTTCAGCATCTGTTGATGTAGTCCAGTTAAAGTTAGGCTTCCTCTCAAAAACAGTTGCATTGTTATCAGCAGGATACCATAAAGTAGGGGTTGTTGGCGCTGTGTTGTTCATTCCGCAGCACATGCTCATATTATATTTCGAGCAGTTCCCGATATGGGCGTTCGTGTTATTAGCTCCTTCGCTATTAGACATGGTGAAAACACAAATTCCTGTTTCACAGTTGCTTGTAGTCGTGAAGCATCTAATCACTTTCCAAGTGCTGCTAAGGCAGACAGGACCAGGATAATCAGTATCACCAGTAGCATCGCCATGCGCGCTTGTGTTAGCCGATAAGTTCAGCACAGTAACATTTCCAGGGCAGGTATCTGTTATGGTTATACTTGTATTGCTATTGTTGCAGCAGAGAGAGTAATTATAATATTTGTAGCTATTGTTTTGCAAGTGCGCATTCTGAAACCCACCAGTGTCGTTTTGCATGCCGAATAATCTTGCGCCGTTAGTACAGTTACCTTGCATCCAAAAGCACTGAAGGTCATTCTCTGCATTAACAATTAAGAGGGCAGAAAGTATTGCTGCAAATAAGACCAAAAATATGGCTCCGTACTTCCTCATCTAACCACTCACCCTTTCATACATATTCAGCAAAAACATTATTAAATCAGAGCATATATAAAGGTTTTTGTTCGAGCAGGGTTAACTTTAAATAATGAGGAAGTTTTTCGTTTCAGAAAGGGTGGTATCATGAATATCATGGGCTTGAATATAGAGCTTTTAAATCACGCTTCTGTGAAGATTAAGGATAAAAAAATAATTTATATTGATCCATTTGAGCTTTCACAGGGAACAAGCTTGGAAAAAGCAGATATTGTGCTTATAACCCATGAGCACTATGACCACTGCAGCCCAAAGGATGTTGCCAAGATAAGCAATGAGAACACCATCATTATTACTGTTGCTGATTGCCAGAGCAAACTTTCAGGTCTGAAAATAAAAGGCATTGCCTTGATAGAGCCTGGCAAGAGCATAATGGCTGACGGAGTTAAAATAACTGCTGTGCCTGCTTATAATGTCAATAAGGCATTTCATCCGAAGCAGAATGACTGGGTTGGCTTTATTGTTGAGATGGATGGAGTGCGGGTGTATCACGCAGGCGATAGCGACTTGATTCCTGAGATGAAAAATATTGAGACTGATATTGCATTGTTGCCTGTTGGCGGGACTTACACAATGAATGCAAGAGAAGCAGCTCAGGCAACCAAAACCTTCAAGCGCTGCAAGATAGCCATTCCCATGCATTACGGAACAATAGTTGGGACTGCAAGCGACGCAGAGACTTTCAAGAACAATGCTGGCTGTGAAGTAAAGATACTGATGTGATTCAGAAATAATGTGGGGTGTATAAATGTTAAGGACTCATACTTGCGGAGAATTGAGGGGAAAGGATGCTGACAAAAAAGTTATTCTGGCTGGCTGGGTAGAGACTCACAGGATACAGGGCAAGCTGAGCTTTATCCTGCTGAAGGATAGTTCTGGAATTGTTCAGATATTTGTTAATCCTGAGATTACAAAGCAACTCGGAGAAATTGCAAGAGAGAGCATCGTGCAAGTCGAAGGAATAGTCAAGAAAAGGCCTGATAACCAGGTAAAAAAGGGGATGGAGACTGGAGAGATTGAGGTATCTGCTACCAAGGCTGTTCTCATAAACAAGGCAGAGCCTCTCCCAATAGACATATCCTTTGACACCACAACTAATTTTGACAAGAGGCTTGACTACAGGTTTGTTGACTTCCACCGCCCGAGAATACAAGCCGTATTCAAGATTCAGAATGAGATAGCAAAATCCTTTAGAGAGTATTTTTACAATCAAGGATTTATCGAGATGCAGTCTCCCTGCGTGATATCAGCGGCAAGCGAAGGAGGCACAGAGCTTTTCCCTGTTCAGTATTTTGAAAAGAAAGCTTATCTCGCCCAGAGCCCTCAGCTCTACAAGCAGATGCTTGCATGCTCATTTGAGAAAACAGTAACCATTACTCCTGTGTGGCGTGCAGAGAAGCACAACACTCCGCGGCACATCAATGAAATCAGGCAGATGGATATTGAAGCAGCATTTTACGACCAGATGAGCGTTATGAAAGAGCTTGAAAACGTAGTTAATCGCATAGTAAAGAATGTCCTGGCAAACTGCAAGAAAGAGCTTGAACTTCTGGGAATAAAAGACCTTAAAGTGCCTGGCGGAGTGTACATCTCATACGAGGATACCGTAAAAAAAATAAAAGGCACTATGGGAGAGGACTTGACTCCTGAACAGGAAAAGAAACTCTGCTCAATGTACCCTGACGCAGTTGTGTTTGTCCATTCATGGCCAACCAAGATAAAGCCATTCTACATCATGCCAAAAGACGAAGACCCAAAAGCAGAGTACAGCGAAGGATTTGATGCTCTCTACGGAGGCACTGAGATAAGCTCTGGCGGGCAGCGTATACACCTGCCTGAACTCCTAATTGAGAGGCTGAAAGTGAAAGGGCTTAACCCTAATGATTTCAAGAGCTACATTGACAGCTTCAGGTTTGGGGCTCCTCCTCACTCAGGCTGGAGCATAGGGCTTGAAAGAATAACCCAGGTAATCTGCAAGCTTGATAATGTAAAGGAAGCCACCATGTTCCCCCGTGACAGGGACAGGCTGATGCCGTAAAGAAAATAAAAATAAAATAATTCTAGAAAAAAATGTCAGAGCAAACTGTACAAAAAATAAGGAATTTTCTCGAGCAGAACAACATTCACTACGACTACAAGGAGCATGAAGAGGTTCGTACTAGCGAGGAGGCTGCCAAGGCTCGAGGAGAGGATATAAGGATTGGAGCCAAGGCAATGATTCTGAAATGCGATGATAAGTTTATTATGCTTGTTCTTTCTTCTGCAAAGAAAATTGATTCAAAGAGAGTGAAGGAATTATTGGGCTTGAAGAGTCTTAGGTTTGCTACGCCTGAAGAAGTCAGCCATCTGACTGGCTGCGTTCCTGGCGGAGTCCCGCCATTCGCCAACATATTCGGGCTTGAGCTGATAGTTGACAAAACAGTTCCTGCCAATGAGTTCATGGCTTTCAATGCTGGCGAGAGAACTAAGTCGTTGAAGATTAAGACCGGGGATTACCTTGCATTGCTCAAGCCAAGGATTGAGGATTTCTCAGTATAATAATCAGTTAATTTTATATAACCTTCTTGATTAAATAATGCCATTAAGGTGATTATTATGAAATATTTATCAATCAAGGAAGCAATGAATAAAGGAACAGGTAAGGTAAGCATCAGGGGCTGGGTTTATCGTGAGAGAGGAAGCAACAAGTTAAAGTTTGTTGTGCTAAGGGACTCCACTGGCATCATACAGTGCGTGATAAAAAAAGAGAAGTTCTCTGACGAAAAGTTCAAGGAGGCTGACAAGGTCCAGATAGAGGCTTCCATGGAAATATCAGGCACAATAAAAGAGGATAAGAGAGCTCCATCTGGCTATGAGATTGAAGCTGATGAATTCACAATCGTGGGAATGAGCGACAACTTCCCATTGGCAGCAGACCAGAACAGGGAATTCCTGGATGACAACAGGCACCTAACATTAAGAACAAGAAGGATGACTGCGATACTTAAAATCAGGAGTACTGTGTTCGGAGCATTGCATGAATATTTCAGGCAGAACGGATTCTATGAATACCAAAGCCCGATTTTCCAGAGCGTGCAGTGCGAAGGAGGAAGCACTCTCTTCAAGGCAGAATACTTTGACAGGAAAGATGTTTTTTTGGCTCAGACCTGGCAGTTGTATGCAGAGCCAGCAATCTTTTCACTAGAGAAAATTTACACCATGGCACCAAGCTTCAGGGCAGAGAAATCAAGGACATCAAGGCACCTGACAGAATACTGGCACTGCGAGATGGAAATAGCATGGAGCACATTCAAGGACATACAGGACGTCGGCGAAGGAGCAATAAAGCACGTTCTGAAGAAAGTGCTTGAGCAGAACCAGGAAGAACTAAATATTCTCGAGAGAGACCCGAAAAAACTCGAGCCCAGCCTGAAAAAGCCGTTCGCTCGCATCACATACACTGAGGCTCTCAAGCTGCTAAAGGAAAAATGCAAGATGGAAGTGGAATGGGGCAAGGACTTGAGGACTATAGAGGAAGACAAGCTCTCATCATTGTTTGACACTATAATAATCTGCAGGAACTATCCGAAGGAAGTCAAGGCGTTCTACATGATGGAAGACCCTGAAGACCCACGCACTGTGCAAGGCTGCGACTTCATAGCGCCAGAAGGCTACGGCGAACTCATCGGCGGAAGCCAGAGAGAGCATGACATTGAGAAGCTGAAAAAAAGGCTGGTTGAGATGGGCGAGAATCCTGAAAGTTATACGTTCTATCTAGACACCAGGAAGTACGGCAGTGTGCCTCACGGAGGCTACGGCCTTGGCGTCGAGAGACTAATCTCATGGATATGCGGACTAGACAATATCAAAGACGCTATTCCATTCCCAAGAACGCCGATGAGGTATAAGCCTTGAAAATTATTTCTTTTTTATTGTTACCTATTTTCATTACAGTTTCATAGGTGAAAGTATAGAATTATTTATCTGCTTGGCCATCTCAAGGTTCTTTATCACAGTCAGCTTGACTTTTACCTTCTTATTGACAATATCAGATAATCTCTGCAAGTTAAGGTTTTCGATGTCCCTGCTTTTTTTGAAGAACTCATCCAATTCCTCAACTATAGTTGGAGGATAATGAGCTTGCACAATGAATTCTCCATAAGTAGCCACATAATAATTCCTCTCAAAGTAGTTAGAACTTGGGTAAAGGTGCACTTTTAATCCTATGCTCTCGTAAAACTTCCATATGCTCTTGTCTAACGGCGTCCCTCCGCTGCTAAGCGCATAGGATTTTATTCCCTTATGCTTCAGCATTCCCATCATTTTCTTTTCCCTATCAGGATAGAGCAAACCTTCCCAACCGTGCGCGCCCTGAAAAGAATTCATATTGTAGTCGCCTTTCTTGAAATGCAAGAACCAGTTATCGATGATATCCTCCCAGAACTTCATCATCTCTGCAATTGAGTCAAATGTAAAGACTGAAACTTCGCCTCCGATAGAATCGACCTTTTTGGGCGTGGCTTTATCCTTGTTCAGGCTTTCATATAGTTCATCTACGGTTTTCTTGACCTCAGCCACCCATTTCCTGTTAAGGCTGAATTCATTTCTCTCTCTTACAAGGACATTTGCTGCAAGTAGCTCAAGCACTGCTTTTCGCACTGCTTGGAATGTGACTGATTTTCCGTATCGTTTTCTGATAAAGTTTGTCAGCTCTATAATCTTCAAAGGGTATTCTTTTGTCAGGATGCTGAAAACGAGGTTCTTCACGTTACTTTCTCTCCCGAAAGGGAGTATAAATTCGATTGCCATTGAATCAATTAGTTTAATACTATTTTTAAACTTTTTGGTTTAATTACTGTTGAACCAAACAAAGATAAGATGTTGCGCTTTTATTGTTAAGAAGAGCTAAAACAAAAACGGTGATTAATATGATTAAGCATATGACTAAGCAAATGAAAAACCAGTCAAAAAAAGGAAATTGGAAAGTAAAAGCATTGACAACAATAGTTGGGGCCTCAATATTAGCAGCGGGAATAGATTTGCTCCCGAAGCCCGACCCGCGCCTGCATATTGGAGATCCGCACGTGGGATTTATCGAGCATCCAGTCTTTCATAAAGTAAAAACTGAATATGAGAGCCCTTCTTATATCTATAAAACCTTCAATGTATACAACTGCATTGACGGATACCTAAAAGACCCTGACGTAAAGATTAAGGAATCTAGACTTATAGTGTTTAATGACATAAAAGACAATACTGCCCCTTACTTATTGTTTAAAGATGATAAAGAAATGCCGGGTGGAGCAATAGGTGAGCTGCATCTAAAGCAAGGAGATAATATGCCAGAATATGAGAGCTTCGGCCAAGCAGGAGCTATGGTTTATCTATCCATAGGCAAATATCCTTGCAAGCCGTTTAGAAGATAAATCAAAATTATTTTTTCATTTATTTTTTTAAACTTTTCATAGAATTGCAAACTTGTTTAATCTATTCCTTCTTCTTTGCTTCTTCTATTGCTTTTTCTGCTCGCTCAATTTTTCTTTTCTTCCTTTCAGCAGCCCTTGCTTTCATGGTTTCGAGCTCATTAGCCACTAGTTCATCGAGTGCGTTGTCGCAGAATTCTACTGCTCCGTCATAATACTGCTTGACAGGGTCCTTGTCGTTGCTTATGAGCACATCAAGAATCTTATAGGCTCCATCAGCATCCCTTGCAAGGTGGATGAGTTGTTTTAGTTCTGACTTGTCAAAAACATCCTTTTCAGATTTGTTGAGCATATCCAACTTGTCTTTTATCTTCCTCAATAATTCTATTGCAAGTATTCTTCTCTTGTCATGAGGCTGGTTCTTTAATTCATTAATCTCATTGTAATGCTCGGCATCTATACGTATCTTCTTCCTTAGATTGTCTGAGCCGCCGTGGTGGGTGCTATAAACCCTGCCGATGACTGCGTTGATGGCTTTGGCTTTGTCTTCTATGCTGCTGACAAAGCTCTTCAATCCTTCATCGTCCAGTCTGACTATGAATTTTTCTTCTACCTTTCCCTCCTTGACTTCTTCCTTCTTCACAGTCTTTTCTCTTCTAAGAATACTATAATGTATTGTGAGTATAGCCTCAAATAATAAGCCAAAGATTATGTTAACGCTGCTCAATAACTTGTAATCAATGCCTTCAAGAAGGTGGGCGAGCCCGAGCATGAAGAGTATGCCTGTGAATACAAAGGGAAATATCATTAAGAATCCTGATTCCAAGTGATATTTATCTACCAGAATATAAGTTACTATTATTGTCAGTAAAACAGGAGATAACCCTACTAATGTGTAGAATGGGTCTGAGTTGGTTATTATGCTAAGGAAGACTATGAGCACAAACCAGACTACCAAGGCGATTATGCACGTTGCCCTGAGCACTTTGTGAACAGTATCAGACGGTAATCCATGATGTTCTGTCTTTTTCTCGCTAGTTTTGGTTTCAATAGAAGTCTGAATTCCGCCTAGCTCATGCTCTTCAAAAGCAGGCAATTCATTGTCCTCTGCCTTTAGAAAACCCTCTTCCAGCTTATTCTGCTTCTTATCATAAGGAACCGGCGGAATAATGACTTCTTCCAACAAATACACCTCTTTTTAATTGATATTAATAAAAGGGTTATATAAGTTTTATGCTTTTTTGATAATGTAAGCAAAGATTTTTTAACTCCTCTCGATTCCTAATCATTCGTGAAAAAAACTAATATTCCGCTCATCGAGGTAAGGAAGGGCAGCATCACCACAGTTCAGGTGGATGCCGTTGTTAATCCTGCGAATAGCTTTGGCTTTATGGGCGGAGGAGTGGCTGGAGTGTTGAAGGCTGTGGGCGGCCAGATCATTGAGGATGAGGCTGTTAATCAGTCTCCTGTGCAGGTCGGGGAAGCCATTATTACTTCTGCCGGTGACTTGGTCTGCCACAAAATAATCCACGCACCTACCATGCACAATCCTGGCGAGAGGACTGATGCTCACAAGGTTTTTTGCGCAGCAAAGGCTGCTTTGGAGCTCGCTGATAATGAAGGCTTCAGGAGCATTGCAATTCCTGGCATGGGAACAGGAGTTGGAGGCTTAAACAAGCCCGAGGCTGCCAGTGCTATGATGAAAGCAATTAATGATATTAAGTTTCACAACATTGAAAAAATCATGTTAATGGACATCGATGATGATATGGTGGATGCTTTTAACAAAGCTTTGATAAAACTCAAAAACAAATAAGTAAGGTGAAATCAAATGGGCAGCTGGTCAAAAGGTATTTTTGGAAAAGAGTACATAGGAAGAACCGGGATTATCGTTGCCGGGACAATCAGCCCGTATTATGAAAAAAATATTCTTAAAATGTTCGAGAAAGTGCTTGATAAAAAAGACCAGGTTTATCATGCCTATGTTGTAAAAAAAGGAAAGAATATTCACCCGTTGGTTTTTAATGTATTAGGCGCGCCTGCTGCTATTGACTGCGTCAGCATACTTCATGACGGCGGATGCAGAAATCTTGTTTTCGTAGGATTCGCCTATGGATTCAAGAATAAAGTTGGTGACGCAGTGGTTCCTAATAAATCATATCATTTTGACGGAATTTATCATGCATTGAAGATAGATAAGGATTTTAGCCTGCCGGATTATGAGTTGAATGAAAAGCTTAAGCAAATTCTAAGAAAGGAAAAAAATGATTTTTTTGAAGGCATAAATATAAGTGTGCCCTCTGTCACGCTTCAGCCAAAACACAAAAATAAGGATTATGAAAGAATAAAACCCACTACCTTGGAAATGGAGTATGCTGCTTTTCTTTCGTGGACCCGAGAAATTGGGATTAGAAGCGCAGGGGTCATGATTATCAGCGACACCAAGAATGACAGTATTGGCGACGAAGGCAGAAGAAAAATTCGAAGGGAGAAAAGGGAAAGCGTTATTGCATCCATTGTAAAGAACATTTCTGATTTTGATTTAAAACCTCTTAAAAACTCAGAGAAATTTAGTTTGGACCAATGCCTTGCAGAAATAGTTGAAATTGATGATAAAACACTAAGCATTTACAGAAGGAATGATAAAAAATTAAAATCCTAGCGCCTCGTCAGCTTCCTTTTTCATCCTGGCCTCGTACTCGTACTTCTTTTCTCCTTCTTTCTGCTCCTCGCTCATTAATTGGATGAGTTTTTTTATTGTGCACTCTTCTTTTTCTGAAAGGAATACGGGTGCTCTGCCAAGGTGCTTCTTGATAAGCTCTTCTTCCAGCTGCTCTGCTGAGCCAGAGCTGACATTCACTTCCTCCATTTCCTTTGATGAAAGCTGGGATGTGTTTCTCATGACAAAATATGTTGACTTGTTGTATAATTCCCTAAAAAAATTCTTGAAATCAATATCGCTAGGCTTGCCACTCTTAAGCTTTCCGCCGACTTTTAAGAGAACAATGGTGTGGTTGAATTCTTTCTGTTGAATCTTTGCTTCAAGCTCATGGTTTATTACTTCAGGCGTCTTGTTGTCTGCGCTTACCTCAATCTTGTAGGTGTTCTTGATATTAAGAGGTATAAATTCTAATTTGTTCTTGCCCGTCTGGTTTGTATCATCATAAACATAGAATCCTCCTCTGCCAAGCTTCCATAACTCTGCAAAATTAGCAGGGAACACAGGACCAGGATAGACGAGGTTATGATAATCCTCAATATCCTTGTGCTCTACAATATGAACGTGTCCGCCTGCGTAATAATCAAATCCTCTGGGCATCTCTGACGCAGGCATTGACTCCATCTTCTCCATTTCTTCTGGCTTAAGCTCATCAAGCGATGTGTGGAACATGAAAATCTTGAAACCCTGCTCTTCTTCCAAAGGCTTGACGTCAAGAAGCTCAAAATCCTTTTTCTCCAAGCTACCCCTTTTTCCTCTCACACCTGTAATCTTTGCTCCTGTCTTCTTATCAACAGTAAACATTAGCCTGAGCTTGTTGCCAATAACCTCACCCTGCATGACATTCACGAGAAGCTCTGCTTCTTCGAGAACATCGATAATAGTCCTCCCGCCAGGGCTATAGTCATGGCTTCCCGGAACAACATAAACAGGGATGTTCTGCTTCCTCAGCCTCTTAAGCAATCCTACTGTCTGCTTCAAATGCTCCAAAGAAGGCATTGGTGTGTTGAACAAATCGCCGGCAATCAGGACAAAATCAACATTCTTCTCAAGAATCATGTGGATGGCGCGCCTAAAAGCCTCAAGGTTCATGTTCTTAAGCGCAGGATCCCTCCATGCTCCAATGTGCACGTCTGCCAAGTGGGCGAATCTCATGAAATGAAGGAGTTTTATTGTTCTTATAAAGGTTGTTAAAAGCAAAAAAGAATTAACCTGATTAAAACATTCATTAAGAGAATTTGGGCTCATATTTTAGCGCATATTGCATTAATCATTTCTTCAGCCGATAGTATTTTGTGTCTATCGTTTCTGCATTGATTCAGTGTTTGGATTGCCTGTCTAAACTGTTCATCAAATTGAGCCAATACGCGTTTATCACAACTATGATATAAGCTCTCCAATGCGTGCAACAAAGCCTCATAACGTTTCTTAGCGCTTTCTGCTTGAGCCTTGGATTCTTGGCTTTTAATCGAAGCAGGATTTTTTTCTGGGTAAATCTTTATAGTGCGGTTATAATCTTTTATTCTTTTTGATTCTAAGTCTATCAATGAAGCCAACATATCCTGAGTTTTACCTAATAAAGACACTCTTGCCACCTTAAAATTAAAACAATAGCTTTTACAAAGATTATTATATTTAAAGCTTTTCTTTCCATAACCAAAAACATTTAAACCATTGCATTCATAAGGCTCTTTGCAAAGGAGGGTTTAATATGAGGCACAAGATTATTGCTCTTTACAAGAAGGCTGACAAGGGAAAATATGCTATAGGCGCTTTTAATTTTTCGACTAATGAGATTCTTAAGGGAATATTCGATTCTGCATTCAAATTGAAGGCTCCGGTGATTATTGCAACGAGCCAGGGCGAAAGGAATTTCTTTGGCTGCGAAGAAAGCGTGGCTGTCTACAAGGCTCTTTACAGGAAATACCCAAACATCATTCTGCACGCTGATCACACCAAGTCTTTTGAGGAGATAAAAAAGATAGTTGATGCAGGCTATCCTTCTGTGCATTTTGATGGCTCTGAACTGGATTTTGAGACCAATTTGAGAGAGACCAAGAAGGCTGTTAAATATGCTCACAGGCACGGAGTGTTTATAGAAGGAGAGCTTGGCGGAATAAAAGGGGGCTCAACCACGCATAAGGATAAAAGTTTGAAAGATGTTTTGACTGCAGATATACTAACCAATCCTGAACAGGCGGTTGAGTTCGTTAAGAAGACAAAAGTGGATTCACTGGCTATTAGCGTGGGCAATGCCCATGGCTTGTGGAAGGATTATAAGGCTCTTGATTTTGATAGGATTAAGAAGATAAAGGATAGCACCCGCAAGTTCCTTGTATTGCACGGAGGCTCTGGGATTACTCCAGAGGATTTCAGGAAAGCAATAAGCCTCGGAATTAATAAGATAAACATCAATACAGAGAACAGGATTGCTTTTGTCAATGCGCTAGCCAAGGGATTAAAGGAGAGAAAGGATGATGTTCCTTACAATTATTTGAAGGATGTCAGTGCTGCAATATCAGCAGTTGTTGATGATAAGATAAAGACTTTCATTTCTGATGGTAAGGTTTGAAAAAAATAAAATGACTCTGGTAATTGGAATTGATTTGGGCGGCAGCAAGATTAAGGGTATTCTTGTTGATGAGAAAGGCAATGTTATGAACAACTATGAGCGACTGACAGAATCAGATAATCCGAGAAAAGAAATCCTTGCCAACATATTTGAGGTCATTGACAAGCTAATGGTGCATGGCGTTGAGGCAGTTGGGTTTTCGACGCCCGGGTTTGAGCTGCCTAATGGCAAGATGACTTGCATGCCTAATATCAAGAAGCTCGAAGGAGTTAAGCTCAGGAAGGAATTAGAGAAGAAAACCAAACTGAGTGTTTTTCTTGAGAATGACGCCAACTGCTTTGCCCTTGCAGAGCAGAGACAGGGTGCTGCAAAGGGTTGCAAAAATGTTATTGGAGTGATAATCGGCACTGGAGTGGGCGGCGGCATTATTATTGAGAGGAAGATTTATCGCGGTGCAGTTGGCGGAGCAGGAGAAATAGGGCACACAAAATTATTAGTTAACAATAATAACAATAACAGCGAATTAAAGGAAATCGAAGAATTAATCTCTGGTCCTGACCTCATTCAGAGATACGAGCTTCTTAGTGGAAAAAGAGCAGATAGCCCTGCTGTCTTGCTTGACAAGAAGGATGAGTTCGCAAGAAAAGTTTATGATGAGTTTGTCTTTTACACTGGCGTGTTTTTTGCAAACCTTATCAACACATTCAATCCTGATATGATTGTTGTGGGTGGCGGAGTGAGCAACCTTCCATTTTACAAGGAAGTTGAAAAGATTGCTAAAAAATATGCTCATCCAGAGCTTGGCAGGGTTTGCCGGATTGTGAAGAACAAGCTAGGCGATGATTCTGGCACAATAGGTGCTGCTGAACTGGCTTTGGACCATTAAATTTTTGATTGTCGTTAAACATTTAGAAAAACATATAAAAGACTTCTAATATAAGTTGATTATATTGTAGGATTAGAATTTTGATAGTTGGAATTATAGAAATTATAGGAATTGTGAAACTTATTAACTGATTATGATTTGGGTGAGTAAGAGGTGGACTGGTTAACAACTGCAGCAAATTTTTTTCTTGAGCCTAATTGGCTTTATGAAGTTAATCTTATATTCATATTCATCCTCCTCTATCTTATCAGGCCTAAGCCAAAGCAAAAGGTTATTCCTTCTCTAATGTT
The DNA here is from genome assembly GCA_016932315.1 of Candidatus Woesearchaeota archaeon. Taxonomy (GTDB): domain Archaea; phylum Nanobdellota; class Nanobdellia; order Woesearchaeales; family SM23-78; genus SM23-78. Next base: position 41,982 of record JAFGDD010000004.1, read on the forward strand.
CTTGTTTAAGGACTTGGGCAGGGATAAGAAGATGACTTTTTTCAGGAAGCTGGTGCAAAACCTGTTATTCTGGCTACAATTCTTTGCCTTATTGCTCTTATTGCTGGCTGCTGCAAAGCCTTATGTGAGCGTAGCCAAGGAATCATTGTTCAAGAACACAGTAATAGTACTTGATGTTAGCTCTAGCATGAAAGCAGATTACAAGGGAGAAACTCGGTTTGAGGATGCTGTTGAGATTGCCAAGAAAAATCTTGGCGTAATTAACACATTGGTGCTTGCAAAGAAGACTCCTGAGGTAGTGCTGATTGAGGAGAGCAGCAGCAAGGTGCGTGATTATCTTAACAAGCTAAAAGCCGCAGACACCCCTACCAACCTGTATGAAGCTATAAGCACTGCCGGCAGCTATGCAAGGAGCGAGGCTCGCGTGGTTGTAATCAGTGACTTCATTGACACAGAAACAGATACGGGGTTGAACACTGCAAAGAAGACTCTTGAAGCCCAGGGAATTAAAGTTGATTTCATCAAGGTTTTTGAGCCTGTGCCTAACATAGGCATTGTTGATCTGGTGATTGATAATGAAAAAACCAGTGCAGTAGTCAGGAATTATAATGCAGAGCAGGTAAGCATCAGTATAAAAGTTAATTCATTGGAAGAATCACTAACCATCCCTCCAGATTCCCAGGAATTATTCACCTTCTCAACACCGCCTGGCACGAGCAAGATAGAGCTTGAATTAAAAGGGATAAAAGATGGTTTCAAAGCAGACAATGTTGCCTATCTCAGCACGCCTAGTGACGTAAAGAAAAAGGTACTGCTCATCACCAATAACCCTAATTATCAGAAAACTTACCTGTTTAATGCTTTTGACGTCATGAAGAAGGTGGAAATTGAAACCGCTATTCCTCCTAAGATTCCTGACCTGAAGAATTATGATGTTTTCATATTCAAGGATATTAACCCTAATCTTATACTGCCAGGCACATTTACAGGCGTAAAAAAAGAGGTTGAGGAGAAGGGCAAAGCATCCATAATTGCTGCACAGACTGACTTGCTGAGCGTGAATTATTACAGCTTAACGCCAATCTGGGCTAATGAAACTAAGGCCTTATCTACTAACATCATCACTGGCAGCAGCGAAAGCCTGACATCAAACATAGAGTTTGGGATTACCAAGAAGTATTTCAGCATTCATCCTAATTACGGAATAAACCTTATCATAATAGCAGCAGCAGAGGATAACACCCCTATCATAACATTCAATGCCCTTGGCAACGGCAAGCTCTTCTTTTATGGCATACTTGATGAGGACAAGCAGGCAGACACAATATTTGCAAAGAGTCCTGCTTATTTTGTTTTCTGGAAGAGGGTAGTGGATTTCGCAACCAACACTCCATCTATCAAAAACCTAAACTATAAGACAGGAAGCGCTCTTCACTTCAGCGAGGAACAAAACATACAGACTCCTGATGGGAGAATAACCACCAAAAGCTTAAGCCTTGATGATGCAGGGCTTTACACTTTGAATGATAGGACTATAGCAATTAACCTTCTTGATGACAAGGAATCTGATGTAAGTAAAGAGGCAAAGCTTGACCAGGCAGGATTTAGCCAATCAAGCGAAAGGTTCAAGGAAAAAGTGCCTTATGAGCTCACAGATTATTTTATAATACTCAGTATCATACTCTTATTCGCAGAATTCATTTATATAAAATTCAGGGGTGACGTGTAATTGATTAGCAACCTACTCAGACCAGGAGCACTCGTCTGGCTCATACCGGTAATTCTCCTGTTCTTATTCTTGCTTTTCAGGAATTTTATCCCTGATGTTTTCGGCGATAAAAAGGAAAAAAAGAGGTTCAAGCTCATAATCATGGTTTCAAGGCTTCTCATCTTTACCTTGCTCATAATAGCACTAGCCAAGCCTTTTGGTGAGGTCAGAACAACCACGCCTGGCAATCCAAAGCTCACCATCCTTGTGGACAATACCACCTCCATGAATGTTATGAATACTGATTTCATAGCTGAGCTCATGGAAAACTTGGAACAGGAAGTGCCTGTGAGCGTCAAAACTCTTAGTTCTGGCTCGCGCTCAAGCCTTGGCGATGACATACTAACGCACCTGGAAAAAGATACCAACTTATTGCTAATCACGGACGGGAATGTGAATGAGGGCACTGAATTAGGGGATGTGGCTCTCCTCGCGGCTAATCTAAACAGCACTATAAGCGCTGTTGAGCTCGATGACAAAGAATTAGAGGCAAGCGTGTACATTACTGGTCCGGAGACAGTGGTGGCTGGAGTTGAAAATTCTTTTGACGTCCACGTTATTAGCCTTAACAATCAGCAAGCACACCTAAAAGTAAGTGTGGGCAATGAGATTGTTGTGAATGAGTTTGCTGCAAAAGAGGTTTATTCATTCCAGAAAAAATTCAGTCAAGGAGACCACACAATAATAGCAGAGGTAAGCGCTTCAAAGGATTATTTCAACCAGAATAATGTGTTTTACAAGGTTGTTAGCGTGGTGAAAAAACCCAAGATTCTTCTGGTGTCAAATGCAGCAGACCCAATAGAACAAATACTTTATGAACTTTATGATGTGACAAAACTCAGCTATATTCCTGATAATGTTAATGATTATTATGCAATTATACTTAATGACGTGCCGGGCAATGTGCAGGGAGCAGACAAGCTTTCTGATTATCTGGTAGACAAGGAAGGAGGCTATTATGGCAATGGATTATTCGCCATCGGAGGGTTTGACAGCTTTGACAGAGGGAATTACAAGGGTTCATTGCTTGAATCATATCTCCCTGTAACTGTGGGCAAGGCTGCTAGGAACAGGGGCAGCAGCAACATTGTGTTAACGATTGACTTCTCAGGCACCACTGGAGTGATTTATGAATGCAGAAAACCAGATGGCAAGTGCAGCAGCGGAGAATGGACAAGGGTAACCTCAAATATTCAGGACGTCAACAAGGCCCTTGCAGTGAGCGTGATTAACAGCCTCGGTCCGGATAATGGTGTCGGAGCTACTATTTTCAGCGACAAGAGCGCTACTGTGAACGAGATCCAGCCATTATTCCTTATAAAGAAAGATTTGATTGACAAAATTTCAAGAATTAATCAGACTGCAGGCCAATCATACTTCTACGTTGGCTTGAGCGGAGCATATTCATTGCTAAAGGACAAGCCAGGCACCACCAATAATATTATTATAATAACTGATGGACAGACAGGAAGCAGCACAGTAATACAGCAAACCTTGGACACTGCAAAGACTATTAATGCTCGAGGTGTCAAGATTTATGTTGTTGGCACTGGAAGGAATGTGAATGAGGCATTCCTGAAAAACATTGCTTATAATGGCGGAGGCATTTATTTCCCTGCTAACCAGGAGAATAAGCTTAAGATATTGTTCGGTGAACCTGAGGAGAGCAAGTTTGGGGAGCTCTTTGATTTGTTCATCATAAACCCTTACCATTTCATAACTCAGGGATTAGAGCTTGATGCTAGTCTTTACGGCTTTAACCAAGTGATTCCTAAAAGCAGCGCCCAACTTCTAGTCACAACTCAGCACGGAGAACCTGCCCTTACGGTCTGGAATTATGGTCTGGGAAGAGTTGCCAGCCTGAATGTTTTCAGCGGCAATAATAATCTTGGAGACTTGCTTAACAAAAAGAATTCTGTGCTGCTCACCAGGATTACTAACTGGGTTATTGGCGACCCTCAGAGAAAAGAGCCTTATTATGTCATAATATCTGATACAAGAATTAATGCTCCTTCAGAAATCATTGTTAAGAGCGACAAGTATCCGAGCGCTGAAGGGCTTACCTTTACCAGGACTGGCGAGAACCAGTACCAATCAGATTTCATTCCTACAGCCACTGGCTTTAATCAGGTGCTTGGCAAGAGCTTTGCTGTTAATTATGAGAAAGAATATCAGCAGTTAGGGCTTAATCCTGGATTGGAGAGCGTGGTGGCTCAGAGTGGAGGAAAACTTTTTAAGCCGACAGACTCCAAGGGCATTGCTAATTTTGTAAAGAGCATTTCCAAGAGGAGCAAAGTTGAGAGAACCACTATTCTCTGGCCTTTCCTGCTCGCTGCAGCCATAATATTTTTAATAGAAATCACCATCAGAAAGATTAGAGAGAGAAGATTGAATTCATAATTAAAAAAGAATATTTATGTTTCAAAAAAAATTAAATAAAAAAATTATTGAGGTGCTATCAAGATGACTGGGTTTATGGGTAAAAAGGTTAATTTGTTCCTGTTATTGATGCTCATGCTGGTCTTGCTCGGCTTTGCCGGTGTGAGCGTGTATTACCAGTATACTTTCAAGAACTTGAATTCTCAGTTTGAGAATGTGAGCGGAGTGCTTGGTTATTGTGAACAAAACCTTAATCAGACCACCAACTCTTTTATGAGTGCGTTGAAGAATCTTAACAGCACAGAAACAGATATAAGAAAATATGATAAAATATTTGAAGACAAAGTCAGGGAGCTTGAGCAAAAAAAATCAGAGCTTGCCAGCACCCAAGCTGACCTGACAAGAGTAACCATGCAAAAAGAGGTTTATAAGAAACAGATTGATGAAGCTTATGCCCAGCTCATTTCGTTGAACAAGACAGTGACTTCGCTTAATACTCAGGTTAACAGCTTGAACAGGGAAGTGGACAGGCTTAACACCAGAGTTGCTTGTTTAAGAAATACTGATGACACAGAAGAAGCATCTGATTGTTTTAGCTAAATAAATAAATAGGAGGAATATTATGCCGCCGCCTTTTATCAAGGCATTGTTTAATGAGGTAAAATTGGAGATGCTGAAAATAGCTCTTATCAGCACGTTCCTAGATACAATTATGGTTTTCTTTGTGGTTTATTTTGTGGTTTCATTCTTTAATATAAAATTCATGTACCTGCTGCTTATTCCTGGATTGATGGCAGTGATATTCTTTTTTGTAAGCATATTAGTAAGAATAAAGAGGCTGCGCCTTAAATCCATGGAGGACGCAAACCCTCAGATTAAGGAGATGCTCAGGACTGCCCATGATAACATGGATGCAGAAAACAACATAATGGCTGCTGCTTTATTCGCAGAGCTGAAGGAAAAGATGAAGACTGTATCTTCTGGCAACCTTCTTGAATCCAAGAAAGTGGTGACCAGGATTATTAGTACTGTAATCATAGTCTTCCTCATCATTACTGTGTCTGCATTTAATGTTAACCTGAAAAAGATTGATATCCCTTTTGAAAAATTAAGGTTTATGGTGCCTGGCGCGGGCCCTGGAGTGATAGAGGGTAACCTGACAACGCTAGTGTTCAATGAGACCGATGTGGTTTATGGCGATGCAAGCATTGCAAAGCTTGGCAACGAGGAGATTGATCTTAACATGAATCCTACGATAAGCGAAATAGATTTTAACAAGATAAGCGAGGCAGAGCAGAATGAGTTGCGCGAAGGAGGAGTTCCGCAAGAAATAGGGGTTACTCCAGATGCTTTTAACAATCAGCAAGTGCTTGATGAGGCAGAGCAGGCTGCTAATTATAGTCAGAGGATAAAGAATATTTAATGTTCATGAAAGAATAAAAAAAATTGTTTATGTATTAAATAATAAAAAAGAATTTTAGGAGGCGATTAGCGTGGGAAAAGAGATGGAAAGCGTTAAGAACATTGAGAAGCTAAAGGAGACTTTTAGCAATGTCACAAAGGAGATAAGCAAGGTCATTGTGGGGCAGGAAGAGGTTATTGAGCAGATACTCGTCGCGATACTCTGCGACGCCAATGCCCTGCTTGAAAGTTACCCTGGGCTTGGAAAGACCACTATGGTCAAGACTATTGCAAATGTTCTGGATTTAAAATTCAGCAGAATACAGAACACCCCTGACCTCATGCCGAGCGATATCATAGGCACTTATGTTATTGAGGAGGATAAGGGTAAAAAGGTTTTCAGGTTTCAGAAAGGACCTGTGTTTGCCAATGTAATACTTGCAGATGAGATTAACAGGGCTACTCCAAAGACTCAGTCAGCCTTATTAGAGGCTATGCAGGAAAAGCAGGTAACTGTGGGCAACCAGACTTTTGAGCTTGAAAGGCCGTTCTTTGTATTAGCAACCCAGAACCCGATTGACATGGAAGGAACTTATCCTTTGCCAGAAGCACAGGTAGACAGGTTCTTGTTAAAGATACTTGTTGGCTATCCTAAGTTTGATGATGAAATGGAAATAATTAACAGGTACACCAAAGCAAGTGCTGATGCTGGCGTCAGAGTTTTGTTAAGCAAGGAATCATTAACCTTATTGCAAAATCTTACCAGGCAGGTGCCTATTGCTGATGACATAAAGAAGAGGGCTCTTGAGATTGTGGCTAAGACCAGGACTGCAAAAGATTTAATAGAGTACGGGGCAAGCCCTAGAGCCAGTATTGGATTGATACTCGCAGCCAAAGCTAAGGCTCTTCTTGATGGCAGGAAGTATGTTAGTGCCAAGGATGTTGAAGACATGGCTTATCCGGTGCTCAGGCACAGATTAATACTTAATTTCAAAGCAGAAAGAGATGGCAAGACCCCTGATGACGTGATAAGGGAGATATTGAAGTAGGATATTGTTGAGCCCGACACCGCCCCCAGGTGCAAACTTCTTTGGCAGAAGAAGTTAAGCGCGTTAATTGGGGGATGCCCAAGCAAAAGAGCAGGGCTCTTTTGATGTGCGAAGAAAACAAAGTTTTCTAGCACAACGAAACAAGTTTCGTTTGTCCCAAAAACAGAGTTTTTGTGACCATCCGGGAAGATAGCGCCCAAGAAAAACAGAATCAAAAGTTTGCAAGGCGGTTGGGCGGAAAAAAAATATTTGTCGAAATAAGCCCTACTAGCTCCGCTCGTCTCGCCATGCAAATTTGCTAAAGTAAACTATCGAATAGTTTACTCAAAATTTATTTAGTCAAATAAATTTTGTTGCATTTGAAGGTGCTCAAAAACGAGTTTTTGGCACACCAAAAGCTTTGCTTTTGATTGCTTCGCCGGTCTTATTTCGACCTGAAGAAACAAAAAAAATTGAAAACAAAAAATGGCAATTGATATTGGATTCCTAAAAGAGCTGGACAGGTTTAACCTCGTTATAAAGAAGAGAGTATTATCAAGGTATCAGGGAGAAAGAGCCAGCCATGCAGAAGGGCAAGGATTAGTGTTTGCTGATTACAAGGATTATGTGCCTGGAGATGACTTCAGGGCAGTTGACTGGAGGGTTTATGCCAGGACAGACAAGTTCTTCATCAAGAGGTTTGAGGAAGAAAGGAACATGACAGTGCACGTCATAGTTGATGCTAGTGCAAGCATGGATTATGGCAGGAAGATAACCAAGTTTGATTATGCAAGCATGATAGGATTAGGATTTGCTTACATGGCATTGAAGAATAATGAGAAATTTAATTTTTCCACATTCTCAGAAGGGCTGAATTATCTCAAGGCAAGGAAGGGTTGGAACCAGTTAATGAATATATTATCAATACTTGAAAAGCTCAAAGTCACTGGTAAGTCTGCTTTTACAAAATCATTTGATGAGTACAAGAAGTACATGCGCAGCAAAAGCTTCATAGTAATAATATCTGACTTCCTATATGATATCGAGGAAATAAAAGCTGCTCTTTCAAGATTTACAAAGCATGAGGTGATTATCATCCAAGTGCTTGATCCTGAGGAGAGAAGGCTTGCTCTTTACGGCGACTGCGTGCTTGAAGACAGCGAGTTTCACACCAAGCTCAGAACCTTTATCAGCAACAGATTGATAAGCAATTACAGGAATAAGATAGAAACCCATATCAGAGCCATCAAGGACACCTGCGAGCACATGGACTATGATTTCATAAGCGTCACCACAGACACACCGATATTCGATACTTTCTATGCTGCGCTGAGGACTTAGAATAAGCGGTTTAATTAAAATGGAAGTAAAACAAGTTATTGATTATACATTCCGAAAAATACTCAAGCGAAAAGAGATATTCGAGCTTGCGGTTGACAGAGGGTTAGAAAAAGGAATGCAGATAGAAGAGTGGTTATTGATTGAAATGCTTGCTAATTTGAAAAAATTAAAACACAATAAAAAATTATCGGCTGTTGAGGGCGAGCATAGTTATCATAAAGGAAAAAGCAGATTAAAATGCGATCTGTGGTGGAAAACAGAAGACAAAGAGTTTTGGCTCGAAGTGAAAACAATTGTGCTAGCAAAAGACATTGAAAGAGGTTCTCTACAAAACATATCTAATGACTTGGATAAAATGAGAGAAATTAGAAGTGAAGGTGAAAAATATCACTTATCAATTGTTTTCCCGGTTGGAACAGATGAAAAACTGAAGTATTGGAAAAAAGAAATTTCAATTAAGTATCGTGATAAGGGGTTATTAAAAGAAAATGTTTGGAAATCATATGTCAAGATAGAGAATAAAAAGGAAATAATACTTTTTCTTCTTTTTAGAGAATAATTTTCTATTAGTTATTTTTTTTCTTCTTCGTAACGAACCAATACCAGATGACTAACAGTATTATTGTGAATGCTGCCCCTATTAAGAACCATAATGCAATGTTGGTTGGCTGCGTCTGCTGTATTACATTAATGACTGGCTGAACAACAGGCTCTGTGATGTTCTCAGTAATGTTCTGTGCGGCTCCCACCACTCCTTCTGCTGCTGTTTTCATTAGTAAAGGAGCTGCTTCAGTGGCTTCTGGAACAGCGTTCTCAACCACATCTGCAGATCTTTGAGCTACATAATCAAATGTGGACGGCGCTGCTGCCATTAATTTAGCGCTTCCCATTCCTAACATCAACTTGTTGAATAGTTGTATTACTCCGCCAACTGCAAGAACAATAATGCTTATGGGCAGGATTGCCTTTAACTTGTCCTTGAAGCTTTCTGTCTTAGCGCCTTTCGGAGCAATAATAATCAGCTTATTGGCAAGGGAATAATGATTGACTTCTTTTCCTTTTTCAGAATAATGGAATTCCTCGGATTTGACAAGGTTAGCCTTGACTAACGCCTGCAAATTATAATGAACAGTTGAAAGCGGCAATTTCAGCTCTTTTGCAATATCGGTTTCTGTGGCTGACTCTTTCTTGCTGAGCAAGTCAAGAATCTTCCTTGCAGTATCATTGCTAATAACCTGAGCAAGAGCTTTGCTCTCATTCTCTTCCAATGAAACAAGTAAAAAAGGGTCTTTTGCCATAAAGAAAGGATAATATTAGCAGGTATTTAAATGTTGATATAGCTTCGAGACAGATTAAAGTCTTATTTATGTTTCCATTCATAAATCAAAATGCCTGGAGGTAATTTGTCATGTTGATAGAATCTTCCTAACCTAAAATACTTGCCCCATTCAGGACCTGGCTTTATGACAGGCATGTTATACTTGCTCATGCCAGGCACAATAACATCCTTATCAGTGCCAAACCTGCTTAAGTTCGGGAATGTTACGTCAGGCATTCCTTCAAGCATCATATAATCCTTGCCTGTTCTTTGCATGTATTTCTGCAATGAGAAATAAAAAGGTCCATATCCTCTTATTAATTGGTGATGCATTGGCTTAAGGTTGAATCTTAATCTGTGCTCAAGCCTTTCCTGAGAGCCAAAAACAGAGCCCATACTAACTGCAGAGCATAAAAGAATTAATGCAATATCTTTCTTGCGCAACATAACAAGCAGTAAGTCATAATCATTATAAAAACTTTTCTAGCAATTTGGCGAGAGTAAAAAGTTTTTTAAATCCTAACTCTAAGATTAAAGAGGTGGAAGTAGAAAAACTGGTTGAGGAAATCAAATCTCTGGAAATTTCTCCTGAGAATTCTCTTGAGTGGTGGAATAATGAAAGAATATCGAGAATTGAAAGAATAATCAACAAAATAACCAGCATAGAAAGTTTAATATCGCAAGGAAACCCCAAGCAACACCTTGAAGAGTTGCACAATTTCTTAAGGATTTTACAACACAGCTACAAGATGCATGACAAAAATATAAGGGTGCACATCAAGACTATATGCAGACAAAAAGGCATTTCAAGCATGAAAGAGCTTGACGACTGGATTGATGGTGTTTGCAACGAAATAAGGAACAATATAAAACAAAATCCAAAAATCAGCTTGGTCGTATCTATGTGGAATGGAAGCAATGATATCATAGAGATGACTGAAAACATGTTCTTTAACAGCGTGATAAGGAGCGGGCTTCCAGAAATGGAGATAATAATTGTTGATGATGGATCTCCGCCAGAGTTCCAGCAGAAAGCAAAGGAAATGATGCAGAGAATAATTCCTAGATTAGAAGCGAAAGGTCATCATGTGCTTTTTATTCAAAGTCCTGTCAACTTAGGGTACACACACTCTTATAATGCAGGGTTGAGAAGAGCCACAGGAGATGTTGTGTTTGTTTCTAACACCGATATTATGGTTTCTCAAGGAGCAATGCAGGAAATGTTAAAACTCTTAATGAAAGACCCTGAGGTGGTGCACAGAAATCCTGAAATTGCAAATTTGAATGTGGGAATTGTAGGTCCAATGCTTACTGGCGTAGCCAATTATGCTCCTCAACAAGCGACAAGAAGTCTTTTCATAAACTCTTATGAAAAAGATGAGATTGAAAGAGTTGAAAAATACACTGCCGAATTTAACAGGCTTAACGCCAATGCAAAACCTGCCATTGTGAAAGTAGTCATGGGATCTTTTATGGTTTTCAAAAGAGAAGTATTCAGTAAAACAGGATTTTTTGATGAAAAATTCAAGCAGGGCTATGCTGAAGAAACAGATTTTTGCTATAAAGCGCAGAAAAAAGGCTTTAGTGTTATTGTTGCTAGGAACGTCTTTGTATATCATGGAGGGGTTAACAGAAGCAAGCTTTCAGAGCAGATGGATTTCTCAGGTCAGAGCACCTCAAAAAAATTTTCTCATTTTAAAAACCAGGTGAGAGCTATATTGAATGAGAGACATTTTCTCAGAAATCATGGAATAAAGGCTTGGATAGAAAAAACCAGACTCATGCGTAACCCTAAATCTCACAAAGGACTAGACCAACCAATTCTGCCTAAAAATTAAGCAGCGTCCGTTAGAAAAATCTTGCATAGCTTCAACTCAGCTTAAAGACTAAAACATATTTAAATACAAGCTTTGATATATCAACCAGATAACAGCATTGAGAGGTGTAATTCATGAAAGCACAATGGATTATTATTGGGTTAATCATTTGCATTGCATTGATAGCAGGCTGCACAGCCAAGCCATTATCTAACGATGAAAAAACAAACAATGAACAATTAGTAGGCAATGATCGCGATGAGCACGGATGCATACCAAGCGCTGGCTACACTTGGTGCGAGGAAAAGCAGAAATGTCTGAGAACATGGGAAGAAAGCTGCTCAGATAAAGATGATGATAGCACACAAATCGCGAACCCCGCATCACAGTATTGCGTTGAGCAAGGCGGAGAATCAAAGATAATTACAGCAGAAGACGGTAGCCAGAGCGGAGTCTGCGTATTTGCGGATGGCTCGCAATGCGATGAATGGGCTTATTTCAGGGGAGAATGCCCAAAATGCCCTGTAGAGCAGGTTATATGCGTTGAAGGCTCGGAAGTTATAACTTATACTGGAGATAATGGCTGCAAGCATACAACTTGCAAAGCAAGGACTTATTGCAAGCCAGATCAGAGAGGAGAAAACATAGCCTGCACCATGGAGTACATGCCTGTGTGCGGCTGGTTCAACCAGAGCATACAATGCGTCAAGTATCCATGCGCAGCTACTTATGGCAACAAGTGCACTGCCTGCGCAGACTCAAAGGTTGCCTACTGGACAGAAGGCGAGTGCCCGGAATAGTGTGCTGAAAAATTCTGTGCCTACTCGCTCGCAATATTGGAACTAATAATTTTTTTATTTTATCCCCGACTGCTTTTCCTTTTCTGCAATTTGGAAAGTTGTTTTAATAACCGTGTCGGGGTTCAGGCTCATGCTATGAATGCCTGCTTCAACAAGGAATTCTGCAAAGTCCGAGAAGTCTGATGGCGCCTGGCCGCATATACCAACGTACTTTCCTTTCTTATTAGCTATTTCTATGACTTGCCTTATTAGTTTCTTGACAGCTTCGTTTCTTTCGTCATAAATGCTTCTCACAAGCTCAGAATCCCTGTCCAATCCTAGAGTCAGCTGAGTCAAATCATTGCTTCCTATTGAGAAGCCGTCAAATATGTTCAGGAATTCTTCGGCAAGCAATACATTGCTTGGTATTTCGCACATTGCATAAATCTCTAAGCCGTTCTGTCCTTGCACCAAGCCATTCTCTTTCATTACCTGCACTACCTGTCTTGCTTCTTCAAGCGTTCTGCAGAAAGGTATCATCACTTTAATGTTCGTCAAGCCGAACTCATTCCTTGCTTTTAGCAAAGCCTTGCACTCCAGTGCAAAGGCTGGTTTGTACTCGTTGCTGTAATACCTTGATGCTCCTCTAAATCCTATCATTGGATTATCTTCTTTTGGCTCAAACAAATGCCCACCAATAAGATTGGCGTACTCGTTGCTCTTGAAATCGCTTGTTCGAACAATTACAGGCTTGGGATAAAATGCTGCTGCAATCTTTCCAACTCCTCTCGCTAATCTGTTGATGAAAAACTCTTCCTTATTGGCGTAGCCATTTGCAAGTTCAGATATTTTTGCCTTCAGCTTCCTGTCCTTTATCTCGTTAAACTTAAGAAGAGCCAGCGGATGAATCTGAATTTCTGAATTAATTATGAACTCCTCCCTTGCCAAGCCCACGCCATCATTAGGTATAAAGCTCTCCTTGAATGCCTCGTCAGGATTTGCTATGTTCATCATAATTTTAGTCTTAGGCTTGGGTAATGCTCCAAGGTCTTGCTCTTCCACATCAAACTTGATAATTCCTTGATATACCATTCCTTCTGAGCCTTGACTGCAATCAACAGTAACATCCTGTCCTGTCTTTAATAGCTCTGTTGCTTTTTCAGTCCCAACAATGCAGGGAATGCCCAATTCTCTTGAAATGATTGCTGCGTGGCAAGTCCTGCCACCCCTATTAGTTATTATTGCGCTGGCTATCTTCATGATAGGCTCCCAGTCAGGGTCTGTCATGTCAGTAACCAAAACTTCATTCTCCTTGAAATGATGGATGTGGCTTGCTTCTGCAATCACCCTTACTTTTCCGCTACCAATCTTGTTGCCCACAGACTGACCTTTGAGAAGAACATTGCCTTGACCTTTAAGCACATACTTGACCAGCTTACTCATGTCCTTTAATGAATGAATAGTCTCGGGTCTTGCCTGCACAATGAAAAGATGACCTGATAATCCGTCCTTTGCCCATTCCATGTCCATGGGCTTGTGATGGCCTGCTTTCTGGGAGTAATGATCCTCAATAATGCAAGCCCATCTTGCAAGCGTCAAGATTTCATCATCAGTAATAACAAATTTTTTCCTGTCAGCAGAAGCAACTTTTATGTTCTTAGTGCTCTTCTTGCTGTCCTTTGACAAGTCATAAATCATCTTTATTTCTTTAGAGCCAAGCTTCTTGCCTATTATTGGCCTGAAGCCCTGGTTAAGCATAGGCTTGAAAACCACAAACTCGTCAGGATTAACAGCTCCCTGAACCACATTCTCTCCCAATCCATAAGCACCATTAATGAGAACAGCATCCTTAAAACCTGATTCTGTGTCAATGCTGAACATTACGCCTGAGCATGCCTTGTCAGAACGAACCATCTTCTGCACCCCAATGCTCAAGCCTATCTTGAAATGGTCAAATCCTTTGTCGACGCGATAGCTTATTGCCCTGTTAGTGAACAAGCTTGCAAAGCATTTCTTACAAGCATCCAAAACCTGCTTGTCACCCCTTATATTAAGGAAAGTCTCTTGCTGGCCTGCAAAGCTGGCATCAGGCAAGTCCTCAGCAGTAGCCGAGCTCCTGACAGCAACATCAATATCTTTCCTCTCCTTATCATAAGCCCCGCAAAGGTTCCTGTAAGCCTCAAGAATTTCTTTTCTTAAATCAGCAGGGATTTCTGCATTCTTTATGAGATCTCTTATCTTATGACCTCTCTCCTGCAAATCATGAATATCTGAGGTGTCAAGCCCAGAAAGAACTTCCTTTATCTTATCCCTGATGCCTGCCTTTTCTAGGATATAAAAATAAGCCTTTGCAGTAATGGCGAAGCCGTTAGGAACGCTAACACCCCTGCGAGTCAGATTGGTGTACATCTCTCCAAGGCTGGCGTTCTTGCCGCCAACAAAAGGCACATCCTCTATTCCAAGCTGGTCAAACCAGAGAATAAAAGCACTAGATTTATCCAACTCTCGCTTCACCTCTTTTTTTATTAATCTAACTAGTTGAATCTTTCTGTGTTTAGAGAGTATATAAATCTTTCTTAATATCTCTTTAAAATAAGAATACTAAAAGCCAGAATCTATTTTTTGGCAAAGGAAAATATGACCTGGGTGCTTGTTTCTTTTCAGAGATATAAAATCAGGGCATTCATAATTTAATACCTTCAATCCTGCTTCGTTCAGCAAGCTCTCTAATTCATCTTTCTTAAAATTATGCGTCCTGAACCATTCTGAGCCGTCATCGCGTTTTACAATAACAGTTCCGTACTCGCCTGTCATTTTTGCATGTTCAAGATAATACTGGTCCGCACCCGGAAACCAGCCGAATTCTGCTATCTGCAATACTCCTCTAGGTTTCAAAATCCTGTAACACTCCTGCAATATTCTCGTTCGGTGCTCGATTGACACACAAGCCAAAACTGCCTGCGATACAATCCCGTCAAAAAAATCATTTGCGAAATTAGTATTCGACGCATCTTGAACACTAAAATGAACGCGATCTAGTTCATTATTTCTTTTTGCCTCCTCAATGGCATTCTTATTAATGTCGATGCCATAAGTTTCATATCCTCTTAAGACAAACATCCTTGACAATCTACCAAAACCGCATCCAATATCAAGAGCCTTGCTTTGATGTCTTAAGTAATCAAAAATCTTTTCTGAAAAGCCAGATGAGGCAGGCACATCTTTTGCATCTAGATTTATCCAACAATCGTCAATCATGCCTTTTGGTAAACTCATATTCCTTAAAAATGTTATGAAGTACTATCTGCTAATACGCATAATCTGAATTTATGATGCGAAAAACATTTAAACATTAATCTTCATGAATTTTTTTGCTATGTCAAAAGATATCTTTGAAATCAGGTTCCACGGCAGAGGTGGCCAGGGAGCCAAGACTGCTGCTGCGTTGCTTGCAGAGGCTGCGATGGAGCAGGGCAAGTATGTGCAAAGCTTTCCTGAATATGGTGCAGAAAGGCAGGGTGCTCCTGTTAAAGCCTTTACCCGCATAAGTGATAAGAAGATTTATTCTCATGCAGGCGTCACCAACCCTAATGTTGTTGTCGTAGTTGACCAGACTCTTATCAAGAGCATTCCTGTGACAGAAGGACTGGATGATGATGGGTTATTGATTGTTAATACAACGCAGAGCGTTGATGAAATCAGAAAAATCATTGGCTTTAATGGCAAGATAGTGGTTATTGACGCTATCAAGATAGCTCTTGAAGAATTAGGCAAAGCAGTAACCAACACTACAATGCTGGGCACGATTGAGAAAGTAACCAACATTGTTAATTATGACAAGCTGAAAGAGAACTTGTTCAATCATTTTGTTCACGAACTAGGACAGGATATTGCAACCAAGAACGTGAACTGCTTTGTAAGGGCTTATAATGAGACCAAAGCATGATTATTATGAGCATAGTTAATATGACTATTGCACGGGCATGAGTGAAATAATATGGTAGAAGAAGAAAAACTCAAAGGATGGAAAGATGTTCCAATAGGTGGGAAAATATTGGAAGCAGGCAACAGCCGCAAGTACAAGACAGGCGACTGGAGAACCTTCAGGCCTGTTCACAAGCCAGAGCTTTGCACCAATTGCATGATTTGCTGGATGGTATGCCCTGACTCCTGCATCAAAGTAGGCAAAGTTGATGATCCAAACAAAGGCAAGAAAGGAGTGAGCAATAATCCCAAGCTAGGAAATTTCGGAGGATTTGACCTTGACTTTTGCAAAGGCTGCGGTATCTGCGCAGAAGAATGCCCATTCAAAGCAATAGAGATGCGGGAAGAGAAAGAGTTTAAGGAGGAGTAAGTAAGGCGCGCCGCCGATTGAGGCGCCTAAAAAAAAATTTATTTTCAAAATTTTATAATTAAAAACAATAAAAAAAAGACTAACTAAAAAATTTAGGCTCTGTGAGGCCGACTAAAAAAAATGGCTCAAAAGACTAAGCGTGCAATGACTGGAGCAGAGTGTTCTGCAGAAGCCATGAGACAAGTTAACCCTGACGTGGTAGCTGCTTATCCTATTACTCCGCAGACTGACATCATGCATGCATTCGCCCAGTTTGTGGCAGATGGAACAGTGGACACTGACCTTATAACAGTTGAGTCAGAGCACAGTGCAATGAGCGCCTGCGTAGGAGCAGGAGCTGCTGGCGCAAGAACCATGACTGCGACAAGCGCTAATGGATTAGCTTTGATGTGGGAAATAATTTATGTTGCTTCAGGATTAAGGATTCCCATGGTTATGAACGTGGTTAACCGCGCACTAAGCGGGCCTATTAATATTCACTGCGACCATTCAGACAGCATGGGGTGCAGGGATTCTGGCTGGATTCAACTATATTCTGAGAATGGAGAAGAAGCTTATGAGAATACATTAATGGCTGTAAAGATTAGCGAGCACCCTGATGTACTGCTGCCAGTAATGGTTTGCCAGGACGGATTCATAACAAGCCATTGCGTTGAAACAGCAGAAACAATAGATGATGAGACAATAAAGAATTTCATCGGAACATACAATCCACATTATCCTTTGCTCGATGTTGACAAGCCAGTGACTTATGGAGCATTAGACTTGTTTGATTATTATTTCGAGCACAAAAGGCAGCAACTGCTTGCAATTGAGAACTCCAAGCCTGTAATCAAAAAAGTATTTGAAGAATTCGGAAAAATATCAGGTAAGAATTATGATTTCTTTGAAAGCTACATGCTCGAAGATGCTGAGAGGGTTATTTTCTGCTCTAACAGCAGCGCAGGAAGCGCCCGTGTAGTTGTTGATGAGCTTCGCGCAAAAGGAGAGAAAGTTGGCCTTCTAAAGATGAGAGTCTTCAGGCCCTGGCTTAATGAAATGGTTGTTGAAAAGCTAAAGAATGCAAAAGCAGTTGCTGTGCTTGACAGGAGCGCGAGCTTTGGAGCAATTGGCGGGCCATTATTCATGGAAGTGAGGAGCAGCTTCCACGAGTCAGCTCATAAACCTAGTATTATCAATTATATTTATGGACTTGGCGGCAGGGAATTAGATTTAGATCAAATAAGGAAAGTGTTTTCAGAACTTGAAGACGTTAAGAATGGCAATACTGGAGAACTATTAAAATACTTGGGAGTGAGGGAGTGAATTAAGAGAGAATTAAACACAGCGAAAATGGTTAATTGCAAAAACAAAGTTTTTGAATCAACAAAATCGAAGATTTTGGGTGCTAAAAATAAATTTTTAAGCATTCCCAAATTTTCAAAGGTGAAAATTTGGTAAACATTCGTGAACTAGCATTGGACGGCGAAAGATTAGTATCTGGCCACAGGCTTTGCCCTGGCTGCGGATTAAGCATAATAGCCAGAGCAGTGATGCGGGGAACAAAGGATCCTATAATAGTATCCAATGCAACAGGCTGCCTTGAAGTAAGCACCACAATTTATCCATTCACTGCGTGGGATGTTCCCTGGATACACAATGCTTTTGAGAATGCAGCAGCAACCATCTCAGGAGCAGAATCTGCTTATAATGTGCTAAAGAAAAAAGGAAAAATCACAAAAAACATTAAGTTCCTTGCATTCGGCGGCGACGGAGGAACATATGACATTGGCCTCCAATCATTATCTGGCGCATTAGAGCGAGGACACACATTCGTTTATGTCTGCGTTGACAATGAAGGCTACATGAACACAGGAATACAGAGGAGCAGCAGCACACCAATGGGAGCTTGGACTAATACTAGCGCTGTCGGCAAGGCTCATCAAGGGAAAGAGCAGTACAAGAAAGACTTGACTGCAGTTGTTGCAGGCCACCACATACCTTATGTCGCCCAAGCCAGCCCTCATAATTACATGGACTTGGTGAGAAAAGCAGAGAAGGCATTCAACACAAAAGGACCAGCATTCATTAATGTTCTCAGCCCCTGCGTTCCAGGATGGAAATACCCTGCGCAGCTCACAATAAAAATGGCAAAGCTTGCAGTCGACACCTGCTTCTGGCCATTGTATGAGATAGAGAACGGAGTATGGACTCTAAACTATAATCCTGGCCCTAACAAGAAGCCAATCACAGAGTGGCTCAAGACTCAAGGAAGATTCAGGCACCTGATGAAGCCGGAAAACGCCCACATTGTAGAAGCAATACAGAAGAATATTGATGAGCGCTGGGAAGAATTAAAGAAGTGGTGCGGGAAGAATTAAATTTTAAAAAAATAAAATTTTCTTAATTTTTTTTCTCAACCAACTCTTTAGTTTCACGTGCTATTTGCAATTCCTCATTCGTTGGTATGATAAAAATCTTGACTTTTGAATTGTGCTTTGAAGCAATTACAGGGTTGCTCTTGTTGGTTTTATCATCGAGCAAAATGCCTATTGGCACTAGGTGGTCGCATATGGCTTTTCTTATGAACCAGGCGTTCTCTCCTATGCCTGCTGAGAAAACAACAGCATCCAAGCCTCCAAGCAATGCCATGTAGCCGCCAATATAGAACGCTACTCTTCTAGCAAACATATCAAGTGCTAGTTTTGCTTTCTTGTTGCCTTTTACAGCTGCTGTGTGCAAGTCTCTAACATCCCTTGTCAATTCTGATATTCCTAGCAGTCCTGATTTCTTGTTAAAATAATCCTCCATTTCATGAACCTTGAATCCTTTGTGGACAGCAAGATAAATAGGAATAGTCGGGTCCATGTTACCTGTTCTAGTTCCCATGATTAATCCTTCTAAGGGCGTAAAGCCCATGGTAGTGTCTATTGATTTTCCGTTCTTCACAGCAGCAAGTGATGCTCCGTTGCCGAGGTGACAGGTTATTATTTTGCTCTCCTTTTTTCCGAGCAATTTTATTGCGTGCTCGCTAATGTATTTGTGGCTTGGCCCGTGGAAGCCGTACTTCCTTATCTTGTGCTTCTCATAAAGCTCATAAGGCAAACCATAAAGATAAGCCTCTGGGCTGAGAGTCTGGTGGAATGCAGTGTCAAAAACAGCGACCTGAGGTATTTTGGGAAGAATTTTCTTGCAAGCCAATATGCCTGCAAGGTTGGGCGGGTTATGAAGAGGAGCAAGGTCGTAAAGATCATGTATTGTCTTTATTACTCTCGCATTGATAAGCACTGGCTGGGAATATTTTTCTCCACCATGAACCACTCTGTGTCCGATTGCGTCAATCTCAGAATAATTCTTTACAATCCCTTTTTGCTTTAATGACTTGAAAGCCAGGAGAACTGCATCAACATGGTCTTTAACAGTAATGCTCTGCTCGTCTTTCTGACCTCCAATATTTAATTTCAGAGCACACCTATCCAATCCTATGCCATCAACATTGCCTGAGATGAGGGCTTTTTCATGCGTCATATCAAAGAATTTATACTTCAACGAGCTACTTCCAGAATTTAATACCAGAATTTTCATGCCAACAATCCCTCTTATCTCACTTTCATATTTGTTTATATTGTTTGTCTAATTACCCTGAGCTTCAACTGCTGTTATTATTGCAACATCCACCATATCCTGGACAGAACAGCCTCGCGATAAATCATTGACAGGCATCCTCAAACCTTGCAATATCGGGCCTACTGCATGAGCCTTGGCTAGCCTCTCAACAAGTTTGTAAGCAATATTGCCAGCGTTCAGGTCAGGGAATATTAATACATTAGCATCTCCTTGGATTGGGAAGCCTGCGCATTTCTTCTGAGCAACTTCTGGCACAAGAGCAGCATCAACTTGTATCTCTCCGTCAATAACCAACTCTGGCTTCCTGTACTTGGCTATCTTGGTAGCCTCAATAATCTTATCAACCAAGGCGTGCCTTGCAGAGCCGTGTGTTGAGAAAGAGAGAAAAGCAATTTTGGGCTCAACACCAAACTTCTTAGCAGTTTCTGCAGTGTCCAAGCCGATCTCTGCTAAATCTTTTGCATCAGGGTCAATGATTGTGGAGCAATCAGCAAAGAACATAAGCCTACCGTCACTAGGCCATATCATAAGGAACAAGCCGCTGACTTTATGGAAAGTCTCCTTTGTTCCTATTATTTCAAAAGAAGGAACAAAAGGTTTGGTTTCGCTGTTAAGGCCTGATACCATACCATCAGCATGTTTCATACGCATCATCATGGCTCCAAAGTAGTGAGGCAAAAGCATCTTCTCCTTGGCCTGCTCTGATGTTACCCCTTTGCCTTTTCGCAGGTATAAGTATTCATCAATATATTTTTGAAGATTATCATCAAATTTGGGGTCTCGTACTTCGACGCCAGAAAGATTCAATCCTAACTCTCCTGACCTCCTGTCAATAGCAGGTCTGTCACCAATAAGGTAGGGGACGCATATCCTTTCCCTAAGCAAGGCTTCTGCTGCTCTGAGTGTCTTTTCCTCATATGCCTCTGGAAAAACAATTCTTTGAGGATTAGCCCTTGCCTTTTCCTTTAGATTATCCAGAATAGTCCTCATCAAAACTCACCTCTTATAATGAATCTCTTTATTTGTTATTTTTTATATAAGTATAAAAAAGTTCCTGTGTTTGCTCTTTATTTCCGCTTCCAACTGACTTTCAAGAAGTGCGCGCTGCAGGAAAAGCAAGGATCATAAGCTCGTATCAGCTTTTCAGTTTCCAGGATAATTTGCTCCTTGCTCTTCTTCTTTCCAAGCATCTGCTCTACTAACTGCTTCACATTAGCCTCAATAGCCCTTAAATTCTGGGCGGTCGGTGTTATTATGTTGCATTTCTCAACAAATCCTTTGTCATTAATTGTGTAGTCGTGAAATAATATTCCTCTTGGAGCCTCAACTGCACTCACTCCGCGACCGGTTCTCGCAGTAATCATTGGCAAGCCTTCAAATTTGAAATGATAGTTTAACAAGGCATGACCTTGCTCTATCCAGTGCACGAGCTCAACAGCCTGGCAGAAATTGTTATAAAATGGGTTGGTAAGCGGCAGTTTTAGCTTTGCCTGCTCAAATATTT
This sequence comes from Candidatus Woesearchaeota archaeon, assembly GCA_016932315.1. Classification (GTDB taxonomy): domain Archaea; phylum Nanobdellota; class Nanobdellia; order Woesearchaeales; family SM23-78; genus SM23-78. The sequence goes on from JAFGDD010000004.1 coordinate 63,277, forward strand.
TCTTGGCTTTCTTGCTTAAGTTCTTGTAATTGTTGTTAACCCTTGCAATCGCTCCTGCGCAAAAGGTTTTGCCTTTGAGCTTTGAGAACTTACCTATGGAGTACGGCATTACTTCCTCATCAATATAATTGGTGTAATCAGCTGGCTTTATCTTTAGCCCACTAAGTGTAATAATCTCACCAGATATCAGCGGGGCTTCTTTTTCAGGGTTCAAGCTGATAAAGTCCATATCAGTGACAAAGCCAGGCGGTTTTAATTTCATGAAAAGCATTGCAGTTGCAATTGCTTCTGGCAAAGCCTTTTTCAATTCTTTCCGCAAGTAATCAACTGTTTTCTTGTCAGGAACATGAGTGAATCCTCCGACCACAGAAGTGAAGGGGTGCATTTCCTTGCCACCAATCAACTGCACCATGTTGTTACCTAGCTTCATCAAGTGCAAAGCAGTAAGTACTTCTTTCTTATACTTGCCAGCCATTGCAAGGGCTGATTCAAAGCCAAGGTAATCAGGAAGAGAAAGAAAGTAAAGGTGAGTAGCGTGGCTTCTTATTCTCTCGGCAATACTAAGCAATTCTCTTAATCTGCGCGTCTGCTCAGAAACTTTTATTCCCATAGCATTCTCAATTGCTTGCAAGCAAGAGACTGTGTGAGCACATGAGCAAATCCCGCAGATACGGCTAGTAATCTCTTGTATATCATCGTATCTTTTGCCTTTGACTAATCCTTCAAAGAATCTTGCTCCTTCAACCACTTTAAGCTCGCACCTTGTCAACTTGCTGCCATTAATCTCGACGTGCAGGCTGCCGTGCCCTTCTACCTTACAAATGTGGTGTAAATCAATCGATGCCATTTTTATTTTGTTATTTTTTATTATTAATGTTTGTTTTTTCCTCAAACTCCTTGAACTGCAAACTATTATACTTCGTCATTCTCTTGATGATCAGATCAACATCAAATCCTTTATCCTTAAGCACTTGTTTGCCTGATTCTAAGTTAGCGTCATCAAGCAATCCTCTGCAGCCTGTGCAAGGATGGTTGAAGCTTGGGCACAAAGCCCGGCATCCGCCATTAATCAGTGGTCCCAAGCACTCAATGCCCTGGTCAAGCAGGCAATAGTTTTCCTTGAGAGAGCATTCATGGCACACTGCCTTGTCATAAACCCTTAATCTTCTGCCTTGCAAGAAATGCTTCAGAACTTGGATTATCTCCTGCTTATCAGGAGGGCAGCCAGGAATGTAAAAGTCAACCTTAACATATTTGTGAAGGGGAACTGAAGTAATTGGCTTTACTCGCGGATCAGAAGGAAATTTTGCATATGCTGCGCTCTCAACCTCTTTTTCATTCATTAAATGCTTCATTGACTGCATGCCACCGTGGCAGGCGCAAGCTCCGAGAGCAACCAGAGCCTTAGTTTTTTCTCTCCATTTTAAAAGATTATCAAGGTCTTCCTGCGAGCTCACGCTCCCCTCAACAAAAAGCACGTCATAGCCTTCTTCCTCGTTCTGCTCTTTTATCATGGGAGCAGCAACAAGATTAATCTTATCAAGCAAATCAAGCAGAACATCCTCAATAAAATAGATGCTTAGCTGGCAGCCTGCACAACCAGTGATGCTATGAATGCCGATTCGTGGTTTAGAAACTGCTTTTTTCTGATTAATTATTTTTTTTATTTTTTTCCCTTTCCTAACATGAACTTTCTTCTTGGTCATCTTACTCATGCAAATTCTTTATCTGATCGTACCTGAATACAGGACCGTCTTTGCAAACATAAACGCCTGATATCATACAGTGGCCACACATTCCGACCCCGCACTTCATCCTGCGCTCATGACTAATATAAATCTGTTCGTGCGAAAAGCCCATCTTTTCCAGTGATTGTATTGTGAATTTTATCATGACTGGAGGGCCGCAGATTATAACAGCTTTGTTCTTGCTGTCAAGACCAGATTCATCAACAAGCTTCGTAATTAAACCAATCTTTCCCTTGTAATCAGCGCCTGCCTTGTCAACTGTGGTGCGCAAATCAAAAATCCTGTTCCACAACTCCATGTCTTTCTTAAAGAGCATCTCTTCTGGGCTCTTGAACCCGAATAGCAAGTGGACTCTGTCAAATTCTGCGCGATACTTCTCAACATACTTGATTACTCCTCTGAGCGGAGCCACTCCTGTTCCTCCGCCAATAATAATCAGGCTCTTGCCATGCAAATCAATCATTGGATAATGAGTTCCATAAGGTCCTCTCACCCAGAGATTGTCGCCAACATTAAGCTTGATAAGTTCGTCTGTAACATCACCTAATGCTCTGATGTTAAACTCGATGTAATCGTCTGCGTATGAGCAGACAGAAATAGGAGCCTCTCCAAGCCCAGGAACATTGAGCTGATAGAACTGACCAGGCTGGTAGCTCAGCTTTTCCTTGTTCTTGGATTTTCCAGCTTTTGCCTTCTCAGCCCTAAACAAGTAAATATCGCCAGTCATCTGCTCCTTCCGGGTTATTCTAAAAGGCTCTAAATTAAGCGACATCATTAGTAACCTCTTCTGAATTGATTAACTTTATTTAAACTTGTTAGTTTCACCTGAACTTATTAATTACTTCTGTAAAATCAATCAGTCTCGGGCAGGCTTCTATGCACCTCCCGCATCCAGTGCACATATCCATGCCAAACTTTTCCCTGAAATACTGAAGTTTATGATAAATTCTGTGCTTGAACCTTGAAAGCCTGTCTTTCCTGAAAATCGCTCCGCCAGCGACCAATGTGAAGTTAAGGAACTGGCAGGAATCCCATTCTTTGAAGCGCTTGCCTTTTTTCAAGTCAACTTCGAGCTCGTCCATGACATCAAAACACAAACAGGTGGTGCAGTGAGAAGTGCACTTTCCGCAGCTCAGGCACTTATCATTCTCTGAATTCCATGCAGGATTATCATAGTATTGCGTCAAATCCTTCCTAAAAAGCTTTTTGTCACACTTAATCTCAGGCATTACAAAATCATAATCCTCGAGAGTCATAATCAATGCTTCGCCCTTAGGACTGCCTGCTTCTATATAATATTTATTACCCATATCGTGAAGCATTAAATCATAATATTTTTCCAATCCCATTGACTCGCAGAAGCAGTACTTGCTCGGAGCAGGCACGCAGTTAATGCCAATGAGCAGGGTGTTCTCTCTTGCTGCTTTGTAATAATCATCCTGATACTCCTTGGAATTAAAGAGCTTGTCAAGCCTCAGAAGCCCGTTAAAGTCGCAAAGCCTAGCTCCAAAGATTACTCTAGGCTTGAACCTGGTTTTTTCTTCTTCAAAAGGCTTTTTCTTGTCAGCCAGGTTAAGCTTCAGCAAGTCGTGCTTTGCAGGAGAAAAGAATTTCTTGATAGAAAATAAAGGCCTGCCTTCAAGGCAAATGTCATCAAAATAATTAATATTTATAATCTCAAACCTTAAAGTGCCTCTCTTTACAGGGGCGATGAGCTCCTTGCCCTTAGAAACCTTTCCGAGAAATTCCTTTAACCTCTTTTTATCAAGCACCTTTCCCATGATAAAAAAGAAGAAGAAAACAGGTATTTAAACTTATTGAAAAACCTCTTTAATAATATCTTTTACTTCTCTTAGGGCGCTTTTCTCATCATAACTCTTCGGAATGCCTATAATGCGAGCTTTCTTCAGCTTGCCTGTCTCTTTTAGTAGCTTCAAGAAAAAACTTAGATCAAAGTCATGCAAGGAGAAGATGACAGAGAACTCTAAGCTATCAATATTATCAAATGCAGTTACTGCATTAATGCCTTTAGCAACGTCAAGCATGACTGAGTTATTCAAGTCGTGACTTAGCAAATCATCTGGCTTAGCGCAAATAATAGTCTCGAACCCTTTAATATTAAGCTTCTTACCTATCTTTATTGCAAGATTATCTTCTTTTAGGTAAGGATTGCCAAAAACCAGTATTTTTCTCATATCGCAATGTATTTATATGGGTGCTTATTTAAACCTTATCATGAATAAAAAGGGTTATGGCTGGTTCTGGGGGCAGCAATAATATCAGGAGCATCCATATTCATGAACAAGTTCGGGGTGACAGGAATTGACTCTTCTGTTTTCATATTTGCAAAGAACATTCTTGTGGCTGTTTTCCTTTTCTCCAGAATAATCAATAGTTGCAAAGCCCTTTTCGATCTTCACAACTTTACCAGGTATAGCTAGGCACATAAAATAAGCCTCCTTGAAAAAGCATAGTGAAATGTAAACTGAAAAACAATGATAAATAGGACACATAAAAAAAAATTAAAAATCGGCATCCGCAAATCAACAACTTCCTGATGCAGTTGATGAAGTCGCCCCTAAGTTGGTGCTGCACTCATTTGGAGCAGCATCATACTTCTCGCACAAGGCAGTCTTGTAATTCTCAGGTGTTCTGCCTCCGTTGTAGGCTTCACCGTCAATAAATACTGTTGGGCTGCCGCTCACACCAAGCTTATCACCAAGGGCTTTTTCTGCAGTTAGCAGAGCAACTGCTTCGTCTGCTTGGCATTTCTTTATTTTAGCTACGTCAAGCTTGAGTTTTGTAGCTACTGCTTCCCAGCAGGTGTCTGCGTTCTGATAAGTGCATTCTGAATTCATTGCAAGGGCAAACTCAAACCACTTGCCAATGCCCATGTGCTTGTTCACACATAACTCCCTAACGTCCTGGTTAAGCTCTTGGATACCATGCATCGAACATAACTTGCCACTATCAATGCAATAGTTAGCCCCGCCGCCACCATAATTTTCATAAATAACATATCGAGGGTTAAAGATAGCTTTATCCTTAAGCAGCTGATAGGCTGGCTCTATGCCCTCCTCTGCCTGGTTGCCATAAGGGCAGTAGCTCATGACAAAGAAGTCTATTTGCGGCTTGTTGTCGCCGAGTACAACGCCGATTGAGTCATAATAGGCTTTTCTCTTTTCCTCGCTAACAAAGTAAGAGGCGCCCGCGGCATCATCAAGAATCTTGTACTTGTCATCTTTAAGCTCAAATACAGATTGCAAGTCCGTCCTTGCCTGCCAGGTGTTAGTCTGAGTTATTTCAGTTTCAAAGAGGAATGCAGGCACTACTTCAATATTATACTTCTGCACAAGAGCTTTTCCTTCTGAACTGTCAACATCCACTATGCTAGGTTTTGCACCCAGGAATAGCTGCTGGAGTGCTGTAACAATATTGGTGGTGTCGCAGGCACTTCCACACTTAGCAGATGTTAAAATTATATAATTAACCGGAACTGGTTCTCTGTATTCGCAAGCAGCGTTCTTCATCCCGGGATTAATGCAATAACCCTCCTTCCCTTCTTGCTCTGTGCAATCAGCATTGGTTGTGCACTTAGGAATTTCTGCACAGGCAGGTGAAGTTGATAACTGGCAGATTGCTCTTTGGAATGATGTTGAATCCCTCTGGCCTTGATAAGCAGAGTCTGCTATGTACATTGTAGGGCTGCCCCTTGCATTCCTTGCAGTGGCTCTTTGCATTGACTCTCTCAGCAATGTCTTGCCTTCCTCTCCTTCAAGACAAGTCTTAAGCTTATTAACATCCATGCCATTCTGCTGAGCACAACTAACCCAGTTAGTATCCACATTAGTTGCATCCTTGTTCTGGCACAGTATGAAGTCTATGTACTTATAATTTGTTGGGTAATACTTCATTGCGCATAACTGCACAATGTTGCCTGTTACTTCCTTGGCTCCGTGCAGGCTCTGGAAAGTTCCTGGGCTGGTTTCTGACACAATAAAATCAAGGTGGAAGTCAACTGCATCACCCATGGATTTTAATACAGGAGCAATGGCGTTCTCTACCTGGGTTCCATAAGGGCACTGGCTCATCACATAGAATTCTACCTTAACCTTTTCCCCAGAAACAGGAGGCGTAGTTGGCATCTGCTTCCTCATCAGCATAAAAATTACTGCCAGCAGGATGATGATTAAAATGAATGCAGATATTAAGAGATAAGTGCTGCCTGGCACTTTCTTATCAACAGCTTTTTCCTCTTTTTTATTAATAGCAGACTCTGCTGTCTTTGACTCGCGTTCATGTTGTTTGTGCTCAGAATGAGCCTCGTGTTGTTCATATGTATGCTTTCCTTTTGTTTTCAAGAGAAAACCACCTCCCAATTCATTTCCTAATAAAAATATATTTTTAGTCAATGTTAAAGGCTTGTATTTAAAAAGTTTATTAAAGAAACAAAAATAACGTGTTTTTATTATTTTTTTATTATTCTTCTTGAGAGGGTTGTTTTTTCTCTTCCATTTCAATGTCTTCTGAGAGAACTTTCACAGTGTCTTTCCTATTGGCAGACTTTCTCAGCTTGGAAGCTAGTTTCTTTTCCTTTAGCTCCTTCTCAACCCAGTCTGCTATTTTATTCTCGTATTGCGTGACGTTATCTTCAAACTCTGAGCGCGTCATATCAGAAACTAATTTCAGCAGCTCTTGCTTGTTAGAAGCCTTTTTCTCTCCCACAACAAAACCAGCTACGCCAGCTTTTGCATTGCCAGGTTCTCTTTTGGCTGAAGCTGAAATTTCAGAGTCCTGGTTTATTGCTTCATCCTGTTGTTTTGAGGCTTTCACCTTTTTCTTGTTCCTCAAGCTGACACCAAAGATTATTAGTAAGAACATTATTAGAGCTGCTCCTCCTAGGGTTATTAATGTAAGAAGGGCTTCTGTCATGATGTTGACGTTGAAGAGCAATGATTTTCTTAAAAGCTCAGATGCAAGAACATAAGGGTTATACTTTATTATGTTGGTAAGGGCGGGAGCAAGGCTTTCCAAAGGCACTACCAGGTTTGAGAGGAAGAGGAATATTGAACCTAGAACAATTGATGCCATAATTGCACCTTCCTGGGTTGAAAATAGGTAGCCTACTGCCATTCCTAGAACAATAAAGAAAGCAGACGTCAGGATTACAAGTATGGCTGTGCAAAGAGCATTCTTGAATAAGGGTATTTGCATGAAATAATTAGCCAAGCCAAGTATGATTAGAGTTTGCATAACAATTACTATAAAGCTGGTAATAAAGGTAGTGAATACAAAGAATTCCTGCCTTATAGGGGTAATGTGATTCCTGAAAAATGATTTTGAGCTCTTCTCAAACATTACAAGTGTGCTTGAGAGCAACAATGCTACAAACATTATTACCAATACTAAGAGGAAGGGGAAGGTAAATGTTAGCTTGGATGTTTCAGACACAACAGGCTCAATCTTTGTATTAACAGGACTGACAATTGTTTCTACATTTGTAATATCAATGCTTTCCAGCTCTTGTCTTGTTTTTTCAAGATTGGTTTTGAGTCCCACAATATTGGTTTGTATGCTTGCAACTCTCGTCTTGGCAGAATCTATTAATTTCTGGTTTTCTGTGTTAAGCTGCCTGTTAGCTGCCAGGTCTGACTCCAGTTGCGTCAGCGAGTTGGACAAAACATTCAAATCATCTATCAACTCCTTTATTTGGTTGGGTGTAAGATTGTATAAGTTAAGAAGTTCATCTCTTAAAGCAGCGAATTCCTCTCTAATATTAGATACATTCTCATAAACCCCCAAGTCATCTATCCATTCATCTGTGCTGTTAATCATTAAGCCGCCCTTTTCAATTATCATCATTATAGTATCATTCAGGGTAATGACAGAAGAGTTCAAGGCATTCAGGTCAACTTCTTGCAGTTCAAGCTTCATTGATTCAGTATTAGCTTTTGCCTTTTGCAGGTCGAGCACTAAAAGGTTAAACTGAGGGTTCAGGTTGGCAACCAACACGCTTTCTTTGCTTAAATCCTTAACAGTTGAGTTAATCCTTGAAAGCAATGCTTGAGTTAAGGAGTAGCTAACCTCTTCAGACTTCAGGTCCAAAATCCCAGATACAGACTCTATTACTTTGTAAACAAGATTCATGCGGGAATAATCCACGAGGAATCTTAATTCACTGCTCTTTTCATTGCTAACCTGAAAGTTTTCAGGGAATATAATGCAAGTATGGATTATTCCTTGTTCTACCTTTTTCACACAATCCTGCTCATTATTGAATTCCTGTACATAATAATGGCTTTGCTTCAGCGAATCCACAAAATTGTTTGTTAGATTAGTATGCTGCGACGCGTAATAGCCTAAACTTAGCTCATAACTTGCCTTGCCGCTAAAAGCCAACCCTACTAAAAGGATAACCAGCAGAGGACCTATTAGCACAGTAAACGCAGATGCCTTGGCTCTTATTAAGAGCTTGAAATTCTTCTTTATTATCGAAAAAAGCTTCATGGGTTTTTCTTTTCCTCTCCTGTTATTTTCATGAACAATTCATCCAAGCCAGGCCTTGAAACATTAATATCAATGAGCTCCTCCTTAAGCACTTCTAGAGTGTGCAACAATTCGTGAATTACTGCTTGGGGCTGGTCAGAAAATATTATGAGCTCACTGCCCCTTATCTGAATATCAAAAACATTGCTACCAGGCCTCTTAATGGCTTTGGCAATATTGCTGTAACGCCCAGGGTATGTTTGGATTCTTATTTCCTGGGATTCGGCATACTTGGTCTTAAGTCTAGCGGGGCTTGCAACATCAATTATTTTTCCATCTTTTATAATGGCGAGGCGCGAGCAAAAATTCTCAACCTCAGAAAGATGATGGCTTGCAAGGATTATGGTCGTGCCTTTCTTGTTAATTTTCTGCACAAGACTCCATATATGGTCGCGAAGAATTGGGTCAAGGTCAGATGTTGGCTCATCAAGGATAAGCACTTCTGGGTCATGTATTAAGGCGCAGGCAATGTCCAGTCTTCGCTCCATACCCCCTGATAAGTCACCGGCAAGAGTTTTTTCAGCATGCCTCAAATCCATTAATGAAAGCAGAATGTCAATATTTGAATCCAAGGCTTTCTTGTGCATATTGTATAAAGAGCCAAAGTATTTGAGATTTTCCTTCACAGTAAGCTTTTGGTAAAATGATGGCTCCTGGCTTGCAAAACCAAAAAGATTCTTAGCTAACCTTTGCTGCTTGAAAACAGAAGCATACATGGGCTTGCCGTCTTTGCTCTTCTTCTTGACAAAATAATCATACCTGAATTTCACATCACCTTCTTCTGGCGCCAGATAACCGATAAGGTTTTTGAGAAGCGTGGTTTTGCCGCTGCCACTGGAGCCTATCAACCCAAATATTTCTCCCTCATAAATATCAAGGCTTATGTTCTTGAGAACTTTCTTCTTCCCAAATCTCTTGCTAATGCGCTGAATCTTCAAGATGGGAGGGCGATCCATGACAATCTATAACTAAAAGTCGAGATATATAAAGTTTGCTAATGAAAATGAAATCAAATCACTATATTAATAAAATATTAAAAACAAACAAAGTTTCTCTTAACCAAAAAAAACGAAAAATGAACTTTATCATTAGCACCAATAAAAAGCAGGAATTAATTGACATCACAGACCAGGTTAATGCTCTTGTTGTAAAAAGCAGAGTAAAGGAGGGCTTGTGCCATGTATTTGTGAAGCACGCCACTGCAGCAGTAATCATAAATGAGAATGATGACCCGAATATATGTATTGACCTCATTAATGCGCTTAACAAGGCTTTCCCTGACAACGCAGGCTATTTGCACGACAGTATTGATGGCAATGCAGGCGCTCATATCAAAGCAGCAGTGCTTGGCCCCAGCGAAACAGTGCCTGTAACTAATGGAAGGCTTGATCTTGGAAGGTGGCAGGCAGTAATGCTTGTAGAGCTTGATGGCCCTAGACAAAGAGAGGTTTTTGTGAGCATTCTTAATAAGAAATAAGCTTTAATAAGCAAAAAATATTTTATATGATCGTCTTCTGGCTTTTAATCTATTTTTTACAGATGTCAAGGGTGATTTCCATTTCGCCAGGATAAAGTGGCAGGAAAACCCATCCTTGCTCCCTGTTTTTTATTTTAGAGGTGCAGTTCAAACTAATGAAAGTAAGGTTGGTTTTCTCAAGAGTGAGGTTGAAGCTTATACTCCAGTTAATCAGGGTCTTGTCCAGTATCTTGATGAGGGTAAGATTAACCATTTGGCAGCTGGTGTATTCATTGCAAACATATGAGTGGTATGTTTTGGCGCAATCAGTTATGAGTTCTGACAAGGCAATGTTGTGGCATTCCTCGACGCTTGTTTTGGTCAGGCTTATCAGGAAGTTGGTTGCCATTTCCTTGTCAATGTAAATCTTCTGAATATTTTTGGCAGGGTTGCTAAGCTTGTACACCAGAAAAAAGAGCATTCCTGTAATTACTATTATTACAATAATAACCAGCCCTATAATTTCCATCTGGGCTTTTGAATTTTGATGCTGTATAATTTTGCTCATAAATTCTTGCTCACATAATTCTCCCTGAGTCTCGCACAACTTATTCGTATACTTGCAGTTCCATAACTCCTAAGGCATATGCCTTGGTTAATGGATTGTAAAGGCTTACAGGCACGCGCACCATATCTGCAGTCTTGGTTTTGCCTGCGTTCTCCCATAAAATCCAATAATCCGTGCCTAAAGTTCTTGAATCAGACGGGTAAATTTCTACTACACTTATCTTTGAGTTTCTTAGCAAGTCAAAATAATAGTTAAAGGAGTAAGAATTATCCTGTTTAGTCTGATTAATGAAGCTGCCAAGCACCATTAGCTTTGTAATGTCTAAACACATAAATTCTGAGGTTCCTATTTCTGAGCATTCGAGCTCTGGCCAGAAGCTAAGCCTGTGCGCAATTTCCACAACTCTTGCATTCCTAAGCTGCCTTTGCTTCTCCTTTATGCTTACCTCCTGGAATTTTGAATAGAAGACAACACTGAGGACAATAATAATTATTATTATAAAAACTACAAATATCGTTTCAGTCATCTGAAGCTCTGCTTTCTTTGCAACTGTTGTTTTATTGTTTTTTCTCATTTTCAGCTCATTAAAAAATTTATATACTTTTTTAATTCTTTAATCTTCTAATTCTTTAATCTTTTAATACTTTTAATATATTCTTGGGCAATTAGTTTTCTGTAACAAGTAATTGTTAAGAGTTCTCAAATCATTAACTGCCAAGAATAATGAATATATGTCGGGTAGCAGAGGTTCTTTTTTTCCAGAATATTCCTGAATATTTGCCAGGTAAAGGGCTGCGCTGTTCTCTGCCCCAATATAAGCATCTGAGCAGCTCTCAACTGTGTTTTCAGAGTAATAAATCATTCTTTGCTGATAAAGCTGCGCTAGGAGTTCTAGGCGCAAAAGGCTTTTCTTAAAGTTGTGTTCATAAATGGTCTTGTCATGACTTATCACGCCGCCAAGTATAGAATCCAAGCCTAAATACAGAGCTGCATCTGCGTTGTTGCCTACAAATCCTGCTTCAGGGGAGTAAGTAGAAAATATCATCTCGCCATAATCCAGCAATACTCCTTGTGCTGGCTTTATGACGACTGCAAATAACCTTTTATCACCATTAACAAAATTTAGCTGACCGACTCCGAGAGGAGCATATTCATCATCAAAAATAAAAACTGTATGTTCATAATTATTATCTTCATAAACGGCAACTTCTGATGTGTCAATGAATTTCTTGGTTGCGTCCTCTGGCATGGCATCAAAAACAGCATTCAACAAAGGAGAATCTAATGAACCAACAAAAACATATTCTATATCTTTGTCAGTAATATAAACGAAAGGCATGATTTTGAAGGGGGCATTAAAGATTCTGGTAAGAATAACCAGCTCGTCACTCTTAATCTCTGAAGGTGAAAAAATAACATTATAATCATACCGGCTTGACTTAAGAGCTCCTTCAACATAATACTCTGACGTTACATCGGAGGTGAAGAATATTTTTTTGCCTGCTTTGTCAAAAAGAATGCTCCTTTGGGTGTTCTCTGAAGCAGAACTGATTTTTAGAAGGTTATCAAGCTCAAGCGTTGCTTCCTGCGCTGAGCTTTTATCAGCACTAGAGCTCTGGTTGGCTATCACGCTGAAGAAGAAACCTAAAAAGACTGCTCCTGCTATGAGCACAAATATCCAGTTGAACTGAAGAGTAAAACCCTTCCTATTAAAAAGCCTCTTTTTAAGCATTTCATCACCGCGTTCATCGCACTCCTCGCACTTAGTGTGTGCCTTTGAAACTCTTTTTAACCTTTTTTTAACCTCTTTTTAATTCCAGCCAGATTCTATCTGAACTTTGCTGCCCAGCCCTGTGAAGACAAGCTTGAAGTTGCCATTTCTTGCTTTGAAGCATTCTAAATGCGAGGTTGTGGGAATGCTTATCTTTTGTGAAAATTTATTTACATTTTTCAATGGCTCTGTAAACTCTGCCTTGACAAAAATATTGGCTGTACATGCACTAAGATAGTTTCTAATTTCCACTTCAGCAGCAGGGAGACTGTCAATTGAAAACAATGAACTTTCTCTTGGGCAAAAATCAGAGTCTGCAAAACAAACCTCCTTAACATTGCAAGCCGCTTTAAGAGTTTCTTCGTGCACAGATCCTGCATCTGTGTATTCGTCAATAAAATTAAGGATAGAACGCTCAAAAACAATTCTTTGGTGTTCGCACTGCGCATTCATGATTGAGGATATGCCTTTGTAACCTACCACTATGAGCACTCCAACAACCAGTAACACCATGATGTAAATGAAGACTTGGCTTATCTGAGCTCTTTTTTCCATAAAAAACCTCGCAGGAATTGTGATAATCGTTATAAGTTAGTATAAACATAATAAACATAATAAAATAGTATAAAATTATAATAAAATAAAGTATAATCATTAATGCTTCCTAATATGAGCGCATTATTTTATTTTTTTGAATCTTTTTTCTTCTTATATGAATCAGATAATGTCTTTAGCTTATCAAATGTGGCGCTCGAATCCTTTTTTGGCTGGCTAGCTTTCTCAGTTTTTTCTTCTTTTTGTTCCTTGGCCTGACCGGGCTTCTTGCCCAGCTCAGATAATGGTATGAAATCTTCTTCCTCCCCCTCTTTACCAACAGCCTTAGCTGCAATTGCAGCCCCAGCTCCTTTACTCTGCTCTGCAGGAATTCCTGACTTGACTTTTGTAGTATCAAATCCTTGCAGCAAAGCCTTTCTTTCTCCTTGTTTCTGGGCAATGGCAGGAGGTGTTAATCTTCTTGGCTGAATAAGCTGTTGTTGAGCTCTGGCTTGTGTAGGTCTCTGTACACCAGCACCTGCTGGCTGAGTTTTTTTCTGAGGCATTAATACCTTTCTGTAATAAACCAAGAACCCAGCACTGCCAAGCATTAAGAGTAATCCAATTATTAAAAGAATAATTTGTAATGTTCTGTTTTTTGAACCGCAGTCAGGAATCTCGCTTGTTGGATCGGTTTCTTCATAATACTCATCGAGATTAGTGCAGCCATCCTTGTCAGGGTTTTCATCAGCGTCATCATTATCCTTGTCCAAACCATATTTGTCCTCCCACCAATCAGGCATGCCATCTCCGTCACTATCAAGTTCCTTGTCTACAACGCATATGCCTGCTTCGCAAATGCCTGAAGTGCAGTCATTGCCAGAAAGGCATTTTTGACCTGTTTCACATTTCTTGCTGCATCCTCCGCCACAGTCAATGTCAGTTTCGTCACCGTTTTGAAATTTGTCAGAACAACTAGCAACAGAACATTTTTTGGTTGTGGGATGACAGAAATTAGAAATACAATCATTGTCTCTGTTGCAACTCTTGTTTATATCGCAGCCAGGGCAACTGGCGCCGCAATCCACATCACTCTCAAGACCATTCTGCAAGCCATCAGTGCAACTGGGGGCAGAGCATATTCCTGCTTTGCAATAGTATGATGCGCAGTCTTCATTAACAAAACACTTTTTGCCGTCAGCACAACCTAAACAACTGCCTCCGCAATCAACATCAGTTTCATCACCGTCTTTGATGCTGTCAAAACAGGAAGTATTAAAGCTTGAATTAGCGCCTACTATGCATGAGCTCGTGTCAAAGTGGCAATCAGCACTGCATTTCAAACTGCCTCCTATAAATGCAGTGAAGCTTTTGCAGTCATTAATACTGCCCCAATCATTCTTGTCGCATAGTTCTGCATCATTCAACACATAATCACCACATTCTCCGCTCTCATTTACTGAGATGCAATTCCTAACGTTAAATGTGCAATTGCTGTTGCAGCTTAATGTGCCATTAATAAAAGCACCAATAGTCCTGCAACTTTGGCCATTAAGATTGCTTGACTCGCATTCTTCTCCGGCGTCAATTCTCTTATTGCCACAACTCTCCAGCTTGCAATATGCGCTGCAGCCATCACCATCAATGTTGTTGCCATCATCGCATTCTTCGCTTCGATTTACTTTCCTGTCACCACAACCAGCAGGATAGACTGGCTTGATTTCAAACATCTTAGAATCATTCCTTTTGTTACCGACCCTGTCCTGAACCATGATGATGTAAGTATAAGTGCCTGCTGGCAAGGTGCTTCTGGTGGTAGTAACAAAAGTCTTGCCATTATTCAGAGTGTCGGTATCCAGACTAAAGCTCTGATTATTTGAATCTATTATTTTAGCACTCACCAAGCTTACAGACTCATTATAGGTGGCATTAATTCTCACACTCGTCGAATTAATGGTAATCCATTGCGAGCTGACTGCTTCAGCAGAAAAAAGGTTTATAAAAAAAAGAAAGCAAAAAAGCAACAATGACAATAGTATAACTCCTGAAAAAATACTTACTCCTTTACTCATTCTAATAAGCCCAGCATGATTAAATTTAATATTATTAAATTTAATATTATTTTTTTTTATATTGCTAACCTTGTTGCTTTTCCCCTTCATAATATAAACCTCTTTTTTAATTCTGCTCTTAAAATTACCATCTCATCAATGTCAAGTTACATTAATTTTATGTGGTTGTTATCTGTTTGGCGCGATAGTAATGATTGGCTCATCTGGTGGCTCAATATCATATAATATTCCTAGTAATGTGTTGCTGTAGGTGTTGCCTGCAAAGTCCTCTGCATAGAATAATACATCTGTAAAGTTGGTTCTGTTGCCAATATTAATACTAATTGCAAAGATGCCTGTATCGTTTGAGAAGCAGGGCTGCTTCTGACCTGTGAGTACACAATTATTAATGCAACTGGCTTGGTTGTTTCTCGTGTTCTTAGCACAAACATATCTTGAGTCTGTTGAAGTAATGCCTTGCGCAGGAACAATCTGTAGATTAGTCGGGAAGTTTGAAGCATTAGACGGACTGGTCAGGTCAATGAATGGTTTTTCTGCATCCACTCTGATGGTAGTGTTCTTTACCTGCTCCAAGTTCTTTGCAGGGTCCTGGGAATAATAATAAATCTGATAACTCCCAGATACAGGCAGCTTCTTTGAGTATTCGCTGTTTCTTCCTAATTCATCAGGATAGCAATAATTGCTCGCACTGACTATGCAAAACGAGGTGTTAATAAGATTTGATGGATAATTATCAGTTGCAGTGTATTTAATATTAACAGTGGCTGGGTAAACTCCAAATCCTGAAGGAAGTATGGTTGTTGTTGGGCTGGAGAAGTCTGCCTCGCAGTAACGGTCTCCTATTGGGCAATCTCTTCCCGTATTGGTTATAAAGTTTATTGGATTATTATCTGCATCTCTAAAGCAGTAAAGCCCTGTCCAATAGCATTTTCCTAGGCGCAATGAATCGCTGCTTGCAGGAGCGAGCTGATGAGTTCCGCCAACTCTTATAGTGTTATTATATGTCGCATCCACGTGCACTGGCTGTCCGCCTGTACAGTTCTGCTGAATAAGATAATCAAGGCAAGAGGCAGTGGATTGTTTTGAGCAGGATTGGGCGCTGATCAAAGAAGAAGTGCCCTGGTAATAACATGATCCAAATAATTTGCATACTTCTGGAGTGCAGCCAGGACTTAGCCAATTGTATTGGCTAGAATCACAGAATTCACACTTATGCAATTGAGGATTAGTAGGTCTGCATAACCCCCCGAGGGCATGCTGATCTTCATTCAGCCACACCCATTCGCAAATCTTGTTCTTGGCGCAAGGGTCAGCAGGGTCAGTGCAAGCTGCTTCTGACTTATAATCATAACAACTGGCAATGTTAGCACAATAATCAAATGCATTGAATAAGCTTAGAGTTCTGTCAATGTAACACCCTTCAATCAAGTCTCTTTCAGGGCGGCCATTTTCCTTGCAGAACTTGGTAACCCTATAACCGCCTTCTTCTACAGTAACATTAAGGTCCAGATGAGCAAACATACCAAACAAGCCATTGCAGCTATCGCAGATGCTTTGATTAACGCACTTAGTTTCACCATTATCATTTGGTCCCATGCAGTGCTTGCCGCCAGGGGTGCAATCCTCTATTGTCTCAAGATTATTGTTGGCGCCACATTTTTTCCTGGCGTTATTCATGCAGAACTGCGGAGGATGAGATTCCATGCAATAATAATTTCCTGTGGAAGTGCATTTTATCTGGGAAGCTCCTACCTTGGAAGTGTCTGTTATGAAGTAAGCGTTCAGGTAGTAGCAGTACTCTGAGTTCTGGCTTAGAGGGCCGTCTGAATAAGTTGTAGTAAATTTAGGAATGCTTGCATCAATTGGATTGAATTGAGTGGGCGAACTGCATGCAACAGTTGTATTTTTTTGGCAGCGAAATAATGAGTAACTTGATATACTTGGGGCACAAGCACTATGCGTACTCCAGGATAGATTTATTTTCTTTGATAGGGAGTCAAAATTTGAGGAAAGAACTGGCTTCATGGTTATGGCAGTACAATTTGCAGGCCCGCACATGCAATCCTCACATTCTACGCCATTAGGGCACATCATGCCTATTTCGCAGGCTTCTGTGGGTGCAAGAACAAGGTCTCCGCAGCCAGATATTCCTTTGCAATTGCAAGCCCCTATCTCACCAAGATTAGCGCAATCATTGGCAGAGCATAAGCTGAATTGTCCTGAACCAGCAAGAGTATCTTCGCACGTCTCATAAGGATAAGTAACTATTCCATCGCCACAAACAGGACTGTAAACATTGCAATCAGCATCATTGTCAGCAGTACAACCAAGCGGGCAAACACCATTTGGAGTTGATGAGCAAACACAATCAGAATCATAATTAATGTCTTCTGGGTTTGAAGAGCAGGCAACAGGGCAGTCTGCATTGTTATCAATGCATATTATTGAACCACAGTCATCAGGGTCATCAGGTCCGCAATAGTTGCAATATTCAGCTTTATGTACCTCTACTGTAAGATCATAAAACTTCCATATTGAGTTAACGCAATAAGCATTTGCAGAGGCATTGCAGCTTTCATTTGTACATTGACAATTAAGCTGAATATTTATGTTGGATGCGTCTGACGCGAGGTTTGCAATGGTTATGTTAGATGGTGCGCATCCTGGCTTTGAAGCAGCCACGATAACATTTGTTCCGCCATCTACATTGTTAAGAATGAAAGAGCCATCTATTTTTGAATAATTCGCCACCCCTTTTGCACTAACAAAAGCCCTGCTTATAGAACTGCCTGATGTCGACTGAATACTTCCTGAAACTGAAAATCCTGCGCCTGAGCAACTGCATGGCGCACCAGGGGTAACTTGTGAAGGGAAAAAGGTGCTGGGGGGTTCACAAGAAATATTAATGCTTCCAACACTAGTACCTGCTGGTGGGCAACAACATCCTAGAGCACATTGGGAAACTTCAGTGGTACAAGATTTTTCATCAAAATAAAGTACACTGCCGGTGTTACAATTGTCTTGAGATGCTACTGTTGAACACGACTTTGCTTGCAAATCAACGCAGCAACCAGTTGCCATGGCGAGGTCTGCAAATAAAAGACTGAAAATCATTCCTGACAGAAACAAAATGATAAATAATAATTTTTTTTCTTTGAGCATTATATTCACCACCCTCTTTTCATTTTGAAATCTTACTTAAAACTATATAAATGTTATTATTATGACACGATATTCCACTATTGACTTTTTTAACTTTTTTAACTCTTTATTCTTTTTAATTTGTTCTTTAATTTGCGTATATATCTATTTTATCTTAATTTATTTATTATCTTTTTCCTTTCATTTATTTTAAATTTATTTTGTAATTATATATGCAGGTCGTGATACTTGACTTAATGAAGTATCATTATAACAGCTCTCGACAAAAGTATTGGTAACCGTGTCATTTTGTCTGACCCAAAAACAATCAGGCATTTTTCTTATGCAAGTATTCTTGTCAGTAATGGAAAAGCAATCTCTGTGTGCTTGTGGGTCGCCAGAGTGCGTAATCGCATAAACACAACTCTGGCAGCTTCTTTTCTGTTCATTACCATTATCAGGATAGCAAGCCCAACCGACATAACTGTCAGGATCACAGAAACTACGGCATTGATTGGCTGCTGTCTTACACCAAGCACCTCTACAGTCATGAGCAGGGTTCTCATTTGAACCTAATACTCCTGAAAAATCGCATTTAGAAATATCACAAGGATTATCATTGGCATCAGGTTTGCATTTGCCATCGCCACATAAATTACATTGCTCTTTCTCTTTTGCATAATTGCAGCATGCTTCTAAGATGCATTCACCAATACAATTATCCTGGGGGGGATTATTTGTAGAAGAATCAGTTATGTTAATCCAGAACTGCTGATAATCAAATAGACCGTTATCGTCAAGAGCCAGTATGCCTACTGCATGAGTTCCTGAATCATATTGGTTGATGGACGCCCAGAGTTCTGAGTAAGTCAAGCTGGCTTGTACTCGCATATCTGCTTCGCACCATCCTTGCCCTCCAGTAAGAATGGTAGTGCTAGAGCTTATCTCTTCTGAAGGAATGATAAAAGTTCCCGAACCTTGGCATTCTGAACGACCAAAATTATAAGATAAAAAATAATAGGTGATTTTAGAGTCATCGGGGTCGTGAGCATTTAGTGGGATTTCTATTGTTTGAGTGTTTGCAACATCTATCTCCCTCCCTTCCATCCAATCCAGGGCTGGTCGCCTGTCTTTTATTGATATTCTAAACAACAAAGGCCTGCCATTAACAATTGATTTCCTATCGATTACTTCTAGAATATCATCATATTTGTAAGGCAAACTACAAGAGGTACACGGGTCTTTGACTCTTTTGACTTCTAACCCTGATTTCCAATATGGCGAACTTACAAATTCCTCTTCAATATCAAATTCTATATTTTTTGAATCCAAGGATAACAAATTATAGATGAAGTTGTAAACCCTGCCAAGTCTAATGTTGGTTGTTGTCTGATAATCTGTTACCTTGGTTACTGGCTCCTTGTCAGGATAGGTTATCTTAATTGGATACTTTATGGCAAGCAGCATGTCTGAATCGTGTATGCTAAGTTCTGCTATTGGCGGCACCTCCGTGCTAAGCGTTGCTCCTGTTTTGTCTGAAAATTGAGTTAAGTCAACGCAAAGTGGGAGCTTCTTGATAATATAATCTTCTAGTTGCTTTTGTATTGTAAAGCCCACGTTTGCTCCTTTGGCAAATGGCTCGCAGCCAGAAGCTCTCATAGGGTGGCAGAGCTTGCTCATTACGTTTTCTCCGTAAAACCCATCATATGCAGCGTAGAATGAATTAAAGAGACAATTTTCATTATAAATAACGTCAAGCTCAGAAAGAGAGGTGTTTGTGTAAGGATAATCTGGGCTTGCATAATTAATTTCAGAACAAAGGGCATTATCTTTTAATCCGTAACTAACAAAATATGGTTTGGTAAGATGGGTGTAGTTAAGATAATCCGATCCAAGTGTTAAGTCCTTGAAAGGAATGTTTCCCCCTTCAAAATCATATATTGTGCCTCCATTGGCACTAATTTTTTCTAAGCCATCCATGGTTACTCTAAGAGCGCAATCAACAATATGGTTCTTTACTCTGCCTGTTTCGAGTTCGTTTAATATGTTCTGAGCAGTAACTGGCTTTGGCTTTATGCTTTGCCTCATCGCTAACATGATAATTACGAGTATTAATAGAACCAAACCTATTATGACGAAAAGCGTTATCTGGGATTTCTTTTGATGCTTTAGATAGTTCATCTTATAGCTAAGCTCATATGTATTGTATTTGACTAGTATGTGATTCGCACTAATCTTAGTCATATCGTGTTCTTATTATCTGAAGACAAGACATGCATAACTCACGCTGTTCGCGTAATCGTTAGTTAAGTCACCAGAGGTATAATACTGCTCCAAAGCAGCATTTTTGAAGGTAATAGTTTTCAAAAGCAAAGTTATTGGAAGCTGACCACAAATGGTGGCTCCTGTTTTGTAAACATAATCAGCAAATTCATTTGCAGAGCCTTTTTTTATCAAATCAATGGCATCACTGTCTAGCTTGTAAATCCTCTGCTTGATATCAGTGGAAAAAGGCACGTAGCCATAATTCATGCCATAATGAGTGAAATCACTGCTCACAATAAAAGTAACCTTTCTTTTAAGCTCTGCAATCGCATCTTTTAAGTCAGATGCAACTTTGTCTAGGTCAATATCTTCGGAAACAAGAATGGGCAGAATCTTTATGTGGTCTGCTCTTTTTCCGAGTGAAAACTGAAGAAAAGGCAACTGAACCTCAATGCAATGCTCATTGGCGTGTAACTCATCATTAATCTTTAAGCTGCCCTTTTTTGCCAAAAGCTTTGCCAACTCCTGGTCTACTCTGACAAAGCCAAAAGGAGTTTCAAAGGATTCTATTGCAATGCCAGAAGCACCTCCTCTGTGACTTGGGCCCAACATTATAAACACCTCTGGCAAAGGAGCCTCTGCTAATGCAGCAAACCCCCAGGCAGCAGCCATGCCGCTATAAATATAACCTGCATGAGGGTTTATTATGGCTTTGATTGGCAGAGCATCTGGCTTGGTCTTGGTAACAGGCAAATCTCCTGGACCTCTAGAATCATTAAAGCAAGCCTCTATTTGCTTGGTTAAAGCATTAACTGTTTTAGGATAGAATGACCCTGCATATGCTGGCTTTCTCATAACACCACCTTATTATCTTGTATTTTTTCATTTTAAATGTTAGGTTTTAAATATTAAAAAAATAAATGACATTTTAAAAAATTCAGGTATTTGCTTAGCTAATTAGCTAATAGTTTAATACAACTTTTACTATTTTACTATTCTTCTGGGTTTCTGAGAAGTGTTAGCGTATTCCAAGCGCCTGCTGGCGGATTCTTAAGTGAGACGCTAACAACATTGGCTTGTGATGATTCGCTAATGTTCAAAAAGCTCAGCTCAGAAACTGAAAATCCTGTGTAGTTGAAAGAGTAGAACCATGCTGGCTGGGCAGAAGCTTTGCAAGCATTCTCTCCTACTCCAAATATCTTCTTGTTATTCAGATTGGTTGCATACAGCTTATTAAAGAGCTGAAGCCCCTCTAGATTGCTTTGAAGAGAAGCGGGTTTTGGGCAAAGCCAGCCCATCCAGCTCAGCCAAGAAGGCAAGCTAGAGCAAACACCATTCCATAATGAAGGAGTTAATTCATTAATTTTTTGATCACTAAAAACAATCATTTTTGATTTGCTGTCATAATAGAGCTTCAGATAAGCATTATCTACGCACAAAGTAAAGCCGGGCTCGTTCAAACATTCAGGCTTAAAGTTAAATTTAGCTCCAGGATATGATTGGAGGAAATTTTGCTCAACAGTTGTTATGAAATCAGTGTGATTAGTAGCATTGTAAAACTGCTGATTAATGGTTGTGCCTATTATTCTTTGACCATTGAGGTTTAAGACACAATAATTATTGGTTTTGCCGGCTGCAAAAGGCAAGTCAATCAGCACATCCTCCTTTGTTCCGCACGTTAAAGTGAATTTGTCTGTGTTTTTTGTCAGAGAAACGAGTTCCATTGCCAAAAGCTTAGTTCTGCTCGTCCAATTTCCGCTCTGGCAAAGACTGTCTTTAATGTATTGGGTGTTATTGATGCATTGCGGGTTGCCATCGACGTTGCCGTTATCAGCGGGATTGCCTGCGATATTATACAAGCATTGCGTGGCATTGGAACAGAAGCCAGCATAACAGCCATTAGGCGTCTTCTGACCAGCACCCATTATATTAACCCACATTCCTTGCAAACACTTATAGATTGCGGTCTCATTAACCTTATACTGAGCATTATAGGCTAATTGCTCAGCAATACAAGCACCGATCCCGCCGCCAGCAGTCGGATCCCAGCACTGATTAGGCAAGCAACAACTAGCATTTCTCAAGTTATTATTGCTGGTTACATTCTTGAAATAATCCATCAAAGGCTTCGGGACCTCTGATTTGTGGGATAAGTTCTCATAAGTTTGAGTCCAAGCGCCACTAACATAAGAGCAATAATAATCCCCCCTAGGGGTGTTTAATATAGTGCAATAATCAGAACGCTCAATCAAAGCTCCTTTTGCAGTTAAACCTCTGCCTGTTCCGGGGTCTGGCCAATCAGTAACAGCCTTTAGGCATTGCCTGCTCAGACGCTGGCTATAATCGCAGAAATCATTGGCGTGAGTGATAGGAGAGACGCATTGCCTGCACTCGCTAGGCCTATCTTTATCAGCCTTATAACAGGTAACTCCTACGTATTGGTCTTCTTTACAAACATCGCTACAGAATTCCCTTGCTGCAGCGCACCATGCATTTTCACAATCCTTATAAGGATTAGCATCGGACGACAATGGCAAGAAGAAATTGCATTTTGAAGCGTCACAACCAGGATTGTCTGGTTCACAATTATTAATGCATTGAGGCTGGCAACCCCACTTATCTGGTTCACAAGCATAGCTAGAGCAAGCCTCAATAATGCATTCCTTCACACAATTGCTCATCTCAGTAGGACCAACAATAGGCTCGTCACGAGGATCTTCCTCGAATGCTGCTCCAGTTATCTCAATTAAGTTATTATTAATATATTCGGGTAATGATGAGGATTGAGATGAAGAAAAAGTAACAGGATCTAAACCGCAACCATAGAACTTGCCGTTCTGAACATAAACTTCATTATAAGTATAGGCTGTGCCACTGCTTCCTTTGTAGAGCAAGAAGTTATTGTTAGGCTGGAACTGACCCTTAAAACAGGCACCTGATGTGCTGCCATAATCATTATATGACTCATTACCCCAAGGTGTAAAATCCTCTTTTTCAGAGCAGCAATAAGTTCCAGTGGCCTTTAAACCGGCTTTGGTACAAGCATTCTGCAAAGTAGGGCCGTCAAGATTAGAACTAAAAGTCCCATCATCCAAACAATAAAGAGTTTTATTATTCATTACAATATACTGGCCGGGATTAAGTGTTTTAGTCACACTAGAATCCCTGCTTCCAGGAATATCGGTGCATCCCTTAATTCCACAGCAAATGGCAATCTTGGCTCGCGAGGAGTCTAATCCTGGTTTTTTTGTTTGGCTGTAATCAGTATAACATATATAATTATGATCACTAACATTGCCCATGATTGAACCATTAGCAATCACGTAGTCTAAAGCGTATAACCCTGCTTGCCAACCATCGTCCTGCTGACCTGGTACGCAAAGCTGGGCATGAGTTAATCCATCCATCGCGCCATATACATAAATGCCATGAGCATTAGGTGAAGGAGAAATGAGTTTTTTGCCAGGGCAAGGGATAAGAGCGTCATTCACCACGCTCACATCACGCCCACTTTTGTACTCCTCCCATTCCAGAATTGGCGCCGGGCAAAAAGCACTCGAATCTGTTCCTTTTGTAAATTCCATGTTCTTAAAAGACAAGCCTCTGGCTCCTGTACTTATGAGACTTGCAAAACCAAAAGGACTATCGCCAGTACAAACAAGATAACCGCCAAGAGAAGCAGTATTGAAACGATTACTATCAGTAGTAGCGTGCAAACCACAACCAGGCTCTAAAGCCGCACCCACAACAGAGCCATGAACTCTCACAGAAGCGCCCTGATAATAACCAGCAGGGCAAGAGTACTGCCAGCTGCCTGTTGACTTCCAAGTAGTGCTGCCCTCCGAAGCACCACCATAAGCAAGTACTTTTGTAAGAATCTCAGGATTCCTGTTAGGATCAACTTCAAATAATTTTAAACATCCATCAGTGTCATAATCAACAATGTGGGTAATGTAGTCATCATACTTGTCCTCATCAATGCACTTAACAAATTCGCCGCCCATATTAACTATTGGGAAAGAGTTAAAGCAGCCTGCAGTTTTGAAAACCTCGCCTGATTTAGTCTCATCAGAAGCCAAGTGCCAGCTTGTTCCATCACAAATCTTAGTGGTATCACAAACAGCTTTGCCATCAGAACGGCATTTATTATTGCCGCAACAACCAACCCCTTCTGTAAAGGTTCCTCCTGCAGCAGCGCAGGCAATAGGGTTAGTGTCAACAGCATCATAAGAGAAAGCAGGAGTATAACCAGCAGCCTCAATATTGGCCTTGCAACCAGTAGCAGGATCACAAGTTACATCATAAGGCTGATAATAAGGATTAGTGTTAGAATGCAAGTCCCTATAAGCTTTTGCAGAATCAGCAGCGCCATCATTATTAATCCCAACACAAACCTTATTCACGCAAAAAGGAGTGTCTGCCTTACAGAATCCTCCTTCTGTTCCAGTAAAGTACTTGTGAGTGCCACCATCAGTAAATCCACAGCCACCGCAATTAAAAGGGTCAATGGTCTTATCAACACAAGTATTTCCAAAGGTTACCGTCCCCACGCCCTCAATGGCAACCGCAGAAGTGGTTGAAACTGTGACTTCTTGATTAGGCAATACATAAGGATAAACAGAGCCATCAGGCATTAAAGGAACAGGGCACCAAGCACAATTGGAAGCAGCTCCTTCTATAGTGCAAAGTTCAGGAGTATCACGCAAATTACAAGGAGGCGAGCAAGTATCTGTGTAATTTACACAAAGAGTCACGCCTTTGAAACCATTAATTCCGTCTTTCAATATTATTGATGAGCTACCAGTATCATAAGTAAATGTTTGTTTAACAAAGCCATCAGGACACTTTAAATCACACATAGGGATGAGTCCCACGAAAGGGCATGTATCCGATAATAAAGTTACATTATTCACACCTTTATTTCCTGTTTTCGTGCTGCAAAAACGATAACAAATATTGGAATAGCCTATTGATCCTTCCTCATCCCAACCTGAAACGCCAGAAGGATTACAAGAAGGAGCGTTACAGGTGCCTCCATTAGGATACGGGTTCCAAGTTAATTTTAGGTCCTTCATTTCGTTCTGATAACCCTTCTTATAACAAATTCGCCATTGATTAACATCATCTGAACTTCCCGCGTCTATCCACCCCTCAGGACAAGAAGTTGTAAACATATGAATATCATTAATACAACCAAAAGAAGATGCTGGCGGGGTTTCTGAAGATGGGCAACAGGCATTACAATCTCCATCTGCGACACTAGAGCAAGCTTTTTCTGTGAATGTTTCGTCTGATTTAGTACAACAAACCATATCTATATTACATACAGGATTACAATTACCCCCTGGATTCCATCCATTTTTAACATCGCAAGCAATTTGGCATTGTGCTTGCTCATCAGAATAGTAATCACAACACTTTGCACAATCGCCGGAATTATCCAAACAACCGCCACAAACAAAGGAGTTTGTTCCAGAACACGTTCCTAACACTAAATCAATAGATGTTAATAGCAATGCTGATGCAAAAACAAAAAAAAGTAAAGAAAAAAATTTCTTGTTACTATTGAAAATCATGAACTCCACCCTCTCTTTTAGTTTATTTTATAGCTTCTTGATAGTCACGCTTATTTATATTTTTCTACTTTAAAGAAAATCATAAGAAAATATTATTTAATCAATAGATATTTCTTCATTTCATCCTGAATTTCTTCCTCTGAGAATGCTATCAGGGGCATTAATATGAACATATTAATAGGGTGTTGCTTTATGTTGGTGAGTGTGTCTGAGGTAATGATTGCTTTGCAGTCAAGTTTCTTTGCTATTTCGTCTATTTCAGGAATTTTTTTTATTTTATGAAGAATTAATTTATAAGGGCAAAATTCTTGTAATAAGGAATAATTTGTGTCTGAAGAAGCCACTAATTCAACTGCGCATCCTCTCCTCATAATCAGGAGCGCTGCTAGGATTGACTTCTCATCAGAAACTAACGCTAACACCTTGCCTTCAACGCCCGCGGGCAATCCTCCAAAGCAATTAATGGTTTTTGTGAATAAGAATGCTTCATCATCAATTATTTCAACACATATATCAAGATCTGGCTTTTCCAAGTCCACTTTCCAGCCTTTCTTCTGCACTATAAATGCTCCTATTTGCTTGTTAAGCTCCAAGGAGGAAGAGAAGCGTTCTTTGGTTAGTCTTCTGGCACTTATCTTGAAACTGGTGGTTTTCTCGTGGTTTTCAGCTTGTTTTAAGGCTTCTGAACAAATTGCTTTAATCTCAGCGCTGGTTTTGGTGCAGGGGCTGTAGGAAACATTTCCAAAAACTCTGCGAAAATCAAGCTCATGCTCTGCTTCAACTAATAATCTGCCTGGAAGCTGTTTTATTCTTGGCTTGAAAGCTGAAAGCTGGCTTCGGATGTTAGTCATGAGCCTTTTCTCAAACTCTGACCTATTCTTGCCTTTCAGTGCAATTTCTGCGTATCGCACAAGGTAAATCATTTTTCAAAGCAAGAAAAAAAATTGTGTTTATTAATTTATTTAAAATTTTTAACAAAAAAAACTAGAGAGCTTCAAAAATTGAAATAAAGCCCGTTATAACGTGTTATAACGCATTATAACGCCCGTTATAACGTGTTATAATGTTTAGAATTTTTTTAGAGGTTATAAAGTTTTTTAACTTTGGCTTTGTGTCTGAGGCTAAAAAGTTTAACGCCGTTTGGAAGAGTGCTTTCATCAATAAAACCTTTGAATTTGAGCTGGTTCATATAGACGCGAATAGTGCTCAAAGTCTTTCCAGTGCGTTCTGCTATCTGATTATATGACAAAGGGTTTTCTGCATTGAATAAAACCCCTACAAGCCATTTCTCTGGATTAGAGAGGGTATCATAAAAAGGCTCAGGCATTATGGCTTTAACATTATTAACATTAGAAATATTAGTTTCCTTGGGTTTTTGCCTTGTTTCATTCATAAAAACCTCGACTTCCTTTAAAATCTCTTTTTTTATGGTCTGAGCATCCTTAATGTTCTTGGTATATGCCTCTTTGAAGAGGTTGAGAGAGGCTGTACTTAAAGCTTCAAACTCTTCATCCAGTTTCTTCTCTAAAACCTTCAGGTCCTGATCCAACCGTCTAATTGAACCATCAAAGTGTTTTATCCAGTCAGCAATTCTTTGGTGATTAAGAAAAGTTGTCTGCTTAAAACCATGATGATTTATGTAAAGCTCTTCCAAAAGCTTTTTTTGCGACGAGAAATCTTCCCTTATCTTGGCAAATGCATCTGTTAGTCCTGAGTTCATCTGCTCGAGCCTAATTCTCTTTCTAATCCAACCCAACATCCTCTTTTCCTCGTTTCCTGTTTTATTTTTTTCTTTGTGTATTTATAAATTTTTTTAAGTCACAAAAACTACTCAAACAAAAAAAACAAGCAAAAAAAAGGTTAAAATGAGCTTTTCTCCAGTGGAAATGATGGGGTGTGCCGTGAATTAAGACTTTTCAATCTTGGTTCAACACGTTCAGAAGCCTTAAAAAAAAGGTTTTCAAAGGAAATCAAGGAGGCTTATGTTCTGAAACATAATCTTTGCAGGATAAAAGCATTTATAAATAGCTTATAATTCCGTCCTTTATAAATGGTTTATAAAGTTCTCGACTAAGAGGACAAAGGGGGATTCATATGGCAAAGAAGAAAGTAAAAGCAACGAAGAAAAAAATTCTCAAGAAAACAATAAAGAAAAAAATTAAGACGGCGCCTAGAATAAAAAAAGTAAAGAAAATTAGGGACGCCAAGAAGAAAAAGCTTGTAAGTAAGGCTATTAAAACTAGCCCTGAGAAATATGCTGATGCTGGCCCGAGAGATATTCGTGTAGTTAATATTGTTGTATCAACTAGTTTGGAACATGATATCCCTTTAGAAAAAATGGCTGCTACTCTAAGCAATACTGAATACAACCCAGAACAATTCCCTGGTTTGGTTATCAGGATTAAGGATCCTAAGACCTCTGCATTAATCTTTAGCTCTGGCAAGGTGGTTTGCACAGGAGCTAGGAGCATGGAAAAAGTGCATGAGAGCATTGAGAGAATTATTGAAAGCCTGAAGAAAATAGGAATAAAGATTACTATTACACCAAAAATTAATATTCAAAATATTGTGGCGAGCGGCAACATAGGCATGGACCTGAACCTTAATGTTTTAGCCATGAAACTTGACAATACAGAGTATGAGCCAGAACAATTTCCGGGCTTAGTTTACAAACTAATGGAAGCCAAGGCAACATTCTTGTTGTTCAGCAACGGAAAGGTAGTATGCACAGGCACCAAGTCAGAGCAAGAAGTGCATGCTGCTCTGGATAAACTAGTGGAAACCCTGAAAGCAGTAAAATAACAAAAACTCGCTGCTCGCGCTCGTCCCTATCCTGAAGGGAGGATATTGCGGCACTCGCTTAACCGCAAGTTTTTGAATTGACAAGCTTCGCTTGTCAATAAATTTTTATTAATTTTTTATTAGTTCGCATAATCGTAATATATTGTGGGTGGTGTTTTTTGGAGGTTTCAGAACAAATAAACCTGTTTTACAAGCTTATAGAATCAGAGTACTATAAGGAACTTATCAAGCAGGTGAGTAAAGGGCAAAAATTCTTGAAAATAAACTTTAATGCTTTATCAAAATATAGCCCTGAGCTTGCAGAAATGCTTCTTGAAGAGCCAGAAGAAGTGATAAAAGCAGCTGAATTAGCCATTGACAGCTTTGACATAGAAGGAGATACAAAAAACTTTAAGGTCAGGTTCTTTAACCTCCCTAAGTCCCAAAAAATTCAGATCCGCAATATCAGAAGCCAACACATTGGCAAATTCCTTGAAATACAAGGCTTGGTCAGACAAAAAAGTGATGTCAGACCTCAAGTAACGAGTGCCAGGTTTGAATGCCCTAGCTGCGGCAACATAATTAATGTTCTTCAACTAGACACTGCGTTTCGTGAACCCAGCAGGTGCAGTTGCGGAAGGCGTGGCAAGTTCAAGCTCATATCAAAAGAACTTGTTGATGCCCAAAAAATAGTTTTAGAAGAAGCACCTGAAGATTTAGAAGGAGGGGAACAACCTAAGCGACTAAGTGTTTTCTTAAAAAGCGATTTGGTAAGCCCTATAAGCGACAAGAGGACTAACCCTGGAAGCAAAATCCTGGTGAGCGGCATTATAAAGGAGATTTCTCTTGAAGAAAGAGGAATAAAAACAACCAGGTATGATTTGTTCAGCGATGCCAACTATGTGGAGCCAATTCAAGAAGACTTCTATGAGATAACCATAACTGAAGAAGAAGAAGAAAGGATTAAAGAGCTTGCAGATGACAAAAGGGTTTTTGAAAAACTTACTGCTGTGCTGGCACCAAGCATTTACGGCCATGAAAAAGTCAAAGAAGCCATTCTGCTCCAGATGTTTGGCGGCGTAGTAAAAAAAAGAAGTAAAGGAGACATCACAAGAGGTGACATTCACATACTCTTAGTTGGCGACCCTGGCAGTGGAAAATCTCAGTTATTAAAGAGAGTGAGCGAGGTTGCACCAAAGAGCAGGTATGTGAGCGGAAAAGGAGCCACAGGAGCCGGCCTCACAGCAACTGTTGTAAAAGACGAATTCATAAGAGGGTGGGCTTTAGAAGCAGGAGCTCTAGTTCTAACAAACAAAGGCATTTGCTGCATAGACGAGTTAGACAAGATGACGCCTGAAGACCAGAGCGCAATGCACGAAGGACTAGAGCAACAAACCATTACTATCAGCAAAGCCAATATCCAAGCAACCTTAAGGGCAGAAACCACTGTACTTGCAGCAGCCAACCCTAAGTTTGGTAGATTTGACCCTTTTGAACTGATTGCAAAACAAATAGAAATTCCAACAACCCTTCTGACTCGTTTTGACCTTATATTCCCTGTTCGCGACTTGCCTAACAAGGAAAAAGATGAGAAGATGGCTGATTTCATCCTTAAACTTCACCAAAGCGCAGAAAAAAAAGAAACTCCCATACCTGATGATGTCATAAAAAAATATCTTTCCTATGCAAGAAGAAACATTACTCCTAAACTTACTGATGCTGCTCTTAAGGAAATCAAGGACTTCTTCGTAAGCATGCGAAATGCCAGTGAAACAGATGAGGCCATAAAGACCATACCCATCACTCCTAGACAGCTAGAAGCACTTGTCAGATTAAGTGAGGCGAGCGCGCGAGCAGAGCTGCGAGATAAGGTAATAAAAAAGGATGCTCAACGAGCCATCGAACTAGTCCATTATTGCTTGTCACAGATAGGGTTTGATCCTGCAACAGGCAAGATTGATATAGATACTTTAACTACAGGTATTAGTGCCTCACAGAGAAGTGAAATCAGCGTGATTAGAGAACTGGTAAATGAGCTTGAGAAAGTGCTCGGAAAGGAAATACCGATTGAGGATGTGCTAAGAGAAGCAGAGATTAGAGGCATTCAAAAAGATAAAGCAGAAGAGATTATTGAGAAGTTAAAGAGAACTGGTGACTTATTCAGCCCCAGGCACGGAACCATATCTAAAATCTAGAAAATAGAGTAAAAAACAATATGGCACAGATAAAGAGAGAAACCGCAACAATATGCAAAGTTAATGACTTGCTTCAGGGAAGCTTTGTCAAGACAGAGGGGTGGGAACCTAGTTATTTTGAAACTGATTTAGGAGAAATATCCAGAGTTAATGTTGTTGGTGTAGTCATCAATAAAGATTCTACAGGAAGCATCCTCCTGGATGACGGCAGTGGAAGAATCCTCCTAAGAAGCTTTGAAGGGGATAAATTTACCACAGTGGATACAGGGGATTTGGTAATGATTATAGGAAGACCTAGAGTTTACAATGAGCAAAAATATGTTCTTCCTGAGATTATAAAGAAAATTGATCCTAAATGGGGAGAATACAGACAAATACAGCTTCAAATCCTGAGAAAAAAAATAATTCCTGTAAAAAGAGAAGCAAGAATCACAATAGAAGAAGATACGCCTATTAATTATTTCCAAAAAATCATGAATTATATCAAGGATTTGGATACTGGAAGCGGAGCAGACGTTGAAGAGGTAATAAAGCGGAGCGAAAGCCCAAAAGCTGAAGAACTAATAAGAAAGCTAATTGAAGAAGGAGAACTCTTTGAGCTCAAGCCCGGCAAATTAAAAGTATTAGAATGAAAAAACATAGTACTTAAACATTTAATAATTTAATATTTACGCACCTTATTCTAGCCAAAAACTATGGGAGTAACAAACACTTCTAGCAAAGCAGCCACGAATAACACGCCTAAGCTTAATAAAAGCAAATCCGCAGAATCAAGAAGTATGTGTTCAAATTTGGTGGAGCCAAAATCATGCCTTATAACTGCTATACCTATTATGCCCCCTGCCAAACCACCTATGAAATAAGCCAATATTTCAGGTATTCCGTGAATAGAGTACCTTAGCAACCCTATGCTTATGATTTGAAAGTAATGAGCAACCTTGTCAAAGCCAACAAAATTAGCCACTCTTGCCAATTCACTCCTCATAAAATTGCCGATTGCTGTGCCGATAACTGAAGCATTCCATATAAGAATGAAAATAGCTCCTGCTCCATAAACAAATGAGAATAATATGCAGAATATTAAAACCTTGACGTTGTTCAAAAATATCTTTGAGAAGAAAGCCATGTTGCCGTTAAACCCGAAATGACCTGTGATTCGGCCATTAATTGCATTAATGGTGCTTGACTGGGATTGAAAAAGAACACTCACTGTGCTGGTTGAGAGAAGAACATACCAGAAGGCGTAAGCTACTGTGGCCCCTAAAAACAAGAAAATAAAGGCCCGCAAAGCCTTAGTGTGCTCTTTTAAAAGCCATTTTTCCTCCATCCCCTCCAAATCCTTTTCCTCCTCCATAATTATTGTATTATAAACTAAAGGAAGGGCCGCCATGGCGGTTAGAAAAACCATTACCAGGCTTGATTGAGACTTAAAAATCCAGAGGCTAAGAAAGATGGCTACTGTACAAAAAACTACTCCTAGAAAGAACAGTCTTCCTGGTCTTTGCTCTGCTTTGAATGGGGTAACTAACGCCTCAAGGACCATGAAATAATTCTCTTATTTATTTCTTTATAAACCTTTTGGCTGACATTACATTTCATTACATTTTGAGGCCCTCTGCTAAAAAACAAAGAGTTTATATAACCTGCTTTTTTTCTAAAAATAAAAATGGATGCGTATGAGGAATTATTGGAACGAGGAAAAAATGCCCTTCCTGAGACAACTCAACTAAGAGAACGATTTGAAGTACCTAAAATCAGAGGGCATATACAAGGTAATAAAACTGTTCTAAGTAACTTCCTCCAGATCGCAGAGCATTTTGGCAGGAGACCAGAACACGTCTTGAAGTTCATTCTAAAGGAGTTGGCGACGCCAGGAGAGATAAAAAAGCAGTTTGTTATACTCGGAACTAAAGTTCCTGCTGGGCGCGTAAATGAAAAGATACAGCAATACGCAGATACCTTTGTTATCTGTAGGGAATGCGGAAAACCAGACAGTAAAATGACCAAAGAAGGTGATGTTTATTTTATAAAGTGTCAAGCCTGCGGAGCTAAGTACTCTGTTTATTCAAAAATTTAAGCATCATTTAAGCACTAAGCCAAGCTCCCAACATTTCCTGCCTCTCTTTTTCCTTGCCAAAAACACTTTCTACCCTTTGTTTCAAAAGCTCCAAGCTTTGGCGCATATAAACAGGCACATGATATTTCTCAGCTAATCTCATGCTGAGCTCAAGGTATTTTACCACGAAACCTTCTGAAACAGTAAATATTATCTTCCCGTTACATTCTGAACATTTGCCGTTTAAAGGCGGGCGTCTGAACTTCTCATTACAATCAACACACCTGAACTCTTGTTGCGAAAATTTTCTTAAGTTGCCCTTTGTGTCCTTCATAAAGTGCTTATCAATTACCAGCCTCGCAACATCAGAGACATCAACTGCCCTTATCTTCTCTGCGATCTCCATCTGACCCTTTAGCTTTTCCTCCATGCTCGGGAGCATTTTGTAGGCTGAAAGCAGGACTCCTTGGTTCATGTCATTCGTGTCGTGTGTAAAACCCATGCCTTCGTATTGTGCTGGTGTTCCTAGTAAGGGCTTGACTTGCCTGACCTTAACTTCGCCCGGGGCTTTATACTCTTTGCAGGCTTTATAAAATTCCAAAGGATACCTCCAAGCCACATCCATATTAAACACCATATCATCTACTTCCATGGGATTAAGCAAATAAGTCAGGACGAGAGGCGCATCCATTGTGCTGCCTCTGCTCTCAGGCAAATATTTTTTTGAAAAATTAAGTAAAGCATCCATGAGCAATAGCATGCATCCCTCGTCACCGTCACAGTCGCGCCTCATAGCGGCATGAATGTATGGGTGGGCCACAAAGCCTTGAGTCTTAGAAAAGCCTATTATTCTGCATAAAATACCTGCTGAGGTGTGAGGAGCTAGCCCAATCACTAAATGACCTATAAGATCTTCCTTCGATCTAAGATTATAGTATGGTTTGAGGTCATAAAGTTTTTCCAATAATTCATCAACAAAAGCAGCTGCTCTAAATAAAACCTCATCAGCAGGTTCTTCAGGAGCTCCTGGACTGCAAGGAAGCAGGATATCCTGCGGCTTTAACTCAAGGATTTGCTCCTCTGATTTTAATTCTGCTCCTTTTATATCCTTTCCATATCCTAACTCTTTAAGCTTGGTCACAGAAGTGTTTATTTCCTTGGGTTTAAAATGAGTGAGAGGAATTTCTGAGCAGTCATACCTTATGGTGCCATCTTTATTAACATAAACCCTGTGCTTAGCTCTTAGTATGCCTTTACTTAAATGTTCAGGTATGTGCTCTTTGTTGCTCGTACCTTTTACTCCTTTGATTAAGTCTGGAAATATGCTTGTGTTAAGTTTTTTTAGAATGGCATTAAGAGTTTCACCGATATTAATAGTCATCACCTTATATGGGAGGGGCTCGTGAGGACAATCCTTGACAAGTCCGCATTCTTTACAAAAATTTAGTTTTTCAGTGGGTTTATCACACAACTCACAAATGCTTAGCGCAGTTTCCCTTTTGCATCTTTTGCAATAGAATGGAGCAAACTGCGCTGTTATTTTTCCTTGTTCAAGCGCAGACTGAATTGAGCGGAACTTTCCTCCTTCCTTTCCCACTGGAAATAAAAGATGAGGGCTGCCTGTTAATTTTCTCATCTTTGCTTTTTCAGGCCTGCCCATCCTGGCGCCGATAAAGGTTCCGCATTTATCCCTTATTTCAATATCAGCAAGCAAATTTATTAATTCCAAAGAGGAGGTGTTTTTTCCAGCGACCTCATACTCTTTTAACTTCTCTTTGAGATGATTTAGATGCCTAACAAGATCTCTTCTCTCTTTTGAGTCTATGTTGCCCAAAAGTGCTTTTGCAATATCTTTCTCAATTACTACAAACTCTTTGTTAATAAGAGAATGAGGCAAGCCGATAAGCTCCAAATAGCGCTTTTCCTCGCTGAATGGAATAATGATCTTGATTATATTATCCTTATCTTCTTCTTTAACTATTTCTGCCTTGTCAGAAAGCCATTTTAATAGTTCCTGAAGCTGCTCTGGAGTGATGCTGTTCCAATAAAATATGTGGTTTGGATGCAAAGGTATTTTCAATCTCTTGCTGAGCTGGTATGCGGCATCAAAAGATATTTTTGTTGTGAGTGGCTTTTCAAATAATACACTAAGTTTTTCTTCATCAATGTCAACGAGCTCTGAAAGCTTTTCATTAGAAAATGAACCAAACAATTCAATACATGCTTTCTCAAGTTCAAGAATCCATTCTTCAGGAACATAGCCAGCAGGCACTAAAGGATGAGCCCTGTCAAAAAAATCTCCATAATTGATTAGAACATCCCCGAGGTAAAGTATTTCTTCAATATCATTTCTTATTTGTTTGGCTTGCTTATCATTTTCTAAATAAACAACAGATCCATCACGAAGCTTAACGATTGGGCCGTCGACAGTATCGCAAGAGGTGAAAGCTGCTGCTTTTCCTGGGCGTTCGACCTTTAATTGAGTGGCAATAGCTATGAAATCATTCAGTACTTGCATAGTAGCTGGGTGAATGGCTTGAGCAGAATAGCCAGACGTCCTTGCCCTTCCATATCTCAGTCGAAAAGCGCCATTAGATAATGGGTGACCAAAAACAGGTCTGCCTGCTACAAGGTCTGAGATAAATGTAAAGTCTGGTTTGATTTTGACAATTCCTTTTTTCTCCTCAGACTGGGCATCCTTTTTCTGATTAAGGCTCTCCCTTGCCTTAACTGTTTTTTGTATTTTAAGGAACTCATCCAAGAATCCCCAGTGACTTAGTTCCATGTCTGCCCCCCATTTGCTGAGTTTAGACCATACTTTGGGTGCTTTTAACGGAAGACATGCACTGTAAATCAGGCAATAGCCGCTCCTTATCTTATTGGTGTTTACTCGCGGCAAGTCTTTTAGTGTAACGTTTGAAATTTCAAAGTCTTCAGAGGGGTCTCCTGATATCTCAACAGGCATGTGCGCAACTAAGAAATCAAGTTCTTCTTTTGAAGGAAAATACTGAAGATTAGTAACAAACTCATGATAATCAGATATTTCTGCATGAGCCCTCCTAGTCTCCTTATCATCAGGGTCATAGGGGGCATAGCCTGTTTTTTTTCTTACATAATCTGCTATTAGTACGCACACTGCTGCAGCAGTACCTCCTGCTGCTCTCACAGGGCCTGCAAAATAAAGACAGAAATATTCCCCCTCACCATCATTTCTCTTCTTAATCTCAAGTTTTGTGAATCCTTCAAGTGGAGCAGATACTGCCCCTAAAGTTACATAAGCAAACCCCGTCCTTATTCCAACCTCCATAGCTTCTTTTTTATCATTAAATTTACAGAATTTCTCCTGAGCAATCTCCAGGGCAATTTGAAAAGCCACTCTCCAATCTAAAACACCGTATTGTTTTTCCAAATCTTCTATACGTTTTATAGCACCTGACCCTTGAAGTTGAGGAGCTACAACACTAATGAGACCAATAACTCTTTCAGCCAGGTTCTTGGCAAGCACCACTTCGGGCTTAGGAGCAGGGTCATAGCCTTTGCTTCTTGCCTTTGAAGCTATTTTATAGGCTTCAAGAGTCTCACTTTCCAGTTCTTCAAAATATTTTTTCATATCACTCATTTTAGTTGATTAAGAGATTAATCTTATGCTTTCTTCACTTGCCTGCTTGTTCTCTTGCATTTCATCAGACAAATTATTCTCTCTAAAAAAATTAATTACTTTAACATCTCGTGTTTTTAGGCTCACAACAATTACTCTTGCGGGTTGGGGTTGAATTCCTCTCTTCTCCTGATCTTCTGTTATGTCTGACCAACAAGAGCAGTTAAGCAAGGTGATGTTTTTATAATTACTAACGCTAACCCTGTGTATGTGCCCTGTAATGAAGAAATCAGGTATCTTGTTGATGACTAGCGGGTCAAAGTTTGAGTCAGGGGTATAAAGATTTGACGTGTGTGTTGGTGCCAAATGGCGCATTTGTAAAAGCAATTTCATTAATAAGTCCGGTCTTTTTTGCCCGCCCTTTTGCCTTATTGTATCGATATTATCTGCATAATAAATTAAAGAATAGCCGTGATAAAGTAGTAGATCGAAGCCGGAAAACTCTTTCGTGGCGCCTATGTTAACTGATGCGGGATTGCTAAGAAGCAGAACATTTGGCAGTTGAGCCAAACTTGCAGCATATTTATGAAGGATTGCTGGCTGGGGTTCGGATAATCTGCCAGCATCATGATTCCCGGGGCAAATTAATATGGTTATGTGTTGTGGAATTTTTTTAAGATAATCTGCAAACAAATCATACTGAACCTTCACATCCTTTATTTCTAAGTCGTTCTCTTGATTTGGGTAGATTCCGACACCCTCAACTAAGTCACCAATAATGATGACATATTTGATTTTAGAAGCTATCTCTTTTTGTTCTGCATTTCCTTTTTTTTGATTAATCCATGATATAAAATCATCAAACTCCTTTTTTAAGAAAACCTTTGAACCAAAATGCGGATCACCTAAAAGAACCATGTGTTCGTCATCAGGACTCTTTTTTAGCTCTTTAATTAGGGGCACATCCGGCAGAAATATTTGATTAGCAAAAATGAATTGGCCTGCCATTACTCCCTCTACACCAATAACCGAATCCAGTGCAATTTCCTTAG
The DNA here is from genome assembly GCA_016932315.1 of Candidatus Woesearchaeota archaeon. Taxonomy (GTDB): domain Archaea; phylum Nanobdellota; class Nanobdellia; order Woesearchaeales; family SM23-78; genus SM23-78. The sequence goes on from JAFGDD010000004.1 coordinate 100,636, forward strand.
CCGAGTCCAAGAGCTCTTTTTTCTTATCACTTATAAGCACATTTATTTTTCCTGTTGGGTCTTCAAGTGTAATAAGGGTGTTGTTATTCTTGGTAATAATCTTATTATAAACTAAACCAATGATAGATACAGGTTCTCTGCCAGATTTGCCTTTGAGCCTGTTGATACTGATAACTCTTTGAAGCTCCTGCCTCTGTCTTAACATAAAAGAAAGGGCCTCAAATCTCCTGTTAAAATGTGCCACAAAATCATTCACTGATATTTTTCCTGGCTCTTTGTCATATGAAAAGGTTACTTTTACTTTACCTGCTTGAAGAGCATTCGGTGTTGTTTTTTGTTCTGATGAAAGGATGGGTGTTTCAAAATTTGTTTCAGGACCTGTTTCTTCTAATAGATTACGTTCTTTAAAGAAGTTTTTGTCAATAAAGATAACTCCTTCTAGTTCCTGCTCACTTAACTCAGCCAGTTTTTGAATGAAAAACATGTTTCCTGCTATTTCAGGGCTGACCAAAATTCCTTTTTCCAAAAGCGAGTCGATAATATTCATTTCAGGAATATAAAGGTTTAAAATAAAAACAAATAAAGGCAAATTAATTGTTAATGAAGTTATTAACTGAATAAATCCTCTTCAAGTATTTTCTTGATTTTTTGTTCAACATTACTGGGTAAGAGCAAACTAATTTCTCTCGTCCTCCCAAACCTTCCCTTTGATATGACTTTTGCATTAATTACTCCCAGCATGTCAAGCTCAGCTATAATGTCAGAAACTCTTCTCTGAGTTAGAGGTCTTAAACCGACTTTAGCACAGAGATCGCGGTAAGTTTCATACACCGTTCCTGTATCAACAATCTTGTTTTTGGCATTATTTTTATTCAAAAGAACCGTATAAAGCGTTGCCTGAAACTGTTTTGGCTGAGTTTTTACAATCTCAATTACTTTATCTCTTTCAATAGTGTCTTCTGCTTCATCCACTGATTTCATTGTTATTTTTTTATCTCCTTTTCTTTCAGCTATTTCTCCTGCAACCCTGAGAAGATCTATGGCCCGTCTGGCATCCCCGTGTTCACGAGCAGCATAGGCAGCACATTTTTGAATAACGCCTTCTTCAATTACTTCTTCTTTAAACGCTTCTGATGCTCTTCTTTTCAAAATATCTTGAAGCTGAATTGCGTTGTAAGGGGGGAACACCACTTCTTCCTCACTTAAGGAACTCTTAACTCTAGGGTCAAGATTATTAGAAAAAACAAGATTATTGCTAACACCTATAAAACTCATTTGAGCTTGTTTAAGATCAGTATTAACTCTTGTTAAGTTATATATTAATTCGTCACCTGCCTTTTCAACAAGTCTGTCAATTTCATCAAGAATCAACAAGATTATCTGTTTTTCACCATCTATGGTTTGAAAAAAAACATTATAAACTTCGTCTGTTGGTAAACCAGTCGGAGGTATTTCTTTACCAAATTCCCTGGCTAATTGAGCTATTAACCTGTATTCTGTGTCAGCGATTTTTTTTAATTTACAATTTAGATAAATAATTTTTAAAGGTATTTTTTTATTATCTGCTAAGGTCAGCATTTGTTCAGCAAGATAACGTATAGATAGTGTTTTACCTGTTCCTGGCTTGCCATAAACAAATATGTTTGATGGTTTTTCCATTCTGAGAGCAGGAGCCAGTATGTTAGCAATTTGGGTTATTTGAATATCTCTGTGTTTTATTTCGTCAGGAATATATGTTGATTGAAGAGCTTTTTTATCCTTAAATAAAGACTCTTTTTGGAGAAATTGTTCAAAGATATTATTGATTTCTTTATTCATAAATCTCCAGAAGAAGTGAAGGTTTATAAACTTTGTTTTCCTGTAGAATATATGATTAAAAATACATAAACAACAATATAAAGGAAATTAAACCCACCCTCCTTTATTTCGTTTGGAAGTTAAATATTCTTGATTGAAAGTTGAATATGATTATATGATATGTAATTAAATATGTGTTATGTAATTAATTCAATTTAAATGTGTTTGATCTAATTTATTTAATTAATATTAATTTTTTATTTCAAGAGGCTTCATACTAAAAATTATGAATTTAATTATTCTAAAATATATTTTACAATAAATATATTAAAAAACATATTTTGTTTTAGTATTTTATTTTTATAAAAAATAATTTTCTATATAGAAATAATATTTTTTATTTATTTTTTCATCTCTTTATAATATTTATATTTTAATTAATAATTTATATTTATTAATATATGATAAATTCATAATGAATTTATAGATAATAAAATGTTTTTTTAATGATAAAAAATTATCAAAAATGTTTTTTTATTATAAAAAGAAGCTCTTCTCTTTAGAGATATGTTTTTTTGAATGAACAAATTCAATATGGTGCTTTAACCTAAAAATTAAAGTTATCTATTTCCTATTTTCTTCTTTCGAGACGAAATAAAGGGGTGGGAGTTAATAATAAAAAATATTAATAAAAAAACACAATTGTATTTTTAATTTAAGGTTTTAGATAAAAATATACTCTTAAATTTAAATAAAAGTTTTATTATTTAAATAATCCTTATTTATTTTTATTTATTTTATCACTCTGAAATAATAACAAAAACGAAAGCTTTATAAATAAAATCTTCTTTCTCTTTTATTCACTCATCAATAGTTATATTTTGAAAGTAATAAAACGCTTTGGAGGAAGAAAAAATGATTGTACAAGAATCTTTTTTAAAGAAAATAAAAGACTTTGGTCTTAACAGCTATGAAGCAAAAATATGGACTGCACTTTTATCTAGAGGTGTGTCCACAGCAGGAGAATTAAGTGATATTGCAGGAGTGCCAAGAAGCAGAAGTTATGATATATTAGAAAGCCTTGAAAAGAAGGGCTTTATTGTAATGAAAATAGGCAAGCCAATCAAGTATCTTGCACTTCCTCCTGAAGAAGTTGTAGAGAGAGTAAAGAAAAGAATAACCATGCAAGCCCAGGAAAGAACAGTCAATCTTGAGCAACTTAAAGGATCTGAACTTCTCAAGGAATTAAATCTTCTCCACAACCAAGGTGTTGATATGGTAAACCCACTTGATTTGACTGGAGTTATTAAAGGCAGAAATCAAATATATAACCACTTAAGCACCATGATCAAGAATGCAAAGAAATCAGTCGTTCTTATGACCACAGAAGAGGGTCTTATTAGAAAACATAAGCATTTCGGCAAAGTTCTAAAGAAGGCTAGTGAGAAAGGAGTTAGCGTTAAAATTCTTTCATCATTAACCAACAAGTCTAAAGAAGCCATTGACGAACTTAAGGAATTTGCTGAAGTCAAAAACATTAAAGGCTTTAATGGCAGATTCTGCATAATTGATAACAAAGAGATTGCTTTTATGCTTTTGGATGATACAAAAGTTCACCCTTCCTATGATACGGCTGTCTGGGTTAATACCCCTATCTTTGCAGAAACCGTGAATAAAGCATTTGATAACTGTCAACTTTAAAACTATTTTTTTTATATTCACTCACCTCTTTTCCCAGGAAGGCCTCATAACTTCTTGAGGTCTTCCAGGGTTTAATTTTTATCATAAGTCTAGCTAATAATTTTATTGTCTGTTTGAGCTGCTAATTTTTGTTATTTAGAAGAAAAAGTAACATTTATTAAAAGCAACAAGTTATTCTTTAAAATATAGATAATAAGGTGAGAATCACAGTGCCTGCCGATGTTTTTCAATCAATAAAAAGAAGGATTTCGCGCGCAATAGGAGAAAAAACCCTTTACTACCCTGGTTGTATAACCCTGAATTGTCTTCCCAACATGTTTAACGATTATAAAGCATTGTTATCAGACATCGGAATTCATTTTGTGATAATTGATGAATTTGTTTGTTGTGGCGCTCCTCTCTTAAATGCCGGTTATATCGCTGATTTTGAAGAAATAATGAAAAAAAACATTGAAATTCTGAAAAAAAACCAAATTAGCAAAATAATAACTAATTGTCCTCATTGTTATGATGTTTTTAAGAGCAGGTACGGGCTTTCGGTCGAACACATTACCCAAACCCTGGTTGCGCACAAACAAAAAATAGTGTTTAAGAAAAAGGAAGAAGTTAGCTATCATGACCCTTGCCTTCTTGCAAGAAAGCATGCTATTGTGGACGAACCAAGAATACTCATCAGGCAAACAGGATTGAAGTTGATCGAACCGGCGAAAAACAAAGAAAAAACCTTTTGTTGTGGTGCAGGATGCGGAGTAAAGCAAAACTTCCCTGAAATAGCTAATAAATTAGCCAAGGAAAGGTTGAAACAGCTAGGCAGCAAGAAAATAATTACTTCCTGCCCCTATTGTTATATGCATCTTCAAGAAAATTGTGAGAATAAAAAAAGCATTGTTGAGTTAAGCCAAGCCTTAATAGATTATAATTCGGCGCGCTAAAAATGAATAAAAGAATAGCAAGCATAGTTGGAGCAGAAAATGTTTCAGATAGTGCTATTGATATCGAAGCATACAGTTATTGTTGTTCTGAAAGAGAATTAAAGCCAAGCCTGGTTATCTGGCCAAGAAATGCTGAACAAGCCCAAAGAATGTTGTTGTTTGCAAACCAAGGAAGAACTCCTGTGGTTTTACGCGGTAAAGGAACAACCACATCAGAAGGATGTATAGCAGATAATGCCCTGGTGTTGTCTTCTGAGCGCATGAATAAGATAACCTTTGTTGATCTTAATAACAAACTGGTTGAAGTAGAAGCAGGCATGAGCATTCATGACCTTAACAATTCTCTTCGTTCAGTTAATGTGATGTTTCCTGTTGTTCCTTTGAACCCAGGCCAGACTATAGGAGGGATGGTTGCTCTAAACGCCTTGTCAAAACAAAGTCAGCTGATCGGCCGCGTGAATGAGTGGGTTGAAAAGGTGGAGTTTGTTGATGGCACTGGCAAGTCATTCTTCACAAAGAAAAAAGAAGATGTAGTGGGGAGAGAAGGGCTTTCAGGGTTTATTACAAAAGCCCAGCTCAGAGTAGTTGATATTCCATCAATTTCCCTGGAGTTTTTTCATTTTAATGAACTGACAGACTTGCTGAATCAAGTAAGACTTTTAAGAAAAGACAAGGAAGTTTATTTTCTTGAGTTTTTTGACAGAAAAACATCTAATGAAATGGGGTTTGAACTTAAATACTCTTTAATGGCAGCTTATACTTCATTCAGGGGAAAAATAAAGAACGCACAAGAAATTAAGGAGTGGTTAGATAAGGCAGATTCTGCTGTTGTTTTTATTAGAAGCAGTGGTTATTACTATATGGAAGACCCTTTTGTTAGTTTTGAAAAAGCATATGATTTAATTGAGTGGTGTGAAAAACACGATGTTCGGCTTCAAGGACACATAGGACTCGGAGCATTTTATGCATATTTTCAAAAAAAAGACAGGGATTTATTAGACACATTCTCTTCTTTTTTAAGAAGGACAGGTGGCAAGTTAGGAGATGTTTTTGGTACAGGAATTAAGAACAAGCTTTGGGTTAGTCAGGAAAAGAAGAAAGAATTTATCAAATTAAAGGAGGAATATGATTATAACAATATTTTGAACCCAGATAAAATAATTAATTATAGGTAATTATTACAGGTGATTTTATTTGATTGAAAATAAAAATCAAACAGTTGTGAACTGCAATCTGTGCGGAATTTGTAACCTAAATTGCCCAATATATTCTGTTTTGCAAAAGGAATCTGCAGGGCCTAGATTCAAGGCTTTTCTTGCAAAGAAAAAAGAGCATAAGGATGTTTTTTGGCTGTGTACTAACTGCGGCGCATGCCTGCAAGATTGCCCTGCAAGAATAGATTTATGTTGTCTTGAAATCAGAAGACAAATGGTTGCGGCAGGAAAAGAACTGCCAGCGAATAAATCCATGAGAGCAAATTTTCAGAAATTTAATAACCCGCTAGGCGAATTAAAAAAAGGGAAAAAATTCACAAAGTACTACACTTAATCTTTCACGATGTTAAAACACAAAAATCTCATTATTATTGGAACTTCCCACATAGCGCAAACTTCATTAAAAGAAATCGAGCATGTTTTTCATAATGAAAAGCCAGAAATAATTGCAGTCGAGTTAGATCACCAGCGCCTTTCTGCCCTGCTTTCAAACCAAAAGCCGAGTTATTCTCCTTCTTTAATTCCGCATCTGGGCTTGAAAGGTTATTTGTTCGCACTAATAGGCGGGTTGATACAACAAAGACTCGGAACCATTGCAGGTATAAAGCCAGGAAGTGATATGCTGCGTGCAGTTCAGTTAGCCCAGTTAAATAAAAAAAAAGTTGCTTTGATTGATAGGGATGTCCGAATAACTCTAGCCAGGCTTTCCAAGGCAATAAAATGGAGGGAGAAACTTAATTTTATTATAGATTTTTTTTCTGCGCCATTCTCAAAAAAGATTAGAATAAATCTAAAAGACGTGCCTGAGCGCGAGCTTATTAAGAAGTTGTTAGCCGTATTAAAAGAAAGATATCCTGGCATTTATCAAGTTTTGGTGGAGGAGCGGAACAGATTTATGGCTATAAGATTGAGGGCTTTGACGGAAAATTACCCTGATCAAAAGATTCTTGCCGTTATCGGCGCAGGCCATGAAGAGGAATTATTAGGATTAGTAAAGAAAACCGTATTGTAAAGGAAACTTATATAAAGAAAAAAAGTACAATGGTGCTTTATGCAGGAATTTGCTACCCGAGTAGAGGCACGTTTCAGGTTTTCAAAGAAAGAGGTGTTGTGGCTGTTCATAACCAGCCTAATAGCTTCTTTTGTGCTCACATTCAGGAAATGGGGTGGAGAAACCTTCAACCTTGAGGAGGGATTGGTCAATTTTGTTATTGCATGCATCTTGGTTTTTATATTCCTATTCATACACTTCTCTGTCCAAAAATTGGTGGCATTGAAGCTCGGTTATGTTTCGCATTATAAGGTTTGGATAAATGGGCTCTTAATCAGTTTGATTATTTGCTTTTTTTCTTACGGATACATCCCTTTGTTCTTCACAGGCAGTTTGCTTCACGATGTGATTCCAAAGCTGAGAGCAGGCGTTTTTAGAGGCGGAGTTAAACACAAAGATTTAGGAGTAATTGCTTTTGCAGGTCCGCTTTCCAACATTATACTAGCGGGCTTGTTTGCACCTCTTTATCTCGCTACCAAGAGTTCATTTTTTTACGCAGTTATTCTTATAAACCTACTTATGGCAATATTCTCTCTACTGCCCATCCCTACTTTTGAGAAGCTCAGACAGTTTGCTGGCGGTACAACAGGACTTTATCTGTTCATAGCTTCAAGATGGGTTTTTGTGTTAGTATTTGCAACAGTTATAGGCTATGCCGCCCTTATCCTCTGGTTCAAAATATTTTCTTATGTGATTGCTTTACTAATAGGGGGCTTAATAACCATAGTTTATTACTCGCAATTTGAAATTAAGAGTTAAAAAAGAATGATTCAAAAAATCTGGTTGTTGACCACTTCGATCTATCCTTTTTAAATCTTTCGACGCCAAAAACAAAACATTTAAGAATAAGAACATTATTTAAGGCTATAAAATCCAAAAATATAGTCGGATAAATTAAAAACAGGGGGTGACCTTAAATGGCACAAGTTGTAGCACAAGCGCACGTCAAGAAGGAGAAAGGATACCTCTACTTCATTGACAAAAAAGGAAACGTTGCGAGAGCCAAAATGGCAAGAGGCCACAAAAAGCCCAAAGGAGGGCCAGAAGTAGTCGCCAAGGTCGGCGTCAAAAAGGAGAAGGGATGGCTCTACTTTATTGACAAGAAAGGAAACGTCGCCCGAGCCAAGATGGCACGCGGAAGATAAATTATTCAACCTTTTTCTTTTTTTATTTTTTTATTCCATTGTTCTTTTGAATTACTTTTCAATGTAAATGTTTTCTGTTTTATGCACAATAATTATAAACTACCGGATTTTTCTTTCTCTTTACCATGATAAGAGGATTTGAGCCCAGGCTTTACCAGCAGACTATATTGGCGACTGCTGTGAAGAAGAACACTCTTGTTGTGTTGCCTACTGGTCTTGGCAAGACTAATATTGCAGTTCTGCTGGCTGCCAATAGGCTGGCAAATTATCCTGACAGCAAGGTACTAATATTGGCGCCTACACGACCACTCTGCGATCAGCACGTAAGCTCGATGCAAAAATTTCTTGAAATAGAAGAAGATGAAGTGCAGCTTTTCACCGGTATGATTTCTCCTGCGAAAAGAGCAGAGCTCTGGAAGAAAAGCAAGATAATAGTCAGCACCCCGCAAGGTTTAGAGAATGATATTATCAGCGAAAAGATTTCATTAAAAGAGGTAAGCCTGCTTGTTTTTGACGAAGCGCACAGGGGGGTTGGAGACTATTCCTATGCCTTTATTGCAAAACAATATCATAAAAAAGCAGAGCATCCGAGAATTCTGGGTTTGACTGCTTCTCCAGGATCAGATTCTGAAAAAATAAAGGAGGTTTGCAAGAACCTTTTTATCGAGGAAATCGAGATACGTTCATATGAAGATCCTGATGTTCAGCCCTATGTTAAGGATATTGATGTTGAATGGGTAAAGCTTGATTTTCCACCTGAACTGGAGCAGGTCAGAAAGTTTCTTCGAAACGCATTTGATGATAAGCTTGAGGGAATAAAGAAACTTGGCTTCATGTACGGCAGCACCTCTAGTTATAGTAAAACTGCTATTCTTGAGCTCCAGAAGGCAATGTATGCCAGGATGAGTAGCGGAGAAAAGGATTATGGTATCATGAGAAGCATAAGCTTATTGGCAGAAGCCCTGAAATTGCAGCACGCCCTTGAACTTATTGAGACACAAGGAGTCAGACCTCTTTGGGAATATTTAACCAAGCTCGAAGATGAAGCTAACAAGACAAAAGTAAAGGCTGTGCAGAATCTCATAAGAGACCTCAACTTCCGCTCTGCCTATATAAAAACCAAAGAGCTTCTCACCAAGGGAATTGAGCACCCTAAGATTGATGCTTTGAAGAAAATAGTTGCAGAAGAACTTAATCAAAAGCAAGACACAAAAATAATCATATTCAACCAATACAGGGACTCCAGCAGCAAGATAAAAGAGGTAATGGATTCTATTAATGTAAAATCAAAAATCTTCGTCGGTCAAATGAAAAAGAAAGATACGGGAATGAGCCAGAAAAAGCAAAAAGAGATTCTAAATGAATTTAGAGAAGGTGCCTTTAATTGCCTTATTGCAACAAGTGTTGCAGAGGAAGGACTGGATATTCCTGCAGTTGATTTAGTCATTTTTTATGAACCAATCCCCTCTGCCATCAGAACTGTCCAGCGTAGGGGAAGAACAGGAAGGCAGGAGAAAGGAAGAGTTATAGTTCTTGTGACCAAGAAAACAAGGGACGAAGGTAACCTTTGGGTTTCTATGCACAAGGAAAAGAAGATGTATCAGATAATTAAGGGAATAAAAAGCAAAAGTGGCTCATCTTCTTCCGTGCTTTTTGAAGAAAGTATAGAAAAAATTGAACAGAAGAAGGATGAAAAAGAGGAGCAGACAAGATTGACTGATGAGAACAGCCCGCTTAACCTTGCAAATCTCACAATATTTGCTGATTACAGGGAAAAGGGAGCGGGAATAATAAAAGAACTGGCCGAGAAAGGATTGAAGGTAGAGCTCAGCAGGCTTGATGTGGGAGATTATCTGCTCAGCGACAGGGTCGTTGCAGAGCATAAAACAGTGCCTGACTTTGTCGATTCAATAATAGACGGCAGGCTCTTATCCCAGCTTGCAAACCTGAAAAAATATGAGCGCCCAATATTTGTTATCGAAGGAGAAGAGGACATTTATTCCCAAAGAAAACTGCACCCCAACGCAATTCGCGGAGTGTTTTCAACAATATTAGTCAGCTATGGAATACCAATTGTTCAGACAAGGAATTTTAAGGACACAGCCAACCTGTTCATAGTCATTGCTAAGAGAGAAGCTGATCCCTCAAAGAAAGACTTTACGTTGCACAGCGCCAAACCGCTCACAGATAAGGATTTGCAGGAATATATCATAAGCGCGTTCCCTGGTGTCGGAGCCATTCTGTCCAAGCCAATACTCAAGAAATTCAAGTCAATAAAGAGCTTTGTCAATGCAGAAGAAAAAGAACTTAAAGAAGTGGAATTGATCGGAGAAAAGAAAGCCAGAAGAATCAAAGAGATTGTTGACAAAGATTATGCCAATTAATAAAAAGATTTAGAAACATTATTAAACTCATTTTATTTCTCACTCCTTATGATGAAACTTAAAAATAAAATTTTACAGATTTTTCTGAATGCAATTCCCATTATTCTAATGGTTGCTCTTATTCCTGTTTTTAGGAATGATTATGTCTTAACCGGAGCCTATTTAGTAATTATAGCGGTTTCATTCACAATGAGATACGAGCAAAGAGACTTCTTATTTTTCATATTCGGATTTATCGCCATGATTATCTCAGAATATTTATTTGTGTCAACAGGTGTCGAAACCTTTGTTAGAAACACTCTCTTTGGCTTAATGCCCTTGTGGCTCCCATTCTTGTGGGCTTATGCTTTTGTTGCAATGAAAAGAGCAATCATCATTCTGGGAAAGTAATAAACCAGTTAGTTCTAAGCCCACATCAGGTACTTTCACTCTTTAAATCTTCTAAGATAATTGGTTAAACCTTCAATCTGCCTAAGTTCTGTCTTGAACAGCAAGTTCCTAAGAGTATCATCAACTTCAACCCCTCTCTTGTCCAAGTCCTTTTTTATTCTTGAATAAATCTCTTCGCCCTTCTTGTCAAGATCTGTTAGAATAATAACTTGCTTTTCTTGAACATTTTCTGCAACATCATAAAGAGGTCTTCCATTTAGAGGCATAATGTGCTCGAAGCCAAGCTCTTCCAATGCCACTTTATCTCTTTTACCCTCTACAATTACAAGATATTGCTTATACTTCTCAACCATTTCGTACAAATTTTCAATAATGGCTTTGAGTTCTTTCTGATTCTTTTGCATAGGATGCGGGCGGCAGGGCATCCAGAAAAACTAAAGTTTTTCTGGGTGAAAAACCAGTTTTTCATTTGAACCTGCGTAGGCACTAAGCCACATGGCGTTTCCTGCGATTACTCGCAACCTGAACCATGCCCGTTTGTTCCGAGATTCATCTTGGAACTTCAAGACGAAGTCTTGTATGGTCCCGTTTGGTTTGACCACTCCGGCACGCCCGCGTTATAAAAAGAAAAAACCATTTGCTTTATAAATTTTTTAGTGTAACAAAAGCCTGTCTATCTATGCGAGCGCTGTAAGCCACAGGCTTAAGCCTGTGGTTAGGTACGAATGACAGGCTTTTGTTCAAAAAATTGCACCCTAAAAGGCGGGCTTTAAATCCACGCAATTTTTTGTAAAAACAATATCTTTTAAATAGGATTTAATTTTCTGCTTTGCAATATGATATTCCTAGCTAAAACCTTATCGTTCTACAAGAGAAAAGATATTCAGGAAGAGATGGTTCAGCATGCCAAGGATAAGGAAGTGGCTTTCAGGTTTGACGAGGCATTTGGCAAGAGACCTGAAGTTCTGAATTATCCTAATGACATTCTGGAGTTGGCGAAGCAGCGTGTTACAAGCTTTCACTGCTCAGAAGAATTATGGAAAAACCCCCTTAATCTAAGCCCGACCTTGAGAAAAGAAGAACTAGATGCTTTAAGAAAAGGTTGGGACTTAGTACTGGATATTGACTGTAAGTTCTTTGAATACAGCAGGATAGCAGCTCACTTTACAGTGCGTGCTCTAAAAAAGAACAATGTCAAATCAATTTCTGCAAAATTCTCAGGCAATAAAGGCTTTCACATTGCAGTTCCGTTTGAGGCATTTCCTAAAAACGTCGGAGGAGTAAATATTGTTGACTTGTTTCCTGAAGCTCCGAGGAGAATTGCAGCGTATATTACAGAGATGATTCGTAAGCCTCTTGCTGATGAGATTATGAAGTTTGAGAAGAATGACTTTTCAAGCATAATGAAGAAGACAGGGTTCAAGCAGGAAGAAATAAAGCGCTATGAAACTAGTGAATTTGGTGACAAAATACCCAAACTCAATGTTGACCCTTTCTTGGAGATAGACACCGTGTTAATATCGCCAAGACACCTTTATAGAATGCCTTATTCATTTCATGAGAAATCTCAACTTATTTCTGTACCCGTGGATATTAATCATATACTTGAATTTGAAAAAGAGCAAGCAAAGCCAGAGAACGTAAATATTAAACATTCTTTTCTTGACAGGAATATTGAGCGTCCAGATGCAGAACTCCTCTTAAGGAATGCATTTGATTTTGCCCCGCAAAAAGCTGGCTGGACTGAGTTAGACGAAGGGAGCACACATAAAAAATTAGGCAAGCAGGATTATGCCTTGCCGGAAAAAGCAATTGGAGAAGAAAATTTTCCGCCCTGCATCAACATAATCCTGCGCGGGTTAGAGGATGGTAAAAAGAGAAGCTGCTTTGTGCTCATCAATTTCCTTGCAAGCTGTGGTTGGGATTATGATTTAATTGAGAAGAAGCTGGTAGAATGGAATGAGAAGAATGCAGAGCCGTTGAGACCTCAATATATCTTGGGACAGTTAAGGTATGCTAAGATGAGCAAGAAAATACTTCCTCCCCCGAGCTGCAATAATCTTGCTTATTATAAAGCTTATTCTGTGTGCAAACCAGATGATCTCTGCAGGCAAATCAAGAATCCGTTGCAGTATGCCAAGAGAAAAGAAAGAAGCAGACCTGCTCCCAAGATAAAATCAACTAAAAAGGCCAAAAATAATCTCTCGAGTACTGAAGCGTAAGCTTTATAAATGAACTGCTTTTCTTGTGCTTTGTTTGAGTGGTAAATGAACTTAAACACTAGGAAGCCTGAGAAGAAAACCCTTTTCAGTACACTAAGAACAGTGTCTTCTATAAGGGTGTTTTTCGTAAATGGCTTTTTTCATACACGTAATTAGCTAAATTGAACTATCCGCAATTATAAAAAAATAAAAAATTCAAGCAAGGAGAAAACAATGCCCAACACAAGGATGCCAAGAAAGGGAAGCATGGGAGTCTGGCCTAGGAAGAGGGCCAACAGGATTTACCCCAGGATCAGAAACTGGAATTATTCCTTTTCAGACAAACCATCACTCTTGGGATTTGCAGGCTATAAGGCCGGCATGACCCACCTTATGGGCATCAATAACCAAAAAACCTCGCCAACCAAAGACGAGGAAATCAGCATGCCCATTACAGTGGTGGAATGTCCGCCATTAAAACTTCTTTCTGCTCGTTTTTACAAACAAAATGCTTATGGTTTCTTTGTCGCCAAGGACATCATGTTCAAGCCTTCAAAGGAAGTTTTACGAACACTTTCTCTTCCCAAGAAAACACAGGATGCAAAAGAATTAGAACAAATCAACCCTGAAGATTATTCAGAAATAACAGCAGTGGTTTACACTCAACCCAGACTTGCAGGGGTGGGCAAGAAAAAGCCAGAAGTGTTTGAGCTCAAATTAAGCGGAAGCAAAAAAGACAAATTGGATTTTATCAAGGCACATGTTGACAAGGAAATCTTGTTTGAAGAAGTGTTCAGAGAAGCCCAAACAGTTGATATTCACGGCGTTACCAAGGGCAAGGGCATACAAGGCCCTGTGAAGAGATTTGGAATATCTCTTAAGCAACACAAAACAGAGAAAGGAAGAAGAGAACCAGGAAGCAGGGGAGCATGGTGCGCCCAGCAGCACACAATGTACAGAACAGCATATGCAGGTCAGATGGGCTATCACCAAAGGACTCAACTGAACGCCCAGATAATCAAGATAAACAGCAAACCAGAGGAAATCAATCCAAAAGACGGCTTTGTGCATTATGGCAAAGTCAAGACAACATATGTGCTTATCAAGGGCTCTGTGCAAGGTGCAAAAAAAAGGCTCATTATTCTTACACAACCAATGCGGCCCCATAAAAAGGAAGCCCCACTACCCACCATCACTCATATTAGCTTACAATCAAAACAAGGAAGATAAAAAATGAAGCTCAAGATTTTTAACACAGCAGGAACTCAAACAGGCGAGGCAGAACTTCCAGTTCAATTTTCAGAGCCTGTCAGAGAAGACCTAATAAAGAAAGCATTCCTTGCAATACAAAACAACAAGAGACAAGCCTATGGTACTTTTAAGGAAGCAGGTCAAAGGCACGCAGTCAAGATTTCAAAGAGAAGAAGGGATTACAAAGCAAGCTACGGAAAAGGCATAAGCAGAGTGCCCAGAAAAACACTCTCACACAGAGGAAGTCAATTCTTCTGGGCAGGAGCCAATGCTCCGGGCACAGTGGGAGGAAGACGAGCACATCCACCAAAGCCAAATACAGGGATGGCGTGGAAGCTTAATATCAAGGAAAAACAAAAAGCCATCTGCTCTGCACTCAGCGCCACAATGAACAAAGAATTTGTTGCAAGACGAGGACACTTGGCACCCCAGAGTTATCCCTTCATAATTTCAGATGATTTTGAAAAAGTAACAAAAACCAAACAGTTGCTTTCAGCATTAATTAAGATAGGATTTGAGCAAGAGCTTAACAGAGCCAGCCAGATCGGAATGAGAGCAGGAAAAGGAAAACTAAGAGGAAGGAGAAAAACCACTAAGAAAAGCTTGCTGTTTGTTGTCAGTGAAACCAAACCCCTCATCAAAGCAGCAGCAAATATTCCTGGCATTGATGTGCTTCATGTAAAGAAGCTTAATGTTGATGCACTAGCACCCGGCTGCCACGCAGGCAGGGCCGCCCTGTTCACTACAAAAGCTCTTGATGAATTAAGAAAAGGATTGTTTACTAATCAAAAAAAAGCTGATAATACAAAAAAGAGCAAGATAACCGCTGAGAAGAAAGGAGAGAGGAAAGAATAATGATAATCAAACATCCCGTCTCCACAGAGAAATCAATAAGACTGATGGAATCAGAAAACAAACTAATATTTGTGGTTGACGAGAAAGCCACAAAACAAGAAATAAAAAAAGCCATAGAGGAATTGTTCAGCGTCAAAGTAGTTGATGTGAAAACTCACAATGATTCAAAAGGCAGGAAGAAAGCCTATGTCAAGTTTTCATCAGAAACACCAGCCATTGATCTGGCAACCAAGCTCGGATTAATGTAATTAATACAAAACAACATGAAAGATATAAAATACGCTTGAAATGATGATGCTTTAAACAAACATGAGGAAGATTCATGGGAAAAAACCTAACACAACAGAAGAGAGGACGCGGAAGCCCAGTCTACAGGAGAGTGGGATTTAGATTTGCAGGACAAAACAACATGGGCAAGAATGGTGCCGCAGTAATCACAGAGCTAATTAGCTGTCCGGCGCACTCAGCTCCTCTTGCAAGGATAAAGCATGATGATACCTCAACATCCCTTGTTGTTGCGCCAGAAGGCGTGCAAATAGGGCAAACCATCATAATAGGAAGCACTGATATTGTTACAGGCAACATTGCAGAACTCAAGAACATACCTGAAGGAACAAGCATATTCAACATTGAATGCAAGCCAGGCGACGGAGGCAAGTTTGTAAGGTCATCAGGCGTAAGCGCCAAACTGATTGCAAAAACTCCAACCAAGGTTACTGTGCTTTTGCCTTCAAAGAAATACAAAGACTTTAACCCTAACTGTAGGGCATGCATAGGTATAGCAGCGGGCGGCGGAAGACCTGAAAAGCCGTTTTACAAAGCAGGTAGAAAATACTTTGAGATGAAAGCCAAGAACGTGTACTGGCCAAGTGTCTCAGGAACAAGCATGAATGCAGTTGACCACCCATTCGGAGGTCACAAGAGTCACCACAAGGGAAGGCCTACAACTGCACCTCATAATGCTCCGCCAGGAAGAATGGTGGGCATGATAAGACCGAGAAGCAGCGGCAGAAGCAAGGTAAGGAGATAAAAAAATGGTCAGGCAAGAATTCACATTCAGGGGAAAAACAGTTGAGGAGCTTCAGAAGCTAAGCTTTGCAGAGCTCGCCCAGCTTTTACCAAGCAACGAGCGAAGAAAAATCAACAGGCTTACTAGTGAAGAAAAGAAATTCATAGCAAAAGCTCAGAGCAGCAAAAAACCAGTCAAAACTCACTTGAGAAGCATGCTCATATTGCCGTTTATGGTTAACAAGACAATCATGATTTATGATGGGCACACATATCAGGCAGTCATCATCTTGCCTGAAATGATAGGTCATAGATTAGGGGAATATGCATTAACAAGAAAGAAGGTTATGCACAATGCTCCTGGAATAGGAGCAACTAAATCAAGTGCCAGCCTGTCAGTTAAGTAAAGAGCAAAAACATCAGCAAAATGAAATACAAATACGCTTTCAAATCAGACAAAGAAAATATTGCTAAGGTTTTAGGCAGAGATGTAGAAATCTCAACTAAGAAGGCAATAGAAATTTGTGCTTATATAAAAGGTATGCAACTCAAAAATTGCATTGCATTAATGGAAAAAGTAATGAGGCAAGAGGAGGCAATTCCCTTTAGAAGATTCACAGAAGGAGCAGGTCATCAAAAAGGAAAAGGAGCAGCCAAATACCCTTACAAGGCAGCCAAGCAATTCCTCATGCTCCTGAAATCATTAGAAGCCAATGCCCAGAACAAAGGATTAGGTCAAGACCTTAAGATAATTCATGCCTGCTCGCAAAAAGCAGCAGAGCCTTATCATTATGGTAGGAAAAGAAGAATAAAGATGAAGAGGACTCATGTAGAAATAGTTGCTGAAGAAACAGAAGCAAAAAGAGATGCAAAAAAAGAGTCCAAGAAGGAAAAACAGGAAAAGAGAGTAGAAACTGAGAGTGCAAAAAAATGATTGTTGCAAAAATTTTCGATTTTTGGAACAAACGCAACAGGATGTTGCGTTGTTCGAAAAGCTTTGCTTTTCAGAACATCAAAAAAACACAAAAAGGTGATTTTTTTGATTGAGCGCAAGTTTGTTAATCAGAATATTAAGGAATTTGAAATCAAGGAGTATGTAAGACATAACCTAAGCAGGGTGGGCTTAAGTGATGTAAAGCTCCAAAGGACTCCTTTAGGAGAAAAAATAATCATAAGCACTAGCAGACCGGGGCTTGTTGTAGGAAGGTCAGGCACCAACATCACTAAGCTGACTCAGGAGCTCAAGCAGGCATTCAAATTGGAAAACCCACAGATAGAAATTGAAGAAGTGACTTCTGTCGGGCTTGATGCAAACATTATTGCTGAAATGATTGCTAATTCACTAGAGAAATTTGGCATTGCCAGGTTTAAGGGCATAGGCCACAAGGCAATGGCAGATGTTATGGGAGCAGGCGCTCTCGGAGTCGAAATATTAATCGGTGGCAAAGTTCCAAGCACAAGAGCAAAGACCTGGAGATTTTATCAAGGCTACTTGAAGAAGTGCGGCGACATAGCAGTTTCCGAGGTGAAGGTTGCATATGCATCTGCTCAACTAAAAAGTGGAACCATTGGCATAAAGGTAAGCATCATGACACCAGATACTGTGCTGCCAGACAGAATGAAGCTAGTGCCAGAAGAAGCACCAGATGCAAAATTAGAGGAAGTAAAGGATGCTTCTGTGAAGAAAGAAATGGAAGATAAAACTAAAGAACTAGCTAACGCAACCAAAGAAGAGAAGAAAGACAAAACAGCAGTGTCAAAAACGTCTAAAAAATCCTCAAGAAAACGAACAGGAGCTGAAATAAAACAAAAAGAAAATGCTAAAGAACAAAATGAAAAAGAAGAAGGCAGCATCACCCCCACAACATTAGAGGAATCTGAACAATGACATTCAAAGAATTAGTCCAGCTAAGCGCAGAAGAACAGGAAATAAAGCTCAAGGAACTAGAACTTGAACTCATAAAATTGAATGCTCAAGTCGCTACAGGCACACCTCCTAAGAATGCAGGCCAAATCAGGAAAATAAGAAAAGAAATTGCAAGAATCATGTTCATTAAAGGAAATAAAAACAAGACAAAACCATCAGTTAATGCTGCGCAGGCAAAGAAAGCCTCTGCGCAACCAAATAAAAAGACAGCAACAAAACAAAAACAAAAACAAAACAAAAATGAGTGAAACGTGTAACACGTGCGGGTTGCCAAAAGAGCTTTGCGTTTGTGAAACAATCGCAAAGGAAAACCAGAAGATAGAGGTGGCTCTTGTAAAGAAAAAGTTCGGGAAGATAAGCACCGTAATTAAAGGCATCGACCAGAACGAGATCAACCTTAAAGAGCTGGCAAGCAAATTGAAATCCAGGTTCGCCTGTGGCGGGACTGCCAAAGACGGAGTTGTGGAGCTTCAAGGAGATCACTTGAAGGAAGTTAAGGCAGAGCTCATAAAACTCGGCTTCAGCCCGGACACTATAGAAGTCAAATAAAGCAAGAATGCAAGGAAAGAAAGGATGAGTATGACAAACTCAGTTGAATTCATAGGCGCGAAAATAAAGATAATCCAGGCGGCGAATAAGAGTCTGGAAAGCCTTGAAGGATGCGTCATTAACGAAACAAAAAACACATTCAAGATAAAAACCAACAACCAAGAGGAAAAAACAGTGCTGAAACAAGGCGCGATTTTCATTATTAACAACCAACAAATCAAAGGAGACGAAATAACCAAAAGGCCAGAGGAAAGGATTAAACGAAAAAAATAATTCAAACAAATCCAAACAAGTTCCAATAACTAAAAATAATCAAGCATATTCCAAATAACCAAAAACAATTTGTGAGGAACAAGATGAAAACAAAAGGAATCGGGTTTGAAGTCAAAAAACCAGCTAAGGAATGCTCAGATAATAATTGTCCATTTCATGGCAACCTAACTGTAAGAGGAAGAATCTTAACAGGCGTCGTAACCAGTGATAAGATGTCCAAAACAATAACCGTGAGCTGGAGCAGACGAGTATCTGTTCCAAAATATGAGAGATATGAGACAAGGAAAAGCAAAGTCAAGGCCCACAACCCTGATTGTATTGGCGCTAAAAAAGGAGACACAGTACGATTGGTTGAGACAAAGCCTTTATCCAAAACCAAACACTTCGTGGTTATTGAAATAATAGGTGCTCAAACTAAGGAACAAGCAGTAAAGGCAGAATTGCTTCAGGAATCACTTGTTGAATCCACTCTGGAAGATAAAAAAGCTCCAGCACAGTCAGATGATGATCATAAGAACAAGAAGCGTGAAGAAGAATGAAAGCATCCAAGGCAAAAATAACCAAGGGCTTGCAAAAAGGCTCGTTTTTAGAAACCTGCGATAACTCAGGAGCAAAGATAATCAAGGTTATCTCTGTGAAGAGAGCCAAGACTGTCTATGGTAGAAATCCCAGCGCAGGCATAGCAGACTTAATACTTGCCTCGGTTGTGAAGGGAAGGCCAGACATGAGAAAGCAGGTAGTGTTCGCAGTCATTGTCAGGCAGACAAGAGAATTTAGAAGGCCCAGTGGTGTAAGAGTTAAGTTTGAAGATAATGCAGCAGTAGTACTTAAGGATGATAAAGGAACACCTAAAGGAACTATTTTCAAAGGGCCAATTGCAAAGGAGGTAACAGATCTCTGGCCTGCAATAGCCAAGGTAGCAAAACTCGTGCTTTAATGATTAATTATTAGAATTAAAATTATGATTGATATATTTGAGGAAATCACATGAAAAAAACATTTTCAATCAACTGGAAGGCAAGCAAGCAGCCAAGGAAACAAAGGAAATACCAGCATAATGCCCCAAAGCACATAAAAGGAAGCTTCCTTAATGTTCACCTTAGTAAGGAACTTGCCAAGAAGCACGGAATCAAGAGGATAAGAGTCAGAGTTGGAGATAAAGTAAAAATAATGAGGGGCAGTTTTAGAGGAAAAGAAAACAAGGTTGAGAATGTCAACTTGAAAAAAAGCAAGGTTATGATTTCAGGCATCGAGATTTCAAAAAAAGATGGTTCAAAAAGCAGACCTTTGGTTCATGCATCAAACTTAATTATAACAGAACTTAGTACAGATGATAAAGAAAGGCTAAAGACAAGGGAGAAGACCAAATCCCAATAATATAATATGATCATAATATGATCTGACACAGTATTAATAAGTAAACATACGAGAGGACGAATAAAAAATGGTTAAAGATCACATGAAAAGGATAAGCTCGCCTAGAAGATGGCACATCCTAAGAAAAGACCACCCCTTTATTTCAAGACCAAATGCGGGCAGAGACTTCACTCTGTGTGTTGCTTTGAACACAGCCCTTAAGGAGTTGCTCACCAAGACCAAGACAACAAAAGAATCAAAATACCTTATTAAAAATAAGGGAGTGATGATAAATGGCAAACCTGTTTTTGATGAGAAATTTCCTGTAGGCTTCATGGATGTAATAAGCTTTCCTTTAATTAATGAGCATTACAGATTATTGGTGAATGAGGAGAACAAGCTTTTCTTCCTTAGAATAAGGGAAGATGAGTCTCACCAAAAGCTATCCAAGGTCATGAACAAGAAAATCCTGCCCCGGGGGGTTATTCAACTTAACTGTACTGATGGGAGAAACTTTAATTTTAAGCCAGGTGACAAAACTCTTGCTGACTTGAAGATTAACGACACTGTGGTTTATTCAATCCCTGCTCAAGAGATAAAGCAGGTTATCAAGCTGGAGAAAGGCACACTGGTTTACCTTTACAAGGGTAAACACATCGGTAATGTTGTGTGTGTTGAAGATTTCAAAGGAGACAATATAATATTCATGTTTGACAAGGATTTGTTTGAAACTAAAAAGGCATATGCCTTTGCATTAGGAAAAGATATTCCTGTAATTGCTGTAAACAAAAATGAGAAAAGAGAGCATGCAGATAAGAACAACAAGGAAAAGCAAGAAATCAAGCACGAGACTAAACATGAGAGCAAACCTTCACGCTCTGAAAAGAAGGTTCACGCTTAAAAATCGATGATTTGTGATATAAAATATAATAATAAAAATAAAATAAAACAAAAGGAAATAATAATGGATTCACCAATGCGGCAGATAAGGATAGAGAAGCTCACCCTGAACATAGGAGCAGGAAAAGAGCAGTCCAATTTAGATAAAGGAATGGTGCTCATCAAGAATATTACAGGGATTTCGCCAGTCAAAACCATCACCCAGAAAAGAATAGCCAACTGGGGGTTAAGACCGGGATTGCCGATTGGTTGCAAACTAACCTTTAGGAGAGCGCCCGCGGCAGAGTTGCTTAAGAGGTTGTTGGCTGCCAAGAGCAATGTTTTATCCAAGAATAATTTTGATAACAATGGCAACATTTCCTTTGGCATACACGAATACATTGACATTCCTGATGTTAAATATGACCCGAAGATAGGAATTTTAGGGTTGCAGGCTTCGCTGACACTTCAGAGACCGGGCTTCAGGATTAAGAGGAGAAAGATAATGAAGAGAAGAATCCCAAGGCACCACATCATAAGTCAGGAAGAGGCAATCAATTTCCTCAAAGACAACTTCAAAATCAAGATAGAAGAGGAAGAGGCAAAACAAGAATAAACAAGGAGGCTGACCAAAATCACCACAACACACTATACCAAGATGCTGAATCAAATCAAAGGCAAGCCAGCCAAGTATGCCAAGTTCCAGAAATATAATCTCCCGCGCCAGCGAAAATTCGGCAGGAGCATAAAGAGATGCAGGCGATGCGGTCAGACAGCAGCCCACATAAGCAAGTATGGGCTTCACTTTTGCAGGCAGTGCTTCAGGGAAGTAGCTCCCAAAATAGGATTCAAAAAATATAACTAAAATGAGGTAAGAAAATGAGCCTTAATGATCCATTATCCAATGTGCTTTCACTCATAAATACATACGAGAAAGCAGGCAGAAAGGAATTCACCACAAAAAACAATTCCAAGGTCATTAAAAAAGTGCTCAGCATTATGCAAGAGCAGCAGTACCTTGGAAGTTATGAAGAGATAAAAGACTCTAAAGGTGACATCCTTATCATAAACCTTATTGGCAATATAAACAAGACAGGAGTAATCAAGCCAAGATTCAGCGTTAAAAGAGAAACTTATGAAAAATTCGAGAAGAGATTCCTGCCTGCAAAGGATTTTGGTATACTTATTGTCAGCACCCCAAAGGGCATGATGGCGCATACAGAAGCCAAGAAAAAAGCATTAGGCGGAAAACTAATCTGCTACTGCTATTAATGATGTTATCAAAATAGAATGAAATAGGAGATTTTTATGAAACAAGACATTCATGAGGAACTGGAAATTTCAGAAGGAATAACTGCTCATGTAGAATATGGAATATTTTCAATTAAAGGAGCAAAAGGAGAGGTTAAAAAAAGCCTTCATAACCCTAAAGTTAAGGTAAGCGTGAATAATCAACTGATTGTTTTTGAGGCCAAGAAAGGCACTCAAAGGGAGAAGAGGCTAATCAAAGCCTACATTGCTCACCTCAAAAGCATGATGCGAGGGGTCAGCCAGCTACATTATTATAAGCTAAAAATATGCTCTGGCCACTTTCCAATGAATGTGAGTGTGAAAGGCTCAATATTTGAGATAAAGAATTTTGTTGGAGAAACAGTGCCGAGGACCCTCCAATTAAAAGAAGGCGTCAAAGTAAGTGTTGATGGTCACTTTGTGATTGTTGAAAGTGCTGACAAGGAAAAGGCAGGCATGACTGCAGCAGCAATAGAGAAGATGACCAAGCGGGCTGCATTTGACAAAAGGATATTTCAAGATGGCATATTCATTATTGAAAAAGACGGAAAACCAATTATTAAATAAATTAAATAAAAAATAAAAATCATAATCAGGCTAATAAAAATGAACAACATAAAAAAATTATTGGAGCAACGAACCAGGGCTAAAAAGAAAAAGCCACTCTTTAGAAGAAAAGAGATATACAGAAAGAAAAGGCTGGCTGTTAAGTGGCGAAAAGCCCGAGGCCTGGATAATAAACAAAGGCTTCACAAAAAAGGAGCGCCTCCCCATCCAAGCATTGGCTACAAATCCCCAAGGAAAGTAAGAGGGATGCACCCATCAGGGCTGGTGCCTATCATCATATTTAATGTCAAACAACTAGATTCACTTAATAAAGAGCAGGGAATAATCATTTCAGCCAATGTTGGTAACAGAAAAAGAAGAGTTATCCTTGATGAAATAAAAAAGAAAGGACTTAGTTTGCTTAACCTTGATGCTGACAAGACAGTTGCCAAGATTCAGGCTAACCTAAAGAAAAGGCAAGAAGAAAGAAACAAGAGACTGCTTGAAGAAAAAGAAAAGGAGAAGGAGAAAGAAAAGAAGAAGAGCATTGAGCAGAAGGTAAAGGCAGAGGGGGAAAAGCAGGAAGTTCAGAAGGAAGAAGATAAAAAAGAAGAGCTTTCTGACGAAGAGAAGAAGAAGCTTGAAAAAGAAGAAAAGGACAAGCTGCTAATTAAAAGAGATCAATAGTAAATATAATTTGAATAACCAAAAAGAACAATCAGAGGAAAAACAACATGATGCTAAAACTGCAGAAGAGACTCGCATCGATCATACTACATTGCTCACCTAAAAGAATAGTATTTGATCCTGCAAGGCTCGAAGATATCAAGGAAGCCATAACCAAAACAGATATACGCCTGCTTATTGGCGAGGGGGTTATAAGCCGGCGGCAGGAGGTGGGGGTTTCCAGAGTGCGAGCTAATAAAAGGAAGAGGCAGAAGAGCAAGGGCTTGCGCAGAGGAGAGGGAAGCAGAAAAGGAAAAGCCACAGCAAGACTGCCAAAAAAAGAAAAGTGGATTAATAGTATCAGGGCCCAGAGGAAATTCCTAAAATACCTTAAGCATAACTCGCTCATAACACAAAAGGCTTTCAAGGAGCTCTACCTAAAATCCAAGGGAGGATTTTTCAGGAGCATAAAACACATCAAGCTGTACTTAAATGAACACAATCTAATTATAGGAATCAGCAAAACAAATAAGGAAGCTAAGATTAGAAAACAAAGCAAACCAGAAGAAAAAATTAGAAACATAAGAAAAAATACTAGCAACGTGAGTGACCAATGAGAGCAGTACCATACAGAAGGAAAAGGGAAGGAAGAACTAACTACAAGAAAAGGCTGATTCTCCTTCAAAGCAAAGTGCCAAGGTTGATCATTAGAAAGACTAATACGCAAGTCATACTTCAAATAGCAGAATATGATATTAAAGGGGATAAAATACTTTGCGGCATATCCTCATCCGCACTCATGAAACTCGGATGGAAATATTCCTGCAAAAATACGCCAGCTTATTATCTCGCAGGCTTGCTTGTTGCTAAGAAGGCTTTGCAAAAAAAGATTAAGGTAGCAATTGTTGACGTTGGATTGCAAACATCAGGTGTTGGCTCAAAGATTTATGCTTGCGTGAAAGGAGCAATTGACGCGGGGCTCGAAATTCCTGTTTCCGAAGACGCTTTCCCATCTGAAGACAGGATTATAGGCAAAAACATCTTTGATTTTTTTACTATTAACAAAAATCAAAGCCAGTTCGCAGATTACAAAAAACAAGGAACTGACTTAAAAAAATTCCAATCAGAATTTGAATCATTGAAAAAGAAAATATTGAGTGGTTGATGATTATGGCAAGACCTAAAAAACAAGGAGAAGAAAGACCGAGAAGAAAAAACGCTGAACGTAAGGAAGCAGGTGCTGTATTAGCGCCCGTGAATGGGAATACGGCTGCCGGTCAAGCGGCTTCAAAGCCAGCTGATATTTCAGGATGGAAACCCAGAACAGCGCTGGGCGCAAAGGTAAAGGAACGCCAGATCCTTACTATTGATGAGATAATTGATAACTCATTAAAAATAATGGAGCCAGAAATAGTTGATGCTTTACTCGCCACTGAAAACGATCTCCTGATGATAGGTCAGTCTAAGGGTAAGTTTGGGGGCGGAGCAAGAAGAATATTTAGACAGACTCAAAAGAAAACCATGGAAGGCAACAAACCAAAGTTCTCAGCCATTGCTATTGTCGGGGACAAAAATGGTCACGTGGGCATAGGCATGGGTTGCGCCAAGGAAACAGTGCCTGCTAGGGAGAAAGCAGTAAAAAAAGCCAAGCTGAATATTTTCAGAATCAGAAGAGGATGCGGCTCTTGGCAGTGCGGTTGCGGAAAGCCACACTCAATACCATTCTCAGTAATAGGAAGATGCGGTTCAGTCGAGATAAAATTCATGCCTGCACCAAAAGGAAAAGGTCTTTGCTCTGCGCCAGACATAGCTAAGATATTGGCTTTTGCAGGCATCAAAGATATATGGGCCAAGACCAGAGGCCAGACCAGGAACAGGGTTAATTTTGTTTATGCCTGTGAAGATGCTCTGAGAAAACTTGTCAAGACCAAAGTGCAGCCAGACCAATACAAGGTTGTTGCACTGGCAGAAGGTAGCATTCAGCAGGAGGCGGCAAAACAAAAGCCCGTGGAAGCCGAAGTTATTGAAGAGAGCACGAGCACTCACAACCCTAAAATAAATGAGGAAGCATGAGCAAATGGAAAAAACAGAATTAACTGAAAAGAGAATTGAGCAAAAAAGAGAGATTAAGAAATCATCAACAACAGGAACAACTGCTGTAAGAATAGAAAAAAAAACAAGCTCAAATGCAGCAACTACACTCAGCTCAATAAAGTCTCGTGCTCCAGGAACAAAACCCAAAGGAAAGATTGCAATCATACTCATAAGAGGAGTTGTTAGGGCAAGAGAAAATATTATAGCAACGCTCTTTGCGCTAAGGCTCAGGAAAAAGAATTCGTGCGTTGTGCTGGAAGACACACCAAGCAACAGGGCATCTGCAATGAAGTGTAAAGATTATGCTGCTTTTGGTGATATTAATGAGGAGACTTATAAGCTGCTAGTCGAGAAGAGGGGAAAGAAAGGAGCAGATGGCAAATTAAAACAATTCTTCCTTCTCCATCCTCCCAGAGGAGGCTTTGAGAGAAAAGGAATAAAAACTCCTTTTAGCAATGGCGGCGCACTAGGCAATAGAGGAGAAAAGATTAATGATTTGATTAAGAAGATGTTATGATTTAGGTTATTATGAGGTCGAATAAATTATGATGCGTTTCAAAAAGAAAAAAGTCAGGAAGCAAAGAGGAAGCACCTATCATGGTTGGGGCAGAGGAGCTTCTCACCACAAAGGCGCAGGTAACAGAGGCGGTAGAGGGCGCGCAGGAACAGGAAAAAGGGCAGATGCGAAAAAGCCTAGTTTCTGGAAAGAACCAACAGGCAAGAGGGGATTTACTTCTAAGAGCAGAATGGCAATGAAAGCCATTAACCTGGTAGATGTTTATGATAACCTAGCAGAATGGGTTAACAAGGGGTTTGCTTCAAAAACTGCTGCTGGTTATGATGTTGATTTAAAAAAAGCAGGATATGATAAGCTGCTTGGAACAGGAGAAGCAGGAGAATTTAAGGAAAAGCTTTTTATCATAACAGACTTTGCTTCAATTAATTCTGTTGCCAAAGTAAAAGAAGCCGGCGGCGAAGTGAAAGTATTAAAAACTATTGTGAAGAAAGAGAAGAAAAAGCCGGTCAAGCACAAAAAAGCAGAAAACTCAGAAAAAGCAGATGAAGTTGAGGCAGGACAAAAAGAAGAGCCAGAAGAAAACTAAGTCAGTGAAAATAATATGATTAAATAATAAAACAAAGATATTTTTATTACATCCTTTTTTTAAAATCAAACAGGGGTTTCATATGGGTGCTTTTGATAATATACTCTACAATCTTCCTGAAGTTCAGGCGCCAACCCAGAAAAAGCTGGCTTTTAAGGAAAAGCTAAAATGGACCCTTATTATTCTAGTATTATTTTTCATCCTCGGTTTGATACCATTGTACGGCTTGGGAAGCAATGCCTTGCAGCAGTTTGAGTTCTTCTCAGTAATACTGGGCGCAAGTATGGGGAGCATAATAAGCTTAGGTATTGGTCCTATTGTTACAGCATCCATTGTTCTACAATTACTGCAAGGTTCAGGGCTTGTAAAGTTTGATCTTTCATCGCATGAAGGAAAGAGAAGGTATCAGGGGATTCAGAAGTTACTGTCAATATTTTTCATAATATTTGAAGGATTTATCTATGTGCAAATGGGCGGTTTGAGGCCGATGCAGGGCGTTTCGCCGTTAATCCTGATTTTCCAACTATTCCTCGGTGGCTTGATGATAATGTTCATGGACGAGGTAGTAAGCAAATGGGGTTTTGGCTCAGGCATCAGTTTGTTCATAGCAGCAGGGGTGGCCCAAAGCCTGTTTATCAGAGCATTTAATCCATTGCCGAGCCCAACCAACCCTGGTGTCGCAACAGGAGCAGTTCCCGCCCTCATACAATCATTAAGCGCCGGTGATCCCACTACTGCAGGATTGATGTTTGCAGCAATAGTAGCTACTATTCTGATATTCCTTGCTGTGGTTTATGCTCAGGCCATGAGAGTGGAAGTTCCTCTCAGCTTTGGCAGGGTTCGAGGTTATGGCATAAGATGGCCTTTACATTTCTTTTACACAAGCAACATTCCCGTGATACTGGTTTCAGCTCTTATCGCGAATATACAACTCTTTGCGCAGCTTCTCGCCAATTGGGGTCGTCCATTACTAGGCACATTTTCAGGAAATACTCCTGTTTCAGGATTAGCAGCGTGGCTTTACGGCCCCAAAATAGTGCAGAACATAATCACCCACTCGCTTACACTGACACAAGTGTGGCACGCCCTTATCTACGTGTTGTTCATGATGATAGGTTCAATGATTTTTGGAGTTTTTTGGGTGCAAACCTCAGGACTGGATGCCAGAAGCCAAGCTAATCAGATGATTAATTCAGGATTGCAAATTCCTGGCTTCAGAAAGGATGTCAGGGTGCTTGAGAGAATGCTGAAGAGATACATCTGGCCCCTTACTATCCTTGGGGGATTGGCAGTCGGCCTGCTTGCTGCTCTAGCAGACATCTCAGGAGCTTTAGCCCATGGAACAGGCATCCTGCTCACAGTTATGATAGTTTATCGCCTCTATGAGGACATCGCCCAGCAGCACATGATGGACATGAACCCTGCCATGAGAAAGTTCATTAGTGGAGGATAGAGACGGATAGAATTTATTTAACGACTAGCTTTCTTATTAATTTTTTTGCATCTTTTTTGCGGCAGAGTTAGAAAAGTTTATATATCTATTGCCCATCCTCATTGATTATGCTTTTTATTAAGAAAAAAAAGATTTCAATAGATAATGTCATTAGAGAATATGTTAGGAATCATCCCGAGAGATTTAGCTGTTTTAATCTTGATATTGAATTAAAAACAAAAGAGGACCGCTTAATTTATGAACTTATGAAAATTCCGGTTATCATAGAAATATCGCGGCGGCCCTCGAAATTAGGGTTGGGTTTAGAAGAACAAGTTTACATGAGCAAATGCCACGAAGCGCCCGTTATAGATAAGGATGGTGCGGCTTATTGTTCAAAGTGCGGGTATGAAACCAAAGTTAAAACAAAAGTCCGAATAAGCGCTTATGGCGCGCACGTCAGGGCATCAACCCCTCATAATCCCCTGGACTGGTTTCGTCCCTTTATAATATAAGGAGGGATTCTGGTTTCCCTTTTTATAGCAACCTTTAAAAATAAGTTGTTTTTCTTTTCCTTTGTTCAACGAGGTGATTGCTAATTTGGTTTTAGAAAACATTTTCCTGCTAAAGATCCCGTCCTTTTGGGCTATACTTATTATTTCTTTTGTGCTTACTCTTCTCATCACCTTAGTCTACAAGTTCACGACAGACCAGAAGAAGATGAAGAATCTAAAGGAGGAGATGAAAGAATACCAGAAGAAAATAAAGACTTTGAGCAAGCAAGACCCTCAAAAAGCTATGAAGATTCAGCAGGAAGCCATGAAGCACAATATGGATTACATGAAGAGCAGCTTCAAATCAACACTCTACACTTTCATCCCAATCATCATAATATTTGGTTGGCTGAACTCTCACATGGCATACTACCCATTACAACCAGACCAACCTTTCTCTGTAACTGCCTATTTTGCACAGGGTCATGCACCCGCTGCTAGCATATCTAGCATTCCAGAGCTAGACATTATTGGGAATATAACTCAACCAATTATTGACGGCAAGGCAGTATGGCAACTTAAGGGAGCAGCGGGCGAGTACAAGCTAGTCATCAAATACAATAATGAGGAATACGATAAACCTCTCATAATAAGTTCAGAGAGGATTTATGAGCAGCCAGAGCTCAGAATAGCCAATTCAAAGCTGCAGAAGATTCTTGTTGGCAATGAAAAAATCTATCCTCTTGGCTATGTTAATTTCTTCGGCTGGAGACCCAACTGGCTCTGGGCTTATATCATATTCAGCGTCCTATTCAGCATAGGATTAAGGAAAATGCTCAAGGTATATTAAGAATTAATATATCCTGTTTTTCATCGTAACCTTTATAAACCCTCTTTTATTCTCGAGGAGAAATAGCTAAAATTATTTGTTTTAAATGAGATTAACGAGGTCATAATATGCCAAGGATGAGCAGAAGGTCAAGAAGCCTTAGAAGGATAAAGAAAAAACTGCCAGGAGGAAGCACTAAGCTGGTGTATGCCAAGAGGCAGCCAGGAACTACAAAGTGTAGTATCTGCCACATAGAATTGAAAGGCATTCCTAGGATGAGGCCGTTTGAGGCTAGAAACATGGCCAAAACTAAGAAGAGGCCCGAAAGGGCTTACGGCGGCTTTCTCTGCGCTAATTGCCTAAGAGAAAAATTAAAGCAAGAGGCAAGGCAGAGTTAAGATCAATATTATTTATGAAATTATTCACGTCCTGTAAAAAAAATACAAAGATATCATGTATCCGCGAGGTTTTTGGCGACAAAAACCACCCTAATCTAAGGATACTAAAAAAATAAAAATTTATTATAAGATTTATTATGAGATTCATTATAAGTTTTATTATAAGTTTAGTTATAAAATAAATTATTAGGAATAAAATTTAAGGAGGACATTAAAATGTTTGAGATCGGAAGAGTTTGTATGAAGATAGCAGGCAGGGATGCAGGCAAGAAGTGCCTTGTTATTGATGTTGTTGACGAGCATTTTGTAATGATAGATGGTCAAACCAGGAGACGGAAGTGCAACATCAAGCACCTTGAGCCGATTAACCAGGCGGTGCAGATTAACAAAAACGCTCCCGCACCAGAAGTCGCTAGAGTGCTAAATGAAATCGGCATTCTGGTTGAGGAAAAAAAGCAGAAAGTAAAATCTGAGAAAAAAGCCAAGACCGCCAGACCTAAGAGGGCAAGGAAAAAGAAAGAATTGCCAGTGAAGGAAAAAGTCAAGGAAAAGACCAAGATTATCAAGTCAGAAACTAAGACCAAAAAACTTGACAAAAACAAACCTGAAGAGAAAGTTGAGGAAAAAGCTTAAAATAATTTAATTTAAACCAATCCATAACCTAATTAGTTGAACTTTATCTCGGGAAAAAGCTGCTTGATAAAACCTATTTTTTACTTTTTCTTTTATTATTTTTTATTAATCTTTGTTAAGACTAATGAATAGACAAGTCCAGTAACATCCGGTAAAAAATTCTAGTAATCAATTTGCCGCTTTTTTATCCCGGGTCTTTTTGATTTTTTTCTTTTGAGCTCTATCTGTTCGAGAATGACCTTTATAGCTTCTTGAGGAGTATTAACACCAATTACCTTCTCTGTTTTTCTTTCATCAAAATAAATGCCTGCCAAGCTCTCTGCCATGCCGCCGCTCGTGGTAATGGCCACTATCGGGACGTCTTCAATATATGCATAGCTTGCCTCATTAAGCGTGCCTGCTCCACCGCCAACTATTACTGCTCCGTCCGAACTATTAAGATTAATGGCATCTCTGGACCAACCGATGCCTGTAGCCACAATGACGTCGCAGTATTTATTGTAATGCTCTATCTTGCCCCATGGCAGGATGCCGAGTGTGATGCCACTGTATTTTTTTGCTCCTTTCATAGCAGCTTCCATTACCCCGTGGCCTCCTCCAGTGACTGTTATAGCGCCTATTTTGGCTATTTCCTCACCCACTTGCTCTGCCAGCTGATAAGCCTTTTTTGTGCATATCTCTTTGCTGCTTCCAAGAACTGCTATTTGTAATCTTCTGACCATGCTCAATCACCCATTAATTTTTATTCATTACATATAAAGGATACCTCGCCCTTTAGGGCGGGGAGGTTCATTTTTATTAACTTTTTTTAATTTTCGTTTTTGTTTTTTAATAAGTTAAACACTTGTGTCATGTTAATTTCAAAAGCCACGACAGGCATTATCAAGCCGAAGTTGCTGAGGACTTCCGGAGTTATTTCGCCGATAACAGCTATTTCTTTTTTATCTGTGATTATCTTTCCAACCCTTCCTTTGATAAAGCTAGTGTGAATTGTTTCCTCAACACTCGCATTCAGATTTAGTGCCTTCAAGAGGTTGTCAAGCACCTGTTTTATTCTTGTAAAATCAATTTCCTCGCTGCTCATAACCAGAGCAAGACTAATCTCTTCTTTCACTCCAGTTTCTGTTTTTGTGTCTCGATCATTTTTGAAGACAGCTCCTATCTCGAAAATATTCTGCGGGTATTCCCTGTGTTTGTTCTCGCTCAGAGTCCTTAGCAACGTTGGGATAATCCATGAGCGCATCACATTCCTTTCTTCTGCCTGTGAGTTCTTTATTTCCACGAGCTCATGGTTTTGATTGCAATGCTTAGATTGGTCGTCTTTGCTGGCCAGGCAATAATTCTTAACCTCAATAAAACCGTGGCCGATAAGGATTTCCCTGATTCTGTCACTGAAAACCTCTAGTTCATCCTCTTCTCCTGTGGTTGCAACGCGAGGTATGATTTCAGGGATGTTGTCATAGCCATAAGCAATTCCTATGTCCTCTGCAAAATCAATCATGTGCAAGATGTCTGTCCTGTAAGCAGGCACCATGACCTTCTTGGTTTTGGCTTCATACTCGAAACCCATTTTTTCAAGGCAAAGCTTAAGATTTGCTTCATTCAACTCAATGCCAAGAATCTTGTTAACGTATTTCAGATCAACCTTCATCTTGGCCGGCTCAAGGTTTGGTGTGATTCTTTTTTTGTCAGGATAATTTAGATCCATTGAATAAATTTTTCCGCCCATGTCCGCCATTGTTGTAACAAGAATATTAAGGCATTGCTCCATTATTATTAAGTCAAAGCCGCTGCATTCAATAAAAACTTCTGTTGTCTTTTCGCTAACCTTGCCTGTTTTGTGAGAATTAATTATTGGCGGCATGCTTAGGATTTCATTATTAGCATCAATAAAAACAGGATATTTATCAAAACCTTCAAGCAAATAGCCATATTCTTTTCCAGTTGGATGCTGGCTGATTATCTGACCCCCACTCATCACCCTGGTTGATTCTAGCGGTTGAAATTTAATCTCATCAGGCTTTAATGCCTTGTAATAAATTGGAAGCTTGATGTGTTCTAGAGGATAAATGCCAATTGCCACTCTTTTTCTGTTCCTGCCAAAACTCACATGAAGTTTTTCCTGGATTTGGATTATCTCCCTTATTTTTTCATCATCAAACTTGAGATTCTTTACAATAGCGCAGGCAGTGCAGGGCCTAATCTTTTCCACGCTCTTATCAATCACTACCTTTGCTCCAGAATTTTTTACAATATACTTTCTAAGCCCTTTTTTTGTTCCTACAAAGCTTGCAAGTGCCCTTCCAAGCCCTTGCTCTGATAATAAGTCAGGCCTGTTGGGGTTTATCTCAACAGTTACTTCATCTTCTTTTAATCCTTCAAAAGATATGCCTAGGAAGATTATTTTTTCCTTTAATTCTTCATCGCTCATATGCTTTCCAATTTGCTTGAGCAGCCCTTTTTTGCTAACAGTTATTGTAGGCATTAGTTTTTTCCTCTCATCAAGCTTCGCTCTAATTTCTTATTTTTTTATCTCATCCATTTCTTCATGTTTCTTAACTGCTCCAAATCATTCTTGTAGCAATCCCGCAAATCAGTAATCTGGTAATAAGCAGTAATCACTCTTTCAAGCCCTAAGCCCCAAGCTAACACAGGAACTTCTATGCCGAGGAGGGGCTTGACTACTTCTGGCCTAAATATTCCACTACCGCCAAGCTCAACCCATTCCTTTTTTATCGGGTGAAACCCTATTACTTCTGCGCTCGGCTCAGTATATGGGAAGTGTGATGGCCTTATCCTGACTTTTTCATATCCCATCTTTTTGTAAAACTCTCTTAAGTAGCCTTTTAGGTGGGTCATATTGGCTTCAGGGTCAACCACAATGCCTTCTACTTGGTGTAACTCAAACAAATGCTTCCAATCAAGAGTTTCATTCCTGAAGACTTTGCCGACGCTAAAGAATTTTGCAGGCAAATCAGTTTTTTTAAGAGTCGCAATTGTTCTTGCGCTGAGCACAGTGGTGTGAGTTCTGAGCAGGTTATCTGATGCTTTCTCGTCTGAGAACTTGTATTGCCAACCCTTGCTTCCTGTGGTCCAGCCGTTCTCGTGCGTAGCCTTGACTCTGTTGAAAAGTTCCTTGTCAATTATTCTTCCTTTTCCAGGCTTTGACAAGAAAAATGTGTCCTGCATCTCTCTGGCAGGATGATCCTGTGGCACGAATAATGCGTCCAAGTCCCAGAAGGCAGTCTGCACAATCCCCCCTTTCATCTCCTTAAAACCCATCTCAAGCCAGATTTTTTTAATATAGTTTATTGCTTCGTTTACAAAATGCTTTTTTCCAAAACCAAGCCTAGGAACCTTGGCCTGAATATCATAGCCCCTAAATTCCTTGTTCTTCCAAGCACCAGTCTTAAGCATACCAGAAGTCAGCTTCTCTGCTACTTTTTCTGAGCTTATGTTGCTGGCTACAAGCTTCTTGCCAATATCTGTGAGAATAACAGTCCATTCTTTTTTGAGAACAGTCCTTATTATATCCTTGCGCTTTTTCAGGTTTTCAAAGGCAAACTTTTCCTCTGCTTTAAGTTCTGGAATGCTAACCTCTACTTTTGCAATATGCTTGAGAAGATGCTCTTCAAGGCTTTCCTTTTCCAGCAGGTTTTTGCCATGGTCGCTTATGCTCACTATCCGTTCGCTGTTGATATGAATAGCAGCTTTTGCTTTGAGAAGACCAAGGCAGGCGCTTATCTCCTGTTTTGTAAGACCGGCTGTTTTTTCTATCTCATCAAGGTGCTTTGCCTTGCTCTTGATGCTTTCAAGGAACGCTTTCTCTGGCAAACCCTTTTCCAGAGCCAATCTGCCGTTCTCGCCCAGAACTATGACTTCCTTCACGTCTTCGCTGATTTTAAGAACATTCTTAGCCTGCAGCCACTGCAAGGTCCGCATCACCTCAACTTCCTTGAGCTCACTCTTCCTGACAAGCTCAGAAAAGATATTCGTGCCTCTAAGCACAGGAATTATTCTCCTCTCAAGAGGATGCAGCTTGCTTATCAATTCTTTAATGTCTTCCACTATTCTAACCCTTTTACTCTTATGTTCTCTTCTATTATTTAAGCAAAATATATAAAAGTATTGTTTAAGAGTAATAAAATAAGAAAAAACATATGAAAACAGAATAAATAAGAAAAACAGAAAATAAAAAATTTAAATAATTTTGATTAGACCTTATTTAAGCCTTGATTTTCTTCTTCATATCCTTCCATGCGACCTCGAACAAGTCTTCGAGTGCTTTGGCAAAGAATGGAGTGTTAATCCAGATGCCAATGTCGTATGTTGGGTGGACTTCTGCATCGTCCATTACCATGAAGATAAGCTCTTTGCCGTCTACTATGACAAACCTGGCTTTGCAGTCAGTATGCCTTATGTCTGCAACGCTTGCCATGTCCTTGGCAACTTTCTCAGCTTCTTTTGTGTTGAGTGGAGCAGCGATTCTTATTTTCACTCCTCTCTTCTTTACTTGCTCAAACACAGGCATTAATCCCTCAATTTTCCTAAGGAGCCCTGCTGATGTTGTCATGATAGTTACTGTTTTCTCAGCATTTCTTATGGTTAATTCAAGGTGGTTGTACAGGTTGTGTCTGCCCTTTAATGAGCCTGACAAGTCAGATGGCTCAACCAGCTCAACGCCTTGTGTGTGCAAGGAATTAAGTTCCTGAATAACGTCTGTTTTCTTTAACTCTTCCAGTCGCTTGACTCTCTCGTCAGCGTCCTGCTTCATGTTCTTCTTTACTCGCTCAACCACTTCTGATGGCTGCACAGCGATGTATTTTATTGGTTTGCCTAGCTTCATAACTACAAAGCCTTTCTTTTCTAGGCTTTCCAGAATATCGTAGCTTCTGCTTCTTGGCACATTGGCTATATCACTCAACTCACCCGCGGTACTGACCCCCCTTGATAGAAGGGCAGTCCATATCTTTACTTCGTAAAGGTTGAGTCCAAAGTATCTTCTTAACTTTGTCAGAAACTCTTCTTTAACGATCATATTTCTACCTCCAAAAAGTAGGACTGATCACCCCTTTTTGATATCGAAAACGCATAACTACTATTTATATGTTACTGTTTTTTACGCTTAAAGAATGGTTTCAAAAATACAGCCACTGACGAGATATAAAAATGTATGAGTTCGCGTAATTATAAGGAGAGAATGTAGAAAATTTCACCGGGAATCTCAAAGCCCTGGATTTTGTAACTTAAAACATTTGCCAACCTTTCAAACCAAGCCCTTTTTTCTTTTTTTATGGTTTTTTTGCCACCAATGCTTTTACTAGAAAATGAAACGATAATGAATTTTGCTTTGATGCTCTTGATGAGCTTTTCGCTCATGCCCCATCCTACAGCTTCCAATGAATCAAGTGTTTTGAAAAGAAAGACAGCATCTGCATTATGTGTGATTTTATTTATTTCATTGCTATCAGCTTTGGTCAGGTCTATTTTTTTTACAAAGCCTTTTATTTTCATTATCTCAAAATACTTTTTTATGAAATCAAGGTCTTTCTCTGCCAGGTCGCAGGCAACATACTCTGGCTTGCAGCCAGCAGAAGCCACATAAGGATAGCTAAAGGGATTCAAGCCGCAGGCAAAATCCACGATCTTCTTTGGCAGCCCTGTAATCTTAAATATCTTTTTGTAAATCACAGAATAATATTGCAGTCTTTCCTGGCTGGACTTATGCAGCATCAAGATTTTATTATGAATTTCCAGATTTTCAAGCGAAGGATTTTTTTTCAGTTCATCGAGAAGCCCAAACCTTTTGTTATAATCTTCTTGTATGAAAACTCCGTACACTTCGCGGAGCTCTGAGCGTATCTTCCTTATCATTTCGTCATGCTCTTTTGAGCGCTGGAATTCAGGATACTTCACGCGCTCTAATTTTTCTTTTGCTTTCGGATATCTTTTCAGATAATCCTGAACTTTTAATCTGACAAAATCCTCGTCCAGATTTTTCAGCTCTTTTTTGGCAAGAACGTCCTTCACAACAAGAATTATTAAACTTGAACCTGAGTTTTTCATGGGTAAGACCTAATTTTTTCAAAACCTAGTTTTCCATCTTCCATCTTAGAATCCCTGCAATGCCGCCCAAGCCTTTAAGCTTTTGGTCAGCTTCATCTGTGCTGATGATATTTATGTGTGCGCCGGTCTTTTCACCGAGCCTCATAACACTTTCGACTTCCCTGCTTTTTCCTGCCTGCCTTGCATCATTGATGAAGCTGTAGCTGACAATCATTTCCTTGATTGCGCCGATATCCGCCTTTTCCCTACATTCCTTAAGCCCGTAGCAAGCCATGCTATCATGTATTGACTTCAATACTTCCTCAACCATGCCAAGCTCCTTTGCTGCCCTGTCATTCTCAAGCACTTTTAGAAGCTCAGGTCTCTGGAGCACCTCATTGATGGCATTCTCTTCAACATCAGAACAGGTTGCAAGAGTTATCTTCTTTTTCACATCATCATCAATTTCTTTCATCAGGTATTCCTTCCAGAAGCTCGGGCTGGCTACTATAATATTCTGAGGCTCAAGCCTTGTTGAATATTCTTTTAGCTTTTCCGCCAGCTCCTTATAAAAATCCTTTCCGCCTTCATCAACGCCTTTCTTTGCAACCTCGCCCTTGAGCTTTGCTAGTATCTCATAGCCTTGGTTCTTGAGCATTGCAAAAATAGCAGATTCCCTGTCAAAGATGAGCAGGATGATTCGCGTCTTGATATTCTCTGCAGCCTCTCTTAGCTTGTCCAACTGATAATTAGGCCATTCCTGCTTCACAATTGTTATGACGTCGCCAGGCGACACATCAAATGTGTGATGGCTTCCCTTTGCCACATCCTCTGTTTCCAGGGTACTTATCCCGCTTATGCGCAAGGCGTCAGAGTGTGGATCAAACTCTTTCTTCTCTGCTTTTATCTCCAGAAAAATCGTTTTTTTTACAGCAGTCTGCTTTCCATCGCTGCCGCCTGTGCTGAGTTTTATCTTCCTCTCAGTCCTACCTTTAATCAAGTCACCCTCTTCTACGACCTGGTTAAGGAACCACAAGTCTTCCTGGCTGTTGACCTTAACAACAACTTCTCCTTGCTTCAAGTTTTTCTTGATGATTTGCATATTGAATGGTTTTATTTGTTGGTATATAATATTTTTCGTTTTTTCCTCTTTAATCGTGCCTCTAAACCAATAAATTTATATATCTCGATTATTAAGAAAGCGATATGCGTAGATTGAAATCTAAACTTGCACAATCAGCCACCCAAGCAGGAGTAGTCATCATCTTGATTGCTGTGCTTATAATATTCTACCTATTGTTCATGGCTCCTGAAGACAGAGCCAAGCTCTTAGGAGAGGACATAAGCAATGGGAATGGAGGCGTGCCTTCGGGAGTCAAGAGCACATTGTTCTCTCAGGTACCCGGAAGGATTTATCCATTAACCTCCAACCTCATAGAGCACACCATGCCTTCATTCATGGTTTTCACTGTGACTAATGCTGGTGAGCTTAAAAGAGTTGATTCATTATATATCAAGAACTCTGCTTTCAGCGACAGTGCAGGAGAAGTCATCTTCTTCTATGACGCTAAGACCACTAATGACGTAAAGCTATCATTTAATATAAAAAAGCACTCAGGGAGGCTTATCATCAAGCTTAACAATAACCAATTGTTTGATGGCGAAATAACAGAAACAAGCCCGCCACCCATAAGCCTGCCCTCAGAATACCTACAATCCAGGAATGTTCTCACTTTCACAGCATCAGAGGTTGGCGCAGCATTCTGGCGCGTTAACGAGTATGAGCTTGAAAATGTTTTGGTCTCTGCCAAGATTACAGACTATTCCGGGGCTTTCGCAGAGCAGCACTTTTCAATAACGCCTAATGAATATGATTATTTTGATAAGGCAGTGTTTGACTTCCTGCCTGACTGCCCACCACGAGACGAAGGGCTGGTACAAATCCTCATTAATAATAGGGCAATATACACCAGCTATCCTGATTGCGGCGTTAAGAGCAGGATCGAGATAAGCAAGGAGCTTCTAAAACCAGGGGACAATACCCTTGTAGCCACAACCAACAGCGGAGCATTCCTGATTGACATGCCAAAAATAATAATAATCCAGAAGGAAATGCCTCAACCAATATTCTACTTCAATGTGCCAAATACGCTCTATGATGCATTGTATTACGGGCAAAGAGGCTTGGTATTGACTTTAAGGTTTGCAGATGCAGGCAGCGTAAAGAGAGGCACTCTTGAGGTAAATGATTTCAAGACATTTTTTGAAATCCAAGACATAGCTTACCAGACTCCAATTGATCCTGAGTTCATAGTCGCAGGCCCGAACTCAGTAAAGATAACCCCTCAATCAGACCCAATAGATATGACTGAATTAAGGATGGACGTTATTTGAACATATTTATACATATTTTAATTTTACATTTTTATGGTTCTCTTTTTCGAAAAGAGGTGAGGATTAAAAATTTAAGGAATTAGAATAATTAAAATAATTATAATGTTGAGATATTGAGACCATCATATGTCATGTTAATTATTAAAGAAAAAATAAAAACACAAAATCAAAGTGATGCTCATGGCTTCTTCAGGCGGAGGATTAATGACAGGATTGGCTACTAAGACTAAAGATGTTATGACCAAGCACGTGCACGGAGATGCCCCTCATAACCTTCGGTTCCTTTTCATGCTGGCAATTCTCATCCAGCTAGTCGACGTCTTCTTTTTGAGGTTTGACAGGACTGTTTTTAGGATGACAGCCATAGGGATGTATTTTGTGCTTGTTGTGCTGGCTGCTTTTTTCTTCAGAAAAGAAGGGTACTTTGTTAATGTGAAACAAATACTGATATTCGCTCTTATATCTACTTTTTATATTCTTGTCCCTTTTTTCCTTTACCGAATTCCGACAGTACAGCTTTTCGGTGCGACAACACTCGCTGGTTGGGTTAATTTCCTCCTCGCCATACTCCCTCTCTGGCCTATTTATATCGGTATAAAGGCAGATATTCCCTTTGTTCACAAATACGTAAACTTTTGGATACTTTTCTTGTTATTCCTCTTTATTTTTGGAGTTGGAATGAATTTCCGAGCAGGAATGTTATCCTCGATTGGCGGTAGGCCTCAGCTGCTCCAGGCCGGTGAAGTCATGACTTATATTTATGAGAAAACAATTGATGTAGCCAAGAATTTCTGGAAAGCAGTTAACCCTGCCGTGATCGTACCTAAATTTATGAATGCCACAGGCATTGCTTATTATACTGGCATGGTGGATAATAATGAGAAAGCGCCAGTAGGTCTTTACCTTGACAATGTTCGTACCATTGAGAAATATTTTTATGAAGGCTCACCAGTAGTGGTGTGGGCTGATGTGAGAGGCAAAAGCTTTAACGAAGAAATAATCATGACGCCAGGATGTTATATTGAGAACGGCGGCAGCGGAACACCAGATCCCAGGAGATTCTCTATTTTTGGGGAAGAGCAGGACACTCTTTCTTGCACTTTTGAAGGATTAACCAAAGGTTCTTATCTGGCTAAGATGCAAGCAGCATTTAATTTTGAGACATGGGCTTATGTTGATTACACATTTGTTGACATTGAAACTAGGCGCGCGTATGAGATGCAGGGAAAGAACATTAACATGGAGCTTAATATTGACAAGCTGCCAAGAGCGATTTTTTCAAATGGCCCAATCATGCTAGGAATGGCGTCAATGATTGACCAGCCAATTGGCATCGATATAAAATACAATACTAGAGAGCCAATCCTTGGTGTGACTGTTGATAACTTGTGGAGCGAAGGAGAAGCTTTCCCTACACAATATGTTATTCTTGTGCCTGATGATTTTGACCTTGTGAAATGCGATCGAGGCACTCCAACCATAGAGCACGGCAAGATTCCTGGCTATGAAAGAGAAGTGCCTGGCTATGATGCTTACATATTCAGCAAGGAGACTCTTGACCCAAGGCAAGGCTTCCAGTCATTGACTTGCAGGTTGCACATCAAGGATGACAAGCTCAGCACATTCCTGACAGGCTCACAGAAAATAACTAAGACATTCGTTGCATTAGCCAAGTATGATTATGTTTTGAAAAAAAATGTGAGGTTTACAGTTAAAGAGTAAGAGAGTAAGCAAAAGAAATGATAAGAGTAAAAAAGCGATCAAAAATGAGTCATTTTAGAATAAAAATTAATGAGAACAAGAGCAGGCTTAAAAAATTCTCTCAGTTCATAACACTACTCGCGCTTTCTTCGTTAATATTTTCTTTGATTTTCTTATTATCAGCCTGCGGGGGATACAATCCCCAGCCAAAAGAAGTAAACTACTTCCAAGGCATTAAAGGGTTAGAGATGAATTTCTGGGATAATTCGCCGCCAGAAGAAATATATGAGGAATCAACTTTCACAACCAGCCTGCTTATTGAGAACAGAGGAGCTTTTGACGTGCTAGAAGATAGGCATGGTGTTCTTTCAATAGGTTTTGACCCGTTTTATATTGACTCATCAGGGATACAAGGCTCTGATAGGATTGTTGTAAGCAGCAACAGCTTAATTGTTAAAGGCATTCAATTGCCTGGCAAATCTCAGTATTACCCTACAGGCATGCAAACCTTCCTCAGCATTCCTGGCTTCAAGATAAGGAAGATAATAGGTCAGAGGGAAAAGCCTACTACTCAATTATCTGCTTCATTATGTTATCCTTACACAACCACGTTTTCAGGTCTAGTGTGTGTTGACTTATCTACTGCAGGCGAAAACCTTAGGAAGCAAATTTGTTACCAGCAAGACTTATCACTGTCTGATCAAGGCGCCCCAGTAGCTGTCTCCAGTATAGAGGTTGAGAACCAGCCAGTAGGTCAGAGCGTGGTAAGACCCGTATATGTCATTCACATCAAGAACAAAGGCTCAGGAACAGTACTAAGCCCCACTTATAATCCTGCAGAGCTAGAAAGGGTGTGTTCGTTCCAGGACCTTAACAGGCAGGATTTTAACACTATACAAATTGAAGCTTATCTTTCAGATTCCAAGCAACTCATATGCAACCCAAATCCTGTGAGGCT
The DNA here is from genome assembly GCA_016932315.1 of Candidatus Woesearchaeota archaeon. Taxonomy (GTDB): domain Archaea; phylum Nanobdellota; class Nanobdellia; order Woesearchaeales; family SM23-78; genus SM23-78. The sequence continues at coordinate 142,132 of JAFGDD010000004.1, forward strand.
TGTTGAAGGCGAAGGCTTTGCAAGGTGCCAAGTTGGTGAGGAAGATTTGGTATTGGGCCATCAAAACTATGAGGCACCACTATCAATAAAGCTTGACTATGTCTATATTACTTCTTTATCAAAAGAGTTGGGTATCAAGCGAATAAATAGTTACGGGGGATCATCTGAGGCACCGCCAAAGTGCTTGCCTTATGAAGTAGAAGAAGGAGGCAGGTGCATTGTGAAGTGCGATTATTGCTCTCAGAACAAGGGAGCAGGGGATTGCCAGCCTGCAAGTTCTACTACTCACATTAATTTTGAAGAAGGAGGATTTGCATGCCAATGCTCATCATGCACAGACAGAACCGCGGGCAGTTGCGTTGCTTATTCCAATTATTGTCCAGGAGCAATTTATTGCTGCCAGCCAAAGTGCTCTGGTTCAGAAATCCTAGTTAATGGCAAATGCTATTCAAAATGCTCGAAATGCTCAAGCTCAAGCTCTGCTTTATCAAAGGATTGTGCTTGCGGCTCCGGATCAAGCCCATCAGATTATGTTGTCGCGCTCAAAGGCAAGTTTTGCTGCCCAGACAAAAAAGAAGTGCGAGACACTGCTGTTGATTGCGTGAGTGTTTGTAGTGAGCAAACAGCTCCAAGTCAAAACCAGGAAGAATAATAATAAGGAAGATAATAAAACGATAATGAGGAAGGTCAGGAAAAGCTTTATATACTTTAAATAGCAAAGGTGGTTTGAAGATGAAATTATTCGGTAAAAAAAGAGGGTTGGTGTTAGCAGCAATATTCCTGTTGATAATTAATCTATTCTTATTAACAAGCTGCACAAAATTTCCTGGGAGAACTCCCACTAATAACCTCGGTAATTTTGAGGATAACAAGTACTACCAAGGATTTGATGGAATGCTGATGCGGTTCAGCGAGAACATGCCGCCTTATAGAATGTATTATTACGGCGACCAGTATGATAATTCTTTTGATGTTAATGTTGAAGTGGCTAATGTTGGCTCTGCATGGTCAAGAGGGGGAATATTTCTTTCAGGCTACGACCCAACCATGATAGAGTTCCTAGGAATTAATCCTGCCAGGAGCTCAGGCCAGTCATGCATGATTGACATAGGCAATATTGGCTTTGGAGAGTTTGGCGGGACTATGCGCTGCGAAAACTTTTTTATTGGTGCAGGAGACCAAGGAACCTTTGAGATAGGCTTCCAGAACCTTTTCGGCTCTGGCGGAAGCTACTCAGATAGACTGGACCTGAACAGATTATTCGGTGGCATTGACTTATGGTACCAGCACTCTGCTGGCGGCCAAGACAGAATGAGCATTGGCTTTAATAATCCTGGCATTGATATTGAATATGCTAATCACGGCAGGCTTTTGATTGCGCTTTTTGAAGGCCTTGACTTCTCAAGAAACTTTGGCGTTGAATATCTGCTAGAAGGAGATAATCAGGATTATCCTGGCGGAGGATTGGCTTATATTAATTTTGATGGCAACATTGTAAGGTGGCCGCCAGGGCTTGACCAGACTTATCAAAGCTTCCTTATAACAAATTGCTTCTTGTACGCTACTTATGCAGCACCTGTTGTTTGTATTGACCCGACTCCTTTCTCTCAGAATCAAAAGGTTTGCGTTCCAAGACAATTTACAGGCACCAAAGGCCAAGGAGCTCCTGTTGCTGTAACTTATGTTGAGCAGGAAAATACGCCCAGGCAGGCAATATTCACAATTCATGTGAAAAATGTGGGTGGCGGCCAGGTGTATGATCCTGGCAGGCTCGAGATGTGCAGCCCTTATTTCCCAGGCAGGGTCACTAGCGAGGACCTAAATATTGTTTACATAGGGGATATTAGAGTCTCTGGTGACTTGCAGAGATTGCATTGCATGCCTAATGATTTTGTCAGGCTGGATCCTAAGACAGGAGAGGGCATTATTGTGTGCTCTTATGATATCCCTTTCTCAGGATTAAAATCAGCATATGAATCTCCTTTGGTTGTGGAATTGTGGTATGGTTATTCCAAGACAATGGAGAAAAAGGTTTATATTAAGAGAGCAATATAAAAGTCAATATAAATCAAAAAGTATAAATTAAAAAAATAAAAGGATTATAAATAAAAATAATTAAATGAAATTAAATGAAATTAAATTAATTGTTTAGCAGGAGGTTGAGTGAAAATGAAAAAAACTAATAGATTCAATGGATTGATTGTGGTATTGATTGCAATAACAGCCCTTTTATTTTTGACTAGCTGCTCGGATGAAAATGGGTCTGCAAATAACTTAGTTCAGACGTATATCGGCGGGACTGTCGGATTGAATGCTTATCTTATTGAGGGTATGCCTCCGCCTATGATTCATGACTCGGGCAGCTTTCCATTTGGCGTAGGAGTTGCAATTGAGAACCAAGGAGAGGCTGATGTTGGCCCTGGCACTCCCAACCCATTTGTCATGGTGAGGCTGGAAGGAATTAATCCAGAACAATTTGGAGTGACTGATAATGATGTAAAGAAAGTATTGGCAAGCCCTGTGCGTGGGGCCAAGAGGAATTTTGATGGTACAATCTTCCCAGGAGAGATTACTTCTGTAACCTTTGAACCTCTAAATTATGCACCAGATATTCACGGCAACACTCAGTTTGTAATACGAGCTGATGTTTGTTATGACTACACAACCCTGGCAACAGCGACCATTTGCCTAAAGGATGATGTGCTTGAGAATATTGAGGACACAAGCATTTGCAGCTTGACTGGAGAGAAGAATCCGCAGAACAGTGGCGGTCCAATTCACATTAGCAGCGTTGTCGAGAACCCCATGGCAGAGAATAAGATACAGGTTAACTTTGTGATTGAGCACGTTGGTATTGGAGAATTCTTTGGCAGGCCTGTTGGTAGTGACGACATGGCAGAAACATGTGATTTCAGCGTCAGGAATTTCAACAAATACTATGTTGATGTTGAGGTTGAGCCTCTCCAGGATTCTGGTCTTACTATCAGCTGCTCAAGACTTGGCGGCACAAACCAGGGCAGGATTAAGCTTTATCAGGGAGCTCCTACAACTGTGAGCTGCACTGTTGAGAGAACCAGGCCAAGTGCCGGCAGAATATTCCAAGACTTGCTTAACATAAAGCTCAAGTACAGGTATGGCCAATTCATTGAGACGCCAATACTCATACAGGACGTCACCAACTAAGAAGCCAGACGCAGGAGCAATAAATTTAACCTTTTTTTTATTTTTTATTTTTTTAATTTGTTATCTGATAATTAAGAGCGGGGTTTTGCGGAGGAGTTTGTTATGTTCAAAAAATATTTTTTCTCAATAACTCCTGCCTTGTTCATAGTTTTTTTTATACTGACACTGGTTATCATGACGGGTTGCACTACAAAAAATCAAGTTTATCAAGAGGAAGAGATTAGTGGCTTTATGGGTGGCCTTGTTGGATTGAAAATTGCATTGATGGATGGAGCGCCCCCGAGTGTGATTCTTGATGAAGGTGCTTCTCCGTTTTCTTTTATCGTCACGCTTGAGAATGCAGGAGAGGCTCCTGTTGGCCCAAATACAGCTAATCCTTTAGTAGTTGTCAGGTTAGTTGGCATTTTGCACAGAAATTTTGGATTGAGCCAGGATGAGGCTGTTAAAACTGTGGCTGATGACTTAGATCCTACTAAAAGGAATTTTGACGGCACTCCTTTGCCTGGCGAAATCACTTATGTTTCTTTTGACAACCTAGCTTACACTGCCAGTGTTCCTGATAGCTTGGCTCTTACCATGCGCGCAGAAGTGTGTTATGATTATGAATCCTTGGCAACCACCAAATTATGTATGAAGAGGGATGTGCTTGAGACTTGGGAGGATGCGAGCATCTGCACCTTGAAAGGGCCTAAGCCAGTAGGCAATGCCGGTTCTCCTTTGCACATAACAAGGGTTGAGGAGGCTCCTATTAATAATAAGACTGTTCAGATTAATTTTGTTATCGAGCACCTTGGCAACGGAGTTTTCTTTTACAGGAATGAATATTCGAGCCTGTATGATGTTTGTGTTTTTGATGAAACCAATCCCCATATTTACAAGCTAGAGGTTTTTGTTGAGCCAATCCAGAAAGATGCTTATGATGTGAAATGCATGAGGCTGGATAATAAGCTGGATGGCGGCGGTGTTTCTGGCAAGGTTGCAATGTTTGAGGGCGCTCCTCTTACTATCAGTTGTTTCTTGACTAGGACCAAGGATGTGGGCAGCAGAATTTATCAGGATTTGCTGAATATTAGGCTTAAGTACAGGTATGGTGAGTTTGTTGAGGTTCCGATACTGATACAGAGCCATCCTTGATTTTCATTACAAAAAAGTCGCCGCCTGGGCCTTAAGGTGAGCGAGACCGCGCCAGAGCCATAAGCTCAGCAGGCAGGGACAGATTTTCTTCAGAAAAATTTACAATACAAAAATCTGGTGAGCGATCGGCCAAGGCGACTTTTTGAATGTTCTTACTCTGTCGTAGTTATTAATCGAAACCTTTATAAATGAATTTGGCTTTCTTTTTCTCTTCATTAAGATTAATTTTATGGAGGAGCAAAAATGAAAAACAAAGCACTATTGCTCGGATTAGTGGTTCTAACAGTATTGATGAGCGCAGGAATAGCAGCTGCATGGTCTTATGGAGGCTATGGATATGGTTATGGCTATGAAGATTACCCTGTGAACCCATCAATAAGCGGCAGATACTACCCATACGCCCAGACACCTGCGCGAGTAGGCGGATACTATGGCCAGAACAGCGCCTTTTTAATAGGCTTAAAACCAGGCGTGTACACAGGACCAATATGGAATGGCTATACCAGACAGAATCTTGCAAGCGCCTATTATCCCAGAGTTGGAGGATTCTTTGGCTGGAGACCGTACGCTTCTTACTACAGCCTAAGGCCAGGCATGTTCACCTTCAACGGCGTTGGAACCAACTATGCCAGCACACCATACGTTTATGGCGGCATATTGTAAATTATTTTTTTATTAAAAAATTTAAGAGATAGATAAAATGAACCCTAAAGCCAAGACTTTTGTATTGCTTTTATCAGCAATATTATTTCTCGGATTATTCACTCAATTCGCCTCTGCTTTCAGCAATTATAACTACCCTTATTACCCGCGTTATAATTATGCTTATAACACACACAATAATTACTATAATCATTATACCCACTACTCAAATTATAATTACCCTTATGGTTGGGCTCTTGCACCCATGCCCAGCTACAATTGCAACGCAATCTATGGCTGCAGAACAACCTATAACAGCTACATCCACCTCGGCAATGCTCTTGATTACACTTATTACACTCACCCCGAGCTCCTAGCGCCAAGATACATGAGCAACCATATGAGATATGCTAGAGGATTATGGCCTGAAAGGTTTTGGTATTAAATAGAAAATTTCTTATTATCTGCTATTAATCAGAACAAACTTTGCTAAAAGAGATTCTAATTGTATGAACTCATCGCTTCCTTCTACCATTCGGAATTCTGCTTCTCCGCATTCCTTTATCATCTCTAGCTTTTTCCTGCTGTCAACGTCTTTTAATTTCCAGATTTCCTGCTGGACTTGTTTTATCACGTCAATTCCTGCAAGCCCATGGTTGAGCATGGTATCGAGTAATTTGTTTTTTGCAGCACTAAAATCTCCTTTGACGCACAATGCAAGCACTTCATTGATTTCTTCTGGCTCTGCAGCGCTTGCCACGCTGTAGATAACATCCTCTGTAATCTTTTCCTTGATAGCAGCACTGCTCTGCATTATATTCTCTAGGCGCCTGCAATCACCCTGGCTTAATTCATATAATGCTTCCTTTGTTTTTGAATCAATAGTAAGATCTTCTGCCTTTGCTATCTTGTCAATGATCTTGTAAATATCTTCTTTTGGCAATGGCTTGAACCTGAAAACAGTGCACCTTGATTGTATAGGGTCAATTATTTTTGAAGAATAATTGCAGCTCAATATGAATCTGCACGTCTGCGTATAATTCTCCATGGTTCTCCTTAATGCCTGCTGTGCTTCCCTTGTCAATGCATCGCATTCATCAAGGTAAATAATCTTGAAAGGAACATCGCCAATAGCTCTTGTCCTTGCGAAATCCTTGACTTTAACCCTGACAACATCGATTCCTCTCTCATCGCTGGCATTAAGCTCTAAGAAATTCTCTCTCCACTGACTGCCAAAGAGTTTTTTTGCGATAACTAGCGAAAGAGTTGTTTTTCCAACGCCTGCAGGACCAGCAAATAATAGGTGGGGCATGTTCTTCTTCTTTACAAATGCCTCCACTCGCTTGACAATCTCATCCTGGCCCTTGACCTCATCGAAATCATGAGGTCGATACTTCTCAGTCCAAATAGCTATGTCTTCTGGTTCCATGCTTAAGAGAAAAGAATAAGGAGTGGTTTAAAAAAGTTGCGTTGGTGTTTACAATTGGTTGCATTCTTTTTATTCATACAGTTATGTCTTTTTTTAGCTTGGCTTGATAAATAGATTTGAAACCTCTGCTGAGATTTGTATTCTCTCGCTAATGGTAATATTTATAAATCTAAGAGCAATCCTTCTTTTTTATGACTGTCGTATCGGATCTTCAAACCACTGCCATCGGCTACGCATTCATTTCTCTTAAAAATAAATCACATAAAATAAATCATGAGGCGCTGGATAAAGATCAATTTGAATATTTGGAGCAAAAAAGAAAAGAATGCCCTGCTCTTGATAAAGTGATTCGAAAAGAATTAAGCCCTGTTGAAAAAATTGATGATATAGTCAAGAAATATAAAGGGATAAGAAATTACTTGCCAGTGTTTCCGGATAAGAAGCACGATTCTAAAGTCAGAGAAATAAGCGATCTTCTTTCATACGAGCTTTTAAATACGATGCCTCATCATAAGAATCCAATTAAAAATGCTTTTTCTTCTGTCGTAGACCTTATTGTCAATCCTTTAGGCACAGGACTGCTTGGGGCTGGATTGACATCGTATTTTTTACCGCATAAAGTTACAAATGTTTCTTCTTTGAGATACCTCGTTGGTGTGGTAGTGATATCCCTGATAATGTCGCTCTTCGGCTTTTATTCTTCTAGCATAAGAAAAGAGGAAATAAAAAAAGCTAAAGAAGATGCGCAGTATCTTGAAAATACAATAAACCGATTATATTATGATAAGAGATGATTTGTGCTTTTTATTCATATCCGTCGTGCTCTGTCCTTCTGATTATCTCGTTCTGCAGGGCTGGTGATAAGTCGCAGAAGTAGTCGCTGTAGCCTGCTACTCTTACGATTAGGTCGCGGTACTTGTCAGGGCTCTGTTGTGCTTCTCTGAGCGTGTCTGCGCTTACGACGTTGAACTGCACGTGATGGCCGTCCATCTTGAAATAAGAGCGTACAAGGTTCAGTAATCCATTCATTCCTGCTTCATCAGAGAGTAAGCTCGGTGTGAATTTCTGGTTGAGCAAGGTTCCTCCTGTTCGGACATGGTCCATCTTGCCTGCAGACTTGAATACTGCTGTCGGCCCTTGCCTGTCTGCTCCTTGCACCGGAGATATTCCTTCTGATAATGGCTCATAAGCTTTTCTGCCGTCAGGCAATGCTCCAGTTACTTTTCCGAAATAAACATGCACAGTGGTAGGCAATAAGTTAATTCTGTATTTGCCGTTTCTCTGGTTGGGCTTGTTGTCAATTGCAGAATAATATATCCAGAATACACTTTTCATTATATTGTCTGCATAATCATCATCATTGCCGTATTTTGGCGTCTTGTTCAAAAAAGTTTGTCTTAATTCTTCATTATCACTGAAATCCTTCTTTAGTGCTTTGATTAACTCATCCATGCTTATTTTTCTCCTATCAAAAACATTGTACTTTATCGAGGCAAGGGAGTCTGTTATGCTTCCCATCCCAACGCCTTGTATGTAGCTAGTATTGTACCTCGCTCCTCCTTCATTGTAGTCCTTGCCGTTTTTTATGCAGTCATCAATCAGTATTGATAAAAACGGTGCAGGCATTTCTTTTGCATAAATATTCTCTATGACATCATTGCCTTTCATCTTTATATTAATGAAATGATTGACTTGCTTTTCATAGGCTTGCAATAATTCATCAAATGATTTGAATTCAGAAGCTTCTCCTGTCTTCAAGCCAATTTGTTTTTGCGTCCTTGGGTCAAATCCGTTATTAAGCGTTATCTCAAGTATTTTCGGCAGGTTGAAGTAGCCTGTTAAGATATAAGCTTCTTTTCCAAATGCTCCTGTTTCTACGCAGCCGCTTGCCCCTCCGTTGCGCGCATCTTCGATGCTCTTTCCAGCTCTCAGCATCTCCTGGATAATCGCATCAGTGTTGAATATGCTTGGCTGGCCAAAGCCTGTCTTGACAATCTTCAGCACTCTGCGCAAATAAGCATCAGGGTTCTTCTTGCTGACCTGAGCCATGGAACTCGGCTGGAGAAGCCTCATCTCCTCGATAACATCGAGTATCTTGAAAGTTAATGGGTTGACTGCGTCAGAGCCATCTTCTTTTAATCCGCCAACATTTATCAGGCAGAAATCAGTGTATGTTCCGCTCTCCTCAGCAGTCACTCCGACCTTTGGAGGTGCTGGCTGGTTGTTGAACTTAATCCAGAAAGCCTGCAATAATTCTATTGCTTTCTCCTCTGTTAATGTTCCGTCTTCCAATCCTTTCTTGTAAAAAGGATAAAGATGCTGGTCTAATCTGCCAGGATTAAATGAATCCCAGGTGTTAAGCTCAGTAATAACTCCTAAATGCACGAACCAGTAATACTGCAGTGCTTCATGAAAATTCCTTGGTGCATGAGCAGGCACCCATGAGCAGGTTTCAACTATCTTCTCAAGCTCTTTCTTCCTTTCAGGATCAGTCTCTTTTGATGCAAGCTTTAATGCTTCATCGCCGTAGCGCCAGGCATAAGCAATTATTGCGTCAGCAGCAATGCTCATGGCTTTGAGTTCTTCTTTTTTCTCTTTTGCATAAGGATATTCTGGTGTTATGCTTTCATTAATCTCCTTCTTGAAATCAAGCATTCCCTTCTTGTAAATCTTGTCATCAAGAACAGTATGGCCTGGTGCTCTTTGCTCCATGAACTCTGTGAATATTCCCGCCTCATAAGCATCCTTCCATTCAGGAGTCATCTCGCTGAAGATCTTGTCCCTGAGGGTTTTGCCGTACCAAAAAGGAAGAACAATATTTGCCTGCTTTTTTTCTGTCTCAGGGCTTACTGCAAAAGGAATCTTTTCCCTTGAGTTAAGTATGGTAAAGTCTCTCAAGCTATGAGCTGTGAGCTCTGGATAAGTAGGAGTTGCTTTAGGCGCAGAGCCTCTCTCACCTACTATAAGCTCGCCGTCATTGATGCAGACGGTCTTGTTCTTCAATATGTAATCAAAAGCCCTGGCTCTCTTTACAGGAACAGATAGTTTCTCATCCTTGCTTTGCTCATAGAATTCTGTCAATAAAAGTGCTCTTTCAAGATCAATATGAGGCTTTGCATTCAGGCTTTGCCCCCTTAACTTCTTTATGCGCTCATTCATTTTTATTTCCTCTTTAATTAAAAGCTATTTTGCTTTCAGATATAAATATTATGAAAAATAAGGTTAGAAGGAATAATAATTTGAAAATAATTTAGACAATATCCTCTTCAGCTACGACGACAAAGTCGCCTACTGCCATGACTGCGCTGAAAGGTATGAGAAGCTCTCCTTCCTTGGTTCTTTCAAGCTCTAATCTCTCTGTGTAGCTTGTAGGGTTCCTTAATACCATGTGGATAAGCTCTCCTGAGCTGGTCTCAAACACAATATCGCCTACTTCTCCAAACCTCTTTCCGGTCTTTGAAACCACTAATTTGCCAATGATTTGCTTTGAAAATTTCTTGTCTTCCTCAGCCATAATAATCCCTCCTATACATTAATCATAAAATTCTTATCTCCTCTAAATCGCTTCGCATATTTAAAGTTTGCTCTTTTTGAGTAGTTGATTAAGATTTTTGTTTGGTCGGCATTAATCAATGGGTGTCACGACAGGCTAACTTTTTTATCATAGTTATTATTTCACTCATAAGTAACAAAAAATTTATAAATGTGGCTGGCTTTGCTGAATTTATGAAACGACACGAAGAAAAAATAGAGAATCTCATTCCAGGAAAAACAGATTTCTCCCTAGAAAAACTCATATTCGAGATAAACGCCGCAGAGGTAAGAAAAAACCCTTTTCCGAAAGATGTTACAGAATGGACCAGGCAATATCAGGTGACATTCACTTTGGATAATTATACAATCCACCTGATAGCTAGCAAAGATTTAGCTTTTCCAGATAAAAGCAACCAGTATGGAAACAGACCGAACATTATTGAAAGAGCAAAGAGTTTGGTTTTTGGTTCCTACGGGGCGATTGGATTTCTTTATGAAAAGAAAAAATTTTCTCAAGCATACAGAAGCAAATATTCATCAATTCTCTATTTCGATGATAAAACATGCAGGAAAATATATTCTGATTTAGAGAACACTTATAAGAACCCAGACAGAGAAATCAAGCATTGTTGGCTGTTTTTGTGAATTAAAAAATTTTTCTCCTGCGTATTCTCCTTGTGAAAGGTAAAATTTATATAAGAGCCGAATAATAAATGGTTTATGAGCCCGTGGTATGAGCAGCTAGGGTTCAAGGAAAACCCATTAGATGTGAGGCCCAGCCCGTTACTCATAGGCTTAGAGCGCCAGGAAGAGCAGCTCGTGAATCATATTCTAAAGGGAGAGATTTGTTTTCTAAACGGCTTGACAGGCTCTGGCAAGTCTTCATTGCTTACAAGAGTTCAGAGGAACATGAAGAACCATAGCTTTGTTTATCTCGATGCCCAGGAACTGCCAAGAAACTTTAATCTTGAGGAAGAACTTAAGAAGAAAAGGAATTTCTTTGACAGATTGACTTTGAGAGAGTTCCCTTCCAAGACTCCAGTCTTAATAATTGATGAGTTTCAGGCAACTGACAAGAACATAGTGCTTGATGCCAGGGCTAAGTGGGAGAATCCTAATGATAAGAAGATAAAAAGCATTGTTGTAGCCCAGATTAGCAAATACTTCAAGAATGTGACTCCTGCATTCAAGGAAAGATTGGGCAACAGGGTTATTGAGCTCCCAACCCTTGATGATGAGGAGATGAAGGAGATACTAAACTTAAGATTAAAGACCAGGTGGACTAATTATTATAATAAATTGCACAATGAAGCACTTAACCTACTGGTTGCTTGCGCAGATGGCAACCCGAGAAAGCTGCTCGAGTACGCTGACATGATATTTGACTTTCATTACAGGAAATTCAAAGACAACAATCCCTTGCTGGTTAACAAGACTTACATGGTGACTTACTGGGGCGCCAAAGAAATTCTTGAATTGCAGAAAGTCAATGTCGATGCTTACATATACTTGGAAAAGGAAGATAAGAAGAGAAGATTAGAAGCATTTGAGAAGAGATTCAGCAAGGACGAGCAGGACTGGCTCATATTCCTCATGACAGGCTCAAAAACAGTAGGAGATCTTGCAAAAGAGTTCAATGTTTCTGACTCCACAGCAGCTTTAAGAATAAGGGATTTAAAAGACAGGGGGGCGATAGTCAGAGCCGGCAGGAAGAACAAGAAAAAGCTCTGGCAGGCAAGCCCGCACGTGAAAAGACTGAGAGTAAGGGTTTGAGATATTGCCAAGTTCTATTCCGGATTTATTGCTTTTACACTATATTTCAACCTTTGAGAAAAGATAGCCGCCGATGGCTACCAAGACAATTGCTACGCCGAGCAATATTCCCAGGTCACCCAATATTCCAACTCCGGTTCCTACATTGGTGAGCGCCGCCCTAAGCCCGTCCACCCCGTAAGTCAGCGGATTAATCATAACAACATATTTTATGCCGCTCGCAACTCCGTTGAGAGGGAATATTGCGCCCGACAAGAAGAATAATGGCATGATAAGGAAGTTCACAATCAACTGGAATCCGTGCATGTCCTCCATTTTTGATGCTATGGCAGTGCCGAGCGCTGTGAATATTATTGCAATCAAGGCGAGGAATACCATTGCTAAAGGAGCCATGAGCCAGTTTACTGGCCTGAAACCTATAATCAGTGAGAGCACAAACACTATCAATCCTTGCAGCACAGCAACTGTTGCTCCCCCCAGAGTCCTGCCGAGCATTATCTTAATTCTGGAAACCGGGGCTACCATGGTCTCTTTCAAAAACCCGAATTCCTTGTCCCAGATAAGCTCAATGCCCATGAAAGTAGCTGTGAATAATGTGCTCATTGCAATAATTCCTGGTGTCAGGAACTGGATATAATTGCCTCCGCCGGCCTTGGCGTATATGGGACCGAAACCAAACCCCAAAGCAACAAGGAATAGTATTGGCTGACCCAATGAGCCTATAATCCTTGATTTAGAGCGAAAATACCTTTTGAGCTGCCTTAACCAGAGGATATAAATTGTTTTCATCTCTGCCTGCGCCCCCAAACCCTTCTCCTCATTCTAAGGTTGTCCATGCTACTAGCTTCTTCCTCTCTTATCTTTCTGCCTGTGAGCTTGATAAAAGCGTCCTCAAGGTTCTTTGTCTTGGTTTTCTTCTTAAGCTCAGAAGGAGTGCCCTGAGAAATTATTCTTCCGTGGTCAACGATAACAATATAATCTGCTATTCTCTCTGCTTCTTCCATGTAATGCGTTGTAAAGAAAACAGTGACCTGCTCTTTCTTGTTAAGCTCCTTGATATGCTCCCAGATATTATTCCTTGTCTGCGGATCCAGCCCGAGAGTAGGCTCGTCAAGGAATAAGACTTTAGGGTGGTGGAGCAGCCCGCGTGCTATTTCCAATCTTCGCTTCATGCCGCCAGAATAATGCTTGACAAAGCTCTTCCTTCTATCCCAAAGCTCTACAATCTTTAGAAGCTGCTCAATCCTCTGCCTTCGAATCTGCTTTGGAATGCTGTAAAGCACTCCATGAAACTCCATGTTCTCCCATGCTGTTAGTTCATCATCAAGACTCGGATCCTGGAATACTATGCCAAAGGCTTTTCTTACAGCATCAGGCTCTTTAACAGGGTTTTTTCCGTTGATAATAATCTCTCCGCTGTTAGGGTGCAATAGTGTGGTAAGCATCTTTATGGTTGTGGACTTGCCAGCACCATTAGGCCCGAGAAAACCAAATATCTGCCCTTTCCTGACTTCAAATGAGATGTTATTAACTGCCTTAATATCCTTGAAGTTTTTACTCAGCTTGTTGACTTGGATAATTTTCTCATCGTTCATGGCAAGAAAAAACAAATTCATCATATTATAAATATTTCTTTTTTGGGCGTTGTAGAGCTTCTTTCAAAAATTCATCTTGACCGCGAGCTCTGCAAATTTTTTAGATATCAAGTTTGAATTAATGGAAAATCAGTTCCTGCTGTAATAAATTATTAATCCGCTTCGCTCACATCTTGGCCCAGGCGGCGACTTTTTTCCCCTACTTAAAGTATGCATTCAAGACGTATTGCTGCACCATCCTGTGGGTGTTAAAGAATGAGCCGTTAATGGCTATGGCGTGCTTCATCATCTCAACCCATTTGTCACGCTCCTCATAAAACCTTGGGATGATGATGTATTCTAGCTTGGTGTACATGTCCTCTGCATCTTCTTCAGGAACATTTTCTTTTGAATCATTAGGATGAGCTCCTATGCTCCAACCAGTAATGTTTTCTATATGCCCTTCAAGCCACCAGCCGTCCAGAACAGAGAAATGAAGCACTCCGTTATGTGCTGCTTTCATTCCAGAAGTGCCTGAAGCTTCCTGAGGCCTTTGAGGAGTGTTAAGCCAGAGATCAACGCCAGACACAAGGAGCTTGGCTGTTGCAATGTCATAATTTTTCACATAGCAAACCTTTATTTTGTGGCTGACTTCCTGCATCTTGCTTATTATTCTCTTAAGAAGCTCTTTGCCAGCGGTGTCTTTTGGATGGGCTTTTCCTGCATATATTATCTGAATGCCTTTGAACTTCTCTGCAATTTTCATTAACCATTTAATATCAGAGAAGAGCAGGTCTCCTCGCTTATAAGTAGCTACTCTCCTTGCGAATCCTATGGTAAAAATTTCTTCCTTCATATCTGCTTTGTAGTGCTTATTAACCCAGCCAATGAGTTGCTGCTTTGCCTTCTGATGAGCACTCCAGATTTCTTCCTTTGGAATGCCAAGAACATACCTCAAGCTGAAAGGGTCATATTCCCAGCCAGGAAGATATTTATCAAATAGTTTCTGAAAAGATTCGCAAATCCAGTAGTATGAATGCACTCCATTTGTTATTGATTCTATATGATAGCCAGGGAACATGTTCCTTGATACTTCGCCATGCTTTTTTGCAACTCCGTTGATGAACTTGCTGAACCTTAACCCCAGATAAGTCATGTTGAGCTTGTTGTTGATGTACAATTCCTCACGTATATCAGGCAGAATATTTTCTCCGAGCATGTGCTCTGCTAATTCCCTTGGAAATTGGTCATGGCCCGCGGGCACTGGCGTGTGGGTTGTGAAGACGCATCTCTTCCTTACTTCTTCTATCGGCTCATCAGCTTGTGAGTATCGTTTGTAAAGCTCTAATGCTAATATTGCAGAATGCCCTTCATTCATGTGGTGTTTCTGAATGTTGCAGCACCCAATGCTCTCAAGCATCTTTACTCCACCGATGCCTAATATTATTTCCTGAGCCAGCCTGTACTTCTCATCAAAACCATAAAGATACTGAGTTATTCTTCTATCATAATCAGAGTTTCCAGGCAAGTCAGTGTCAAGAAAAATTATTGGCACTATGCGTCCTGTGCTACCCATAAGATTATAAACCCAGGCTTTTATCATGACTCGTCTGCCTTCAAGCATTATTTCTGCTTGCTGTGGCATTGGATGAAGGAAAGCAGAAGGGTCCCAATTCATCTCATGCTCTACCTGATTGCCATCAGCATCCAGCTCCTGCTTGAAATAGCCTTTCTTGTAAAGCAGAGTCACTCCGACGACGGGCAGCTTCAGGTCTGCGCAGCTGCGCAAAGTGTCTCCTGCAAGAATGCCCAATCCTCCAGAATAAGTAGGTATATCTGGGTTCATTCCTATCTCCATGCTGAAATAAGCCACAGATAAATCAGCAAAATTAACCATTTAACCACCTTTTTTTTTACCCTTTAAATAAGTTATGTTACTCTGCAAAGTAGAAATAAGAAAATAAGAAGGAAAATGAATGGGCCCGGCCAGACTTTCACGAGCTTTTGCTGTTTTGCAAAAGCCATTTGAACTGGCGACCACCACCGCATTCAAAGAGCAGAATCTATCTGCTATTATGTGAAGGTGGGATCATTTACGGCGCAAAAGGCGGAAGCTCAAAAGAGCTTGCTCTTTTGTTGTAGCCGCTAGACCACGGGCCCTTTTGAGAATAAGAATTTTTAGTGTTTTATAAAGCTTTTTCAAAAAAACAAGTTAATATCTATTGATAAAATCCTTTTTCAAGCAAAGAGCTGGTTTCAGCCAGTGCTATTATACAGCGGTCTAGCTTATCTGTTTTAAAGCCAGCAGTTCTGATCCACGCAACAGATTTTTCAATTAAGTGAATGCCGTCTTCTAATGATAACACGGCCCCGGCATAATCATATATTTTTATGTTTCTCATTCGCTCCCTGTTGTTTTCTTCTGTTTCTTTAGTATTGTAAAATGCAATGCTCTTGTGCTTTGGCAGTCCTAGACGGAGCTGCATTGTATGAACAAATTCTTCAGAGCATCCGTTGCTGTACTCCCAATCTTCGTTCATATGAACTTCAGTAGCCATTTCAGAAATAATGCTTAGCCACAATGCCTGGAAATGTGCCTGCTCCCATTCCTGCCTTGCAGGAGATAATTCGGCAGGAAAAATTATAGGGATACTTACACGCTTCTCAAGGTTCTCAAGGAAATTATATCCTTCGTGGTAATTATATGCAAAAGACTTTTCTTTAATCTCAGTTTCTATCTTCTTAGCAGTTTCTTTTGTCCATTGAAACCTGCCTAAGCGTTCATATTTCTGCTCGTACATGTACTTGCCAGACGTTATTGGCGTGCTGATATAAGCCAATCCATCTAGGTGATGTATGCTTCTGAGAACTCGCATGATGTTATGAACCGTTGCCGTCTGAGGAGTCTCTTTAGTCCAGACTTCTGTTTTGTATTTGTACCATAAAGAAATATTTTCGAGCGTTTTTGATTCAACAGCCATGCTTTACCCCCTTACCACTCTTAAGAGATAACTTTAATAATATAAATGTTTCTTTTTTAGAAATCAGGATAAAAATACCATTTTTTCTTTTATAAATTTTTCATTCCAGCACTGCTCCTTGAGGCTGCAGGAAGAGCACTTCTTCTTATTGTCGCAAATCAGAGGCAAATCCTTTCCCTGGAAGAGTTCAATAATGGAATCCCTGGTTTGGAGCACGTGCTTCTCAAGGAAAGGGTTCATCATGACGTGGCGAGCCTCGTTTATGTCGAGGTACTTGACAAAAGCTTCTCTTACAAAGAACCTGTTCTTCTCCAACAGCATGATATAAGCGCCTGCCTGCAGCTTATGACCTGGCCACACACCTGTTTTCGGAGCAGAGCCGGTCTTGAGCTCATAAGGAACAACTTCCTTAACTAGCTTGTTATCATAAACTTCTAGCTGATCAATAACTCCTTTAAGCATTAAATCTTCAGATTCAACATAATATTCTGACTCAATCTTTGGGCTGAGCATCTTCCACAATTCCTCTCCAAAGACTTTGTTCTTTTTCATGAACTCGTGCAGGTTAAGAGCCTTTTGCTGAGACTCCTGTAAGACTCGAGGCCATGCTTCCTTAAAGAGTTCTGTAAGAGAAACTTTTACTTCTGCCAGCTTGCTCTTATTCCTGACAATAGTATCCTTGAGAACATCTGAGTGAAGCTTCTTATACTTCTCAATCAGTTCTACATGATTGATTTCATTTTTAATGCTCTTAACAAGCTCAGCCTCTGCCTTGCTAGCCCGCTCATGAACAGCATGCCTAACGCTGCCCTTGACAACAGCTTCCCTTGGAACAACTGCAAGCTTAAGAACATGCTCAAGAAAAAGCTTTCTAGGACAATAATCATAGCTAGAGAGCAGACTAACAGCAATCATGATAAGATGAAATGACTTAAAGAACTAGTTTATAAGGCTTACGCTAAGATGTCCAGTGGTGTAGCCAGCGGATTCAAAAGCCTCAGCTTTTGTTATTCAGCGCGGATAAAGAAAGATTATTAGTGCTCAACAGGTTCATATATTGCTTTGAGCGCATCAGCAATGAGTTTTGCAGTGTATTTCGTATTTGCATCTTTTCGTAAGAATGAAGAAATTTCTAGCTGGAAAGAGTGATCGCTTGTTCCTGCGTGATACTGAACGCCGTCTTGCCTAGACCAAGCTGCAAAATTCTCCCCCACACCGACTTTTAGATTATGATCATCAGACAGACGTTCCTCTAATGTTTGTTTTAGCTTTTCAATATCCTCTCTATTAGCTCTTAAGACGCCAGTATTGTTTCCAGCTGCAGGATGCCTGTCGCTTCTCCCTTGCGTTCCCTTTAACCTGCCTTGATGATATTTAGCGCCAAATCCAATATCAATTCCTATTTTTTCAGAATTATCCCCCGCCCCATGGATATAGACCACGATTGCCCTGCCGTCGCCGTATGAGCGGGCGTGTTCTGCAAATTCTTTGACATGATCATAGAATTCCTTCATATGAGGATGTTTTTTGCTCCATAAATATTTTTGTTGGCCTGAAGACCACGAGAGCTTATTAAAATCCTCTACAAGATGCGGCTTTGCCTCAGCATTTGAATTAGAAGGCTTAATGTATTTATTATTGACCACTAAAGAAGCATTCAATTGCCGGGCAATTTCCTCAGCGATTTCTTTTGTCCTTAAATCATCCCCTGCTGCATGGGGCGCAACCACGACAAATCTGGAAGAGCCTTTGCTTCTTAAACCATAGTTGGTCTGAATCATATCTTTTTTCTTAAAAATATAAGTTTATATACTTTTCTTTTAAATTAAATTTATATATTCACGCATCCTTACAAGCTTCATGAAACTCCCTGAAGTCAAGAAATATCTGAAAAAAGAAAAGCTTGATGCTATTGTGTTGTTCAACAAGTCCCCTAATTTTAATTATTTTGTCGGTGAGGAATTTGAGCACGGCATGATGTTCTTGACAAAGAAAGGCAATTATTTGTTTCTCTCTCTGCTTTATTCGCCTAAGTTTTCAGGCTTTAAGGTGGTGCACTGGAACAAGTTCAAGGAAGAATTCAAGGCTTTTGCAAGGAAGAACAGGATAAAGAGAGCTGGCATTGATAATAATAACCTGCTGGTGAAGCAGAAATCATTCCTAAGAAAACATTTCGAGCTGGCAGACTGCTCAGAATTCCTTACAGATTTAAGGCAGAGCAAGACAGAAGATGAAATTAAGAGGATTAAAGCTGCCTGCAAGGTGACTGACAAGATATTCTCTCTGATATTAAAAAACTTCAGCAAATTTAAGACAGAAAAAGACATTATGACATTCATCAAGATAAAGGCACTGGAGCTTGCGGACGGGATTTCATTCGAGCCAATAGTAGCCAGCGGAAGCAATGCAGTAGTTGCGCACCATGTGCCGGATGCCAAGCAATTAAAAAGAGGCTTTATGGTATTGGACTTTGGGGTTAAGTACAAAGGATACCTTTCAGACATGACAAGGACAGTATATATTGGCAAGCCGAGCGAAAAGGAAAAAGCAATCTATAACAAGGTTCTTGAGATACAGGAAGCCTGCATCGCAAAAGCAAAAATAGGATTAGAAGCTGAAAAGCTTTACAAACATTCCCTGAAATTATTCGGCGATGACGCAAAATACTTTATCCATGGCTTAGGGCACGGAATAGGAGTGGAAATACATGAAAAGCCAAGCCTTGGGAAATCAAAGGACGCACTCGTAAAGAATGATGTGTTCACCATAGAGCCAGGCTATTACAACCAGAAGACAGGAATAGGAATAAGAATAGAAGATGATGTTCTGCTGCTGGGAAAGAAGAAAGAAGTATTGACGAAGAGCAGTAAAAAATTAATCTGCGTAAAACCATAACCTTTATTAACATATGCTCTTAGTTCTCATATTCATGAAGTACAACCTTAATGCTTTTAACAACGCAGTTAACTATTACCAGCAGAACCTGAAGAATTTCAGGAAGAAGACAGTCCTCATTGTTTTTGACGCGCATAATGAGCAGGCTTTCTTCTCAATGGCTCCTCTTAGCAGGGCTTTGCACAATCTTGGATGTGAACTCTCTGTGAGAGGCATTGACATGGAGTCTCCTGCATTGGAAGCACTAATGGATGTCTGGGAGGTTTTTGACGGCTTGGAGAAAGGAGTTAAGAATGAGAAAACCATTGCGTTGAATGACTTTATTGCAGAGGCTGACAAGAAAGCCAAGGGAGAAATCAGGAAGATTTTCAGGAAGCCTGATGTTTTTATTCTTGATATGAAAAAAGATTTCCTTGTTAACGGGGATTTCCCATTGAAGTTCAGGAGTGAATGGTTCAGAAAGTACAGGTGGGATAAATTACTCGAAACAGGCAAGGTTATATGGAAGCAGGTTTATAACCTGAAGAAGAGCGAGAAGGCAGGGCTTGGGTTTGATCTTATATGGAAGGATAAAGCTGCAAAATACCCGCTGGAGGATTACCTTGACTCATATGCAATCGCAAGGACTATGTGGCTGACTTGCTATGCAAAGAAAAAGCCTTTATCAGCCTATACTTCAAAGAAGACCATGCTCGAGCCTTCTGAAAGAATAGGAGAATTAGCAGCCACGCTTCTTGGCTGCGAGCTTGAAAAAGATATTGATGAGCCTGTTTTCAAGAAGTTCAAGAAGCTATCTACTCTTCTAAAACTTGACAGGTTCAGCACCAATGATGTTTCATTCTCAATAAAGGGAGAAGGCTATCCTGGAAAGCACATCTTTGGAGAGACAATAGGTTATCCTACTCCTAACAAGAAATCAAGATGGGACTCACCAGGAGGAATAATCTACCAACTACCATGGTATCCTCAGACCAAGGTAGATCCCCGCTCGCCCAGGTGCAGGATTGCGTTCACAGACACTCTTCCGCTCGACATTTACATCAGCAGCTGCTGCATTGACTGGCTTAAGATGAAGAAAAAGAATGATGCATTGATAAGATTAGCCAATAAGTCTGACAGGATATTTGTGGAGTCAGCAAAAACCAACTTAGAAGTTAACCTTCTGAGGAAAAACAAGTCTCATGTCCTGGCGCTGAACTCAGATGTGGATGTGAGGTGGAAGCTCGACCCCAATTACCTGAAGAAAGGCATAAAGGCAGGAACTTACGCCAATATTCCCGGCGGTGAAATGTTCTTGTCGCCAGAATGGATGAAAGGAACGTTTTACGGGGACGTCGTTATAAGCATTGATAAGAGCTATGTTCTCAACTCAAAGCAACCCCTTATCGTAAAGTGCGATGAGAAAGGCTACAAGATAATAAGCGGGCCAAAGGACATCATCAAGAAGATTAATGAGAAGAAGAATGAATCCATGAAAGTCTTGCTGAAGCAGGAGAAGAGCAAGTCCTTGCCTCAGGAGATTATCAACCTCAAGAAAGCCAACTTCAACCACATCGGAGAATTCGCAATTAATACCAACCCGACAGCAGAACTGTGCAAGTACTTGATTGTTAATGAGAAGATAGCCGGCATGATGCACATAGCACTGGGCTCAGGCTTTGAAGATGACCGGGCTTCAGTATACCATTATGATATTGTTATTAATGCAAAAGAGCAGAAGCTCGACATCTACGGGATTAAAAAGGGAAAAGGCAGGGAAAAGGAGAAAAAGCTCTGGATGATGAAGAAAGGAAAACTTGCTGTCTGAAAGTGATGAAAAAATCTTTTTTTCCCTTTCTTCTGGAAATGAATCTCTGGGCAAACTTTTCTTCATTATTCTTAGAAAGCCAAGGGCGCCAATCCTTCCTGTTGGTGACGTATAATGTTTTTCCCAGCTCCACATCTATCTTGAGGTGGGCTGAAATTTATAGAATGTTCTGAACCAAATGAGAAAAATCCACATCATCCTTTCTTTAGCGCAGCATCCCATAATATCTCGAATATTACCTTTTGTGATTTCTGCACTTCCTCGTTCTCTATTAGTATTCCTATCGGCTCTTTTTTCAGCAGCGTTATGATTGCGACCTTGTTTCCGTAAATATAGGTTGCGTTTGTAGTCTCTTTTAGCTTTTCTATGAATTTGGTCTCTCTAAGCGCCTTTTTATCCTCTTTTCGCATCAGTTTAGATTTGTCTGAAAGTTCTGTTATCAATCTGAAAAATATCTTCTCGTCAATCCTCCTATTGACATAATTCGGGACGTAGTGCTCAAGCAGATCCGACATCAGCTGCGTGTTTCCGTATCCGCAGATTGCCTGCTTTGCCTTGAGCATGTCCTCAAATATAGTTTTCACTCCAGATTTTCCTTCATATAGCTCTATAGTGGGCTTTTCACCGACAGTCTGCTTTATTATTTCGAGCTGAGGGAGGATTCTTTTCAGCGCTCCAATCTTCTCTTCCTGTATCGACACCAGCCTTCGCGGGTCTATGGCGGTGAAGTATTTCACTCCTGACTTTATGACATAAGACACTGTGCCCTTCTCAAGGAGGGATTTCAATATTCCATAGATGGTCGTTCTTGGCAGCGGCATCCTTTTTGATATGGCATCTACTTTTGCGCTGCCAAGCTCCAGCACTCCAATATAGACCCTGATCTCATTCTCGCTCCATCCCAGCCGCCTGAGCTCTTCGTATTCCATGCTCTTCTAAGGTTGCGTCTTTTAATATTTAAATCTTCTTATGTTGATGTCTAAAGCAGACAACATAAGTTTATATATTTGTATTACTATTAGGTAGTAATAAGAACAAAAAGCCGGGCGGGCTTAAAGCGCAAAAAAAGAGGTGATGAAGATGAAAGACCTTTTATCTGGAGAAGACTGGGAGCAAGAATCGAAGACGCCGGGTTCTTGTGACGGGTTAGAGAAATTGCTGGATAAGATAATCAGCTTAAATAATGATACGGATGCTAAAAACAACGTCCTTTATGAACATCCCATTGATGTCTATCATGATCCTGAAAGAGGTATCTCGGTAGTTTTGACAGATGGCGCGTATAAGTCCATTTATTACTGTTCGGGCAGCATTGGAAGTAAAACCGCGATCAATTATCAGAGGAGTTTTTATATCCTTGATGACAAGAGAGGAAAATATATTTGCGACCAGTTCTCGCCTTACAAGAGCGAGGTTCATCACACGAGAAAAATGGAGCAAATATACGAGATCCAGGACGTCATAACAGCCAGAGTTAAACTTTATTTGAAATCGGTAACTCCGCGTGAAGCCCCTGAAAACAAAGCGGCAAAGATATCAACAGTTTATTTCGAACTGGAAAAGGACGGGAGTGCGGCAAGGTATGACCTCTTTTGTGAGAACGAAAGCGGGAAAGAAATAAGCAAGGCTGTCGGTGGGCATATAATAACCACTCAGAACTGGCGTGCTATAACACAAGACCTGTAAATATAATAAACTGGCTCTAAACCAGAAAAACTGGGAATTGTCCTGCCTTCAAGTGGGAATGCGACAATAGTCTCCGCCGCAGGTGAGAAGTATAGAGAATACGACTGTAAAACTGGCGGTTCAAAAAGGGTGGTATACCCTGATGTGATTGAAGCGGCAATAAAATAAGACCACTTGTTATCAGCCAAGTTTTTGTTTATCCCTGTTAATTCTATGTAAAAAAAGCTCCTTGTAAGTTATAAAAATGGCCTAGGTGACACGCTCTCTTAAAAGCACTAACAGCCACCCTTATTTTGGCGTCAGGGTACTTTGGCCGGTTTTTTTTAATTATGTTATACAATAATTGCTCATCTCGAACAAGCTTTTCAAAAGTTTCAACCCCATTCATCAGAGACTCACTTTCCCTAAAAGGAGCCCCAGCAAGATCGATCAGCTCAAAATAAATCATTTCGCCAAGCTTTCTGTAATGATTCTTTGAATCTTCAAACCCCATTTTTTCTACCATTTCATCTGCGAATTTATCCTCCTCTCTGATAATCTCTTCTTCCAATTCTTCTTCGAGGATTACTGCTTTTGCAATGCTTAATATCATCTTATGGGTTTCAGCGTTTTCTTCAAGAAAAGACTTTGCTTGGAACACCTTAACAAGCGCAGCTTCCCTGAAAAACATTAATTCAAAGAAATGCAGAGCGACCTCTTTTAAGTTAGCGGGTTTTTTTCTCATCAGGGTAATGGTGTGAAGCTCTAAAATTAGGATGGAATGTATCTTTCTGAGCGATTCAATTATAGCTTCTTGTTTTTGTCTTCCATAAGCTATCTTGCGGGTCATATCGGCAAGCTCCATCTTGCTTTTTTCTGAATTAATTCTTTTTAAGTCAGAAAAAATTTCACGGTCTAGCTTCTCCTCATTTTTAGTTTCTGCTAGTTCTTCAGTTATAAGCGCCGCAATTTGATTCAAAACCCGATTAAAAAGTTCAGGGCTCTTGAGTGTCAAATCTATGTTCTTGAATGAGAAATTTTTTGCCAACTCTTCTTTAATTTCAAAAGAGGAGACATATTCATCAAAAGTGTTTATCCTATTTTTTTTATTCTCATCTGTAAGAATTTCATTTCCAAGCGTTTTTTTATCTCTTATCAGGTGCGTAAATAACCCCATAATATTCTCTTTTGAATTTCAGTTTAATAAACGTTTCCTTTTTTTTATAATCAGAACTAGATAAACAATAAGCTTATCGCGCCAACGGCAATTATAGCTGCGAATATTACGTTAACTTTTTTCTTGAACTCTGAGCTTCCGAATACGTTGGCAATGCCTGCCTTGACAATGGTGTTGACGATGACTGCAATCACTACAGAAACCACCCCAACATTAGCTGTTATGCTACCTGCCTTGGCGAGTTCTGCAACGCTGACAACCAAGGCGTCAACATCTGCCAGACCAGATAATAATGCTGAGAGATAAACTCCTTTTGAGCCGAGGTATTCCAAGCCGATCTTTGCTATGAAGAGCACGATGATGAAGAACACTGCGAATTTCAAAGCAGGCTTCATTGTAAAGGGGCTGTGAATGTTTACATCCTTATCCTTTTCGCTAATCTTTTCCTTTCTAGTCCACACCAAGAGCGCAGCAATTACGCCTGTAGCCCCCATGGCTATGAGCGGGATTAATAGCTTCGGAAGGAGCGACTTGTTTAATATGCTGATGACGACAAGCACCCTGAAGAACATAGTGGATGAAGCAATTACCATTGCAAAAACAAAAGGATTAACAATCTTGTTTACTGTCTTGGAAGTATTAGCCATGCTCATACTGACTGCAGTACTGGAAACAAAGCCCCCTAAGAATCCAGTTAGCCCAATGCCTTTTTTCGTGCCCACGATTTTCATTGTAATATAACCCAAGAAGCTAATGCCTGAGATAAGCACGACAATCCACCAGATTTTATATGGATTAAAAACGCTATAAGGCCCGTATGCCTGATTAGGAAGAAAAGGCAGGATGATGAAAGCGATGATCGCAAATTTTAATGTTGAATAAATATCCTCCTTATTCATTTTGTGGACAAAGGTGTGCAAAGGCCCTTTTAACGATAGGAAGAGTGTGACAATGATGGCGCTTATTACAGCAAGCCTTAACTGACCGACCATGCACATTGCGCCGATCATGAAGACGGCAAAACTGGCGATTTCTGTAGTCGCTCCTACGCTCTTGGTAATCTGGGATTCAGCCAAATAAAATACTATGGCAAAGACAGCAAAGCACACAATGCCTGCTACAAGAATCCAGAATGAGTAAAGATACGCAAGGTAGCCGACTAGTGCGCCAAGAATGGAGACTAATGTGAAAGTTCTTATGCCACCGAAGCTTTCCTTCTTATCTTTAAGCAATGAGAACTCTCTCTCCAAGCCAACCAGCACACCCATGGCTATTGCAACAAGGAAGTTAATAAAGAAAGCCAGCGTGATTTCACTCATTAGATTAGATGTTGTTTGTAAATTTAAAAATGTTTTTGTTTTAATTTAAAATAAAGATTTTTTTAAATATTTTTTTTCTAATAAAAATTCTTTCGGCGAAATTGAACGATTTTGTCGTCAATAATGCGTAATGGTAAGGTTTATAAAGCAAACTCTATTTCGCGCTTCTTATGAACACTAAAGAGGAAGTGAAGAGGTCATCATTCTATTCATACACCACCTCTGCCAACGAAATAGAGGAGGAAAATAGGGTTCTTAGGGAAACGCTCTCCCAGCTGAGGGAAGAGGTTGAGAGATTCAGGAGCCCCGCGTTGATGATGGCGGAAGTTATTGATGTCCTTGACAAAGGAGCACTAATATCCTTGCCTAACGGCAACAAGTTCCTCGTCAGGATTTCACGCGAGATAAAAAACCTTTTGCCAGGTGAGAGCGTTTTGGTAGAGCAGAGAAATCTTAACATCATTGACAAGGTTGTTTCCTCAAAGAACTTTAATGTTGACAAGTTTGTGATTGTGGAGAAGCCTGATGATAAATGGACAGAAATTGGAGGGCTAGAGCCTCAGATTCAGGAGATAAAAGAAGTAATAGAGCTGCCCCTCAAAAATCCTGAGCTTTTTAAGAAAGTAGGAATACATCCGCCCAAAGGAATATTATTGCATGGGCCGCCAGGCACAGGAAAAACATTACTGGCAAAAGCAGTTGCGAGCTCAACACAAAGTACATTCATAGAGATTGTTGGCTCTGAGCTTGTTCAGAAATTCATAGGAGAAGGAGCAAAGCTGGTGAAAGAAATATTCCAATTGGCAAGGGAGAAAGCACCGAGCATAGTATTCATTGACGAGCTTGACGCTCTCGCTGCAAAAAGAGTAGACATCGGAACGAGCGGCGAAAGAGAAGTTCAGAGAACATTCATGCAATTCCTGGCAGAAATCGACGGGTTCAAGCCACTGGCAAATGTAAAAATAATTGGCTGCACAAATAGATTAGACATACTTGATCCAGCAGTCATAAGGCCTGGAAGACTAGACAGATTAATTGAGGTTCCACTGCCTAACGATAAAGGATTAGAAGCAATATTCAAGATACACACAAGAAATATGACCCTGGATAAGAGTATTAAGGTTGAATCCATTCTTAAGAAGATGAAAGGATTCTCAGGAGCAGAAGTCAAGGCAACATGCACAGAAGCAGGCTACTTCGCTATAAGGAATAACAGGATGAAAGTCACGCACCACGACTTCCTCTGCGCAATTGACAAGATTAAGAAGGAAGAAGCAGAAAGCAACGACTTCGAGCAGATGTTCGGCTGATATCTGAAATTCAAAACGTTTATATATTCTTAAATAACTTTTTTTATTATGCAATTAACTATTCTTGGAAGCGGAACCTGTGTGCCAGGCCTGAAAAGGAATGGTCCTGCTAATTTCTTACAAATAGGAAAAAAGAAAATATTGGTGGATTGCGGCTTAGGATCGCTCCTTCAGTTAGAACGCGCCGGAGAAAGTTACAAGGACATAGACCTGGTTTTTATTACGCACACGCACGTCGACCATATATGTGAGCTTCCTTCACTGATATGGGTGCTAAAGTGGACGCCTGGTTTTGTAAGGAAAAAAAATCTTCTCATAGTAGGCTATAAGGGTTTTAAAGAATTCTATTATAATGTCATAGAAAAAATGTCTAAAAAGCCCAATACTTTCAAGATAATTGTAAAGGAAATGAAGAAAAGGATGGTGTTTGATGATTTTGCTGTTGAAAATATTCACACTCTTCATACGCCCATCAGCACGGCTTTTAAGTTCATTCACAAAAATAAGAGCCTGGTTATCTCAGGTGACACTGACATAAATGAAAGACTTATTCGATTCTCAAAGAACGCAGATCTTCTTGTTCTTGAATGCTCATTTCCGAATAATAAAAAATGTAAGCTTCACCTCATCCCGCGGGAATGCGGCGAAATTGCAAAACGTGCTAATGTAAAAAAGCTTTTGCTCACCCATCTCTATCCCGCATCACCAGAGACTCGGCTCGAAGAGACAAAAATGATATTCAAGAACACAATCATTGCGAAGGACTTGATGAAAATAAACATTTAAAGAGTGATATTATGCCTACAATATCTTCTGTTAACGGAGAAAAGAAGAACATCAAGTGCATAGGCTGCGCGCTGCAAAAAGGAATAATTCAAACTCAAGGCGGAGTTGTTTTCGAAGGCAAGCATTTTGAGATAAGGCAGGATTATGAAATCCCGGTTCCCGGCTTCTTTGTCCTAAGCTCCAAAAGGCACATTGTCGGCTTTGCTGATTTTAATAATGAAGAAAAACAAGAATTTATTGAAGTCCTATGGAAACTAAGAAAGGGCATGAAAGAAATTCTCAAGATAAAATACATTGACCTGCTCTTCAGGGAAGACATTATTGAGAGCAAGATTAATCCCTCGCACTTTCATATTGCACTGCTGCCGAAGCAGAAATGGATGAATGAGTTCAAAAGTTATGGAGAAATCTTTGCCGAGGCTAAAAAAATAAACAATCCTGCCAACATGAAGCAAATCGAAATAGCTGTTGACAAGATGAAGAATTATTTCTCCAAATTTTAATGTGCGCTCAGAAGTTACTTCCGTTCTTCATAGCGTTAGCTCAGTGGGTGTTCACTTCTTCATTGCGCGATAATAGAAAAGAAACAACTTTATTTAAATCTTTACAATAGTCGAAAGCTGCCAGTGCCACCCCGAAGGGGGCAGCCCCCGTCACAGCAACCTTGCACCTTGACATAAATGTCTGCGGTGCAGTTGCAGGTTGCGGCAGCTTTCTATAATATTTCAACATCAACGCAAATCCGGTATTCCCTCGGAGCATTCTGCCCGCACTTGACTGTGTTAAGAACCTTGAATTTCTTGCCTGCTTTGTCGCAGGATTTCTTTATCTTCTCAACGCTCTTCTCAAATTCATCTTCTTTCTGGAAGTCATAGAAGTGTATTATCGTCCCTTTATGGCTCGCTGCAAGCGCAACATCAAGGTAGTCTGCTGCTGATTTTGGCAATGGCATTAGTATCCTGTCGAATGTCTTCTGGAACTTGCTTAGATAATGCCAGGATGATATCATCTCCTCATTTTTTACTTCATCAGAGCCATTAACCTCTGTCACGCCAAGATTAACCAATGGCAGAATGCCTGTAATATCGAGGCGTGATGATTCTGAAAGCTTGCCGCTGTGAACATTATCTTTGTAGTCATTCAGGTGAAAGTAGGTGTTGCAGGATTTTTGTATTTCCTTTATCAGTTCAAAGCATTCTGGATTAGAGTAGAGGTAGAGCATGTGGCAAGTGTCTATGCACATGTTCTTGAGCCCTGTTGCTTTTATCACCCTGAAAATGCTTTCTTTTGCTGAGAAGAGGAAGATGTGGTTGTTCTCAAAGTATATTTTATCATAGTATTTACTAAAGGTTTTTATGTTTTCAATCATTCCTTCTTCCATGGATTCGCTTTCCTCGCTTTTCCTCTTGCTGTTTACAGGATGAATTATGAGGCTGACATCAAATTCTTTTATTAGTGAAATCATTTTTTGGCAGAGCTCAGTATTTGCATTCTGGCTTATCATGTCCATGCTTTCCTTGGCTTCAAGAGGCTGGTGAACCATTACTTTCTTGCCTTTTTGCTGCAATTGCTTGATTGTCTTTTTCAAGCTCTCAAAGTTTTCCCTGAAATCATTGCCAAACGTGTGCAGCTCGATTATCAGAGGGTTCTCTTTCATCCTGGTTCGCAGTTGCTCAGGATTAATTGCTGACTTCAATCCGATAATTCTCTTGTAAAAGCCAGGCAGCGCAGTCTTCACATCCTCGTTAATCAAGAATGCATTATTTATCTTGTTAAATCGAAGGTTTTCAATGCCGTACTTGTGAGCCACAGGGTTAATCTCAATGCCATAAACATATTTTGCAGGAGTGTTTTTTGCGATGGTGCAGACATAAGGCGCGCAGCCAGAGAACATCACCAGAACATTTTCTTGCTTTCCTGATTTTGCTGCTTTGTTAATAAACTCCACAATCCTTTTCCTTTCTGTGCTCAGCCTGGGTGAGAAATAGACTTGCTCAACGTCAAGCTTCAGGACAACATTGTTCTCCTTGTAAACTGCTTCCTTGGTTTTAATGCCAGCGAGGTGCTCAAGCTTTTGTATCCTGAAAACTCCTTCATGCCTTCCTTTCTTAAGAACAGTCTTGATATTCTTGTTAATCTTCAAAGCCTCTTCTGCAATTATTTTTTCTTTCTTCTCAAGCTCTGCAGGTATCTCAAGAATAGCAATGTTGCCGATGATGTCCATGGATCTCTTCAGAATCTTTAAATCATCCTTGTCAAGCTTTTTTTTAAGAGAATTCTTCAGATTAGTTGGTAATGAAATCTTTTTTAATGCCTTATTAACAATTTTGTAACTATTTTTGAATTTTTTCTTAATGGGAAAATAAACAAATCCTTTTTGCCTGAGGATCAGGTGTTCTTTGTCAAACAATCCTTTGGCTATTATCTCCTTCTTAGCCTTCTCTGCTTCCTTAATAGGCACTTTGATGCATAGCATGGCTTTAATGGAGAAAATCACTATTTTAAAGGTTTATGAATTTTAAAGCAACAACAGCACTGCACCTATTACCATTATAAGACAAGCCAGACTTCTTCTGAGAACATGCTCTTCGTGAAATAATCCTCCTCCAATAACAGTAGAAACCAGGGATGAAAGCCTTTTTATGGGAATGACCAGGCTTACTAGTACGCCGGGAAGCGAGAGCGAGTATTGTAATGCAAGCCTGCTGCCCACCAACAAGACAGCTATTGCCAGGCTTATCTTCCAATGATGCCTTAATCCATGGCTTACTCCATTGAACCCGTCATGGAAGATGAGCAGCATCAGGATGAAGTTTATTGCTGTGAAGAAATGTGCTAGTGCTATGTAGAAGAAAACATTTATTCCTAACCCGCCATCAACTGGACTGCCCACTATTCTTTTATCAATTATGCTTCCTACTCCGTAAAGTAGCAGGGCAAGAAATATCTCCCTAATGTGCTTCATCTTTGCGAAATGAATGAAAGGCTCGAACAAAGCTTTATAGGAATGGCTTTCAAGAAGGTATGCCCCTCCTACCAGAACTATTATTCCTGTGCCTTGGAGCAAGGTGATTTTTTCTCCTAAAAAAATAGATGCTAATATTGCTGTGAATAAAGGAGCTATAACCAGTAGTGGGCTGGTAATGGATATGGCTATGTGCCTCATGGCTTTGGCCGTGAGCAGGAAAGCAACTGCTCCTATCAATGAAGCAACATATATGATAATTATGGTTGGGACGCTAGGCTTTATTGGGAATAAGAAGAAGAAAGGCAATGTTATTATCATAGTAAATATTGATACTGTGGCTGAGAACTCCATTGCATGCTGCTTTAGCAAGGTCTTCTTCTCAACAATGCTAGAAGCGCTTATGAGCACGGCTGAAAGGAAAGCAAACACCAACCAAACAGAACCCATTTTTTTTCAACCTCGATGATACTTTCTCATAATCCGCCGACTAATAGGTTGATGGCGCCAAGTATGAACATCACAATGATGATGATTGCTATGAACTTATTGATGTGAATGCTGTACTCAGGCTTTCTCTCGCCATGCTTTTTTGCATTCATAACCATTGCAACAACAAGAATACCTACAATTGCTCCTGTTATTACCCCTGCGATATCAAGTATTGCAACAAAATTGGCAAGCTTGCCGAGCTTTATCAAAAGGAACAATAAAAAAGGGATGAAACAGGCTAATAACCATGAAGTATTCTTTTTTAAGCCATAATCATACCAAAACAATTCCTTCAATGCAAGGCCTAGTGCCAGGAATGATGTAGTCATTGTTAACAAGGCAAACAATGCGCCTACGAAAGCCATTTTTTTACCCAGAATAGCTGCTAAGCCAAGCGCTCCTATCTCATTCGTTCCTTTGCCAAGCACTCCGACTATTGACAATGCGAATAAGAAATAAACCACTAACGGTATTAAGCTGCCGATTATTATCGCTTTTTTCAATCCCTTCTTATTTTTATCAAGCTCTTCTTTTATTTCAGGAATAGCAGAAGTGCCTATGAATGCAAACAGCACCACGCCGTAAGGCACGAATAATTTTGGAAAGCTGAACTCTGACAAATTAGCAGGGTTAAGCCTGAAAATTGCAAGAAAAAATATTAATATGACTATAAAAAATACAATAGGCATTGCAAATGATTCTGATTTTTCAATGGCTTCAAGACCAGAGTATACGAGCCAGGACAATACTCCGAAGAAGATGACGCTGCAAAGCAAGGAATCTAAACCAGTCAGGCTTGCAAGAGCTTCACCTCCTCCCATCATGTAAGCAATCAATGCTCCATAAATTCCTACAACCATGCTTATGAACATGAAATATTTACCAGTCTTGCCAGTATACTTTGCTGCATAAGCAGTTAGCTGGTGATTACCCTTGGTGCGCAAAGCAATTTCTCCAAGATAAAGATGAAGCAACAGGAATACTCCTCCAAGAACTACAATATTAACTAGTCCTGTGACAAAGCCAGCCTTTGCAACTACATAAGGGATGCCTAGGATGCCTGCACCTATCATGCAGCCTACAAGCGTGGCAACTGCGCTGAACAACCTCTTTTTTGACATTTCAAAGCATATTGCTTTAAAGAGCTTTTATACTTTTCTATGAAAATAAGTATTAGAATTTAAAATTTGCCCTTCAACCTGTCAAGAGTTTTTTGAATTGTTTCATAGTCAGGGTTTTCTTTCCAGTTCCAACTGTCTTTTTTTCCAAGGCCGTGGGCGATTACCTGCCTGAGATATTGTGAGGGAAGCGCAAAATTAACTTCTGTCGTGTACCTCTTCCTGTCGGGCATTTCAACAAATAGATAAGAGGATTGTTGTTTCTCAAATATATCTGAGATTTTTCCAAAGCCGCTAATCCTTTCTATTTTGTAATAATCTTTTATGCTTAATGCATTCAAAAATCTTAAAGCAACCGGTTCCATGAGATTAAATGCGACAGGCATAATGTGTAAATGAGTGTGATCCAGGCAGCCTCCTCCCCTAAAGCAGCCAACCCTTGGTCCGTGCTCAAAAACCACAACATCCGACTTGTAAGTTTCTGAAACTACTCTTCTGGTCAAGTCAAGCACTTCCTCTAGTTCACGGTGATATTTCTCTGGCATCCCGCCAACTCCAATGAAGTGTTCTTTGGAGCATATCAATAAATAGCCTTCAATTCCCATGGAACCAAGCGTAGGCATTACAAAGAAATTGTCAGACTCATACACTGTTATATTATTTGATTCAAATTCCTTTCTGAGCGCACAGCAAGGTTCTTTGAGATCTTTATTTGTCATGTAGGAGAGAAATGATGATAATTTTATAAATCTTTTCAACACAAGAAATCTAGAAAAAATCCCCTAATCATTTCTGCTTATGACCACCAATTTCCTCTAGTCACGCAAATTTATTATTAACGCTTTGACCAACTCCTTGCTAGAAGCTGAAATCACAGGGAGGAATTCTTTTTGCCCAAATTGTAAATATCTTCTGTTTTGTAAACTAATGCCATCAAGTGTTGTCATTATACCGCCGGATTCAGTAACTAAGCCGTAGGCAGTGGCGATCTCGAGGTTTCTCTTTCTTGTGCACTCAAGCACCAGATCTGCTTTTCCAGATGCTAAATCAACATAATGAACTGCACTTGATGTTGCGCTAAGGTATTTGTAGCCTTTTAACTTAGATAGGAACGTATCTTGAATAAGCGTGATATTCCTATTCTTATCAAATTCTTCATCTGCGTATATTATTGTTTTCCCTTTAATAAGATGCTTTGCGCTAGAGCAACTGATTGGCTTTTCTTTTCCATTAATTAAAATGAAGCTTCCTTTACCTTTTGCAGCATGAAAAAGTTTTCTGGTGGAATGCTCCATGACCCCGCTAAAAACATAATTATCATATTTAGGATTTAAATTGGAAAAGATTCCAAGCATGGTTCCGTATCTTCCTTTTTTCCTTGACTTTTTATACTCTTTAGTACCATCCAATCCATCAAGCACTGCTAATAACACAGGATTCTCTGCAATATCAAGTTCTCCGTGCTCTTCAGAAATAATCTTTATTGGAATCCGGGCTTTCCTAAAAGTTTCAATAACAGCATTCTCTGCTTCTATATCGCCCATAAGAGACATGTCTCCGCAGGGATTTTTTTGAACCATTGCTAATCCTTTTTCGCCCAGATTATCAACTGTCCTCAAAGCTTTTTTTAATGCTTCAATTCCCAACTTTGATAACTGATCAGCATCCATTTTAAAAGAAATCTCCAAGTCCTTTCTGCTTTCTGTCTGCGCTCTCCTCTAGTTTTGCTAGAGCATTCTCTACTCTTTCATTGCTGAAATCATGCTCCTCGACCAGCAGTTGGATTAATTTCTCCTTGTTAACAGGCTCCCATTTGAGATGATAATGGCTGGTTACTTTCATGTTCTTTATCGTATCAAATACTTCTTTCCATGAATAATCAAAGCTTTCATCCCATTTTGCTTCTTTGAAGATGGTGTCATAATCATTGCCGTGTTTTTTTACCAGTGTCAATGCTTTTTTTGGCCCGATGCCTTTTATTCCGCCAACATTATAATCAGTGCCTACAAGAATGCTGAGAATGATAAGTTGTTCCTGGCTTATGCCTAGCTCTGCAAGCACTTCCCTGAGCTCAATAATCTCAGGAGATATATCATCATATGCATATGCTCCTGGCCTTTTTCTCTTGCCACTAATTGTCAGGTTCTTGACAAGCTTTGAGGCTTTGAATATAAAACAGTCAGCGTCCTGGCTCAACACATAATCAGCATCTCCTTTTTCCACGATAAATGATGCCTGAGCTTCTCCTTCGCTAGGAGCCTGCACAATGCACTGCCCCAATGCCTTTATCAGCTCCTTTGCATCTTCTATCATCTCTGGCGTTAACCTTGAGGTTCTTGCTGCAAACTTCTTCATCTCTTCCAAATCTTCTTTCTTGGCAGCTTCCTCGTACTTCTTCTGAGCATCAATCTTGATTTCCTTTCTTCTTTCCCTTTCCTTGTGCTTTAGTTCAGGAACTTCGCCGTCAAAGCAGAATATGAACTTGATATTGTAAGCCATTAATTTTGTAATCCTGTGAAATAATCCAGATAAATGGCTGGTGACCCTGCCTTTGCTGTCCTGAAGCAGCGAGCCGTCAGCCTGCCTTATGCTGCTAAGAAACTGGTAAAGAAGATTATAAGTATCAACTGCAAGAGTCTTGTTCTTCAAGTCCTCAATCCTGATTTCCTTCGAAGTAAGTATTTCTGTGATTGCGAGGCCCATCTTATTTTTATCTCCTTGATTTAATTACTTTATCATCTCCATTATTTTCTCAGCAAGAGGGTAAAGGTTGATTGTATCCTGGCGGTTGTATTCTATCAGTGTTTTTAGTGCTGCCTGGTTTTTCTTTTCCTCGTATTTCTTCCACATCTTGGTTGATATTTTTCTCTTGTTGTCAACTGATTCAAGCCTTGTAACTCCAAGAGTTCTTTCCAGTACTTTGAGGTTAGTGTCAAGCTCCAGTCTTCTTGCAATAAGGTATAAGTCAATCACAGGAATGTTCTTTGGCAGTACGTTAGGGAACTGCTTTTCTATCTCAGGAACATCATAATTGGTGCCGTTAAATGTTATGAGCATCTTGCAGCCAGTGAACATCTGCTTAAGGTTTTCTAGTGTCAAGTTTATTCCTCTGATGAATGAATAATACTCTATCTCGCCATCCTTTGGCTTGTAAACTCCGATGACAGAAATAGGGCCGTCCCAGTAAGTAGCCTCGACATCAATGCACAATGCTTCATGCTTGAATTTCAGGTATAATTCTTTCCAGTGAAAAAGCGGCAAAACCATTTTGATTCTCCGGTGCAAAGCCAAGCCCTACTCGCTACCGCTCGTCTCGCCATGCACAACAAAAGCAAGCTTTTGAGTTGCATAAGCAGGGCTCGACGGTCTTGTCTTTGCTTTTGATTTTTATTTATATCCTTTTTACTATCATCCCCTTGAAATCCTTGGCTAGCATCTCCTTGGCTTTCTTGGTAAGCTCGCCTGTTGTGATGAATATGACCGGCAGCTTCTTGGCTTGCCCTTGGATGTAGACTGTGCTCAGGTCTCCGTCATTAACCTTGGTCTTGCTCTTGGCTTTGCAATAATATTCCTGGCTTCCAATCCTTGACGGAACTGCAATGGTAAGCTCAATATCTGACTTCTTTCTGATAATCTTGTACTCTATAACCTGGATGTCGTTTGCATTGAAGTATTCAAGAATCTTCTTGAAGAAAGTATCCTTTTCATGCTCAAGGTGCTCTGATGGTATGCTTATCTGCTTTTGCACTTCAACAGGCTTGTCTTCTTTTTCCTTTTTCTCTTTTGGTTTTTCTTTTTCCTTGACAACCTCTGGCTTGCCTGATTCTTTTTTTGCTTCAGCAGCAGGCTTTGGAGCTTCAATCTTTTCTTCTTTTTTGATGATAGGCGCAGGCTCAGGAGTCTGGGCTTCTGCTCTCTGAACAGGCTTGACCTGCTTGAATATTATTTTTTCAGCCTCTTCTGTTGGAGTGAGATACCATTTCCAGTAAATCTCCTTCTGTCCCTTGACAGAAACCTCGAGCGGCTTTGCAAAATCCCTTATGTTACGCAAGCTCACCCTTAGCAGAGGAGTCAGCTCTGAATCCTTGAGAACTTTCTTTTGTTGCAAATACAAGGCAGTCTGCCTGTCCTTCTCATTCAAGTGCTTGATCAGGTTTTGCAGCCTGGATTCTGTTCCTGGATAATAATAAGCAGGGGTTCCTCCTATCTTGGTAAAAGTTACTTTTACCTTGCCGTCGCCTGCAAGCTCAGAAAGGATGGCTCCGATTATGAGGTTCTCACCGCCCAGCTCTTTTCTTATATCATTAGGTATGACTGGACCTTTGGTTTGCACAATTTTTAGGACTGCGTCTCTGTTAAGATTGGTTGGCATTTTTATTCATGAGCAGTATTAGAAAGAGGTTTATATAATTTATCTAAGCGTCTATGGTCTCATCCATTTAATCTCATAATATGTCACATCGCCTTCGTCGTCAACTATTGCCATGAGAAGCCTTTTCTTGGTGCTGTGCGCTACCCTGTTCTTGGCTGCAAAATCATACCAGGTTAGTGTTTCTCCTTCGTGGACTGGGAATACTATCCATCTAGCATGGTCTTCGCCAGGCTTCACTCCTCTGTCATAAACCCTGAAATCTGCACCAAACTTTAACGCTGTTTTTACAATGTAGCCCCTGTTCCTCATATCCTTGAACACGCAATACCTTATCCAGAAATTAGGCTCCACCTTTTTGGCTTTTTGTATGAACGCTTCAGCATTAAATTTTTTCTTTGCTTCGCTTATCTCAAGCTTTCCCTTTTCAAGCAAATACAATGCTTCTGGAAGTGAGAGCTGGACTTTTCCTCCATCAATAATCTGGCCGTAAGCGCTCTTAGCATAAAAGTTCCTTGCCTCATCGTTGGATTCAGTAAGCACTCTTTCCCTGGCAAACATGGCTTTTACTATCTCTTTTTTCTTGCCTTCCTTATCCTCTTCTTTTTCAGGTTGTTCAGGCGCAAGTGTCTTCTCATCCTCAGCAGCAGGCTCATACTTGACAGGCGCTGATTCAAGCTTTTCTTCCTCCTGTATGGACTTTATTTCTGCCTCTAACTCAGTCTTCTTGCTCTTAGGCTTCTCCTTCTTTGATTTCTTCTTTGGCATGCTTATTCCTAGCATTACGGATGCTTTTAAAAAGCTTTGCAAAAAAGTCAAAAAGTCGCCTGAGCCACCCCGTTTGGGGCAACCCCTGACTCCGCTTTGCTTCTTTGATATGATTATGCCCTCGCAAATTGATGCTAACCTTATTTTTTTAGAAACCATTAAAAACAAGGAAAAAACTCTTATTTTCATGGAAATAACAATGCTGGGCACTAGCTGTATGGTGCCTACTAAAGAAAGGAATGTGCAAGGAATATTTGTAGACTTCAAAGGAGATGGTTTGCTGTTCGACTGCGGCGAAGGAACCCAAAGGCAGATGAATATTGCAGGCATCAACAGGAACAGGATTAGGAAGATATTCATAACTCACTGGCACGGAGACCATGTTGCAGGATTGATCGGGTTATTGCAGACCATAAGCAATAATGAGAATCCTCAGAAAGTAATGCTCTTTGGACCAAGGGATACCAAGGAGAGGATTGCTCATCTCATGAGGAGCGTGAGCTTTGAAGATAATCGAATGGAGCTCGAAGTCAAAGAGATTAATCCGAATGGTGTTGAAAAGGTTTCTGAAGCAGAAGAATATTATGTTGAAGCAGCTTATCTTGACCACAAAATACCATGCCTAGGCTATTCTTTAGTTGAGAAGGACAAGCGCAAGATAAACATGGCAAAAGCAAAAAAGCTTGGCTTACGCGAAGGGCCGCTCATAGGAAAACTACAGGCAGGCCACAGCGTGAATTTTAAGGGAGCAACCATAACGCCTGACGATGTCTCGCACATAGAGAAAGGAAAGAAGATAGCAATAATACTTGACACTTTGCCGTGCAAGAACGCTTATGACTTAGCAAAAGAAGCAGACTTGCTGATTGCAGAATCAGCCTACACTTCTGATTTAGAAGAGAAGTCACTAGAGTACAAGCACATGACTACAAAGCATGCTGCACTCATAGCCACGACTGCAAATGTGAAGAAGCTAATAATCACTCATTTCTCGCAAAGATACAAGACTGCCAAGGAATTAGAGGAGGAAATCAAGACTTTCTTCCCTAACAGCCAGGCAGCTTTTGATTTCATGAAGATAAAATTATAAAATTACAAGATTAATCTTTATTATCTTTCTTTTTTGGGAATTCTTCTCCGTTCCAGCAGTAAAGGCACAACTTCTCTCGTGGCAAGCCAATAGCTTTTATCATATCGTCGAGGCGTTGATACCTGAGTGAAGCAACGTGCTTTAGCTCTTTGCGGATTATCTCAACCATTTGTTTGTATTTTTCAGAATCAGGGTTTAGGTATTCACTCACATCATCAATGTTTTTTCCTTCAATCTCTTTAATAGCTCTCCTAGCAGCCAGTTCATCCATGGTCCTGGTGGAAATATTATACTTGCAAGGCCACATCAAAGGAGGGCAGGCAGGCCTCACATGTATGCGCCCTAAATCTATCCCTTCAATCTTTGCAACGCTGTAAAGAACGTCAAGATATTCCCTTAATTGCGTTGCCCTGACAATAGAATCTTCTGTCAATATAAAATCAGGCTTTTGAAGCAGCTCAAGAATAGGCACAAGTTTTTTCTTTGCAATCTGCTTCCTGATTTTATCATCTGTCGGAGTGTAACTCCTTCCATAAGTAGGATCATACTTCAATATTGCTCTCATAAAAGGGATGATCGAACTCAATGCTTCTTTAACAAGATGGCTTAATTGATTGGCATCAATATCTTTTTTCTCAAACCTGCTAAAAGCTTCATCAGTTTTTTCCTTTGCAATATTAATAGTCTCATTAGCATAGCCAATGGCATGAGCAGTGCCTGAATTAGGGATGCCTCCTACAAAAGAAGCTTTCACATCATCCCTCCTTGCAAGCGCAGCTCCGCAATTGTACCTCGCCAGCTCTGCGCGAATGCCTTCATAGCTGGAAGCAGGAAAGCCAGTGTAAATCCAGAGAAATGCGCAGATTTGCTTGATATTATCTCCAAGAGATTTTTGCACAAGTCCGGACTCTTCGATTTTGATTATCTCTCTTGGCTGAATATTCTTGTAGATGTGAAAACCAAGATTAGAAAAAGCAGTTGTTTCAGAAGCAACAGCCCATGAATTTTCTTTTTTTCCAATGAACAAAGGAAACCTGTCACTGGCAGCATAAATTCCTTCTCTAGTCAGCATCACAAGAGAAACAGAGCCATCAATCTTCGCATACATTTTTTCAATCCCATCAACAATGCTATCGCCCTGATTAATCAGGTTCGCCAATACCTCAACTGTGTTGTGCCTGCCACCTTTCATCCGCTCATTAAAAGCAACTCCTTTGCTCTTTAATTCAGAGGCAATCTCCTCAGCATTATTTATTGCGCCATCTATGCACACAGCAAAATTACCTACCTTGCCGTCAAGAGTTACAGGCTGCTCTTCCTTCGGGCTAATGACACCGATGCCATAATTAGTGCTAATCCTTCTAAGATACTCAGAAAACTTTCCCTTGAACTGGGTCTCGCTGATATCCTTAATCCTCTTGTCAATCCCGCCGTCTGACAAGAAAGCAACTCCGCCGTACTTTGGTCCGCGATGAGTATGATAATCAATCCCATAGAATAAATCGTTAAAACAATTCTTATTTGAAACAACACCAAATAAGCTCATCTTACATCATACCCCTTCTAATTAAAGAATCACTGACCCTTGCTAGCCAGCTTGATATCCTCTGATTTTATCGTGCTCCTCCTCGCATGCCTGCTAAGCTCATCAGCCTTCTTGCTGACCTTTTCTGCATAGTCCTCGAGCACGTCGCGCAAAGCCTCCTTAGCATCCTCACCGACACGATAAGCGCCGGCATTCTTCATCAGCTTTTCCATAGCCAACAACGACAAAATCTTCCCCTTAGCCATGAGAAAAGACTAATATTTGCTTTTTATAAAGTTATTGTTTAGAATTATTTTTTTACTCCGGCTCAAGTTGCGGGATAAATGTTACCTTATCTTCCTGTATCATCACAGCAGTCTTATAGCTCTTTATTATGTCAAGAAATTCTTCTCTTATTCTGCTCATAACCTGATTGTATTCTTCGAGATTAGGAATTTCCATCTCTATTTCTATCTCCCAAGGGCCTATGCACCTTACCACGTTAAGAGTTGGCTCTAATGATAAACAATAATTGATAAGTTGTTTCTCTCTTTGCTCATTTGTGTTCTTTAATGATATGAATGTTTTTACAAATTCCCTGCCGTATTTTTTAGGGTCTATGCCGAGTTTGTAGTGTAGTATGATTTTTTCTTTTTCCATTTTTCTTATTTGATACCTCACTATTTGGAGAGTTGACTTTATTTCCTTGGCGATTTCCGTGTAGCTTTTTCTTGAATCATTGGCAATTATCCTAAGAATTTCATAATCTATCTTATTCATGCTTCTTTTTTCTGTTTCCCCTCCAGTATTGGTTATTTTTTCCTCGATTGCTTTTTTCTCTAAGAACCAGCTTCGATTCCTTTGAAAGTTATCCAATGTTATTGAAGTTTCTTTTTCAGAGATGTATTTGGAGAACTTATTCATGAATTTAACTAAGAAATTCTTGTTGAATTCATGATGATTCCTCGCCCATATTCCGATCATCATTTCTAATGTTCCTGTGCTGGAGGCCACCCAGAACACCATTTTATTCTCTTTCAGGAATGCTATCATCTTGTCATGCGTTTTTTTATCCATGTCTTGGAAGTTCAGGTATAGCTTGAAAGCCACAAAGCCAAATTTGTTTGGGTTTATGATGGTGTAGAATTGGGCGATGTATTTCTTTTTATTCAGCCGGTTTATCCTGTAATTGATTACTTCCTTGCTCGTCTTCAGTTTTTTTGCAAGCTTGCTGTAGCTTATGCTGCTGTTAAGGTCGAGCGCGAATAGTATTTTCGTGTCCAGCAGGTCAAGATCTTTCATATTATTGTCTTTATTATATTCTATATTTAAATTTTATTAATTTGATAAAAATATTAATAGAAAGTTTTATTAATCTGATAAATAATACTACTGGGTGATAGCAAATGAGAGGTGAAACGATGGAATCGGACTTGGAAAAAAGAACAATGGAACTGGCTAAACAAGTTATTCTTTGCTCCAGAGCAGGATTCAAAGAATACAAGGAATGGTTTGCTGACAAGACCAAGGGCAAGAACCTTTACACCAATGAAATTGAGGGAGCGGCCTTTGCATATTTATTATTTAAGCGGTTAGATTATAGTGCTTCTGCCTTTCTTTTTGGCTGCCCCGCAACATTGAGAGAATTAAATGATGCATCATCATCAACAGTGTCGGAAATGATCTGTGATGTAAGCAGAAAGGTTGCCTGGCATATCACACTAAAAGAAAATGCAAAAAAACCTTTTTGGAAACGCATCCTCTATGATCATGATTCGACGCTTAGAGCAGATGACGTTCCAGAAGAGAGGAAAGATGCTTACCAGGCTACCGGGATAAGAATTTATGATGAGCTCCGTTTGAGATTAAAAAAAATGTATGCGGCGTTTTATGCAGAGCCAAGAAAGAGGAAGTGTAACAATGGACATTAAAAAACCAGATGATGAAGAATTAAAAGAATTGAACGCTTTAAGAAGGGATGCGGAGAAATACAGGAATATTAAACTTTACACAAAAACGTTCTTAGCCGCATTTGGCTACTTGTTTGGCGCATTTGCACTTGCTTATAGCATTTCTTCTGCACCAAAAGACATATCAAGCCACGTAAAACATGCACAGCAACGAAGGATTCAGAGCGAAATTAGCCAAGGAATAGACGCGAGAGTTATAGGCGATATAATTTGTTTTCATGGCGGCACTAAACTGATGAGTGTCAAGGATTTTGATATTGATGGCATAAAAGACATGTATTTCACTTGCAGGGATGGCGTAACTTATGCAAAGCTATCCTCAAAACAACCAACTGACAGCCTTGAAGCCAGGTTTTACAGGTTAAGCGAATCCAAAAAATAATTGAATCCAAAAAATAATTTTTAGCGATTTTCTGACGAAAATCGGTAGATGTAGGAATTTATTTAAACTCGCACAGCATAATGTATTTCATGGCAGTAGGTTTCGGCGGTCGCAAGAGCAAGGGCAGCAAGGCAGAGCGCGAGTTAATTCATCTTTTCTGGGCGCATGGTTTTGCAGCTATGAGGGCAGCTGGCAGCGGCAGTATGCAGCATCCCAGCCCTGATGTTATCGCGAGCAACGGAAGGGTTTCTTTTGCCATTGAGTGCAAAGCCAGCGCTGATCCTGTCAAGTACATTGAAAAGGACAAAGTCAACCAGCTTGACTTGTTTGCGAATTCTTTCGGTGCAAGAGCATTTGTTGCTCTGCGCTTTGATAATGAGAAATGGTTCTTTCTCCGACTAACTGACTTGAAAATCACAAAAGAAAGCTATTCTGTAAGCTTAGAGTTAGCCAAGGAGAAAGGGTTGAGCTTTGAAGAATTGATTGGGAAATGAAACATTTTATATAGTCTTTACTTCAGTAATTGCCCGTATGCTCAGTCCATCTGAATCTGATAAATTAATGTCAGAATTAGAAGATTACTCATCGTGGCGATGGAAGAATGAATCAGGAAAGTCTGAGAATTATAAGCGAGTAAGAGATATTCTACGTGAATTGTTGCACGACAAAAACCCGGATGCGCTTCATCAATCTGAAAAAATACTAAATTGGCTTACGCAACTTGCCAAAAAATTCAAAGAGCAAGGCCACAATGATGCTTCTAAGGAAATCATGTTTTTGGTGGCTGAAATGAGCAAATTAAAAGATCCAAGGGAACTGCCTAATAAAGAAGCTTTAGACCTTGCCAACTATATTATGAGCCAAGACCATGTCTACATTCATGGATTTAGCTTGCCGATGGGGGTTAGTTTGGGGGCATTGAGCTATCCATCCAATGACTATTGGAAGCATATCATGAGCAATGCTGCTGACTGGCAGGGGAAGACAAAGGAAGATTGGGTGACTTTCAAAGCCCAAAAAATCGCATCTGTACTGAATTCCTATTTAAGCAAGGGGATTTTCGGGTTTTTGAACATGATTATTATAAGGAATAATTTGCTTACTCCTGAAGAGATTTTTGAGGCAGAAGAGACCATTGAAGGGCCTCTCATGACTATATTTCCTATTTTTGTTGTGAGATGCAAAGAGACAGCTAAATTCCTTGCTGAATTCGGATTATCATCTTTCCTAAAAAACAGGAATCAAGATAGGATAAGGCTCACTCCTGTTTTTGAGAAAAAATATGGTTCAAATCCTGCACTGGTGAGAAAAATATTGAAGTCAATATCTTTTGTTATTCATGAGCAAAACCTCAAAATTGACGATAATGGCTATCTTAATGATAGTTCGGCAGGATCTTATTATAAGGCTTATGTGAGCACTGATAAACTAGAGAGGCACTTTTCAGCGCAGGGTGTTCCTAAATTCCAGGATTCCGATGGCGCGTGGAGTGGAACCTGGGTTGCCATAATTGATCCAAAATGGGCGGACAGTCGTTGTAGGCAAGTAGATGTAGATAACGACAGAGACTACCTAATGCAAAGTGTTCCAGCCAGAGCAATTTTGGGATTTTTGTGCACCGAACAGATGAATGACTCTGACAAGCTGGAACCTAACTATTCAGACAGATTAGAACGTGTTGCTAAGCTATTGATAAGACAGGTGCCAATTTTTCAAGGACTAAATTTTGGTATGGCAGATCTTCTTTATCCGTCAATAAGTGAGAAAAAATAAGGGTGCTATCTCAGCATCATCTGCTTCTCTTCCAGGTACTTCATCTGCGGCTTGAACACGTAGCTTGTGTGCTGGTCAAAGTATCCGCACATGAAGTGGTCGAGTGGTATGCCTGTTCTTTTGCTCAGCATGATTGCGTAGAAATATACTTGCGTGGATGCATACTTCTCCATTTCAGCATTGGGTTTATAATCCCATATCCAGAGCTTGTCATCTTCTAATCTCAGAACGTCAATGTGCCCGGATAATGGTTCTTTGCTGGCGAACAATTCCTCGAATTTTTTTCCAAGTTCTTCTGCCTGCAGCCAGATAGGAACTTCTATCCCAATGGTTTTATTATCATAGCTTAGCATGAATACTTGCACGTTGCTGTGGTTGTTATCAAACTGGTCCCATTCTAACCCTTGCTTTGCAAGCACGCTTACTTCATGATTATCAATTTGCCTTGGCTTTATTCCGAGATTGAACCTTAATTTGCTGCTTCTTGGACCTGTGATGAACGGTTCCCGCGGGCACTTGTCAAAAACTTCTCCAAGGTATTTGTGCAACCCAGTGTAGCCATTGCCTTTCAATAAGTCAAGCTTTTCATTGTGAAGCCTGTAATGATACCACCATCCATGGTCAAGAGAAACGTGTCTTATCATAGTAACATCACACCAAAAACAACTCAGACGGAATAAGTTATAAAAAATAAAAAATTGAAATGAAAAAGCTTACTTCCTCTTTTTGAGCATCTTCTCTATCTTTAGCTCCTCTGCCTCTATCTTGCTTTCCTCAGAGGCGACTCGCTCAACAATTCTCTCAAGGTTAATATCTATTTTTGCTATCCTCCTCTCAAGCAGCACCAGTATCCTCAAGCTGTAAACAATAGCTGCCAGTGTGCCGATAATAATCGCGAGTATGATTGTATCCATTGCCATTTTGACCACTCCACCTCTTTTTTTATTATACTGAATATCTTATGTTAAAGTCTTATCTTGCTAGGTTTAAATATTTTGTCTTTTTAGAAGGGAACTAAAA
Organism: Candidatus Woesearchaeota archaeon; assembly: GCA_016932315.1. GTDB lineage: Archaea > Nanobdellota > Nanobdellia > Woesearchaeales > SM23-78 > SM23-78. The sequence continues at coordinate 186,813 of JAFGDD010000004.1, forward strand.
ATCAGTTCTTACTAAACCATTCCACGAACTTCTGCATTCCTTCTTCGATGCTTGTCTCTGGCTTATATCCCAGTAGCTTCTGTGCTTTTCTTATGTTTGCATAGGTGATGTCAACATCTCCTGCTTGCATGGGTTTTTGCTCTATTATTGCTTTCTTGCCAGTAACTTTCTCAATTACTTCAATGAACTTGTTAAGCTCAACAGGCTTGTTGTTACCAAGATTGATAATCTCATAGCCTAGCTCTGCGTCGACAGCAGCAATCACTCCCTTGACAATGTCTGCAATGTATGTGTAATCTCTCTTGGTTTTTCCGTCGCCAAACTTTTGTATCGGTTGGCTGTTCATTATTGCTTTGGTGAACTTGTAAGGAGCCATGTCAGGCCTGCCTCTCGGGCCGTAAACAGTGAAGAATCTCAGGCAGGTTATTTTCATGTTGTAAAGGTGATGATAAGCGTGGCACAATAATTCTCCTGCTTTCTTTGTCGCAGCATAAGGACTTATAGGATTATTTACGTCATCAGTTTCTGAGAACGGGATTTTCTTTTGGTTGCCGTAAACGCTGCTGCTGCTTGCAAATACAAAATTCTTAACCTTGTGCTCCTTGGCTAATTCAAGCAAGTGCAAAGTTCCTTTAACATTCACTTCCTCGTAAAGCAAAGGCTGCTCTATAGAAGGCCTCACGCCTGCTCTTGCAGCCAGATGAACTACTTTTTCTGGCTTCTCCTTTTCAAATATCTTCTTCAAGCCCTTGAGATTCCTTATATCTTCCTTGTAGAAAGCAAAGTTTTTGTTATTCTTTAGCACATCCAGATTCTTCTTCTTTATCCTGACATCATAGTAATCATTGAGCTCGTCAACGCCTACAATAGAATCTCCTCTGGCTATAAGAGCTTCGATCACATGGCTCCCAATAAAGCCTGCGCATCCTGTAACAAGTATTTTCATAACAACAGATTATGCATTCCTGTTTTTAAGCTTTGTTAAATTGGGTTCTACTCGAAAAGTTGCCTTGCCCACCCCGAAGGGGGCGACCCCCGGTCAAACAGCCAGCACAAGAACTCAACGCAAGCGTTTTCGTTCTTGTTGCAGTTGTTGGCTGTGGCAACTTTTCTCGAGGCAAGACCATCAAAAAAGTTAAATTTATATATCGGTAATGCTTTTAATCACGCTATAAAGATTAAAGGTGGTATTCAATGCTTAAAATGAAGAAAATATCCGAAACATTTGAGATGAAAGTGTTCACTGACTCTGGCGATTACTTCGGCGATGTTGAAGAGGCTATTCTTACGCAGAACAAAGTCTTTGGCTGGAGAGTAAGGGCTACCAAGAACAGCTTCCTGAACAAAGTGCTTGGCAGCGCAAAAGGAGTTATTGTACCACACCAGCTGGTTAAGAGCATGGGTGACATAATGATAATCAGCAAGTCAGCCGTGCCGAGCTATGGCCCAGAGGAAGAATAAATAAATAATTTTTTCTCATATTTTTTTCTTATCCTGCTTCCAATATAATCTTTTTATAGCATCATCTATTATTTGAGCTTTAGGGACTATATCAAAGCTTCCCAACAGAATAAACCATTCAGTCGGAAGCTGCTCTCTTTTCAATTCGTACTTTGCCAGCTCTTTTTCCAAAGTTGTTTTTCCTTCTATGACTTTATTCATGAGGTTAAGTGATTTTTTAGCTCTTTTCCTGAGCCTTTCAGACCAGCCCTGATAATGAGTCATTTTTTCCAGGTTTTGCACATACTTCTCAACTATGCCGGTCAATACTCTTTCCTTGGCTTGCTCGCTAATGAAAGGAAAATACTCATTTACTCCTTTGCAACTCTTCTCAAAATACTTTATGTCCATTGCTAGTTCCCCAAATCCGATGTACATAGTTTTCACCTCGCAGTATTGTAGTAAAGCTTGGTTATTATCCTGTCAAGCCTTGCGCATTGCTCGTCTCTTGGAAAAATTCCTCCGACCAAATCTCCAAAAGCATGATGCAGAACAGCGTATATGTCTCTTTTTTCATAGAGTTCGTTGACTTTTGCAAGAGTTTTTGTGAAGGTGGTCTCGCCGTGCAATATGCTGTCAAGCAATCTTTTGCGGGTTTCTCCAAGCTCCAGAACATACTGCCTAAAATCAAGGTCTGACTTGCTAACCTGCTTTTGCTTTGCCTCTTCAAGCTCTTTCTTTGCGCGGTCCAAGCCCTTTTCAACATATTCAAATCTAAAATATTCTATAGTCTCCTTCAGCGCCTTATCAACAGTTTCAGGGATTATGCCTTCAGAAAACTCCAGTATTCCTTCTAATTGCCTTCCAAGATTCATTCAGCACCTCCTATTTCCAATAAAGATTTCTTAGGATTCGGTCTGTTGTTTTTATTCTGTTCTTCAAGCCATCAAGCTCGTCCTGATCATAATCTTTTATCTCTTTCTCAAGCCCAGGCTCTTCAGAATAAAAGATGTTTAGTGTTGAGAGAATGAAATCTTTTGTTCCCAGTCGTTTATATTCCTCCGTGAAGCTGAGTTTTTTATGGATTGCATCCATCATCATATCATAAGCTTTTAAGTGCCTCTGCTTTTGCTTCGAAGTCTGCTTTGGCTTCTTGTAATTTTTCCATAGCTCCTTCATGCCTGACTCAACAATCTCCTTAAGAACTTGCTTCTTAGTCTGTTTGCTGACCCTGTAAGCCCAATCAAGAGCTTCATTAGTCTTGTACAATTCGTACCAAAGCTCCATTTTTCACCCACTGCTCTAAAAAAATAAAAAATTAATAAATAAAATAATTTTAAGCGTAAATCACGAGCTCAATTTCCTTCTTGGTCTTCCTGTCTTCAAGCTCTGCCTTCTCAGTTCTCCTGACGAGCTTTTCCAGGTTATAATTTGCATCGCAAACAACCACTCTTCTGGTCTCAAGCTCTTTAAGCGCTTTCCTCTCAAGGTTAGCGCTTATCTCTTCTATTTTGTTGGCGTACTGAGGGTATTTCTTTGATAGGGCATTCACAAGCCCCTTGTAGAGCTGCTCATATGCTATCCTTCCGCTCTGCTCTATCACTGCTACTCCGTAATCTGAGCCCGGAACTGGTGTGAATCCCTGATCAACTAAGCCTAATACTTTTTCTCCCAGCTCTTCTTTGCTCTCCTCAAGCGCTCTTGCTGTTCTTGCTGCTTCCAGCCTTTGCTCCTCGTTGCTGTACCAATTATTTATTGCTGTCGTTAACTTTTTGCTTGGCCTTTTTTTTGCATTGTAAGTTTCCATTTTTTTCATCTCCATATTTTTTAATCTGTTCATTAATTATTTTTCTGCCTGTTCCTGTTTTAAATTCACATAATACTTTCTGCCTGCTTTTTTGAAATAATAGCCTTCCTTCCCTTTGTATACTCGAGTATCTGAGTACTTCTCTGTTTTTTCATCAAAAATGCAGAGCGAAGCGCAGGTTATTTCTAAGTTAGGTAATGCTGCGTTCCATCCCCAATCCCGTGTTTTTTCATCTTCAAGTTTGTTCTCTAGTCCTTCCGGGTGTTTATCATACCATAAAGTCAGGTCGCCAGTTAAGGATAGCACTTTAATGTGTTTTACTTGTTCAATCCATTTGTCAGGTTTTTTCATGTTTTTTCCCTCCAAATATCGTGCGTGTCTGTTTTGTGTAGTTTTGTGCTTGTGGCAGTTCGCTGTTATTTCAATAAGAGCAGTATGTTGCAATATTTAAAGTTTTGAGGTGATATAAATCACCACATAATTAAAAAAGTTTATAAACTTCCTTGCTTATCCATGCTGTACATGAACCAGAAATTCCTAGAGGAAGTAGGGTTGACTGCCACAGAATCAAAAATATACCTCTCATTGCTCGAGAAAGGAGCCTGCAGGGCAGGAGAGATAACCAGGCACACAGGCATCCACCGCAGGAGTGTTTACGACGCAATAGAAAGATTAATAGAGAAAGGGCTGATATCATACATCAAGACTAACAACAGGAACTATTTCGAAGCTGTCAACCCAGAAAGGCTTCTCGAGCTCCTGAAGGAGAGAGAAGATAATATAAAGCAAATCCTGCCAGAGCTTCATATGCTCAGGAAATTCTCAACTGAAAAAAAGGAAGTATTATTCTTCAGGGGCAAGCCAGCCATCAAGACAGTATTTAACGATCAGATAAAGGAAGGCAAGGAAGTTCTTCTGTTCGGCGATGCTGCAAACGTCAATGAAATTGTCAAGTACTTCTTTCCTTTCTTTGACAAGCAAAGAGCGGAGAAGAACATAAAAGTCAGGCTTTTATTTGACGAGAGCGCAAGAAGCGAGGAATACCTCAAAAAAGTTCCTCTAACAGAAATAAGATTTGTAAATAAAGGCAACAAAGAGCCTGTATCCATAAACATATATGGGCCTAAGGTTTCCATTATTATATGGGATGAAAATCCTAAAGCCATAATGATAACAGAGCCAGCACTCGCAGAGTGCCTTAGGTCATACTTTGAGTTCATGTGGAAACTGGCAAAGAAATAATATCTAAAATAATCTAGAAATAAAATGAAAATAACAAGAGAGCACTGGATATTAGCACTAATCTTTTTCCTCGTAATAGCTGCAAGGCTGTTTTTTACTCTCCCTGAAAAAGGCTTTGACTACGAAGCCTATGACTCTCTAAGGCAAGCAGAACATATTCGAATGACAGGATTACCTCTTTACCAAGACTCACTAAGCTACTCAGGCAGGGCATACCTTTTTCCTCCTTTATTCTACTACTTGTTAGCAGGATTCAGCTTCATAATACCTTTAGAGCTTGCAGCCAAGCTCTTGCCAACAATAGCCTTTGCATTCCTGGTGCCGGTAATATACTTGATAGCTAAGCACCTGACAAAGAACAAGACAGCGGCATTGATAGCAGCCTTTTTCTCAGGAACAGTCCCAATAGTTTACTCCACTCTTAACCAATCAAGCGTATACTCTGTCATCCTCCTGCTGACCTTTTTATTAAGCTATGCTTTCATGCGGGTTGATGAGAAAGGATTCGCAGCTATGTGCATTGTTTTGACAATCCTTGCATTGCTTACCAATACAGCAGTCTTTTTGCTGCTACTAAGCCTGCTAGTTTATTGCTTGATAGTCAAACTGGAAAAGCAAGAATTGAGCAAAAAAGAAGTTGAGATAACACTGTTCCTATTCTTCCTGGCGTTGTGGTTTAACCTGTTGCTTTTCAAGAGAGCATTCTTTATTCATGGAATAAGCTTTATCTGGCAGAACCTGCCGAGCCCGCTCTTATCATCCTACTTCCGGTCAATCAGCTTCTTAGGAGTAATATATGCTGTAGGCGTAATCCCATTATTATTAGGGGTTTATGCAGTTTACCACGCTTTTTTCAAGACAAAAAACCAAAACGCAACGCTATACATCAGCTTTGCAGTAGTATCATTCATAATGCTCTGGCTGAAACTCATCCCTTTAAAAATAGGATTGCTGTTGCTGAGTATTAGCCTGATAATACTTGCTTCATATTCCATAAAAATAATCATTGTAAGCATTTCAAAAACCAAGGTTCCAAAAATGATAACAGGGCTCATTATCACTCTGCTCTTGCTGTTCGCCATAACCACGCTCACACCGCTTTCAGCTGTCACAAAAAACCTCAAAATCAACACTCCCACGCAACAAGATATTCAGGCTTTACAATGGTTAAGGAATAATTCAGACCAAAACTCAATAGTTCTTGGCACAGCAGAGGAAGGCTTCCTGATAAGCTATGAAGCTCAGAGGAAGAATGTTGCAGACCAAAATTTTCTCTTCATTCCCAACATCAACCAGAGATATAATGACATAAATCATCTCTACAACCTAAGGCTAAAATCAGAAGCAATACTTCTCCTGAACGAGTATGATGTTGATTATATTCTGCTTTCAGAAGCCTCGATGAAGGCATACAACATAACCTCGCTATTTTATGCAGAGCCAGACTGCTTTGAGATAGTATATAATAACACCGCTCTTATTTACAAATTCCTGAAGTGCGAGATAAAATAAATAAAATGAATAAGATGAATAAAATAAATGTATAATCAAAGATAGACGATGAGAATAAAATGAGCAAACTGCTTGAATCAAAAAAAGAAAAAAAACAAGCCGCTGCAGAGAAGATAGCACAAGATAAGTGGTTGAACACAGAACTAATATTATTGGCCATACTCGCCATTATACTTATCCTGTCAATCAGCACTGTGGTTAGGCTAATTCAGTCCAAACCTGTAATGGTTGCAGGAGAATCATATTATAACCTTCGCATAGCCCAGGAATTAAAATCCAGGCCCTTCATAGGCCAAGACCCCATTCAATCCACGCCTTATGAGCTTAACCCTTATCACTATTTCCTTGCATTGCTGCTCATGACATTTCCGCCAGAGACAGTGCCTATTTTCCTTTCGCTGCTCTTAGGAGTTATTTCAGCGCTGGTATTCTTCCAGATCCTGCTATCAATGGGCTTTAATCACAAGATTGCAACATACTCTTTGTTTATACTTGCAGTCACCCCTGCATTTATCAAGCTATTCACAGGGCTTTACACCCTTGGGTTTGTAATAACTCTAAGCCTCATAATAATTTTTCTGATGCTAAGCACCAAGAAGAGCAAATTTATTCTGCTCTTATGCATACTATTGTTCATATTGCTAGGCCTGACCAGCCTGACGGGCTTCTTGATAATTATGCTCATAATTTTCATACTCTGCCTGGCTTTGCAGAGAAAACTAAAACTCCTATTCATACCAGCAACGCCAGCCATTGTGTTGCTGCTGGCACTCGGAATTTTTACAAGTTATACCCTGAGATTTAATGGCTTTCATGCATTTGATTTCAAATTGATATTATCTATACTCAATGCAGATATAGGATTTGACATATTCCTTATGGTGCTTTTTTTCATAGGATTCCTGGTGCTCTGGACTAGGCAGGAGAAAAAAAGACTTCTGCACCTGGCAGTGCTTGGATTTTTAATAATTTCCTTGTTTAACAGCACAGCAAGAGCTTTTGTCAGCTTCATCCTTGTTGTTTATTGCATTTATGGAATAAATTATCTGTATAACAGGAAATGGGAGCTAGAAATAATAAGGGCAGGAACCCTCTTGTTAGTGCTTTGCAGCCTTGTTTTCTCAGTCACGAATGAGCTCAGCCTGATAACACATTCCCCGCCAGACAAGGAGATGCAGAACGCACTTCTATACTTAAAAGGCGTAAGCACTGCAAGAATCCTAACAAGTGAGGATAATGGGTTCATGGTGGAATTCTACGCAGCCAAGAGTGTTATTCTTGATTCCAACACTATTTTTTCAAAGAATTATTCTGAAGCCCAAGCAGACCTAAACAAACTTTTCAGAAGCGTAAGGCTTACAGACGCAGAGCCGCTACTTCAGAAATACCGCGCAGAACATATTCTTATAACGCCTGACATGAAGGAAACTCTATGGGAGAACCGTGACCAAGGGCTTTGGCTGTTATTAAAGCACAGCACCAGCTTTATCAAGAAATATGACTCTGGGGGCATAGAAATATGGGAGTACATCCCTGTATGATTCTTATTTTTTACTCACTGCTTTTTTTTTTTGAATAACTTCTTTCTTTTCTTTTATGTCCCTTAACTGCAGTTGTTTAACAGTCTTTACTCCGCAAACCAGTAAGAACAATACCCAAATGATTAACGGCAGGATGAGAGTCGGAGCAATCCAGTTGAAGAGCAGGAGCGGGGTGACAGAGTAAATTAGAATAGCTATTAACCTAGTGTACTTAATGCCACTAACAAATATCTTTACAATAATGCTGACTATGAATAAGAGGAACGTGCCTGCGAACAAGTAGAAGAAGAACATGCTCACACTCGTGCCAACGCTGTAGTTCAAGAGCTTCCAATAATTCATGGTTATGCCCTTAAAGACGCTCAGATAACCTGAATAAACAAACCTGTAAACCAGGCTCATGACGCCAGCAAACAATCCTGCAATTAAAAGAAAGATGATGTAATCCTCGACTACTTCTTCAAAGCTCCTGCCTGGCAAAGCCTCGAATTGGCTCTTAGGATCAGCCAAAGTCCTAAAGCCCTGCCTTATTGTTCTCCTAAGTCCCATTTTACCTTAGACACTTATGCTTTTTATTTAAATCTTTCCCGTTTACTTGATTTATTTACTTCTCCCATATATTTGTCTGGTGCTTGTTGAAAACTTCTCCTGCGTTGATAATGTAAAATATCATTATGACCAGCCAGAAGGGGAAGAGGAAGAATACTGGTATGATGTGCTGCCAGGTTATTTTCTTGTCGTACTTTATTATTGCAAGGAAATAAAGAGGATAAACCAAGAGGCTGGAGCTTAAGCCTATGATGTCGAAGGCTGTGATTGGTGATGCATGCATTATAATTCTGATGAACCACTTGATTATTCCAATTATTGAGAACCAGTCAAAGAAAAAGCCAAGAGCTCCAAGGCTAAGGCCTGCTCCTCTGGCTACAAAATAATTAAGATAGCCGCTTACCAGGTTATATGATGTGATTACTCCCATAATTATGGCTTGCAAATAGCCAAAGAACATCAATGGCAAAGTGTATATTTGCATGAAGGTATGGTTCAATTTTAGGTGGCGCTTGAAAATATTAATCCACCCCCTGGCAAACCTTTTTCTCTGCCTTGCAAATCCTTTCAGAGTAACTGGCATGTTGGTTTCTGAAATACTCTTCTCAGCAGACACTATATTATAGCCTGCCTTGATAAGCCGAACAGCGACATCCACGTCCTCAGAATAGCCCTTGTATTCAAAGCCGCCAATTTTCTGCAGGCACTTCTTTTTGTAAATGCTTAGAGGGCCAGGAGCTACTATGTTAACATTAACCTTGGAGAACAGGTTTCTTAGGAGGGAGTTATAAAGCTGCTCTATGTGCAGCCACATGCCAATGAAGGTTTTTCTGTTCTTCACCTTTACAGTAGCGCAGACAGCAGCGACTTTGTCGTCTCCGAGGAACTTCAATGCCTCGACAAGAGAATCCTTTTGTATGCAGCTATCTGCGTCCACAACAGCGACAAGCTCGTACCTTGCAACCTTTAAGGCTTTGTTAATGGACCTTGACTTGCCTTTGTGCTCACCCCTTATTATCCTCACAGGGAATTTTTTTGCAATTGAATAAGTCTTGTCATTGCTGCCGTCATCCACGACAATAATTTCTTTCTTGCCAGGGAAATCAGCTTCGAGAATGGATTGAAGAGTTTCTGCTATGTACTTCTCCTCGTTATGCGCAGGCACAATAATACTTATGCCATTGAATTTCTTTTCCTTAGCCTTCTTCTGCCTCTTGAACAACAGAAGATAATAATAAGAGAATATGATTAGCAAGAAGATGGCTGTGATTATGATTGTTAATGTTGATGCAAGATTCATGTTGATTATATCTTTGAATTTTTCTTTTTTTGGAAAAGTTCTGTGCCTGCTCGCTCAGCTTTTTTCACACTAGCCAGAAGAAAAAGCAATTACAGTGCTTCTTCCGATGAACATTGGCTCGCTCGCACTTAAGGCACAAGCGAACTTTTCTAAATATATTAACGTGTCTTCTCGAAATTAATGTTGCCCTGCTTGGGAGTGCACACCCATGAGCCTTTGCTGCTCTTGAAGAGCGGCTTTTTAGGCAGGAATATCGCCCTGAATATTGCGACAGTGTTGGCGAAGGCCAATACGATGCTTACTGAAAAGCATGCCAACAGCAGCTGAGGGAACTCCCTAACTTTCTTGAGCTTGAAAAATGTGATGAGCGCCATGATTATGAAGCCTATGGTGTAAAGGAACTTGATGAGGAATTCTGCTATTTGCGTCACCTGGAACAATTCTGGCTCTCCAAGGAACCAGCCAGTAAGACCTGCCAGTGTCATGAGAATTACTGCAGGCGCTATTATGTTGCCGCAGGTCATAAAGGTTATCATTGCCCTCTGCCTAAGCTTTAATCCTTTCTTGAAGAATATATTGTTGAAATGGTCAATGAAAGCCCTGAGGTTGCCGAAAGTCCACCTGGTCTGCTGCACTATAAAGCTTTCAAATGTTACAGGCACCTCGCTCGGAGTCTCAAATTTCAAATAAACATTCTTGTATCCTTTGCTCAGTATCCTGATGCTTAGGTCTGTGTCTTCTGTAACGCTGCCAGGAGTCCAACCTCCTGCATCATCTATTGCCTTCTTCCTTATTGCCCCTGCTGTTCCGCAGAAGAAGACTGTGTTAAGCTTGTCATTCACAGGCATGAATATTGCGTGATGTATCATTAACAGGTAAGCAGCAAACCTGGATATTAGGTTCGTTTCATGGTTGCTAAATCCCTGGCGAGCCTGAACTATTGCAACCTTAGGATTCTCGAAAGGCACGACAATTTTTCTCAGGAAATATTTATCAGGAAGGAAGTCTGCATCAAATATTGTTATTATTTCTCCCTTAACAAGGTGCATTGCCTCTTGAAGGGCTCCTGCCTTGTAGCCTTGCCTGTTAGTTCTGTGAACATACTTTATGAAGCCAGGGTTTTTGTCAGCAAATTTCTTGAGAAGCTTCTGGGTTTCAGGATTGGTGCTGTCATCAAGCAGCATTATTTCGTAATGGTTCTTTGGATAATCAAAGTTCATGCAAGCCTTGATGCAGTTCACAGCCACAGGGTCATTAAAGCAAGGGATTTGCACAGTAACAAATGGGTAATGCTTGAGCTTCTTTAGCTTCTCATCCTTTCTCCTGTCATCCATGTAAAGGCTTAGTATTGCAACTATGAGGAATAATACTGACACAAATACCACTGGTATGAGCGCAAGGTTATATATTAGCAATGATATTTCTTGTGGCGTCATTTTTTTTGATTCCCTGATTTTTTTATAGTTCTAAAAAATTTACCGCCTCAAAATGCTCGCTTATGATTACGCAGGCGCTACTGCCCGGATGGCGCAACCCCGTAACGCGCCAGATTATTTCTTTTGATGGCATTTTGCCTTAGGGCGGTATAATTTTTTTTATCTTTAAATTCCGACCTTTATCTGCTTCATTCGCATCCTTTTTTGTATTAATTCAATGCTAGGGTTGCCGATAAGCATGGTGTTGTCGCCTCCATTAACTCCAAGGTAGATGCTCGGGCTTTGTATGTCAAATTTTTCTGTCTCAAGCATATCCTTGCTAAGAGCTTGGAAGTTGCTCTCACTCAAGCATTTGAGGAATTCTTCTTTTGGAATGTTGAACTCTTCAGCCAGTATTCCAATGTTGCTTTCCTGAGTATTGAATAATGCCTGGTTGAACTCTATTGTGTTGTTAAATGCGAACTCGTTATAGCATCTTGAGGCACTAGCATATATAAATCTGCCTTTCTTGCCTATTAATTCTTCCTTTGTGATATAATATTTGTGATAAAGCCTTGCCTGGCCTGACTTGATGTATTGCTGCATTATCTCAGGCATTTTCTCATTATAAAACTGCTTGGAAAAGTCTGACTTGAAGTCCACAACCACGATTATGCTAAGTGGCGCGCTTTGCAAACCAAGACAAGGCCTTCCTTCAATAGCAGGGCTCTGGAAAGTCAGGGCACGATAAGCTGTTAACCAATCTTTTTGCTCCATGCTGTCCTTAAACAGAATATTGTTGTTTGATAATATTCCAAAGCCGGCGAATGCATATATTACTAAGGCTAGGAAGATGATGCAGATGAGCATGATTATGTTGCTTTTTCCCATGATTTTCACTTTATATTAGCTTTAGCTTTTATGAACCCTTAATATTATCTCATTCTCAGAGAATAGCCTTCCTTGCAATGCTTCATCATTAATAACCAGGGCAGGCACTACGTTGATATCATAGTATTTTTTCACCAAGTCAAGGGCTGGTTCATTGTAATCATAATCCACTGTGAACACTATGAGGCTCTTATTTTCCAGGACCAGGAAATTCTTGACGTCGTCAAGCACTTCTCCCTGCTTTACGCAATCAGCACAATTAGTAGAGTAAAGGTAAAGCACTGGAATGATTCTTGTTTTGCATTTCTGGTAATTGTCCTTTGAAATAATCCATGCTCGTAATGATAGTTTGGTGTATTGGCGTTTTAGCTCCAGGTATTCAGGAGTGAGTTCTACTGTTCTCTCATATTCTTCCAGCCTGGCAGGCAGTACTTTCCAGAAATAATTCAGGTTCTGGTTAATCTGGCTGAAATAAACATCTGCAAACTTGCAAGTATCCTTCTCATTCAGCCCTTGCACAAACCTTTCCTGGATTTGTATGCTTTGGAGGCTTGAGTCAAGGCTCTTCACATAATCGACTATATCATTAATATCTGCCTTGGTTTTCTGCTCAATATTCTTTTCCATGAACTTACTGAAGCTCAAGCCACTCAGGAGACCAGCAGCATAAAGTATGATTGAGAGTATGATTGCAATTATGATTAAGCTTTTCTTTTTTGGCTTGGCTGCTTTGCGGCTCCGAGCCTTTATTTCTTCATTGATTTCCTGGTTTTTTGCCATGCTAATTGTTTTTATTATTTATTATCATCTCTTCTTTATATGTATTAAATCACCTATTGTCAAGCCTTCAGATGAGGATGCTTTTTCCTCTTCGCCGCCACTTTCCACTTCAACTTCCTCTATTAGTCTTATCCTGAAGAACTTCTCAAGCTTCCTTGCAAGGTCAAGGTTTGGCTTCATGGCGCCTGATTCCAGCTTGTGCAGTATGCTCTCTTTCTCTGCCAGTTTCTTGGCTATTTCTTCCTGCTTAAGACCTGTCTTTTCCCTTGCATTCTTGATGAGAGAGGCATAATTAGGCACTATTAGCTGAACAGTTTCAGTGCTCTTAACAGCTTTCTTTACTTCTTCTTCTCTTAACTTGGCTTTTTCCTGTTTTTTCTTCTGCTTCTCGCTTGTCTCTGGTTTTATCCTGCCTATCATCCTGCCGTAAGACACGCACTTCTCGCAAACATTGAGGATGCTGCCCTCGACTTCTATCCTGTAAGCTGCTCCTGGTGAAGAACACATGTCGCACATGTTGCTCCCTCCTGTACTTCTTAATCTCCTTAATATCCTTAATTATTTGATAGTTAAGACAAATAATAAAGGTTTATTTAAATTATTATTGATATTTGCAACTAAACTTAACTACACAACTAAGCGAAAACTATTTATACGTGTAAATGAAAAATAAAGGATAGTTTTTTGTGAGGTGGTATTGATGGGTAAGAAATTCACTGATTATGTGCATCCGAACTACATGATTTTTGCCATCTTTCTTGGCTTTCTGGGAGTACTGCTAATGCTCTCGCCTTTCGGGTTTGCCAAGCTAATGGGCTTTGTTTTGCTCATCCTGGTATTAATAACCTTGATCATCGTGTCAAAGGATATTCGCGACGAGAAGCTTCCTTTGAGAAAGGAAAAGATGGTTGTAAAGAAGAAGTAGAATAAACCATATTTTTTTGTTTTCTTTAGCTTTTACTTATCTCTTCTCTATCATTACAAACTGGAATTTCTGCTCTCCGCTCCAGAGATCGTCCTCTTGCACCAGCTTAAAGTCAGGAGTTATGCTTTCTTTGAATAAAGTGGTGTTTTCTGTTATCACTGCCATTCTCCCTCCTTTTTTCATGAAGAATTCTGCCTGGTAGAACAATTCCTTGTAGAGTTTTCTCACCTCTGATTCTGCTGTGTGCTTGCTGGGGCAGGCTATCCTTGAGACAACGAGGTCTATGCTTTTCTCGTCTTTCTTGGTGTCAAGCCATTCTACATCTATCCTTGAGAAATTTATGAGCTTGTCAACTCCTGCGAGCTTGGCATTCCTCTTGCTTGCCTCAACATTCCTAAGCATCTGGTCAGAGCCTGTAATGTCTAGTTTTTCAAGCTTGGCTTCTGAATCTATCTTCTTGAAGTAATCATCCCAATCCTTGCCTGTTAATATTTTGAGTTTTTTGAAAGCAAAGTCCTTTGAATAATGATTAATGCTTAAGCCTGTTGCATAGAGTGCAGCTTCGATGCACACCACTCCTGACTTGCAGAATACGTCGATCAGTTTCTGCTTCTTTTTGCGGTCATAGCTGCTAAGCCTTACCAGAGCATAGGCTAAGTTGGCGTTAAGTATGGCTGGCGCGCTGTAAATCCTGTAATTCCTCTTGCTGAGGTCCCTGCCTACAAAGTCAATTCCAAAATAAGCCTTTTCGTGATTGATGAAGACATAGAATATTGTGTCCGGGCCTTTCATGCTAACGCTGGGTGTGAATCCAATTTTTTTCTTGGCAGCAGCAAGGATTTTCTCACCGACATCTTCCTCTATAGTTTGGCTTCCGAAGCTGTGCTCTCCGATTCTCTCGCACTCGACTTTGAGTGTCTTGTCCTTGTCAAGCCAGTCTGACAGGTTGATTTTTTTCAGGCAGTCATCTATTTTGCTGATAAGCTCTTCCTGATTCTTGAAATTAAATGAGCTGAACAACAGGATTGCTCTTTGTGTGCTTTGGGATTTGTAGCAGAACCTCATAAGCTCATCATAATCTTTGCACTCAAACAGCACAACCTTGTCTTCTGCTTTTCCCTTAACTTTTATTATTTCATCCAGTTCGAGCAATGCTATCTTCTCAATTCCCTTGTCAGTAATTGCGCATGCGCTTATCATGCTATCAAGAAGAAAAGTTCAACTTATAAAGGTTTAGTTCAGGTTAGAAATTTTATGAATATTTCATTTTATTGTACAGCACTGCCAGATTCAGCATACAGTCTTTGTGTAGTCCTCGAAGCACTTCTTTCAGAATCTGCTCGTAAGATACTATGATTATTTCCATGCGCTCAAGCCAGTCGGTTTGAGGTTCAGAAACTTTTTTGAGGTTCGTGGCGCGCATGATATACACTTTAAGGTTCATGATGGCTGGTGCAGGCTGGACCATAAGAAATTGCTCTACGCATCCAGTGTAACCCGTTTCTTCAACTAATTCTCTCAAACCTGCTTGCTCAGGAGTCTCATTTTTCTTTTTGCCGCCGCCTATCAGTTCAAGATTAAGTTCATCCTGAGGAAGCCGATACTGAAGCGAGAGAAGCAGTGTTTTGTCGTCAATGAATGGCAGAACGAGAACTCCTTGGCCAGCATTCACAATCTCATACTGGTAATTCAATAGGTTGTTGTCTTTACTTTGTATATTGGCAATTACCAGTTCAAGCCATCCTTTATGCTTAGTTTCTTTTTTAATAATCTCTGGCTTTTCAAGCATGGGCTCAGAAGCATTTTTTGGTTTCATAAACTTTATGAAATAGAGTTATAGAATAATATTATTTTTAGATAATTTATACCAATCCAATTCTTTCAAGAACGTAGTCATGCATTAACCTGCTTTTCTTGTTGACTGAATCAAAGTATTTCTTTCCGAGAAGCAAGCCTGCCAGTTCTTCATAGCTCCTGCTGGCTTTGGTTCTTGGATGAGAGTGAGTTACCGGATGACTTAGTTTCAGCGCTTCCTTCACGTTCTTATCATAAGGAATGATGCCTATGACTGGCAGGTCAAGGAGTTTTTCTATCTCATTAACTTTTAGCTCGTGCCTGTGCTCTCCTGCTTTGTTCACAACAACGCCGAGTATGGTTTTTCCGAGCTCATGAGCAACTTGTATGGTCTTCTGAGTGTCGAGCACTGAGCTAAGCTCAGGATTAGTTATTATTAGTATCTCGTTTGCTGCTTCTATCGTGCTTATGGTTTCCCTGCCCAGGCCTGCTGCGCTGTCCATTAATATAATATCTGCTTCTCCTTCAAGGCTTCTTATTACTCCTCTGAGGCGCTCATACTTTAGTTTTTTCAGGTCTTGAAGAGAAGTGATTGTCGGCAGCACTCTGAGCCCTGACTCGTGAGTGTAAATGGCTTGGTAGATTGAGGCTTCGTCCTTGAGAACTTGTGCTAGGGTTTTTTTTAGTATTGGAGAGCCAAGGTGAACATTAACATTTGGTGTTGTGAGGTTGGCGTCCACCAGCAAAGTTTTTTTGTGCTTGCCGATGGTGTGGGCTAGGTTGATGGCTGTTGTGGTCTTGCCTACGCCTCCTTTGCTGCTGGCAATGCAGATGTATCTGCTCACTAAAACACCTCTTTTATTTGATTTAATATTAAAAATTCTTAGCACCTTAAAGCAAAATGCCTTCAATAAAATAATGTGGCGCGTCGCAGGGGTTGCCCCATACGGGGAGCAGCGCCTGCGGAATTATAAGCGAGCATTTTGAGGTGCTGAATTTTTACTCATTAATCTTTGCTTCTATCCAGTCATAAAATTCTTTTATCATAAGGTAATATTCTGTTGCTTTGTCAATGTCAAAGGTTATTTCCTTGTTGTCAATCATTACTCTGAGCGTTACGTGGCGCCTGAACTCCTGCTCTTTTTTTGGTATGCTCTTGTGTGTCTTTCTGAGCAGGAAGTATGATTCCATGTTCTTCTGCACTATTTCGTCCTTGAATAATTCCTTGACTAGTTCTCCTCTTTCCAGCGGAGTTGTGGGTATGAATTCCTCGCGTCTCATCTTTTTTTCTACAGAAAATTTGAGCAGGGCGTCGATTAGGCAGTTGTATGAGTCTATCATCCTGCCTATGCAGTTCATAAGCACGTCTACTGTTCTAGTGTACTTTAGGCTCACGTAGATTTGGTGGTCTACTCTTTTGAGCTCATCCTTGGCTTCGTACAAAGATTCTTTCATTCTCGCTCACTATCTTGTTAATCTGGTTAAGGAATAATTTGGTTTCAAATATATACTTTTTTACTGTGTTAATATCAATGGTTTTCATGCTGTAGGTAGGGGAGCATATAACAAACTTGTCTTTTCTTATGAATGAGACCGGGCTGTTCTTGTGTTCTGACAACACGCTTCGCACGTCTGTGATGAGGCTGAGGTAGTTGGTGCTGAACCTGTACTTGGGCACCATTTTGTTCCTGAAGACTTCTATGCGCGAGGGATATGTGTCGTTGAATGGCGGTATTCGCTTGAAAAGCCTCTCGTACTGAAGTAGTGCGCCTATGCCATAGTCTAGGCTGTTGAATATGTTTTCTACAATCGCTAAAAGAAGTTTTGGGTCTTTGACTACAGGATAAGTCATGAAGAGCATGTGGTCAGCTACTTTTATCTTCTGCAAAGCCTTGTCCCGAAGAACCTGAAACTCCTCCATAATCCCTCAATAAAGATAAGCAAGGAAAGTATTTAAATGTTTGTTTTAAAATTAGATGAAAAAAATGTACTTACTTATTGATAGTAAAAATAATAAGATTTATAAATGAGGGTTTGTTCTTAAGCTTAACATGAACTTCATAATAAAAAAAGTGCTGAAAGGAGTATCACCAAAGCTTCCAGAGCTACTCGACCAGTACATGGGCCTGAATGATGAGCAGGTAGAAAAAGAGCTTGAAAATGCTGAATGGAAACTTGAAACTTCCGACAACAACACCCACCTTTCTATGAAGACTGAAAAGCTCGGACAACTTGAAATATTCTTAAGTCAAACACCAGATGAGAAGTATCACACGCAAAAAATTGATTTCTACACGCCCAACGGAAAAAAATTCCCAAAAATGAATATCAATCCTGGAAAATCAAAAATGCTTCTAAATCTTTTTGGCGGAATGCTGCCCAAAGGCTTGGCTGAGTTAGCAAATCAATACATAAGCCTGAGCCCAGAAGAGTTAGCCAGAGAACTTGATAATGCTGACTGGAAAATACTTCCTGCAACAAAAGACAACATCCAGATAACAATGCAAACAGAAAAACTAGGAAAGCTCGAGGTTGCCCTGAAAAAAACACCTGAACAAAAATACTGCACCAATGCAATGAATTTTTACACACCCAAAGGAGAAGAATTCCCACTCTACCCGATCTCACAAGGCCCTGAGAAGAGGATAAAGACATTACTCTAAAAGCAAGCTTTTTCACTCACTAATTCTCTGATACTCCGTGATTTTTTCAATAAGTCCGTAATTTTTCCGGTTTTTTCTTCGACGGTTATATTAAACACCTTTGCGTTCTATTTCTCGGTGATTAACATGGAAACAAAATACAAACTAAAACATTTCCTTGATGAAGAAAGCATAGAATTTGTGTTAAAGGATAAAGATGAGAAAAAGGCCATGACAGAAGAGTTTATGGAAAAGATGCAGAAACATTCATCAAGCGAACACGACGTTGTTCCCGGAAGCGCAGAAGACAAATTAGGAGCTAAATACTCAATGGTTCTCCTTTTTGAAATAGCCGCTAGCGCACTCAAGGAGAATGACCCCGACTACTATGAAAAGTTCATGCAGGAAGTCAAGCAAAAGAAAGGAGAAGCTGATGTGGATGTTGATTATTTGGAAAAAAAGATGCCTTTGCTAGGAACAATCAACTCAGCCCTTGGAATATATGAATCAAGAAATTCAGCTAAAGACTTGTCGTCCTTCATAAAACCAAAAGCAGATGCCGAAGAATTGGAAAAAATAATCCGAGGAAAAAAGAAAATCATTCTTGCTGGTGAATCAGCAAAAGAATTAGGAAAATATGTGATAAGCACATATGTGCTGCCAATCATCATGCCGGAGCTAAAAGAGCATTATGCTCATGCAAAGAAATTGCTTAACCTTCCAAAACCTTGAAAACTAATTTGATTAAAAAACAAACCACAAGGTGCAAAAATGAAAACCAAACTAAAAGATATCAAGGAAATGCTGCCTGAAACATTAGAATATATAGCTATGAGCAATGAAGAAAGAGAGGCAGATATAGGAAATGTTAGCGCACAGATAAAGAAAAAGCAAAAGTGGGATGATTTGGATGATAAAGAAAAAAGAAAACTTCTCGGAAGTCTGCAATATGGCATGTTATACTCCATGATATTATCTGCGTATCGCAAATATAACCCTTTAGGCCTTAGAAAAATAATTAAGAACTTGAAAAACATAGAAGATTATAAATCAGATTCTGAAATAGATGTGGCTTACATGCAAAAAGCAACGCGCGGAGAATTTATGAAAAACATGAAGCTGTTTTATGATGCGTACCAGCATCGCCAAGAGCCATTTGACATGGAATAGTATAGGTTAAATATACTAAAAAAGGAAATCAACAATAATTAGCTTTTTAATTTCATAATAGCCTCTGCAAGGTCTCCATTGGCTTTCTCAATAGCAGCCTTGGCATCTTCCTCTGAGACTCCAGTCTGCTCGACCACAGTGTCAATGTCTTCCTGGCTTATCTCTGGCTTTACATCAAGGCTCCGCTCTGACTCCTCGCCAGAAATCTGATAAGTATCCTGGCCCATCATGTTAACCTTGGTGACGCTAGGATTAGAAATAACAATCTCCTTGTCTTCTAAGCGGATGATAACTTCCTTTGCCTCAATCTCCTGCTGCTGGATGCCCAGCCTCTTCATGGCTTGGCGCATCTGCCTAGGATCCATATTCATTCCAGGGAACATAAAGAGGGGTAATTATAAGCATGTTTAAAAAGTTTACTGCACAGGCTTTCATAACAAAGCAAGAATCCAAAACTTAATCACTGCTTTTTATCAGAATCATCAGGCCCTTGAAAAAAACCAGTGTATAATCTGTCATTAGCGAGCTGATACCTTGTGCCGTACTGCATGAAATCCAGGAATGCTCCGCTGCCAGCGCCTATAAGGAGGCTAGTCAGAAAGGGAGCCTTGCAGAGTGCTCCAATAACAGTGCCTGCCAAGCCTCCGACTACTGCTCCGCGCACCAAGTGCTTAGGTACGCGAGCCATGTACTTGGCTACGTGCTCAACCAAAGAAGTTTCGTCCTTATAATCCAAGCCATCCAAATCATTCTTAGGGTTGACTTCGTACGCAATCCTTTCCAAGGTTTTCTTATCCATTCAGAACCACGCTCCTCCTTG
Organism: Candidatus Woesearchaeota archaeon; assembly: GCA_016932315.1. GTDB lineage: Archaea > Nanobdellota > Nanobdellia > Woesearchaeales > SM23-78 > SM23-78. The sequence continues at coordinate 206,641 of JAFGDD010000004.1, forward strand.
AAGATGCAAGACAATTATTATGATAATAATGACAACTGCAAGAATTATTACGTGCTCAGGCTTGAACTGAATCTTGGACTTGTAATCATCAAAGTACCTGGTAATGCCTGCGCCAGAGCTAGGCATCTGAATCTTATTATCTTTTGCCATGAAGAGAAGGAAGAATAATGTGTTTAAAAAGATTGCGGGAAAAATAAAAAAATCAGGTAGAGTAGTTATAAGCCGCCTTCTGTCAGCCTCCACGAAACTTAACTCATGGGCAGGCTGTGCTTAACATTCTACTGAGCGTCGCTAAATGGACTTGCACCAGCGAGGTCTTGCCGTTTCACCCGTTCCAGCAGAGACGTCAGGCAGTTATCTCAGAACTTGTTGCCAAGCCCTTTCGTGCCATCATTCCATTCTACTGGTGGTCTCGTTTCTGAGCCGTAGCCCTGGCTTTCACCAGCCATCTGTTTATGTTCAATGGTCGCCTTTCTAATTGAGTGGGCGGACTTTCCTAAGCAGAAACCGGCAAATGCTCATCTTTTCAGACAAAGCAAGTGATGGGTTCTACCTGCTGCTAAGCCGCTACCCTACCTGGACGATAAGAGGGATTTTGTGGTTTAAAAAGGTTATGGTTTTCAGGACGAAAAAAGCCGCCGCCACCAGCCGCAGCACCGCAAAAATTTTTAAAAAATTTTAAGGTGCACGGTGGCTTTGACTGGGGTCGCGCCCCACGGGCTGTTGTTAGATCAAGCCTAGCAACTCCAAAAGTTTACTTTTGGCTGTCAAAGGCGGCTTTTCGTACTCATAAAAAGATTTAAATACTCTTAATTTTAGGAATAAGACTTAAAGAATTAATAATTAAAAAAGTGAGGTGGTTTTCATGAATAAGCGTGGTGCTGAGATGAGCATGAGCGTTATTATTGTGGCAGCAATAGCCTTGTTAGTGCTGATTATTCTTGCTGTTCTCATACTGGGAGCAGGCAGGAGAGTGAGTGAAGGCACTGGTTGTGCAGGCACTGGCGGAACTTGTTATTCAAGCTGCGCTGACTTAGCTGAGGACCAAGGAGGAATATGGACTCCTGACGTTACTAACGGCGGAACTAAAGGCGGTTGCAGGGCAGATGAGCAGTGCTGCATTAAGATAGGCGGCGGAGCAGAGGAATAAAAATGAGGCTTACAAAGAATAAGCGCGGAGCAGAGCTGACTATGAGCACAATAATAATAGCAGTATTGGTAATAATAGTGTTATTGGTGTTGGTGCTTATCTTCAGCAAGTCTGCAAGGAACTTCTTCCTCGGAACATCAGGATGTGCGAGCAAAGGAGGAACTTGCCAGGCAGAATGTGGTCAAGGCGAGACTAATCATTTCGCAGGCAACCCTGAGTGCGATGGCAAAACCAAAGGATACATCTGTTGCATCAGGGAAGCTACTCTGTTAGGAACAGAAGACGATACTTAATCAATTCGCTCAATAAAATAATATGAGTGTTTTATATGATGAAGAACAAAAGAGGTAATGTATTCTGGATAATAATGGAAATAGCAGTAGCCATAGCCATCCTCATCATTCTCATCTTCATAATAAGAGGAGGCTTTAAGAACTTCATTACAGGGTTGAACAGCTGCGAAGCCAAAGGCGGGGAATGCCTGAGCTCATGCGGTGACAGGGAAGCAATACCAGCAGGAGATGCTGGCTGCGAAAAAGAATACAGGGATAAAGGCTATGTTTGCTGCAAGAAGACAGATACTGGCGCCCAGACAGGGGCAGGGGCGAATAGCGAGGCAATAAAGGTATCTTTGAATGGTGAAAAGACTGCGCTCACTTATGGAGAAAGGAGAGATATTTATATTGGAAACATTACCAAGATAGATACTGTTCTTATTTATTCAAAACTTAAGAGCTTGCAAAATGTTGATACGACAAAATTGGTGTGTAGCTTGTTCTTGAAAGATATGGATACTGTTGAGGAATTTGCAATGTACAGAAGCAAGGAGGATTTAATGAAAGAGAGTGACGATTTAATTAAAGGTCTTGATTTGACGCTAAAAGACATAACAGAGACATATGGAACAGGAAGCGATTACACAGCCTTTATTGTCCCTTGTAGTGAAGCAACAAATGATAAGATATGGTACAGGTTCTTCAAGGCAGAAGAATTGCAGGCAGGGAGTACTTATGCATTGAGAATTATTATTTATAATAAGGCAGTAAGCGATGCTGTTACAAAAGGTGGCTATACTGACGACAATGGCTATACTGATGAGTTCAAAGCGCTGATTCTTGACGAGACCAACTGGATTGCTGAGTTCACATCTTACTTGCGCATCAAGCCAATCATCGAGATAAAGGACATTAGCGGAACATGGGTGGCTTTTGATGACATAACAGTAACTGCTAATCCTCCTTACACGCTTTCAAATGTGAGTGTTGCCATTGTTCCTGGAGATGGAAATTTACCTGCAGATGAACCCAATAGCGAGCCCAAAAGCTTATTTCAAAAGATATATGATGCCTGCGTTCAACTGAACAATGATCATAAAGAAAAATACTTTTCCAGGTTGAACAAGATAAAATCTATAAAAGCAGGCACGCAAGGAGTTAATCTTGGCTTTACAGCACTTGGGAGAGAAGCTTATCAAGAGGCATTTTATGATTCAGACCCCCTGTCAATAGAGATTATTAATGGTCAGGCTAAGATTCACATAGATGCTTCTAGCATAGCAAAAGACTTCAATATTCAGGAAATGAAGGTTGAGAAAGAGCTCCAAAAAGGAGAATCCCTAAAAGAGCAATACCTTTGCGTCAAGGCACAAGTAATGTCTGGCGGCAAGATGAAAGAGGTTATATCAACATCAACACAGCCATTACGCTTAGATGTAGCTCCTCCCAAGATTGAAGAAACTGACGAATACATCAAGGTGGTTTACCCTGATTATCAGACGCTCAAAGACTCAATAACCAAGCTAATAGAGCAGAACAGGATACTACCTAACCAGCAAGTCACGCCATACTACTTTGAGCAATACCCTAAGATAAAGATAGTGAAGTGCATAGATAAGAGCGGATGCAAATATTATAATTATTACTTTGCACCCACAAACATAAGGATTAACATAAACACTAATGACTTAGAAACAGGCATCGTAAGCACCATACTAGGCTACGGCCTGAACTACTTATACCAGCAAATCGTAGCATCCAACCCATTAGACACAATATGCCCGTTAGCCAACAGCGGCCAATACAGGCAAAACACCTTCCCAGAGATAAGATTCTACAAAGACCAGCAAGGAATATTCTGCATCAAAGCAATAGACGCAACAGGCAACTACTGGCTAACCTGGAAGACAGCCTACAACCCGTACGACGTGATAGGAGACGTGGCAGCAGGAGTAACGTCTGGCGCTGGAAGCGGGACAACCATAACGCCAACCATGGGAAGTAAGTAATAAATAATTCTTATTGAGAGCTGATTAATAAGGTGCATTCAAAATCTTGCAAAAAGTGCTCTACTCGGCACCCCGCAGGGGCCCTCCCCCGCCTCGACAAAACCGAAGGTTTTGTGTCCCAAAATCATAGATTTTGTGACGCCACCGCCTTGCCTAGCACTTTGGCGTCGGCAAAGGTGGCTGGTGACGAGCGCTTTTTGAACGAACCCTTGATTAATAATAAAGTTTATATAGTTCTTTTTTTAAAATACAAGGGTATGTATAGGAAGGGAAGTATGAATACTGCTATTATGATAGGCATTGTTTTAGCCTTGGGATTCCTGCTTATCATGCTTATCATTAAGATTTCAAAAGTTTTTTCAGGTCCGTAATAATCTAAAATGAATAACAGACTGGCAAAAAAAGGCATGAGCGAAGTATTCAAGATAGCTTTAGCAGTGATAGCATCACTTTTAATATTGATGGTGATGGGAGGTTTTGCCCAGGTTCTCAACAAGCCCGATACTGCTGCTGAAGGATTGCCCTGCAGAGTGTCAATCATAGCAAATGCCAGGACAGAAGAATTTTTTCAAGGAATTACCAGCTTGTCCAAGTCGTGCGCTGTCATTGAGAAAGAAATCCCTCTTAGAGGAGTCACAGGAGTTTATCCTTTGGAAACAGAGGCTAAGGAGCCTGTTAATATGAACGCTGAAGAGTTCAGGAAAGTTGTTATCAGGGACATGACGCAACTGATTGCCAGATCATGGTGGATGACTGTAGAAGGAGACAGGTCAGATTATTTCATGAAAAAAATAGGGCAGTTCTTCACAAGCGAGAATAAGTGCATGATAGTTTACGCAATAAAGATTCACCTTCCAAAAACAAGTTCCTCTTTTACAGCCATATCGCAAACTGACATTGATTCTGCATTGGTTCAATACAAGAAATCAGAGATGTTTGACAAGGTATTTGAAAATGACCAGAGCATCCAGGACTATATTGCGCTTTCAGGTAAAGGAGGCGCTGTATTGGTCACAGAGCCAATAAGTGTAAAGAGCGGCCAAAAAGAAGCTCTTTACGGCATTGCAGTAGGGTTCACAGACACTTCAGGGCTTAGTAAAACAATCGAAAACATATTTAGCTCTAGTTCCGCAAAGATTAATGCAGGGTCCAGCTTCATATTGATAGCTCCTTTTGAGACTCTCGGAGGTTTATGCGACCATGAAAACAAATAAAAAAGCCCAGTTTTCAGAAACCCAAACAATTATCATTGCAGTAATCATCTTTACTGTACTCGCAATTTTTGTAGGGATGATTTTTGGATGGATACCTGCCCCCCAAGATATTTTTAAAAACTTTTTTAACAAACTTATTTAAGAAAAATGATTCACGGCAAAAAAGGGTTCATTGTAAAATTAGTTCTTTTCGTCATAATCATAGTTGTCGTAGTAAGCGCTTTCTGGTCTTTTTTTTCAGCCAGCAAGAACACAGCAAAAGCACTGGTGACAAAGCCATTGGAGCAGTACAATGTGCAGGGCAATTCTTACATTCACCCTGATCTGGACATCCCGCAATATAACTTCTGGAAGTACCAGTTCGAGAGCTTCATCCTGGCAGCAGCTGGAACTAATACGGCTGCTGGCAAATCTTGCTATGGCACATTCCATTCAACCCCTGATTTTGAAGAGCTTGACAAGTGGACTCTGACTTTATCATCACAGGAGAACTCAATTTACATGTCTGTGAAAGATGAGCGAGGTACTATAGGAGCTTATTACAAGCCGCCAACAACCAGCGAGGAAGGCAAGCCTGACTTAAGAGATATCAAGCTCTGCATCAGGACAGCTGACGGCAAGGAAACTGACGTGAAAGAGATCAACATATTGTTTGGTGAGAAGAAATCATGGTATTACACTTTTGAATCATTGCAAGGAGGAAATAACAAGAAAACAGAATTCTACTATCAGCCATATCTTAAGGACATTAATGAATACCAGCAGGACAGAGGGTTTTGGAAAGGCTTCTGGAATCCCGATGATAAGGAAAGCAACCTGTTTTTTTTCACGTACAGCAAAGAACCAAGAAGACTATGCATAACGCCTATACAAAAAAAAGGCGATGAGAATTCCATGAGTTTTGACAAAATAAAAGAATTATTCATAAAAGGCGGCTTCCCAGAATATGAATCGTTCTGCGACGTGCCTAAATTCAGAACAGAAATCAAAGAAGGCGTTAACTTAAAGCAATGCTTTTACACTCCTTGCGACACATATAGCGGGGATAATATGAGAGACAGGTTAACTGAGGAACTAAAAGGCACAGCCATAGAAACCTCTTGCGGCCAATTTTCGTTGAATTGCGGCAAGATATGTCTTCCTGAGGATTTTTATAAGGATTCCTCTGGCGGACGCTTTTCAAAGAACGGCGGATTTGAATGCGCAACTTGTGCGAAATATATTAAATGCGGAGATATAGAAGATGATGCTGAGCTTTGCAATGAATACTCTCAATTTTGTAATTCTCTTAATTGCCAATGGGATGCTAAAGAAAAGATTTGCATGGCTAAGTGAGGTGGAAAAAAATGATTATTAACAAGAAAGGAGATTTTGAGACTAGTAAATTGGTTGGGTTAGTATTAGCTCTGGTTGTTCTGGGGGCCATAGTTTTTTGGATTATCCCTATGATTAGTCAAAGCGCCACCAAAGCCAAACTGGAGGAATGCAAGCGGACATATGATTTTGACAATGACGGATTATTAGGAGATGATAAATGCCCTTGCGAGTACAGCAGCAACCAGGACACAGGTTATTACCTGCTCAAAGGAACTCCTAACTGCATTATCAAGCCAAAAGATCCTGCTAATCCTGAAAAATATGTCTTGGCAGATGATTTGTCTGGTGACGAGGATTATTGCACGAAAAGCTATTCCAATTTACTAAAAAGTGACCAAAAAATAACTGAAGCATGCAATGATTTTAATGAATTAAAAGATATATCCAAAATTTGCGCCCAAGCAGTCTGCCAGAAAGCAAAGCCAGATGACAAGGACTGCATGTCCATGTGCACAAAAAAAGACAGTGAGTGCAATAAAATGCTGGTTGAGGCTTGCAAGCAGAATTCTGCCAATGTCAAATTAAGTTAATGGTTTACCATGAAAAAAAAAGGAGGAGCAGAGACTAGCAGCTATTTAGTAGCTATCGGAGCAGTCATAGGAGTGCTGGTCTTGTTCACTATCGGTTATGCAGTAGCTCCTCTCCTGAAGCCGAAAGATGTTTCTCTGGAAAGATTCAACAAGCTGGCAGACCAGATAGAAGCCATGAGCCAGTCTGGAGCGCAAGGAGAATCAGAAGCAGTGCTGATGCACCTGTCACAGAACGAACTAATACTGTTTTTTGATAACAACACCAACTCTTCAGTTTTGCTTGCCTATTGCGGGGAAATTGACCCGACATCCAATTTTGATATTCAAAATAGAGACTCTCGTTTTAAACAAATAATTGATGAATCTTCGTGGGAGGCCATTTATCAGCCAATATTCATCAAGCCCACCTCTTGTGGAAATAAAGCTTGCATGATTCTTTGCAGGTCATTTGAACTTTACAAGCCATCGAACATTGCTCAGTTCATCAATGATAAAGTAAATTACTTGGATGCAGTTCGCGATATTGACTTTACAGCAGCTTTATGTACCGGAGTCGCCGCAACTCGAACTTTTTCTAATATTACTCATTTCTACCAAAAGCGTTATAACTTATTTGCTGAACGAGCCAAGCCTTTGTTCACCAAATCAGGATTGACACCTTGCGAGAAATATCAAGGAGCAACATGGACAAATCCATCAATAAGTCGCCCAGCTTTGACAAAAGACTGGTATTCAAGCCAATTTGGGATATATCCATTTCACGGGGCAAGTATTTTTTCCAATACTTTGTTTTTTAGAGCAGATATTTATGAAGATTTAGCCCAAGGAAAACAAGTAAAAGGTGAACTAATTAACTTTAATGATTTTCAGTTAATAGATTTATTTGATGACTCTGGTTCGGGCTGGATCAAATTAACGCCTGATTTCTACATTACTGTTGCGCCCCTGGATTCTGATATGACTATTTGTCATCAGCCTCCCTGTTATTCTTCGCAGGACCAGTTATACTCCCGCTGGAAAACAACGTTATCAAATTGTCTAGATAACAATATTTGTGATGCTTTTTACACTATGATTGATACTGTTACAATGACCGGAAATGAGTTAACATTGAAAATAGAAGATGATGAATTGAAAATAATATTAACATACAATACAGTTGTTTTTGGTGATAAAACTTTAACCTTTTCTTTTGATAGGGACGTCCAGATGTTCGTGAAAGTGGCTAATGCCGAGGGTGACGGCGAGTCTGTTGCCAGCATCACTTTCAAGAAAGAGGATATGGTGATTCAGACCAAGAAAGAAAATCTTTTGACTCTTGAAGCCAATGGTGCAAAGCACACTCTTGTGCAGCTGCTGATTAGTTCGATTCCGGCTGATGTTGAGAAAAACACTAAAGCAAAGCTGATATTCAAGATGAAAGAGGCAGAATTGCCTGCGAGTAGCTAGATTCTTTAATTTCTTTGATATATTAAAATAATAAAACATATATACTTGTAGTACGACTTTTGATAATTGTGAATAAAAAAGGGGAAGGAGCTGAGTGGAGTCTATTGCAAACAATTACCTTGGTAGGAGGCATTATGGCTGCCTTGCTGCTGGTGATGATTGTTTATAGGTTCACTTCTCAGGAAAGAGGAGAAATGGCTTTTCTGGCGATAGATTCTGCCATGTTGACAGATGCCATCCTTGCATCGCCTCAGGAAGTGCAGGTTATTTATCCGCAGGATGCGACCAAGTGGTATGTAAAGCTGTATAATGATTCAATATCTATTTTTCCAGGAGAGCCTCAGCCTAATGCTTCTTCATTTTACACATATTATTTCATAGGCCGCAGGGATATGACTATCCGTGATAAGCTTGTGAACCTGCCGTTATTTCTTATAAAACAGAAAGCTGAATTCACTATTTCAAACGCTCCTTTATTGATCGAGCCGCCGGCTGTTAGCGAGGAAAAAGATGCTCAAGAAAAAGCTGCTGAAGAATAAGAGAGGAGAAGCGCTGCACATAGGCTTCACAATGGTGTATCTTATTATTTTTGCAGTCATCCTGATAGTGATGGCTTTTGTCCTGGTGCTCACGACTCAGAGATATATCGATGGATTCTTGGCTTATGACCAGAACATTCCCAAGCACATCTATGCTTACAGAGCAATAAATAACTGCCTCGCTTATCAGGACCCTGTTACTCTTCGTTATTACCCTGGCGTTATTGATTTCACCAAGTACAAACAGGAAGTCCTTGATAACTGCTATGCGAATACGGATGTTAAGTCTTTCAATATCCAGCTCAAGGACTTGTCAAGGCAGCAGGATTATGATAGAATACTTGTGGGATTCGGAGCATCTCTGAGCACCAAATCTTATCCGGTCTGGATAAAGTATGAAGACGGCAGCACCAGCACAGGAGAGCTGCTGTTCGGCGTATCATCATGAGAATAATGAACAAGAAAGGAATAGTGCAGGCAGTCATCGACATAGGCCTTGCCATAATCGTAGTAATCATAGCAATGATATTGTTCGCAATCATGACAAAATTGACTGAGAACAATAAGATTAAGCAGGGAGAGAAGATGATGGCAAGCGCTCTTTTAGAGAACAATATTGCTCTTTATTTCAAGCAGCCTGTAGAAATCAACGGCATGAAGATTACAATGGCAGATTTCATTGTTTTAATTGCAGAAACGAAAAATGCTGATTATGAGAAAACCTGGCGGGGATTGACCTGGAATTATTTTTCAAGACTGGGGCTTAACATGTACAGGCTAAGGGTTTTTGTTAATAAACCGAATTGTAACTTTAACTGTAACATTTTTGGCGGCCAGCTTTCAAATGAATTTGGCATTGGTTCGCCAGGTCATACGGCTGATTTGCCAAAAATAGATTCCATAACTTATTTGCCTTCATACAATCGAATGTTGGAAGTTGAAATAACATATGCGCCGTCATGAAAGAGAGAAAATGAAAACCATCAACAAAAAATCCCAGACCGGTCTTTTATTGTGGCCTACGATCGCTTTCATATTCGCATTATTAATATTTTTTATCTTCACAGCGCCTCATATTGATGATTTCATTGGTGGAAAGCAGGCGGCTGTCATCCGCGCTGTCGGTGTGGGAGAGCAAGAGCTTAGCTTCGTTGATACTTCTGCAAGATTGGCTGCTTGGCAGAGCTTGTTCGAGCTGGGCGAGAACGGAGGATTCTACTACGACACTGGCGACCTTGCTGAGATTCTGCCCAAGGAATACCCTTGCGACAGGTACGGCTATAATCTCTGGAATTCCAAGAACAAGATGTGCTGGCCTACGATTGAGCAGGTTAAGGATTCTTATGCGCAGTATGTTGATGAGAACATAAAAACAGGTTTCTTCAGCCAGCATCCGGACCCTAAGTTAGCGACAGTGAATTATGAGTATGACGTCCAGACTAATAAGGAGGACATGAACACAGTGATTCACGGCTTATCACAGGATTCTCTTCCTATTAAAATCATTTACCAATTCCAAATCAATGCAGAGAAGACTGGCGAGGAAAAAGCGTCCAAGGCTGAGTTTCCGCAAGGAACTTATGTGAGCCCTGTTAGTGATATAAAGGCTAATGATGAGCCAATAACCAAGTGCTGCGACGGCAGCTGCGTTGTGAACATAGCAGAGAATTACTATAATAAATACGGTCCTTATAGCAATATGCATCTCCCCTATGTTTGGGGAGGAGAAACTCCTTATGACATTGACCAGACTAAGGAAAAAGTAAAGGATACAAATTCATTCTTTTATGGAGCCTCGGTTACAGATGTGAAGCCTCCACCCCATTCTGATGAAAGCACTGTACCTGGCTTTGACTGCTCAGGATTCTTATGGTGGGTGTACAAGCACGCAGGCTTAAAGGATTTTAATGTAAGAAAGGGCACAGAGTACGAAACATATGCCAAGGAAAAAGGCTATGAACTAATATGCGGACCATCAGCTCAAACATGCACCTTGGACCTAGTCAAGGAAAAGGCTCAGCCAGGGGATGTTTTGTTCAAGCATGCAAGTGCCAGTTCTAGTCCTAACCATGTAGCAATTTATATTGGCAACGGAAATATAATGGACTCCTCAGGTGACAAGAATGGAATTGATAAGCAACCCTTGCCTGAAAAATGGCTGAATTATCTAACAATTTATAGATTCCCATACAACACAGGGTGTCCTGCTACTGGAACAACTGCGCCAACCATGGGCTCTTCACAACTCAAACTAGGTGATTTATCTGAAAAATATGAGTCGGGTGGTAGAGGAAGTGACACTATAGGATATGATGTTAATGGAAAGACTTCTTATGGCAAGTTCCAGATAGCTTCAGGTACAGGAACCATGAATCTATTTCTAAATTTTATAAGCTCAAGAAACCAGGCCTTATATACTCGCTTGAAATCATCAGGTGACCCTAACTGTGAATATGCTTGCCAACCACAAGAATGTTATTTATCAAGTGAAAGAGCGACACTATGTAGTCCTGAAAAATGTTATGTGGATTGTGAATTTGCAAAGGCATGGAAGGATGAGACTCAAAAAGGAAGCTTTAGCAATGATATTGAATGGAGATTCATAAAAGCCACTAATTATGACCCTGCGCTGAATGGTGTTCGTAGCCTATGCAAAGGCTTAGACATTAACCAGCGCTCATTTGCATTACAAAATGTGCTTTGGTCAACTGCTGTGCAACACGGAGCCTATTCAGCGCCCAGGATTTTCCAGAGAGCAGGAGCTTCTCCTGACAAGTCTGATGAGGAGATAATAAAAGCAGTGTATGCTGAAAGAAAAAAGGTCAATAAATATTTTTCATCTTCAAGCACCGAAGTTAAATTCGCATTAAAACAAAGATTTGATGCAGAAGAGAAAACAGCTCTTGAATGGTTCAAAGGCAATTACCAAGGGGCTATAGAGCCAACAGACAGTTCTGTTCCATATTTTACATCAAAAGACATCGGCTACTATTACGTCAACCCAAGCTTCACAGCAGAAGTAAGCTATGATATGGATGTTTATGAAGGGATTGCTGCTTGGGCGAGGAAGGCTTATGAAACTTGTTCGGGCAAGCAGACAGATTTGACTCGCTGCATAGAAGCTGAGAAGAAGAAGCAGAACGATGCAGTTGATGCTATCCTAAAATCCAGTTTTTCCTCTCCAATTCCTGACATAGGCGGCATTATGAGCCTAGCTAACTCAAACATGCTTTTCAAGTTTGAATCCACAGACTCAAGCTTGTGCGATGGAAAGGAAAAAAGCTCTTATTTCAAGTTTATAGAAACATTTGAGAATTGCCTGGATTATAAAAGGCAAGGGTGCTATTGCGAATTCTTGCCAGAAGCCTTGAGGTTTTTAAAGATTAATGTGTCTGCAAAAAGGATTTCTCTCTACAATAAACAAGGAGCAATTATTGATTATTACGACATTTCCGCTCCTGAAGGCTTTAGGCTTCTTCATAATGGCCAGGAAATAGATTACATGATTATTAAGGGAAGTTCAATCATTACAGAGGCTTATAAGGATGGAGTCAAGATTTGGTCTGGCTCAAGAGAAAAATTTTATTTCATAAAATCAAAAGACGGGTTTGATGATTTCACCCTGAACCTTCCTGATATTCAGAAGTGTAACCTGCTTGGCTCAAAGCACAAGTTTAGGTTCTGCGCAATCCCAGCGCAGCAAATACCAAAATATGATGCGAGCAAGGAAAAAATCAGTTTCAAGGAAGTGCCTATCAAGTTCGCCTTGGACTTAACTAATCCGCCTCCCCCGCCTATTACTCAATTAGGAAGCGTGCCAGTAGCATCAACTCCAGAGCAGGAAGCAGAAGTTGCAAGCGCAGAATTATTGCCTCAGGAAAAGAAATGCGAAGGCATTGGCAAAGCAGAGTTCAAGCTTACAGCGACGACAAAAGACCTTAAACCTGCTTATGAAAACTTCATCTCAAACCTTGCGACCAAGGTTGTTCCTCAACTTGGAGTGTTGCTTTTTGCCAAAAATTTCTTTGTGATGCAGAACGAGCTGCCTGCACTGATTAATGTAGAACTAAACTTTAAAGGAGCTTCTGATGAGTGCGACATTACAGGCTTAGTTTACAAATGCGGCTTAGGAGTGCCTCCTTTCAAGGACAGCAAGTTTGACTTTTCAGAGCCTACAGGGTATATTGACCTTTCAAGCAAGTTCAAGGCTAGCTCAGAGCTTGGTTGTGGCTCCCCAGACAGCTGCTTTAGCTTTAATAATCCTGACGGCTCGCCTACTCAGAGCCAGATACGCTGCACCAAGCCCCAGATGAGCCAAGACAAAAACGTAATATCTTTCAGCGTCAGCAAATGCACAAGTCCCATCCTGCAATACAAGAAAATGAGCGGGCTTGACGTAATAACAGCGGCTCTTAACGGCTTTGGCTATTACTTCGCATTTGCCTATGTTGACGGAGCAGGCAATTATGGAGAAGCAACTATTGAAGGAATTCAATTGCCTTCAGTGCTGAAGCAGCTGGAAGAACAGCTGGGCTTAGAAAACATTTTGTTGCTAAAGTCCATAATTATGGGAAATTATAATGATGTTTTTGGACTGTTAGGATTAAATGATGAATTCCAGTTTATACGAAACGCATTAGCAGGCGCTTCTCTTGATAGAATAATATTGGAATTAGAAGATGAAGCAAGAAGCGCTGTTTATGGAGAATTATCTAAGAACATCAAGAATGAAGATGCTGCAGAAATAGTTCAAACCTTGGCTGATGATGCTGTGAACGGCAGGCTTGAAAATGATTATGCTCAACTGGTGACTGAAAAACTTATTGAGGAGCTGGACATTTCGGAAGTTGAGAAAATAATGGATAAAATAGCTGATTCGCAAGAGAGAGCGGATGCGCTAGTTGATTATCTTGAGAGCCTTACTTCTGAGAAAAAAGCAGAACTGCTCGATGCCATCGGCGAAGAAGTAAGCGAAGGCACAGAGGGAAGAGTTGAAGTGACAGGCTACGCAGTCAGCATGCGCGTGAACACTGATGATATTGATGAAAAATGGAGTGAGGTGTTGGAAGACAAGAATAAGGTTGCCGAAATATTAAAGAATATGAATCCGCAAGATCAATTAGAGCTGATCAAAAACATGGCAGAAAATGCTCCTAAGCAAATGCTTAAGATTGCTGCAGATTCTGTAGGCGCAGATAAAAAGATTGAAGCTATTAGGAGCATACTTGGCGAGGCATCTGGAAAATACGATAACCTACTTAGGATGATAGCGAATCTATCCCCAGACTACGCCAAGAAGGCAGCGCTGGATTATGTGATGAACCTACCTGGATTCGACCAATACAAGGACATTATCAGCATTTTCGAGGATTTCAAGGGCGTTAGTTGCTGATAATTTTTCTAACATAGAAAACTATTTAAAACACAAGCTTTGTTCTGGTTTTCATTATAAGATTTTTACGGGGGTTTTGGTGATGATTAATATTCCTTTGCCGCAGATTAAGGAGAGGATTTCTCAGAAGACAGGCATGCCTATTGATGAGATTAATCAGAAGATTAAGTCCAAGCTTAGGCAGTTGCCAGGGCTTATTTCAGAGGAAGGGGCTGCTCATATTGTGGCTAATGAGCTCGGAGTGAAGCTGTTTGAGATGAGCGCTGGTGAGAAGCTTCAAATCAAGAACATTCTTGCAGGCATGAGGAATGTTGATGTTGTTGGCAAGGTCTTGCAAAAATACGAAATCAGGGAGTTCACAAAGGACAACAGCACTGGCAAGGTTGCTAATTTTCTTTTAGGAGACGAGACAGGCGTTATTAGGATTGTGCTCTGGCACAAGCAGGCAGAGCTAATGAACCAGTTCAATGAGGGTGACGTCCTAAAGATAAGAGGAGGCTATGTCAGGGAGAATAATGGCAGGAAAGAAGTGCACCTTAACGACATGTCAAAATTATTAATCAATCCTGCTGGCGTGACTGTTGATGTTAAGCCTTATGCTCCTCCAGTATCCACGAGAAAGCAGATTTCTGAAATAAAAGAAGACGATGCTAATGTTGAAATCCTGGCAACCATTGTGCAAGTTTTTGACCTTAACTTCTTTGAGGTTTGCCCGCAATGCGCAAAAAGGATAAGGCTTAAGGATGAAGGATTTGTTTGTCAGACTCACGGCAAGGTTACTCCTAATTATAATTATGTTCTTAACTTGTACTTGGATGACGGCAGCGACAACATAAGAACAGTGTTGTGGAGAGAGCAAGTAGAGCAATTATTGGGCATGGACAGGAATCAGGTTATGACTTTCAAGGAAGACCCTTCAAAGTTTGAGCCTATAAAGACAGAGCTCCTGGGAAACATCGTAAAGGTGAGTGGAAGAGCTAATAAGAACCAGAACTTTGACAGGATAGAGCTTGTTGCTAATAAGGTTGATAAGAGCCCAGACCCTGATGATGAGATAAGAAAGCTTAAGGAAGAAGCAGACAAAGCAGTAGCCAAGGAAGAGCCTGCTCCAAGAGTAGAAGCAGTAAGAGAAGCAGCAAAGCAGGAAACTTTCAAGAAAACAGACGAGCAGGACTTCGAGAACTTTGACATTGATGAAGAGCTTGTGGACACTGATGAAGCACAGGAGTAAAACTTTAAGCAAATCAATTAGATTATTCTAAAATAAAAAAAGATTGAAATAATTTTAACTCTTGACACAGGCACCGTCGACGCAAGTCTTGCCTTCTGGGCATATAATCTGTTCTTCTGCTGGATAGCCTTGAGCCGAACAATAATATTCGTGAATCCACGTTGTGTTGTGGCAATAGTCCTCCCACTTTGCAATGCCTTTTGTTACAGTGCCTTTGATCGCAGGTATTTTTCCGCTGTCTGAATCAGAGCAGAGCACTGAACCTGAGGGCTTGCCACAAGCGCCGTCCGAGCATTCGGTGCCATAGAAATAAGCGCAATCTATTTCAGAATTCGAAAAGCTAAAGGCCGCTCCTCCTAGATTATATTTTTGTCTGCAAAAATACAATTCTTGCCCCTTTAAAGAATAACTTGGAGCGCAATAGTTCTCCAGCACAGGATATCTTTGATTATCAAAACTGCCTAAGAGACAAAAATCAGTATAGTTTCCGAATGAATCTTTGCAGATTCCTTTTATTAATTCCTGTCCTTCTCCCCCTCCATCAGAATCAGTGCAAGGGATGTATTTGCAGGCTCCCTCAAAGCATCCTCCAAAACAATAGATTTCTGCTGTTCCAACAGCTGTTGACCCCCCGTCGCAACTGTACTCCACAAGAACATTCTTATTTTTACAATAATCCTTATACACTTTTTCAGGCGTGGTTTTTGTCGGACCCACTGTTACTGTTGAAGCGATAAATATCGCTGCCAGATTATTAGGGTCAGCGTCTTTACACAGAATCTGTTCGCACGCGCCGTCCTTGCATTTTCCTGACTTGCAAGCAATAACTTGTGAACTTATGGTTCCCTTATTGCAGAAATACTCTCTAAGATTGCTTTTTGTTGCGCAGGTATCTGTCTTGGTAGGCTGACCTTTTCTTGTAGTCGTTCCTTTGGTATAATAATCTTTTCCCCCATCGCTATCCTGGCATAAAGAGCTGGCTCCATCAGTGGTTGCTTCTCCAAGCAGGTTTTCCTGCTCAGCAAGCTCCTCAGGGATTGCTTCTTGAGTTGGCTCGATTCCTGTTCCCTTAATGAACATAACAACTAATCCTGCTATTGCTACTATTGCAACGATTGCTATAAATGCGAAAGAATAATTGCTTTTGCTTGTAGTCATGCTTCACTCCACCTCATGTTATTTTTTAATGAAAAAATGCTTATTATCTAACTTTGAGCGCACTAGTATATAAACTTTTTTTTTAGCTTTTGAAGTTATGAAGTGTCTTTTTTTCGTAAACTTTTTATATCACTAATCTAATAAGGGCTTTATGGCAAGGAAAAAGGGGAAGGAGCAGAATAATTCTGTTTTTGAAATCATAGTTGTATTAGCGATAGTAGCTATTGTGGCTGTTACAGGCCAGGTACTTATCCATTATGAAGGAGGAAGCAGTTCTGGAGCAACAGCCTTGGTCAGCAGAGATTTGATAACTGGCAACGTGGTTGCAGAACAAGCAGCTCCTGAAGAAACTCCTTTCCTTGACATAGGCGTTAAGAGCATAGAGGTTAATCCTCCAAGCCCTATTATTGGCGAAGCTTTTGAGATAAAAGTGAATGTTGTTAATAACGGCTTTGTAAAGATTGACACCCCTTTCTATGTGCAAATAGAGCTTCTTCCTAGCGGAGGAGACATCCAGTCTACCAAGACTCAGGCAGCCATGACCAAGGTTTTAGAGCCAGGAGAAGACTCTGTAGCAGTTTTTAACATATTAACAGTAACCAAGGAAGGGCCTTTGAAGATAATAGCCACAGCAGACTCCACAGTCAAGCTTGACGACCAGAACCCTTCAAACAACCAGATGAGCAAGACGATAATAATAAATACCCAATAATTCTTGAACAGTAAGCCGTAAGCCCAAAACCGCCTTAAGGTCGAAATGTCTTCTAAAAATAGAATCAAATGCGTCGCCGGGGGATGCCCCATCCGGGGAGGCAGCATCTTCAAAGAAAAGGATCTAACATTTCGAAGGCGGTTGGGCGCAGCAGTTTCGTTTTAAGCCAATAATCTTATAAACCTTAACAAAAATAATTTCTGTATCATGATGTTCATAACCCACTTAGCATTTGCCTTGTTCCTGGGATTATCTGTTCTTAAAATTTTTAACCTCCAAGTTTCAACGCCAATATTTATTTTCTTGATATTATCAGGCTCCGTATTCCCTGATATTGACAGCGGAACATCATTCATAGGCAGGAAGTTCAAGCTGGTAAGTTGGTTCTTCAAGCACAGAGGAGCCATTCATAGCATTGCTGTGATGATCGTGAGCAGCATAATAATATTCTTGCTCACCAACAACATTTATTTCTTCCTGGCATTCGCTGCAGGTTTCCTATCCCATTTATTGCTGGACAGCCTTACACCTTCAGGAGTAGCCTTTTTCTGGCCGAACAAGAAAAGAACAAGAGGAAAGTTCAAGACAATGAGCCTGTTCGACCTTATATTGCTGATACTATTCGCGCTGCTGGACTTGCTAATTCTTATGTGAAATTAATAAAACGAAGCATTTATTGTTCAGCATGTGAAGTAAAGCTGGGTTGTTTTTCCAGCTTCAATCTTTGCGCTTTGCTGGATAATCTTGCAGTTAGCTTTTGCTATTATTACCTTGTATGTTCCTTTTGTTATTCCTTTGATTTCAGCCACTGCTTCGCTTGTTGTCAAGGTTTGATCATATTTCCCGTTTAAGAACAGCATTGCTCCTTCAAGTTTTGTGTTTCCCACAATCTTAAGAGTGCCTGTGGTTGCTGCTGCAGGTTTTGTGCAAGCCCCATTAACACATTTACTTCCAAGACCCACTTCGATACTGCAGTTTAAATCAGAAGTATAATTTGCTTCACCCCCAACGCAATGAGCTTCTTGTAGTTTATCACCATTACATTTGTCTGGTAAAGGTTGGCTTCCTGGCTTAATTGCTTCTCCTTTAATCATGTATCTTTCAACAGGAGTGTTAGCGCCCGGGTCCTTGTCCTGGCAGCCTAGCTTGCAAGCCCCTTCAATGCAGGTATAACCAGCGCCCAGTACCTTTGTGCAATCTATGTCTGTTGTTGTTGCTTTGCCATCTTTATTACACAGCGCCTCTTTAAGTTTATCACCATTACACGAATCAGTGACGTCGTCTTGGTTAAAATAATAAGCTATTCCTTTAGTTTTGAACCTGGTTGTTCCTGTTTTTCCATCATCATAATCTGAGCATGTAGCAGTCGTGCACTTGCCATTAATGCATAAGCCATTGCATTTATGAACTTCAAATTGTATTTTATTATTCTCGCAATAATATTCTTTTACATAATCTGATATTTTATGAGGAACTGAGCCTCCGTCCTGAGCAGCAACACATTCATCTTTGTTACTTTGAGTCCCGAGCTTTGTGGTTCCTCTGGTGGTATATGTTTTTCCTTTATCAGTTTCTGTGCATTTTGTGGCGCTTGCTGCTTCACCAACAAGGTTTCCTTCCTCATCATAAAACAGTTCTGTGTCTGTGCTTACTCCTAGCTGCTCAACCTGCAATCCAGTATCAATGCTTTCAGAAGGCAAGGCTTTTGCTTTCATGAACATGACTGCCAAGCCGACAATCGCTACTATTGCTACCATTGCTATTATTGCAAATGAATAATTTGTTTTCTCTTCAGCCATTTTTTGCTGCACCTCTCCCAGTTAAGATTTCTTTTCTTGTTTATTGATATTTATTAAGCCTTTCTTTTGAGAAACAACTATATAAAGCTTGCGTTATTTTAAACAAACATCGCGCTAAAGGCATAAATAGAATTTAATGCTTCTGAATAATTAAGAACTAGTGTTTCAATGAGTGCTCCAACAATGAAGATGATGATTGCCATGATAAACAGCAAGTAATTGTTCTTGAAGACTTTCTGCAATCTTTTCTGCTGGAACAAGCTTATGATTATATAAACCATGAGAGTTATCAAGACTAGGCTTATCAGGCTGAAGATTACTGGGCTGCTCATCTCAAAGACGTGCTTGTAAATCATTTTAACAACAACCACTAATCCTGCTCCGCCAATGGCGTAGAATATGAAGTTTTGGATATCAGACTTCTCTTGGATAATCTCGTTAGATATGATGTTACCTGATATGGCTGCCAAGATATAAGCTCCTCCTTCAAGTATGACGTGAGGAAAGGTTATGATGAACAATAATCCAAGATAACCCCAAGGGCTGGCGCCAGAATAAAGCCCTGCAGTGAGTGCTCGATAGCCGAACAATGCTCCCCAGCTGCTAGCATTCCAGGCGACAAAGAAGATTGCTCCGTCACCAATAATAATGGCTATTAAGAAGCAAGCCAATAAAACCCACCAGTTATTAGCTATTATGCTGAAAAAAGTTCCTGTGTCAAAAGCCCTGCCTCTTAATGCAGGGTCAACGAACAACTGCTCCTTTAAGATGTTGAAAGTGTTAAAGCCGAGCTGGGGAAGAATAAAAGAGCTGAGCATATAAGTCAAGTAAATGCCTAGGAAGATTGCGAAATAAATCCTAATTGCTTGGTTGCGCTTGAAAAAGCCTGCAATAGAAGACTCTTTTAATGAAAACTTTTCCTCTTTCTCCTCCTCTTTCTCTTCCTTCTTGAACATCTTCTGCAAATAAGGCAATAATAAAAGAGAAGTGAAGATGACTGAGACAATGCCTGAGTTAGCGCCAAAAAGAAGCCTGGCAGCGATTATACCCACAATAGAATATATTACCGCAATCAGGAAAGCATAGCCAGCCTTCTTCTCAAGTACAGCCTCCGGGAATAAGTGCTCAAGAACCATTTTGAATAGTTTTATTACAAAAATAAAATCATAAATGAGCGCTCTATGTTACCATAATCCCGCCACAAGCCTTGCAAACCTCTATGTTGGTACACCATCCCAGCCCATCGTTGCCATATTCACTGCAGCACGCAGGATCAGCATAATAGCATCCTATTGTCTTCGCCTGACCAGCCAAGTTTTCAGCAGCAGTCTGATCACTTAGCGCTGTTTGCGTCTTCATGTTCATAAACATCACTACCATTCCCACTATTGCTACTATTGCCACTATTGCTATTAAAGGCATCATATAGTTTGTTTTTTCTTGTGCCAATTTTGCCACCTCATTTTTTTGCTTATTATGTGATTTTTGACTTAATAATATATAAATCTTACGGCACTGGTCACACTGGACACTTCGACGTAGGGTATTTAAACAAAGCATCGCACTCTATTGGTTAAGGCATTATGAAAAATGCCCCTCCGGTTCCCCGGCGTCAATGTAACGCCTAATTCTAAGGGAGCATGAAACAAAATGCGAAAGCAAAGGAGGATGTAGAATGGATAAAGAAAGTAAGAATAAGCCTGTCAAGAAGTTTAAGGCAGGCCCGATTTCTGCGACTATCTGGGAAAACCAGGGGCAGAACCAGCAAGGACAGGTTGTAAGCTATAATAGTGTTAGCTTTGACAGGAATTACAAGGATGCTAATGGCGAATGGCAGCACACGAATTCTTTAAGGATGTCTGACCTGCCAAGAGCTATTCTTGTGCTTAACAAAACTTTTGAGTTCTTGGCGCTTAACAGCGCCGAGAGCGAAGAGGATTAAGAGGTGAGTATGATGGAACAGTTAATTGTTGCTAGAGTAGAAAAATTTAAAACCAAGAAGGAGGTTCCGAGTATTATGGCTTCTAAAAAAGAGAAAGCTTTGAGTGTTGAGGATTTGCCAGGCATTGGCGCAGCGACAGGTGAGAAACTAAGAACTGCAGGCTTTGATACTTTGTTAAGCATTGCAGTAGCTACTCCTGGTGAAGTTGTTGATGCTGCAGGAGTCACAGAGCTTACTGCAAGAAAAGCTATTAAGTTTGCCAGGGATAATCTTGACATGGGATTCCAGTCAGGAAGCGATATTCTTGAGAAGCGAGAGCATATTGAGAAGATAAGCACTGGAAGCAAGAACCTTGACAAGCTTTTTGGGGGAGGAATCCAGACAGGAGCAATTACAGAATGCTTTGGTCAGTATGGCAGCGGTAAAACCCAAATCGGTCACATGCTTGCAGTCCAGGTGCAACAGCTAGATCCTGATGCAGGGGTAATCTTTATTGACACTGAGAACACTTTCAGGCCTAATAGGATTAAGCAGTTCGCAGAATCCATGGGGCTTGATTCTGACAAAATCCTTAAGAACGTAAAAGTAGCTAGGGCTTTTAACTCAGACCACCAGATGCTATTAGTTGAAAAAGCTGAAGAAATGATAAAGCAAGGTTTCAAAGCCAAGCTAGTAATAGTTGACTCGTTAACAGCGCATTTCAGGGCAGAGTTCATTGGCAGAGGAACATTGGCTGAGAGGCAGCAGAAGCTTAACAAGCACATGCACGCGCTTGCAAAATTAGCAGATATGTACAACCTAGCGGTTTATGTTACCAACCAAGTAATGGCTAAGCCTGACATGTTCTTCGGAGACCCAACAGAAGCTATTGGTGGAAACATAGTAGCTCACAACAGCACTTACAGAGTCTATCTTAGAAGAGGCAAGAAAGGCACAAGAGTTGCAAAGCTGGTTGACGCCCCTGACCTTGCAGATGATGAGACTGTATTCATGATAAGTGAGAAAGGCATCCTTGATGCTGAATAAATTTTTTCTTATTTTTTTTTTCTCTTTCTTTGTTTATTATTATCTTTTGTAATCTTTACGTTTTCTCTTCTTATTCTTCCGAAAATTCATAATAGCATTATTTAAACAACCTGCTCACAAGATTTAAATATGAGGCTTAGTTATGCTTTAGGCATGAGAACTTTCACTGCCATCATTAGGAAAGGAGAGAAGATGTATGTTGCACTCTGCCCTGAGATTGATGTTGTCAGCCAGGGGCGCACAGTGGATAGCGCTTTGAAGAATCTTAAGGAAGCAGTCGAGCTCTACATCGATGAGATGGGAATGCCTAAAGAATTTCATAGCGGCGAGGCAATTATTGCCCATTTTACGGTGGTAGAGGATGCAAAAGTTGCCTAGGCTTTCTGGCAAGGAAGTTGTTAAAATTCTGGCAAAGATTGGCTTTATTTCTTTAGGGCAGAGAGGAAGCCACATAATTATGAAAAAGCAAACAAATCAAGGAAGTAAAGCACTCGTGGTTCCTAATCATAAAGAAATTGACAAAGGCACGCTTCTTGAAATAATAAGGCATGCGGGCATGGAAAAAGAAGAGTTTTTAGAGTTTTTGAAGAATTAAAAACCTTGTTTTTTTTCATTAACTTTATAAACAAAACCGCGTTTTTCCCCCTTAAAATCTTTATTATGGAGGTAGGTTAGATGTTTGGAGGACCAAGAAGAAGATTTGCCCCTGTTAAGGAAGGGGATGAGTTGGATGTAAAGATAGAAGCTGTTGGCGAGAAAGGAGACGGCATTGCTAAGAAGCAAGGATTTGTTCTCTTTGTGCCAAACACCAAATCAGGAGATGAGGTGAGAGTCAGAGTAACCCGCGTCCTGAGGAATGCCGGCTTTGCAGAAGTTATAGGCGGCAGCACTGGCAGAAAAGCAGAAGAAAAGCCAGCCAAGAAGCAGGAAGAAGAAGAGGTTGCAGAGCTAGAAGAAGAAGCTAAGGAACATGACTCCGAAGACTTCGGCGAAGAAGCCCCTGAAGCAGAAGAAGTCGCAGAAAAGGCAGATGAGGGGTTTGAAGACGCTGCTGGTGAGGAAGAGCCTGTGGATGACTCTGCAGACGATTCAGATATGAAAGAAGATTAAACGATAAGGCTTAATAACAAAATTTTTTAATACTTTTTTATTATCTTATTCTTGATAATGAGATTATTCCTAGCAATAGACTTGTCTGAAGAGGCAAAGCAGAGCATTGAAAGAGTAAAAGAAGGGCTTAAAGGAATAAAAGGAGTGAAGCCAGTAGCCAAGGATAATATCCACCTGACATTAAAGTTTCTCGGTGAAGTGGATGATGACAAGGTTGATGGGATTATTAATGCTCTGAGTCAGGTTAAATTTCAGCCTTTCAATATTTTTCTTAATAAGCCAGGGGCTTTTCCAAATGAGAACAGGATTTCTGTGCTTTGGGTGGATGCGAGTCCTGCTGAGCCATTAATTGTATTAAAGAAAGATATAGATAAAGCACTGCCAAGGTTTAAGGATGATCACCCATTCAAGACTCACATAACCTTTGCTCGTGTTAAGTACATTGCAAACCAGGATGATAAGAAAAAAATAATTGATTTGCTAAGAAAGCCAGTGGATAGGATAGAATTCTCAGTTGACAAGTTTATTCTTTACAAAAGCACTCTCTTATCTGAAGGACCTGTTTATGAGGTTGTAAAGGAGTTCTCGCTCTAGAGCTAAACCTAATCCAGTTAAAGTAAAAGAAATAAAAAAATAATGATTTGTGCTATTTTTTTTCTTGCTTTGGCTTATGCGTTTACTCCGGCACAGTGCATCCGTATCGCAACCATGTATGCTGCTGCAAGCTGATCATACCTTGCACAGTCACTGCCGCTGCACCCATTTATTTGCCCCACATAATAAACTGCTCTTTGCATATATATTTTACAATACGTTTTCCAATCAACTGCTTTTCCTCCTAAATTTTGCTCGCCTAAATCTTCGTTTATAAGAGTTATTTGCTCTTCAGTCAGTTCATTCTCAGGGGTTGCGCTTCCGCTTTCTATCGGAACACCAATCACTTTAGTAGGAGGTTCGCTTCCCTTAAACATGAACATCATCACTAATCCTACTATTGCCACTATCGCCACTATAGATATTAGCGGTAAGAAATAGTTCTTTTCTTCTGCCATTCACTTCACCTCATATTTTTCTCAAAAACTTCTTTATTTTTCTTACTTTAGCTTAGGAGTTTATAAACTTTTTTTTTTACTTTTTCTCAAGTTAATTATTAACATTTTCTGCAAGCCCATTCTCCAATCTTGTAAGAGCCGTAAGTTATGAAGAAAGCAGCGAAAACGTCAATGCTGTAATGAATGTGGGTAAACAAGACAGTGATAGCTAGTATGATAGACATTATCAGGAAGAACACCCCTATTTTTTCTTTTCTGAACAATAAGAAAGCAAGGAATGGGACTGCTGTGTGGCCTGAGAAGAACAAGTCGTTGCGAAAGCTCAAGAAATGGTAAAATACAGGAAAGCCAGAAATAAGCCTTGCACCAACTGGCTGCTTAAGATGAGTGAGTGTTATGAAAAAGCTTCTTAGCAATATTAAAAGGCTGAACTGAAATATTACCTTGCGAATTTCTTTTGGCTTGAAAAAAATAGTATAAGCAAATATGGTAAGTACAACTATAACAAAGCCCCAGACAAAGACTAAGTCCAGGTTAAGCACAGGGAGTATGTCAAGGATTAGATCTGGTGCAGCGACAGAGCTTATACTGTCAACATATTTTGAAGCATAAAAGCTGATAATGTTAGCAAATATTAAGAGAAATAACGACAAGAGCAATGCATACTTGCGCTTGGAGAACTCATAATTCCAGCCTTGCTTCCACTCGCTGAACCATTTATTTAATATTTTCATAATATTCATAGCATTGCTTGGTTATAAATATTTTTTGAAAAACTTTATAAACCATTGCCTTTTCTTTAGTCCTAAAGCCCTGCTGAATGGAGAGCCAAAAGGGACTTTCAGCGCACTGCATTGGGCGATAATAAGCGCAGTAATGGAGTTCTTCTGTTACTGATTATGAACCAGTGGAGGTTTTAAAATGGAGCAAGAGCAACTATTAGTGCCAAATGACGAATACTTAAAATCAGGAATACACATAGGGACCAAGTTCAAGACCAAGTATATGTCCAACTTTATATACAAGACCAGGCCTGACGGCTTGTCTGTGCTGAACGTGCAGCAGATAGATGCCAGGATAAAAGTGCTTATCAAGTTCCTTGCCCAGTATGAGCCCCAGAATATAATGATAGCAGCAAGGAGAGAGAATGGCTGGAAGCCCGTAAGGATATTCGCTGAGATGACAGGAGCAAAGGTTTACACTGGAAGATACCCCCCGGGAATATTGACTAACATCCAGCTCAAGAAATTCACAGAGACCAAACTACTATTAGTAACAGATCCTTGGCCTGACAGGAACGCTGTTGAGGACGCCTTCATGATGGGCATACCAATCATTGGCTTATGCGACACCAATAACCAGGCCAACCTACTCGACTTTGTAATGCCTTGCAACAACAAAGGAAAGAAAAGCCTGGGATTATTGTTTTATCTCCTGACCAAAGGATATCTTGAAGCCAGGGGCATGATCAACCAAGGAGGATTCACAAAGAAGATTGAGGACTTCTCTGACGAAGTATAAGAACAGATAAAAGGCGCGCCGCCGCTTGAGGCGCTATAGAAATTAAGTTTAAAAAATTAAAACTAAACTAAAATTTAGGTTCCTCAATCGCCGGAATGGCTCACTAAATTATTTTAGAATTATCTCTCAACTTCCTTTATCCCTTCGTCAACTATCCTGAAAATTATGCTCTTGCCTTCTTCTATGCTGCGGTGCTTCCTGATAATTGCTCGCCTGTTAGGGCCAGAAACCTGCAATTCTATCAAGCACTTGCTCATATTTCTTATAATTGATCCGCCTACAAGATTAACCTTACCTTTTTCTTCAAAATCAGCATAGACCTGAGCTGTCATGATTATAGGGATGTCTTTTTTTCTTCCAATCTCCAACAAGTCATGCACTAGTGTGACCATGGCGCTGTTCACTCCTTTATTATCTTCTTTTTGTAGTTCTGCCCTGTAAAGTGCGCTTATGCTGTCGACAAAAATTATCCCTATATCCTGCTTTATCAATTCCTTAAGCTTTGCAATGCTTGCTTCCTGCTCCTTGAAATTTGTGGGCTTGAGAAGAATAATCCTTTCCAAAGCTTTCTTGTAATCAGGGCATAATTGCTTGAACCTCGTAGTAGAAAAATTGCCTTCTGTGTCGATAAATATTACCTTATGCCCCTTAACACTATTGGCAATACACAATAGGCAGAGGTTGCTCTTGCCGCTGCCTGCAGGCCCATAAATAGTTGTGATGACGCTCTTATCATAGCCTCCCTCAAGAAGCCAGTCCATAACTGCAGTGCCAGTGCTGACTTTGGTTTCCATGATGTTTGAGAAGAAGTAGCCCTATATATTATTATTGTTTTTATCTTATCGATTCAATCCTTGCTCGTACCCATGCAAGTATCATACATTGTTCTTAATCCTTGCTTTAAAGTTGCAGGGTCTGCTATCTTGGCGTGGATGAATGGTTTTATAACCCATTTCTCTGCAAGATCAGGATTCAAAAATATGAAGGTCCAGTTCTGTTTTGTCTTGAACAAGTCCCAGTTGTCCACTAATAACTTGAAGTTGTGCTCGTTACAAACACTGACAAAAGTAGCAGCTTCGTTATCAGTTGATGTTTTTATCTTGGTTAGCTCAAGGTTTTCCATGCAGTAAAAAACTGCTTTTCTTCCTTCCTTGTACTCGCAAAGCACCTTGCCATTCTCCTCTTTATAGCTCACCAAGTCCCTTGTAATCATGTCTTTCTGCTTGACGTGGTGAACAGTCCATTCTTTTAAATCCATTATTTCCCTCTCTTTAAGGCTAAGAAGATTATGTAAGGCACCAGGAAGCATACGAAGTAATCAATGCCTAATAATACAGGGTTGTGATAGCGCGCAAGCCCCAGACTGTAGTTCAATAAGTTAATCCTGTTGACGACTATGAAGAAGTTGAACAGAGCCACTATAGGTACTGCTAATGATAGGGATAAGTGGTGGTGGCTTTCAAGCCAGTGCAAATCCTTTATTATGATTACAATGATAGAGCCCAGTATGAAGCCAAAAACTCCTGTTAAGATATAGCTCCAATGATTATTATTAATAATTAGTATGGGCATCAATACCAAGGATAATAATATTGTCCCCAGCACGCCTATTATTAGGGTGAACCAGTACATGCTTTGCTCTAGCTTCCTGACATCAGGATGCTTCTTCCTCTCTGCCTGCGACATTATCTTCCTGGCATGAGCTATTTCTTGCTTGCTCCAGCCTTTGAGATGCAGTTTCTTCTGAAGCTCTTTTTTCATGCGGCTTATTAGAATATTGAGCGTATTTAAATGTTGCTTTTTTATTCTATCACATGAGAAAAGTCGCCACAGCCGTCTGCTAGTGCAACGCAGTTTACATGGTAAACAAGTTGCACTGTGGCTGTTCGGTCGGGGGGGCGCCCCTCGGGGTGACCGAGGTGACTTTTTCAGTTCTCTCAGTAAAATTTAAATAATGAATAAGTCAGTGATTATTGCATGGCTAAGAAAAAAGAGGTTAAATCATTGCATTCGCGCGCAGAACTTGTCATTCTTGTTGGCATAATAGCAATAATTAGTCTTCTGATAATGTTCTTGAAGTATCCTGGTGCTTGATATTATTCTCCGTTTCCGTTGTTGGCTTCAACCTTGGCTATGCTTACTACTTTGTCTTTTTCTTCAAGCTTCATTATCCTTACGCCTTGAGTGTTTCTTCCTATGACATTGATGTTCTTGACAGGCATCCTTATTATGATGCCTTTTTGTGACACCACCATTATCTCGTCATTATCAGTTACTGCTTTCACATCTACGACTTTGCCGTTTCTATCGCTGCAGAGAATATTACGGACTCCTTTTCCTCCCCTGTTAATAAATCTGTACTCTTCCAGCAGGCTTCTCTTGCCATAGCCGTTCTCAGTGATGGTAAGTATTGTTTCATTATCTTTTGCTATTATCATTCCTATTACTTCGTCGCCCTTGTTAAGCCTTATTCCTCGGACTCCGAAGCTGTTCCTGCCTACAATACGGACGTCTGCTTCTGAGAACTTGACTGCCTGTCCGCAGGCGCTTGCCATAAGTATTTGCTGCTTTCCGTCTGTCATGAGAACTTCAACAACTTCGTCGCCAGAGTTAAGATTAATTGCTATTATTCCTCCTTGCCTTGGGTTGCCGTATTCTGAAAGATTAGTCTTCTTAATCAAGCCTTTCTTAGTGGCAAATAAAAGATAGTGCGTGTCATCAAATGTCTTTACTGGTATGACTGCTTCTACTTTCTCATTAGCTTCAACCCTTATCAAGTTGACTATGGGTTTGCCCTTGCTTATCCTTGCTGCTTCTGGCGCATTATAAGCCTTAAGCCAGTGGACTTTTCCTTTATCTGTGAATATGAGCAAATAATCATGGGTGTTAGCGACGAATAAGTGCTTTATTGAATCCTCTTCCTTGGTTGTTGCGCCGATTACTCCTTTTCCTCCTCTGCGCTGGGTCTTGTAAACATCAACTGGCTGCCTCTTAATGTAGCCCGCAAGGCTGATGGTGATGACGTTGTCTTCTGGCTTTATCAGGTCTTCCATTTCAAGCTCTTCATCGCCGCTCTCTTCAACAATGGTCTTCCTTTCATCGCCGTACTTGGAAATCAGCTCATGCATCTCATCCTTTATGATGCCGAGTATTTTTTTCTCGTCAGCAAGAATCTCTTTCAATTTTTTGATAAGCTCCACTAGCTCGTTGTGCTCGTCCTGTATCTTCTTCTGCTCCAGGCCAGTAAGCCTCTGAAGTTTCATGTCAAGAATTGCCTGGCTTTGTATTTCTGTAAGCTTGTAAACAGTCACCAAATTCTTTTTTGCAATGCCAGGGTCTTTTGACTCCTTGATGAGCTTGATGACAGGGTCGAGGTGCTGCAGTGCAACCAATAATCCTTTGAGGATGTGGACTTTTTCCTCTGTTTTTTTCAGGTCAAAAGCAGTTCGTTTTCTCACTACAACCTGCCTGTGAGTTAAGAAGCTTGAAAGCAATTGCTTGATGTTAAGAGTCTTTGGCTGATTATTATCAAGCGCCAGCATTATTGAGCCAAAGCTTGTCTGAAGCCTGGTGTGCTCGAACAACTGGTTCTTGACAACCTCTAAATTAACTCCTTTTTTTAATTCGAGAACTATGCGCATGCCTTTCCTGTCGCTCTCATCCCTGATGTCAGAAATGCCCTGCACAATTTTTTCATTAACAACATTCGCCATCTGCTCTATGAGCTGGGACTTGTCAAGTTGGTAAGGGATTTCTTTTACTATCAAGCTCTGCTTGTCTTTCTTCTCCTCAAGCTCAATCTTGGCTCTCATGGTTATCGAGCCTCTTCCTCCAGTGTAGGTATCAATTATTCCTTGCCTTCCAAGGATGATTCCTCCTGTAGGGAAGTCAGGTCCTTTTATGATTTGAATAATATCCTTGATTTCAATCTCTGGCTTGTCAATCAGCTCAGCAACTGCGCTGCAAACCTCTTTTATGTTGTGAGGTGGAATATTGGTTGCCATGCCTACTGCAATTCCGCTGCTGCCGTTGATTAACAAGTTAGGAATCTTGCTCGGAAGAACCATGGGCTCTTCAAGGCTGCCGTCAAAGTTAGGCTGGAAATCAACTGTTTCCTTGTCAATATCTGCTAATAATTCGTCGCTAATCTTGGAAAGCCTGGCTTCAGTGTACCTCATGGCAGCTGCAGAATCTCCGTCGATGGATCCGAAATTTCCTTGCCCCATGATCAATGGGTATCTTAATGAGAAGTCCTGGGTCATCCTCACCAGCGCATCGTAGACTGCGGTGTCTCCATGAGGGTGATACTTTCCAAGAACTTCTCCAACAATCCTTGCGCACTTCTTGTAAGGAGCATTGTGCTTCATTCCCATGTCATTCATTGCATAAAGAATTCTTCTGTGAACTGGCTTCAGTCCGTCCCTCACATCAGGCAATGCTCTGCCTATTATTACGCTCATTGCATAATCAAGGTAGGATGCTTTCATCTCATCCTCTATGACTGCAGTTATGAGCTTTTCATTGATTGGAGCTGCTACTTTTTCCTGCTCCTTCCCTGCCGGTGTTTTAGGCTTCTCCTGAACCATTTTTTAAACCTTGAAAAGAACTGCTTTCTCGTCGAGAAAAAGTAAGCCTTTCTGCTTTATAAGAGTTGTGATTTTTGGGATTAATTACTATAAGGAAAAGATTGATGGGTTTTGCTTAAAAAACATCATTCTCGTTTTTGCTATGCGAAGAATCTATGGAGCGAAGCTAAAAAGAGAGATTTCTCTTTGTGACGGGATGATTTTATTCTCAAGATGTCTACCATGGTATCTGCAAAATCTTCTTCACATTCTCTGATTCTTTCTAAATACCACCTTACAGTCTGCTGCGTTTTATTTACCACAGCATCGTATTCTTTTTTCGAAATCGTTTTTAAAACTATTTTGCACATTATGTCATCCAAAGTTCTTCCTCTTTTCGTTGCTTCTGGCGGTCCATTGTAAGCATCATAGCATGCGAATGACCGTCTCTGATTCATTTCATAAGGATATTTTCTTTTCATTTCTATACTGACAAACCTATACTTCGGAGATATTTCTCTTGAATAAAGCCAATCATTTGGGCTGAAGTCCTTATAATACTTAGCGATTTCTCGAAGAACTTTAAGTGCAGGGTCTGAGTCGTATTCTCGCTTAAGAGGAAATTGTTCAAGACTAGTGAACATCGGATCTATCTCATACACAGCGTACCGAAATGCATCATCTGGTTTATAACTAAAAATTTTTATTTCTAAAGGCTTTGTTTTCATTTTTTCTTCATTCATCTTTTCTCCTCCAACCAGCCATATAATAATTATTCATTCATGGTAATAAATTCGAGTTAATAAATTTTTGCCGTCATTTTTTGACGAAAGATTTAAATATACTAAATTATGAGCTAAATCTATGAAAGAACAATTAGAACAATATGGATTAACTTCCAAGGAAGCAGATATTTATCTTGCCTGCTTAAAAAGCGGAGAAATAACAGCCCATAGAATATCAGCATTAACGGGAATAAAAAGATCAA
This sequence comes from Candidatus Woesearchaeota archaeon, assembly GCA_016932315.1. Taxonomy (GTDB): domain Archaea; phylum Nanobdellota; class Nanobdellia; order Woesearchaeales; family SM23-78; genus SM23-78. The sequence continues at coordinate 237,680 of JAFGDD010000004.1, forward strand.
CAGTCTATGAGATAATAGAAAAACTGAAGAAGCAGGGTATAATAAATTCTGTAATCAAGGAAAAGAAATTCTATTTTAATGCGATTGAGCCCAGCGGATTAATAGGTTTGTTAAAAGAAAAAGAACAAATAATAACTGATCTTCTCCCTTCACTAAATAAAATCTCAAAGTCCATAACCGAAAAATCTAAAGTGTGGCTTTTTGAAGGTTTGAGCTCTATCAAACCAGCTGTTCTTGACATGCTGAATTATAAGAAAATATTAGTTTATGGAGCGGGATCATTGGGTGATGAATTTTTCGGCTCTTTTATTGAAAATTTTGCAAGAAAACGCTTAGAAAAAAAAGTATTTGTTGAGGCGATAATGGGAACTAACGTTCCAAGCCACATGCTCGACTCGGAAATATCAGAAGTTACTAAAATTAAAAAACTGAAAATATTTAATGATTATAAAACAGTTTATTTCGTTTATGAGGACAAATTCCTATCTATCTCTTTGGGAGAAGATTTAATTGCAGTTAAAATACATAACAAGATTTTTGCAGATTCTCAAAGAGAACTTTTTGGCCTACTCTGGAAAATTGCTAAAGAATAATTATATTTTCTTCACAATCCTGCTCTTCTTCTGGTTGGAATGTATCTTGAAGCGATGACCGCAGTAGACGCAGGTCTTGATGCTGCTGGCTACAACTTTCGGGTTGGTCTTCTGCTTGTTCTTGCACTTGGGGCAGATAACTACGAGCATCATAGCGATAAGAATGGTAAAATGAATTTATAAGTTTTACGTCAACATGTCCAGTGCCTGTGCTTAGAAATAGTTTCTTTAAGTTTTGCTGTAAATTTTGTCGTGGTGATCAAAATCATAAAATAAGATTTTATCTTCAGCTTCTGAATACTTGAAGGTCATGATGAACGGCCCTCTTATATGCGCTCTCTTCAGGTGCTGGAGCGGCTTTCTCAGGTTTTTGTAATGGTTAACATCCTTACAGCCCAGAATTTCCTGGATTTTCCTCATAAGAGCTTCATATGTTGCTTTATCCCGCTTGCAAAGCTTCATCATCTTTGCCTTTAAGCTGTCTTCTACTGAGAATTTACGCATTTTCAATCTCTTTCCTTAGTTCAGAGATATCCTTGTAATTGGTGAATTTCCCTTTCTTTTCAATATTCTTCATCTTCTGGATGTATTCTGGCCTTAATTCTGGCTCCAGAAGCTCTTCCTCGAACTTGCTGATGACAAAATTCATTGCATCAGACTTGGTCTTAAGACCGAACTTGCCTTTAATGATGGTCAAAAGCCTGTCTTCACGCTCTCCTAAATTCACCATTGCCTGAACCATGCTGAATCACCTTTTATAATATTTTATAATAAAATATGATATTTTATTATATAAAGCTTTCGCTTCTTCATAATCAGCATGGCCTTAACCAAAACTATAAACTCACAGAAACTTATAAGCCTTACGCGAAGATGTCCAGTGCAATGGGTTCATGATTCGTATGAGTTATTTTTCTCCTTGTATGAGGGGGTATAATACAGATGAAGGTATGTATGTTAGCGAATAATTATTTTCTGGAAAGCAATTCTTTAGCAGGTAAGGCATATGTTTATAGCCAAGGATTACTATATCTGGTTTTTCTTTTGCCAATACTTGCATAAAATGCGGGTCGCGTTCAATCAAAGGGGATTCATCATGCTCGCAGACAAGCTTTTCTACCTGTTCTTCTATTTTCTTGTCTTCTTCCACCCATTCTTTCATCTCCCAGCCGCAGTCCATGCGCAGCGATTTTTCTTTCATTTCCTTCAGTTTTTTATATGATTTAAGTCTTTCTTCATTAATTATCTTGCTCAATTCCTCTCCTCTCTGAAGGGCTTTGAAGTATAAAGACTTGTCTTCGCCGAAAACAATGCTGCCATTCCAGTCTAGGATATGCTTGGCAATTCCTTCCCAAAAGTTTGTAAATGAAGGATTCATATCTCTTATTATATTATCCACGGGGTACGAATATATCTCTAGCATCACCTTCTTGTTGCTAATTTCTTCCTGTGCCAACCTATTCAGGACTTGGTCTAAATTTTTTTCACTATGCTCAACGCCTATAAGCCAATGCATAATTTTTTGGAAGTGCAGAATAGTTTATAAAACTTATTAGAGGGAAAACTACAACTATTTGACTATTCAGAACAATAAATTAGAATAATTAGTCTTCTCTAATTTCTTCAGTGCTTCGCCGTAGTTCTCAGCCTTTTCCTGAATAGCAGAGAGCATTGCCTTGTAGCTATTGTGCTGGACCAAGCTTTCAATCTTCTGAATAGGCAGGGTTTTGAGCAGGTTAAAGAAAACTCTCTTCGGCCTTTCATTTGCATAAGGGCAAGGCTCTAAAAAGATAGGAATGTTCAGTTTGGAAAGCAAGTCATCAACTTCCAATCTGCTGAAACTGAGCATTGGATGAATCAGTTTAATGCCAGAGTCGAGCTCTATTTTAGGGAAGAAATGCGAGAAATGCTCCAACTGCTCATCTTTTAATCTTATTCTGGGCAGTTGCTTATATTTAATTCCTTTCCCAGTCAATTCCTCAAAGCTTATGTTGAATATTTCTGTGAAATATGATAATAAGTCATGGCTGTTGTGGGCTGTTGCTATGAAAACATTCTTTTTCTTCTCATTTGAAATAATCTCTGCAATTATTTTTCTCCTTAATTCCTTGCACAAAAGACAGGGATGCTTTTCAAACCTTAACTTTTCATAGCTTGTCCTTGCAATCCCTGGAGTAAAATTTGGTAATCCATTGCTGATTTTCTTAACAGTATTATCAATCTCTTTCTTGTCATGGCCAAAAACCATCTGCGGAAAAACAACATTGAGATATTTTATTTTCAAGTCTTCCCTCTTATTTGCGTACTTGTTAAATAAGTAACTCATAGCAACAGAATCCCTGCCGCCAGACACAAGAACATAAACAACAGCCTTCTTAGGCAACAAATTATATTCAGAAACATGCTCTTCAAAGATTTTTTGATAATCAAATAATTTCATTTTAAAGAACTCTTTGGATTTTAATAATTTGAAACTGACTAAACAAATTTAGGCGCCTCATTTGCCGGCGGGGCTTTATTGATTTTCTTTCTCTTCCTCGCTCTCATTATCCTCGTCTGACTCTTCATCCCCTTCTTCTGCTTCTACTTCTTCCCTTTCATTTTCTTCTCTTGCAGGCTCTTCTGATTTCTCAAATTCTCCAGCTTCTTGTGATGCTTGCCCTTGTGCTTCTCCTTCATGGTGCAGTTCATCAACAGGCATCTTGAAAGACTCGTCCTCATCGTATTCATCGTTCTTCTTGCTCATCTCTGCAATCTTTTTGTCAATATCATCAAGGAAGCCGTTATCAGGCGTTATGGTATCAATGGTTTCCTTTGGCTTTGCAGGAGGAACATCAACCACTTCAAACTCTCCGAGCTTGTTCTTCTCCTTTTCCTCTTCCTTCTTTACTTCTTCTGGAGGCAGATCTACAACTTTTAGCTCACCAATTTTTTTAGGCTCAGGCTCTTTAATATCCTTTAATGCTTCTTTCATGGCATCATGGCCTGCTACTTCAAAATACTGGAAGAACTTAGGAGTAAGCGTTAACCTGAAGCTTCTGCCTTCTTTCTTCTTCTCAACAAAGCCTTCATCAACCAGCAACCCAACGTGCTCATAAGCATTAGTGCCTCTTGATTTTACGATATCAGCCTGCCATGCTGGCGCTTTGAAAGCAATAATCCCAAGAGTCTCAAGGATAGGGAAAGGCAGCTCAGTATCAGCAACAATCTTGGTAACCAAGCTGAGGTATTTTTCGCGTACATTAAGCTTCCATGAATCTCCTGTTTGCATGAGGAAAAGGCTTGTGTCGCGCTCGTCATAATCCTTTTTTAATGATTCAAGCGCTTCCTTGACTTCTTTCTCAGAATGATTAGTAAGCTCTGCAAGCTCTTTCTCCTTCATGACCTTGCCTGATGAGAATAATAATGACTCAACTTCCTTTTTTAATTCCATCCGAACTCACTTCTTATTTTTCTTAGCTTCTTTTTTTACTTTAGCCTTCTTTTCTTCTACCTTATCAGGTTCTCTGGCTTCTTCTGTTTTTAATCCTTTGCGAAAATACTCATCGCCTTTTTTCTCAAGCTTAGCCTGCTTTACAAGGGCGTCAAAGAAAGGCTGCAATTGAGATTCTGGAATGCCTATTTTAGTGCCTATTTCAGCAGGCTTGTGATAATGCTCTGTTGCTAATAAGATAGAGTTTTGTATAAGCGCATTCATCCCCTTAATCATAGCTTCGTCCTTGACATTAGTTTGCCTCACAGTAAGAGTAATCTCGTGCAGCTTTGCCATGAGATCATTCATCCAGTTAGTCAAGTCCTTCTCACTCACCCTTATCTCTTCAGGAGCAATAATCTCAATACTGGAAGGCATGAAATTGATGCACATCCACGCCAGCTTGTCAAGATTGTCTATTAGCATCTCTGTGTCAGCATAAGTGCTCCACAAGCCATTACTCTTAGCAACTTCTTCAGGCTCACCAAGCTCCTCGCTCAATATTGTGATGCCCGGGCTGTTCTTAAGATTATTAACAAAGCCTCGCATAGTATTCTCAACATACTCCTTAGGATTGCCAACTACCTCGAACGAGACCTGCGCCAAAATAGCGCCAGCCTTAACCCTCTTTTGCACTTCCCTGTCATCCATGAAGAAAATTGAAGCTGGAAGGATATATAAATTTATCGCAGGAGATAATGTTAGCTCGTGAAACTTCCTTTAGACTTTCAACAGGCTCTTCATTGCTCATCTTTGTGGTATAAGTCAAGAAATATTATCTTGTTTTCTTCTTTTATGTAGGCATATGCGAGCCTGTAGGGAGGAATGTACACTTCCCTTGTCCCTTTCCTGTTGTATCTCATTGGTTTCCCGATTTCCGGGTTATCAAGTATTTTTTCTACTTGCTTTTTTACTTTGTCTTTGAATGCAGAATTCTTTATCTTGCTGATTTTTCTTAAGAACTCATCTTTGTATTCAACTGTCAGCATGATTTTAGCTCCTTAAGGAATTCTTCTTTTGTTTTTGTTTTGAACTTGCCTTTTTCATAGTCTTTCCATGCTTTGTCTACTCTCTCAGCAAATCTCAAGTCATCTTTCAGTTCAGATGCCAGGCTGCTGATGCTTTTCATGATTATCCTTTCATCATCCTTTACAATCAGGAACTCATCTCCTGTTCTGATATTCTTTCTGAGGGAGCTTGGTATTACTACTTGTCCTTTTGTGCTCATCTTAGTTATTGCAAATTCCATAATAAATCACCGAAGTAAGATATATCTTACTTATATTTAAATTTTTCGCTGTGGTGCAAAAATCCTTTTTATGGCTTGCTTTATACCTCTGAATGTTTTCTTCCTGTCAATCATAACCTGCTTCTTCCTCGAGATGAACAATCCAACCCCCACAAGAGCCACTATTAAGACTAGCAGGTAAGGCGCGTACTTAAACGCCTTTGCATTGGCAGACTCATAAACCACGCTGCCTGTGATTGATAGAGCTGAGGAATCATTCTCTTCAGATGTATGGCTTTCTTCATTTCCTATTAGCAATTCTTTCTTCACAACGGTTGTTTCTTCAGGAGCTTCAAGATTAATTAATAATGTCTTGGTATCAAGGACTTTGGTATTATTTCTGAGCTCTAAAACATACAAATTAATGCCTGGCTCTGGCGAAACACTGAACCTGTTATCTCCTGTGCTGTTAGGCTTGATCTTGTTTTCGCCGTCCTTGCTTAACAAGACTAATTCGCAATTCTTGCTGGCATTAATATTTGCATAAAGGTTAATGCTTTCGCTGAACTTCTGGTTCCTGGTATAAAAGGATATTATCCTGTCACTTGACCCTTGGCTGCTTAGTGCAGTGGTCTTCTTTGTTTCTGTTGCTTTTGCAGCCGCTACCTGATTTGTTGCCTTGCAGGCACTTTTTGCATTGCCTTGTATTGTGATTTTTTCTTCTGTGCTCTCATCAAGCCCTTCAACAACGAGTGTGTGCTCTCCATCGCTGAATTTTTCATCGCAATTAGGGTTTAACAATACTTTGACAGTCAGATTATACTCATATTTCTTCTTGTTAAGATAAAATGTTGTTTCCTCAGACACCTTTTTATCATCTTTGCCTCTTACAAACACATTAATTGTGCTCTTATCTGTGTCTCCGCGGTATATGCTGAGCTTTACCTTGAATTCATCACCAAAATTCAATCCCTCAGAATCATAAACCTGCTCAATCTTGATGTTGGAATCTGTTTCTTCATATTCATCTTCTTCAATGCTTGCCTCTAGTTTTTTTACAATAATCAGAGTTTCCTTCTCAAGTTCTCCATTGGAATTATCGCACCCCACAAATCTCAATCTTGCTTTTACCCATAATGCCTGGTCATCCTCTTCAATCTTTGGAGTGTAAGTCTTGGTGTTAGTGTTGCTTGTGTTAACATTCTCCTTCTCAATCCTGCCGAACAAGTCCTCAACCCAGTATTCAACAATGTAAGGAAAGCTTTCATTGCTTAATGCATAGCTTATTTTGACTTTTTCACCCTCTTCATAAATCATCTTGTCAGTGCTAAGGTTAATTTCGACAAAACAGGGAATGCTTAATGGATTGATGACTTCTAATTCTTTGCATACAAAAAGATTAGTGCTTAATATGCTTCCGCAAAGCTTGTAATAGCCTGATTCTTCAAAGAACAACCTTCCAGTATCTGATGATGAATAATAGTTGATTGTCTTGTTAAAAGAATCCTCAAATATTAAAACATTGTCTTGCGTCACATTATAGTTAACGATTACTGTTGCAAAGCTTTCATCGCTGGAACCATGGTTTAGGTTGGTTATCCTGAACAATGAATCATAGCTAACGCCAACGAACAAATCATCTGGAATGATTATTTCTATCTTTAAGTTTGAATCACTGCTTTCTTCACCAGTGTTATTCTCTTGAGTGCTGTTCTGCTCAGTATTATTCTGTCCTGTATTATTCTCCTGCGTATCATTTTCTTCTGTTTCATTAATGGTTATGTTTGTTGTTTCATTGATAATGTTCGTCTGCACGAAATTATCATTGCCAGGGCTGCCGCCTATTGCACAGGACTCAAGCCAAGAATCATTAAAGAATTCCAGCGAATAGCCGTTGTTGTTGGCAAAAGAGCCGTTGTATTTTACAGAATCAACAAGCATTTGTTTGTAATAAAGAAATACTGTGTCACCAGTGTTGCCTAGGTTGTTGCCAATGGTTGCGCCTGCAGAATAAACACTGCAATTAATGCCTGAATAATTAAACCCTTCCTCTACAATTAAGCTAAACTCTCCTAGCACGAACTTGAGAAGAACAAGAGAGTCATTAGATGCTAAGTCACCTATTGTGTAGCCAGAAAGGTTATCAGTTCCAATAATTTCAATGAATTCCTTATTATTATCATCGCCAACAGGGTTGTACATAATTTCATTAATGCTTATAGAATAAGAAAATGGCAGAATTAAAAGCATTAACATCAGCAGGCAAGTTTTTTTCATGCCCATGAATAACAAAGCAACCTATTTATATAATCTATAGCTCAAATTCCGGAGGAAAAAGTCTTTTATCGTAAAGCATTCGGAGGTTTTCTTGGGGCAAAGGCAATTTTGAAGGTATGTAAAGCACATTAGTTGCGCTAGGCATAACTTCAACTTGAATTGTGCTTCTTGGGTATTCCACCTTCTGCTCCTCACCATCAACATTAAGATAATGCTCTTTTGAAAGATCTGCATTGAGAATGCTGAGCTCAATTTTTTTTATGCCTTCTAGATAATTAAGATTGTGCTTGTTAAAGCCATGCTTGTTCTTAGGGGCAATTACGTGCTTGTTGTTATTCCTCTTCATCTGCACAGCTAGCTTCATGAAATCTCCGAAGCTCATCTTCCTTGCAATTATTCCTTCAAACATTCCATCGTCAATAACTGCGCCAGCATTATCCTTGCCGGGATTATAATTCATTCTTTTGCCAGCGTATTGGCCATTAATCACGACAAAACTGAGAATATCATGCGCAATATGACCGCCAATTATATCATTGTTTATAATATAAGCAACATCAATATACTTATAGCTGCCTGTCTTCAATGCCTTGATAGCTTCTGTGATAAAAGGATTAATCCTTCCAAATCCTCCTTTTTTCCTGCCAGCATTCACTTCCTTGCAAACTAAGCCATCAATGCCGATGCTGAAAAGATTCATGGCCTTGACTTCTTTGCCTTCATCATATTTGACTCTTATCAAGTCAATTGCTTTCAAATAATCATCGATGCTGGCTCTGCCTGTTAAGATATCATTGACCAGGTTGCACGTGCGCTCAGTGTTTCTCATGCCAATTGTTGTTGCAAAATCGCTGCTCGTGCCGCCAGGTATTAATCCAAATATTATGTGCGTCAAGTCAGAATGAGTATTGATAGCTTTATTATAAGTCCCGTCCCCTCCATTTAGGAGTATAAGTCTTTTCTGGCCATTATCAGAATCAGCTTCCTTGCTTTTCTTAGCCACAACACTCGTTATATCATCAGCACTCCTGCTCTCATGACACTCAAACAATTCGCTGCCAAGCCGTCTAATCATGGCATTGGTGATTTCCCTTGACTTCTCTCCAGCAGCAGGATTAGTTATCAAATCAACAGGAAGCTTAATGCCTGTCCTCTCCTCAATACCTTCTTGTTTGCTCATTTCCATACCCCAGCAATCTTTGAATTGCACTTAAAGCACTTGCCATTAACCAGCTTGTTCTCAATCAGATTCAGCATGCTCCTCCTGATATTGACGGATTTGCACTTTGGACAGATAGTATTGCTCTCCCCAATTATATTGCCAATATAAACATAATCAAGGTATTTCTCTGCAATTTTCCTTGCTTTTTCAAGCGTTTCCATTGGCGTTGCAATGCTGTCAGTTATCTTATAATCAGGATGAAATCGTGAGAAATGCAAAGGAACATCCCTGCCAAGGTTTTCAGCAATCCATTTGCACATCTCCTCTATTTTCTTAAAGTTATCATTAGAGCCAGGAATCACAAGGTTAGTAATCTCAAGCCACACACCTTCTTCTTTCAATATCTTAAGAGTTTGAAGCACAGGCTCAAGCCTTCCCTGGCAGTTCTTGCGATAAAATTCTTCTGTAAAACCTTTCAAATCAATATTTGCTCCGTCAATAAATTTGCAAAGCTCTCTCAAAGACCTCTCATTAATGTAGCCGTTGCTCACAATAGTGTTCTTAATGCCTGCCTTCTTAGCAATCCTAGCAGTATCAAGCATGTACTCATAAAAAATAGTAGGCTCAGTGTAAGTGTAGCTGATAACATCACATTTTTCTTTCTTGCACTGCTCAACCACTTTTTTAGGAAGAACCTCATCAAAATTCTCGCTTATAGCCTCTGCTCTTGCCTGGCTTATCTGCCAGTTCTGGCAAAAGCTGCAAAAGAAATTGCAGCCAATAGTTGCAATGCTGAAAGCCCTAGCTCCTGGAATGAAATGATACAAAGGCTTCTTCTCAATAGGGTCAACATGAACAGCGCAAGGCTTTGCATAAACAATAGAGAATAATTTGCCATCAATGTTCTGCCTAACGCTACAAAGCCCTCTGTTGCCAGGATTAATCAAGCACAACCTAGGGCAGAGCTCGCACTTAACGATATTATCCTTCTGCTTGGAATAATATGATGCTTCCTTCATGATAAGAGATGGAATACAGGCTTGTTTTAATTTTTTATGCTATTAACCCATATTAAAACTTAAAAAGTCGCCTTGGCCGTGAGATTAGCAGAGATTTTTCGAATGCGCCTTGCTCTGAGAAAAATCCATCCCTGTTTGCCGAGTTTATTGCTCTTACCAATATCTTGGTCTATGCGGCGATTTTTTGATTAGACACCGATTAAGAACTTATTCATCTTATCTTTCCAATATCAGACAATCTCATATCTTGCTTGAATTTCGCAGGTTTGGCCAGGCCCCAATACATTTCAAATATGACTCTCATTGCTTCTGCAAAATCCTTATTTTTTATTATTATTCCAACCAGATCCGTTTTATGACTGAACATTGAAACTTTCTGCCCATAAATAAATATCATTACTGGAAAATCTTCAAAGCCGTCATAAAATCTTAAATCGCTCACTTTTTGATACTCCTTCGTATGGAGTATTGGTTCGTCTGTGTAGTCATAAATCATCTTGGCAGGAATGCCTTTTTCCATGCGTGATCTCCTTACATAATCCGGCAAATGCTTAAGCACTGCCAGAGATTTCTTATAGCCCCCAAAATAGTAAACCTGCTGCTTGACTCTCACGAGATCAGCAAGAATGGTGTGGACTCCTTTGAATCCCTCATATATTTCTACGCTCGAAGGCTCTTTTATAGCAGCTTTTAAGGATTTAAGCTGCGGGAGGATAGAATCAATTAATTTTTGTTTTTCTGCAAGCTGATCCTTTAGTTTTTCTGGCTCTGCTGCAGAGTAATAAGTTACTCCTTTGTTTACAATGCTTGCAACAAGGCCTTTATTTATTAAATATTCGAGAATGTGATAAACTGTTGATCTCGGATAACCCAATCTTTTTGATATCTCATTTATCTTTACGCTTCCCATCGGGAGCAGCTCGAGATAAACAGCCGTTTCCTTTTCGCTTAGGCCATACCTTTCAAGAGGATATTTTAGGTCCATGCCGTATTGTTGGCTCTCTGCCTTTATAAAGTTGCCGTCCAAATTGGAGGGCAAATAATTAAATAGAATAACTACTTAGTGATAGTTATAAAAGGAGGTGTTTAATATGAAAAAACTACAAAAAATCAGCGCCATCATCTTAATAGGGCTAACTGCAATTGTTAGCGCATGTAGAGGACCATACAAGCAGAATTACTCGTGGTATGGGAAAGTGCCTGCGGCACAAGAATACAATGTTGGGTGCGCAGTTTATGACGCAAGCAAAGAAAAATGCGGAAGCGATACAAAAATATATGACCCGCTAAATAAATCCGCAGGAATGCTCATTGCAATAGATTGTGATGGAGATTATGCACCTGAACGAATAGAGCTTTTCGGCATACCAAAAAATGACCAAAAAAGAGAATTGACCAGCTCAAATTTGACTGAAATCATAGCGCAGGCGGTCGCGGAAGCAAAGCTGGATTATAATAAAAAGGTAGCTCAAAGTAAATAAGAAAACTCTTTATTTTTATTAATATTTATTTTATTTATCCTATTATGTCTGATCAAGAGAATGGGCTGAAAATATCAAAAAGCCATTTGCTCTCCCTAATGGTGGCTTTTTATGCGATAAACTCATTTTTTCAGAAAAAAATAAAAAGGCAAGAATTATTCTATGATAATAGCAAGATTTAAATACTTCGAGGGCTGAAAACCCTCTAGAAAAGAGGTGGGGTATGGGATTATTTGGCAAGAAAAAAGAGTTACCATTTCCTTCTCAACCAGGAACAAGTACAGGGCAAATGGACCTCTCCAAATTAATGGCAGAAATACCTGCTCCGCCACCAGAATTCTCTAGCAACCAGCCACCGATGTCTGAAATGCCTATGTCGCCAGCAGAGCAGCCAGAACTGCCGCCATTTGAGATGCCTGGAATACCACAAATACCTCCTCCACCGGCAGAAACAGGAGCAGAGAAAAAAATGCCTATTCCTCAGCAGGAAGAGCTTCCTGTCTTTGACATGAATCATCAGCCGGCCCAGCAGGAAACACCTGAGGCACCTGCCGAAGCCGCAACTCCTCAGCCAGCCCAGCCAGTAGCAGAAGCATTTGAACTGCCAGACTTTGAAGACGAGGAAATAGCTGCGCTTGAGAATGTTAAGTTGCAGGAATCAGAGCCAGTTCAGCCAGTAATGGAGAAGAAGCCATTAACAAAGAAGCCTTTTAAGGAGGTAAAGGAAATAACTTATCCTGAGCAAGAGAAGCCTGTGCTCAGCTACAAGCCAAAGTTCATGGAATTAGAGAGGTATTCTTTCATAAAAGAAGAGCTTGAAGAAACAAGGAAGCTGGCTGCAGGAACAGAAGATTTAGTTGAGCAGTACGCAGTGACGAGCAAAGACAAGCAAAACAGATATCACGCTCTTTCAGAACAGCTTAACCTGCTCCAAGAAAAAATAATGCTAATAGACACCAAACTATTTGAGAGTCCAGAATAAAACATAATGTGTTCGAGGTGAACATATGATAAGCGAATCAAATCCTGTGTTCGTAAAAATTGACAAGTACAAGGAAATACTAAGCATAGTCGAGGTCATCAACAAGAAAGTAAACGGAGTAAAGCAGCTGCTCTCAGAGCTTGAGGAATTAAAATCCAAGGAAGAAGAAGAGATAGCTAGTTGGGAGAAGAACCTTGACGAGATAACCCACAAGATAGACTCAATGCAGGAAGAGCTCACCAAGGGCTAGAGCTAATAAGCATTAAGAGGAAAAAATATGCCTAAGAAAAACGAAGAGGAAGGACAGGAATTCTTCATGCGCCTAGATAATCCTAACACTTTCAGGAGGAACCTGCTCGAAGCCTCGAAGATGACGCTCTCAGTCATAAAACAAACTCACAAGGTAAGTCAGATACGCGAATTAAAGCACGAAGTAATAAACACCATAGCCAAGGAAGTCAAAGAGCTCAAATTATTAGTCCAGAAAGCAGAGGAATTAATGCCAAACTACAACAAGGCAGAGCTAAAAAAATACTTCCCAGAGCCAGCCATCCCTAAAGAGCAGCCAGCTATAAAAACAGAAAAATCAGATTACAAGCCAAAGCCAAAAGCCCCATCTTCTGAAATGGACAAGATAACCCGGGCAATAGAAGACATACAGAAAAAATTGCAGAGTCTTTGAAGAAAGAATAATACTTATAAACCAGAACTTTTTCTTTTTGTTTATGCGGGTTTGCCGGTAGACAAAAGTGCGCTTTTGGACTGCCACACCCAAATAGTATAAACTTTTTTATTATGCGGGCGTGCCGGAGTGGCCAAACGGGACAGACTCAAGATCTGTTGGCTTAGTGCCTACGCAGGTTCGAAACCTGTCGCCCGCATTGATTTTTTTAAAAATATGAGGAGAATCACTATGCCTGGTATCAAGGAATTGGATGTTTTGTTGGGTTCAATAAAACCTGAACTTTCACCTGAAGAATTTGTTTTCTGCACCCTTTCAAACGTTGCCTTCTCAAAGCTAAAAATCAAGCCTTTGCTTATTTTCCATGAAAAAGAAGGAGTCACACTTATTATATCAAAAAAGCTTGCAGACAAGGAATCTTTGAATTATTCAGGGGTTTGGTCCATGATTACTTTGACTGTTCATTCCGACTTGTCATCAGTGGGCTTCTTGGCAGCAATATCAAGAAAACTGGCTGATAATAATATAAGCGTTAATGTTGTTTCTGCCTACTGCCACGACCACTTATTTGTGCCGGCTGAAGAAGCAAAAAAGGCTGTGCAGTTATTAATTGAATTATCCTATTCTCGCTAAGAATATTATAAGAAAGCATTATCTGGTTATAAAAGGCCTGAACCTTACTTGCTCGTCTCTTAATCCTAGCTTTCGCGTGAATTCATAGATTTCTTTCTTATTATGCTTTGGGAATTCCAGGAATGTGACTGTGGTTTCAATTGCTGAGTCATTGCAATCCTTGACAAATTCAATGATATCATTAAAAACATCTCTGTATTTTGGCTTATGGAGCAGGTTATATTCTCTTGCATCAGTCACATTAAGCGAGATTGAGACACTGTCTACTCCTGCCTTTTCCAGCATGGTCACAACGTCTTTGTAAGGATGAATAATATAGGCTTGGCCGTTGGTGTTGACCCTGACAGGCTTATTGTATTCTTTCTTTATGTATATGGTTATATTAATGAGTTTATCAAGATATATTAATGGCTCACCTATTCCGCAAAACACGAACTCCTCAACTGCATTCCCGTCAACTTTCTGCTTGATTTCATTAACAATATAATCCAGTGAAGGCTCTTCCTCAAGGTAAAGGTTAGACTGCACAGCACCTTCAAGCATGTGCTTGTCGCAGAACACGCAGTCATTGGTGCACTCATAATTAGGAGTGATGTTAAGATAAGCCTTTTTCTTGTTGCCGCGCACATAATAAACAATGTCGCCCATTGCTTTGAGAAATTAAGACAAATATAAAAAGATTTTTAAACTCGTTTCTAGAAGTGAATTGCTAAAATGACATTACAAATCATTCCTGTTGGCGGCTATTCTGAGATTGGCAGGAATTGCACTCTTGTAAGAGTTGACGATGAAGCTGTGCTGCTCGACTTGGGTTTGCACATGGATAATTACATTGCTTACACAGAAGACCTAGAGGATTTGCACAGCGCAAAGGACCTCTCTGCAGAGGCTTTGATCCGAGTGAATGCTGTTCCTAATATTCACAAGATTCAGGATTTGTGGCCTAAGATAAAGGCTATTTGCATCACTCATGCTCACTTAGATCATGTTGGCGCTGTGCCTTTCCTTAGCAACAAGTTTAGGGCAGACATTCATGGCACCAAGTACACCATTGAGGTTTTGAAAACAACATTAGGAAATGAGAAGATAAGCCTGAGGAATAATTTGGTTGATCATCCTGTTAATTCAAAGTTCAAGGTCTCTAATAAGATAAGCATTGAGTTCATTAACATCACTCATTCTGTTCCGCAAACAGTAGTCATTGCTGTTCACACTCCTTATGGGATAATTGTTTATGCTAATGACTTCAAGCTGGACAACGCTCCTGTCCTCGGTGATAAGCCTAACTTCCAGAGATTTGAGGAATTAGGACGAAAAGGAGTTAAGGCTTTAATACTTGATTCATTATACGCAGACACTGCGATGAAGACTCCCAGTGAGAGCATAGCAAAGGAAATGCTCAAAGATGTTTTGCTCGGAGTGAATTCCAAGGGCAAGGCAGTTATTGTCACAACGTTCTCAAGCCACATTGCAAGGCTTAAGAGTATTGAAGAGCTTGGAAGAAAGCTTAAGAGAAAGACTGTTTTCATCGGCAGGTCATTGAGCAAGTACGTTGACGCAGCAAAGGACGCAGGCATTATTGACCTGGCTTCAAAAGCAGAGATGGTTAGGTATGGAAACAAGGTAAGTAAGTATTTCAAAAAAGTAAAGCACCCAGAAAAATATTTGTTCGTGGTTACAGGCCACCAGGCAGAGCCAGGAGCAGTATTGTCAAGAATGGTTTATCAGCACCTTTACAAGTTTGATGAAGAAGACCACGTAATATTCTCGTGCAGCGTGATACCAGTGGAGAATAATATACGCAACAGGGAAAAGCTCGACAAGGAGCTTAAGAGGATGAAGATAAGGCTTTTCACAGATGTGCACGTCTCAGGCCACGCCTTCAGGGAAGACCACAGGGATTTTATACGCCTGCTCAAGCCAGAGCACATCATACCAACGCACGCGAATGTGAAAAAGCTTGAAGCCATGAAAGAGTTATGCACAGAAATGGGCTACAGGCATGACAAGGTGCACATACTGCACAACGGAATACAAGTTAATTTCTAATAAATCATAATTTCTTCAACTAAGCCAAAACAGGCAAAATGAATGAGGCAAGAATGCCAATAATCAACTCTTTACTAAAAGCACCAACCAAAGCAGCAAGAAAACTCAGCCAGCTCATTGACAAGGATTATTTCAAGAAAAAACTTGCAAAGAGAAGAGGCAAATGTAGGAAATGCGGAGATTGTTGCGGCAACTGCAGATTCCTTGACAAGAAAACCAAGCTATGCAAGATTTATAAGAAAAGGCCTTGGAATTGCTACCAGGAATTCCCGCTTGACAAACTAGACCAAAAGATTTGGGCTGTTAAGAAGTGCGGGTATAAGTTCAGATGATATTCTCTTCAAAATTATTTTTACTTTATTGTGTCCCTTTATAATTATCCTCAATTTTTGAGATAAGTTCATCTATGCTATCAACAGGAATAATTAATTCCTTGTTCTCAAGCCCTATGTCAGATCTTACGACAGGACATTCTTTGTAATCAATTAACAAATCAGCAGTTCCGCCTGTTCCTCTTAGGCAATAAACTCTTTTTCCTTTTTGTATCGCCCTAATGACTTCGTCAGTAGTGCCGTCGCCTCCATTAAGAACCACAAGAAGATTTGCTGCTTCAGCAACTCCAGCTCTTCTTTGCTCAAAATCTTTTCCAGCACCAATAATTGTGAGTGGTTTGCCAATAACTTTTGAGGCTATTTCCTCGTATTTTCCATCAGCAGGTTTTAAATCTCCTTCGGGGAAAAGCACAAAAAAATGATCTTCTGTTGTTTTATGTTCTTTGCAATAAAGAGCAATTCCAACATAAATATCAATGCCCACTCCCTCCATTCCGCCAGTGAACAAGCTACCTCCTTTTTTCTCAATCAGTTCTCTTAAAAAATAACCTGTCTTGACACCGGTTGTAGGATTGTATGGTACTGTGGGGGATGCAGCTCCTATCGCCCCAATAATAGGGTATTCTTGCTCATTGATTTTTTCTTCAATCATCTTAATACCCCCTCAAGCACAGTTATGATGTCTTGAGAACTAATATTTCTCACATCCTTATCTAAACAATACCTGTTTATTATCAAGTCTTGATTATGATACGGCGCAAATTTTCTAGGATCAGTTGCGCCGTAAAGTCCTAATACTTTGGTTCCGGTAGCATCAGCTAAGTGAAGCAAGCCTGTGTCTGCGCTTATAACGCACCTGGCTTTTGAGGCGAGGATAGCATAATTGATTAAATCAATTGAGAATCCTTGTTTAGGAACAGTATTTATGTCGCTTCTTATTCTTTGCGAATCAGAATATTCTTCTCCACTGCCAACAAGCACTACTTCGAGCCCGTGGTTCTGGCACCAATCAGCCACATCATCATATGTTTCTGGCTTGCACTTTTTCTTTGCGTCACTGGCACCCAAGTTAATTATGACATAATTGCTCCTGGGGCCGATAGGAGTTCCATTCATTAAAACTGGCTGCTTTTTATAATCAATTGCTAAATCAAATGAGAGATTTTTTGGTATGCCAAGCAAATCTGCAAATGCCATGAAACCATCAACCATGTGGAGGCTGCCAGCATCTAATCCTGCTTTTTGTGTATCCAGCTTTGAAACCTGCTTTGCTGTAACAATTGTGTCAATGGTGAACTGCTTGGGAACAATAACCAGATCATAACTTCTTCCTACCAAGTATTTATCAAATATTTTCTTCTCGCACTCAAACTTTTTTTTAGGATCTCCATTAACAGAAGCTTGCCACCTTGCATAAGCAAGAGGATCCTGTGAAGGCTTTGGTAAATGAACATCACATTCTCTGACATAGCTTCCAACCATTCTCATTAAATCCCTGAGAGGTTGCCTATTTGGAATAGGAATCTCAATAATTGCTCCTGGAAAAGCGTCATGAAGAGTGTGGAGCAATGGAATTGAAAATACCATGTCACCAATTCCTCTTGGTGGAGTGTAAAGGATTTTTTTGATTTGATTCATGATTTCACCAATTATAAGATGCCTTCTGCACCTTCGGAACAAAACCTTTGAAAGAACGGGTCTGAAAAATCAATACTTGTTGATGCTTTTTCTTTCTTTGGCTTTGGTTCTTGGCTTGATTTGATTTTTTCAACATGAGTCTCGATAGAGCGCATCATGGTTCTCCTGTATTTTAGGCTTTCTTCTGTTCGTAATGGTTTTGGTTTTGCTCCTCTATAATCAACTCCTGTTTTTTCAGGTGCATCGTGCCAGTCAACAGTTCCTCTGAAACCAAATGCTCCTTTTGAGGAATCTCCTGAAATATCTGCATTCCCCCCTAATAATACTCCAAACTTTACATCAACTTTGCCTTTACTAAGCTCACTAACCAGTTCCTTAATCATTTTCTGGGTTGCTCCTGAAGCTACCCAATCATCTAAGAACAGCATTGTCGGGTTAGGGCTTTTTGTCAAGGCTTCTTTTACCAGCGGGCGAAGAGTTTCTAAATTCTCCTCTCTTGACAAGTTCTTTGTAAGCTTCCTGAATCTTAGAGTGCCATCTGTTGTTGGTAATCTACCGTTGAGCTTTGTGTAGAGCATATGTACGGCGAGACCAATGAATCTTGCTCCTCTGTCGCAGGCAACTATCATCTCTGGCTTTAATTCATTGATGTAATCAACTATTGGTAGAACAGCTTCGCTTATATTGGTTGCCCCAATCATACCTTCAAAATCAAAGCCTTTTTTGAATCCTTTTATTGTCTGAGATGATATATACGATTTTAATCCTACTGCTATGCCGTTGTAGCCAATGCTAATACTCTTTATTATCTTATTATTATACTTTTGATTATACTGAAAATAATTCTTTGTTTTGTTTTCGTATTTCATAATTAAATCATCTAAGTTTTCTGTTGGATTAGAAAATTTCTTTTTGAATTTTATTTTATTATCGCCCTGTGGTTCGAAAATGTGTTGTTCGAGTTTTTCAATTTTTTCTTTGTATTTTTTCAGATCAGGGCATTCTCCCTTTCTTTCACTAATTAGAGAATAAATTTGTTGTATACTTTCGAGATAAGTCAGAATTTTTTTATCATCTATTTTGATGCCATTTTTGGTTAAATAATTACTGTAGTATGGCTTTTTTCTTTTATTTTCTTCACTCATCTTTGGAACCTCTTTTCAGGACTTATTGCTCTTATAATTGATTCACTCCTTTATAAATGTTTCGGTTTTTTTACCACTTATTAGTGGTTAAAATATTCAGGGTCGGTTTTTGATATGTCAGAAAAAGAAAGAAGACGAGAGACTAAAACATATTTACCTGAAAATATTTTATAACCCAATTAACCCTCTCACCACAATACTTAAATATTAGTGCTTTTTATCATCTGGCATAAAGGTTGTGGGGGTTATTAGCATGAAGCTTACACTTGCTGATTCAAAATACTTGAAAGAGAGCGTGTCAATAATTTCTGAACTGGTCACAGAAGGAATATTCAAGGTGACGCCTGATGATATTGAACTCATAGCCATGGACCCTGCAAATGTTGCAATGGTAGTCTTCAGGCTTATGGGCAGCACCTTCACAGAATACGATGTTAAGAAGCCAGAATTCCTAGGCATAACCCTTGCTAATTTCAAGCAAGTGCTAAGAAGGGCAGGACCTAATGACAGCATCACACTGGAGATTGATGAGAACAAGCTCAAGATAACTCTTAAAGGGACGAGCATAAGGACTTTTCACATACCATTAATTGAGGTGGAGAACAAGGAGCAGAAAGTTCCTGAGCTAAAGTTCGCAGCAACCATAACAACAGAAGCCAATATTCTTAACGAAGCCATAGAGGACGCAGACATTGTAGGAGAATCAGTTAGCTTCATAGCAGAGCCAAAGCGCCTGATAGTCAGTGCAACTGGCGACATGAACAAAGCAAACATTGACATTGACGCTGGCGAAGGCACCAAGATCACAGCAACAGACAAGGTAAAAGCCAAGTACTCGCTAGAATACCTTAAGAAGATGATACAGGGAAGCAAGCTCAGCGACAAAGTAAAGCTGCAATTCTCAAAAGACTACCCTCTGGAGCTTGAGTACAAGGAAACCAACAAGGTGCAACTGATGTTCATACTAGCGCCGAGAGTGGATAATGACTAAGAATTATTTTTTTGACTTTTTTTCCTTAACATTTTCTTTTTCTGTTTTTTCATCTAACATAATACCTTCAGGGAAATAGGTGTACTTGTATTCTGCATAGGCAATTAATGTTTCATAATGGTTGATTTCTCCCTGAAAATTGCTCCTGATATTAATCAATGTCTTGTGAAATTCTTCTGTGCTTTGCGCACACACATACATGAGCACGTTGAACCTACCAATGGTTTTTACTGCCCAGAGCAAATTAGGGTCTGTGCTTAGCACTTGCTTTAGTTTTGCCTCTCTCTTGTCAGACAATCCTTTGATGTTAAGCAGCAATGCATAGATCGTGTAGCCAAGGCTTGAGTAATTAATAACAGGCATGAACTTCTTGATAATTCCAGAACTCATCATTCTTTTCAGCCTGTACTTAATGGTGTCTGCTGAGACTTTGAGCTTGTTAGCCAAAGAATATAGCGGCAAGTCTGCGTTGTTTGCCAGAATCCTGAGAATCTCAAAGTCTTGCTTGTCAATTTTTATTTTTTCAATTTTTTTGTTCTGAGCAACAGGCATTTGTTCATTTGTTTCAAGAAAGCTTTTTGGAAATGAATTCTCAACATAGAATTTGGTAATAGTCAGTATCTCATAATCCTGCAGATAATCCTTGCAATCAGTTATTATCCTGCTCACTATCTCGTCAAGCTCTGCAATGCTCCTGGCAACAATTGCAAGCTCATAGTCATATTTGTCGCTGAACTTGAGCACTGCCCTTTCAAACGGATAAGCCTTGAACTTATCAATGATTTCCTTCTCTGCTTCTTTGCTCGGAGGATTCAGCTGGATGAATAAATGATAAACATCATAACCTAAAGATTCGACATTGACTAATGTCCTGTAGCCTTGCACCACCCTGTTCTTGACAAGATTCTTAATCCTGTAGCTCACAGCATCCCTTGACAAGCCAACCTTTTTTGATATTATAGTGTTGGGAGTCCTGGCATCTTTGGCCAATAATGCGAGAATCTTCTTGTCCTTTAGATCGAGCTTAATCCTTTTCTCATGCTCAAGCTGCTCTAAAACTCTCATAGAATTATTATAAAACTTAAAATATATATAAATTTTTCTGAAAAAACGCAATTTTTAATAAAATATTTCTTATATTACCGAAAGAATACTGTTCTTGGTGGTATAAATGAGCCCGGGCCATTATTTCAAAACTCTAAGGCAAGTGTGCAGCCTGATGAAAGCATACATGCCAAACCACGAGTATCATAACCAAAGGCACGCAAAAGACGTGTTCTACACAGCTAACAAGCTGGCAAAGATGGAGGGAATGTCTTATGAAGACAGGTTTGCTCTTGCAACAGCAGCCCTGCTTCACGACGTAGTCTTTGTGAAAGGAGCAAAGGATAACGAGGAGAAGAGCGCGGAATTTGCAAAGCCTTACCTTGTTAAGCTAGGCTACACTTCAGGACAAATAGAGAAAATCAGCGAACTAATCCTAGCCACCAAGATTCCTACAAGCCCAAGGAACAAGCTAGAGATGATAATCTGCGATGCAGATGTTGACAACCTCGGCAGAGAAGACTTCCTTAAAAGAGGAGAAGAGGTTAGGCAGGAGCTAGGCATTGCTGATAAAAAGAAATGGTATGATATTCAGGTAAAGTTCCTACAAAGCCACAAATACTATACTACTACAGCGCAAAAGCTCAGAAATACTGGTGTAAGGAATAACATAGAAACAATCACTTGCTCTGATTATGCTTGACAATGCAAAGAAGAAGAAATAAAAAATTAACTGAGCATCGTGCCAATGCTACGACCACCCCGTAGGGGGCACCAAAACCTTAGGTTTTGGGGCACCAAAAATCCTGAAAGGATTTTTGCTTGCATCCCCCGGTCGCCAACGCCTGCAAGATTTGCTTTGCAAATGCTTGCCTTGTTGGCAGTTGACGCATTGGCACTCGAGCTTTAGCTTATCAAAATCAAAAGAAGAAGAAATAAAAACCAAGGCTTCTTACTAATATTATTATGGCGAAAAAGAAAAAGCAGGCTAAGCCCAAGTTTGTAAAGCATTCCAAGGAGGAAAAGCTTTATCACGAGCCAGAAGACCTAAGATGGGCGACTAATGAGGCTGTTGCTAATCACAGGGCTCAAAGGTTGAGGTGCGACACAATCGCTGATTTGGGCTGCGGCATAGGCTTTCAGGCATTTGCATTTGCAAGGACGTGCAAGCGGGTAATTGCAGTTGATGTTGATGACAAGAAAATAGCCCTTGCCAGTAAGAATGCAGAAGTATTGAAGATAAAGAACATAGAATTTGTACAAGGAGATGTGCTTGATGATGTTGTTGTTAAAAAGCTATCTGGCGCAGACATTGTTTTTTGCGACCCAGAAAGGATTCCTGAGGAAGGAGAGCGCTCAATAAGCTCGATAAAGCCAGACCTTAAAAAACTAGTTGCAAAATACTCGAAGATAACGTCAGCCATTGCCATCGAGCTGCCGCCGCAAATCAAGAACATACCTTTTGACTGTGAAAAAGAATATTCCTCTGTTAATGGTAAGCTGAACAGGCTTACAATGTATGTAGGTGAGCTCAGGAGGTGTGACAGGAGCGCAGTCATACTTCCATCAGAAGCTGTTCTGAATAACAAGGATGATGTCTTGGTTACTAAGAGCGACGAATTATTCCATTACCTTTACGAAGCAGACCCTGCTATTGTAAAAGCAGACTTGCTTGCAGAATTAAGCCAGGAAACAGGCACTATGCTCTTTGAAGAGGCAAAGCAAGTATTCTTCACCTCTGACAAGCTGGTAAAGAATGATTTCTTCAAGAACAGGTTTGAGGTTTTGGAACAATGCGATTTTGATGAGAAGAAAATACTTGAAGCATTAAGAAAGCATGAAGCAAGGAAAGTGCTTCTAAGATACAATGTTGATCCAAAGGATTACTGGAAGATAAGGAACTCATACGAGGACAACCTTGAAGGCGATAAAGAGCTCTGCCTGTTCAGGCTCAAAAACAAGGCAGTGATTGCGCAGATAATCAAGGATAATAAATAATTAATAAAGAAAATAAGACAGGTGGAAATGTGAAAAGAGGAACTGATGTTACAGATATGAAAAGGGTTTATAGGAATGCTGTTCAGGATGATTTTCCAGAAGCAATTGCTTTGCTGCTTGAGAAAGAATACGAATTAAGATATGGAGAAAATCCTAACCAATCAGCAGGAGCGTATAAGATAAAAGGAACCAGCATTCCAGAATTGACGAATATAAGATTGCTAAAGTCAGGTAAAGGAGGATTATCAGCTACCAATCTCATGGACGTTACAAGAGCACTGGATATATTAAAATTCTTTAAAAGCCCGGCTGTTGCTGTTATGAAGCACGTGGTTCCTTCAGGATTTGCAACTCAGTTCAATAATAATAACCTAGAAAAGATTTATCAGAATGCAAGAGATGCTGATGCAAGAAGCGCCTTTGGCTCAATAGTGGTAATGAATCAGCCGCTTGATAAGGCAACTGCCAATGCCATAAACCAAACATATGTTGAAGGAGTGGCTGCGCCTGATTATGAAGAAGGAGCAGTTGAGATTCTTCAGGCAAAAAAGGATTTGCGGCTCATATTATTTTCTAACCTTGAAAAGATTCCAAAATATGCAGGAGATGATGTGGAAGGGTTGTACGACATTAAAATACTGCCAACAGGAAGAGCAATAGTGCAAAAACCTTATTTGTCAAGCATTAAAGGACCAGAAAGCCTTATATTAGACCCTCTTGTGCGAAAAAAAGATGAGAAAACAGGAATAGAAACAGCTTATGTTGTGGAAAAAGACCCTGCTCCGAGAGAATTAGAAGACTTGCTAACATCATGGTATGTAAATATCGGAGTGAGAAGCAACGGCATAGTAATAGTCAAAGATGGAGTGACGCTTGCAATTGGCTCAGGCCAACAGGAACGAGTAGGAGCAGTAGAGCAAGCCATAACCAAGTCATACCAGAAAGCACTTGACAGAAAAAAAATGCTTGGGAATGCGAATGTTTTATGGACACCAGGAAGCATGAGCTGGGATGATATGCGAAAAGAATTAGAAAGCAACCCTTTAGAAGGAGCAGTGCTATCATCAGACGCATTCTTCCCATTCAGAGATTCTATTGACTTAATAGCAGGCGTTGGAATAAAAGCCATAATTCAGCCCGGAGGTTCTGTAAAAGATTATGAAGTGATTCAAGCAGTGAACGAGCACAAAATAGCCATGGCTTACACACTGGAAAGATGCTTTGGGCACTTCTAAAAATGGTTGCACTGAAACCTTTATAAAACCAAGCCTAATCCTTTTAAATACGCTAATAATAAAGTGAGGTGTGTTTTTATGGTAAAAAAAACAAAAAAAGTCTTGAAGAAGACTCAAAAGAAAGCTGCAAAGCCAGCGAAGAAAGCAAACAAGCGAGAAGCAAAGCCTTTGATAACCAAGCAGATGCTCATAGGGGACATTGCAATAAAATACCCAAAAGCAGTTCCTATTATGTTCAAGCACGGAATGCACTGCATAGGCTGCGGCATGACTGCTTATGAATCATTAGAGCAAGGATGCGTAGGTCACGGCATGAGCGAGCAAGAAATTGATGCGATGGTTGAGGAGATAAACAAGGAAGTATCGAAGTAATTCAGCACAAAGTTTATAAATACTTTTCCAGTCTTATCTTCAAAGGGAGAATTAAATAACATGGCCAAATTCAAGATTGAAGTTGTAAAAGAAGAATGCACTGGCTGTGCTGCTTGCAACGCCAGCTGCCCAGAAGCATTTGAGATGAAAGAAGATGATTCTGGCATTCCAAAAGCCAAGCCAGTCAAGGAGAATGTTGATGACTTAGGATGCGCCATGGACGCAGCCCAAGTTTGCCCAGTCAACTGCATACACATAACAGAGACAGAAGGGAATAAGAAGCTTATCTGATTCTTAGCTAACTATTACACAATTATCTGCAGTAATTGATAGTCCAGGGGCAGGAATACTTTTCTATTTTGTCGAAGAAAAACCACTTTTTAGTATATAAAAAAATTGTAAGTAGTATTGCCAGGATGTCGCTATATTTATATAGAACTTCATTTTTATTTATACTATGGTAAATGTTTGTTTCGAATCATCTAAAAAATATAAACTTAAAAAAGTAAGATACGAAGAGATGTTCCCTTTTGAATTTAAAGAAGCTCTTAAAAACAATCCAACGGCGTATTTATCGATTGGAAGTCTAGAATGGCATGGTTACCATAATGCTTTGGGGCTTGATTCCCTCAAGGCATGGAAAATTTTAGAATTGGTTGCTCAAAAAATTGGCGGTATTGTTTTTCCACCTTTTTTCCTTGGGTTTGACACTCACTCCAATCTTGATACTAACGAACATTCAAACAAAAGTTATGATTGTTATCACCTGGATGAAAAATTACTAGAAAAGGTACTTGAATCATATTTCAAAAGAATGATTCACGTCGGTTTTAAAACAATTTTTGTGCTGGCCGGTCATTATCCCAACTCTAGAATCGCACATTCCGCAGCTAAAAAATTCCGAAATACAGATATAAAAATTATAGTGGGCTCAGAGTTTGATTTTGTGGAAAATCAAAAGGGAGATCATGCTGGAAAATGGGAAACATCTCTTTTTATGGCAACATTTCCTCACTTAGTAGATTTGAAACTTATGAATGGGAAAGAGGATCGATTATTGGCAGTAAATGGTGATGATCCGCAAGAATCAACGAAAGAATATGGCAAGGAAATGTTGAATAAAATAATATCGGGCATTATAAAAACCTTGAACAAAAAAGTTAAGTAGATACGGAGTAAATGGTTACACCATTGAGAATCAGTTCCCAGAATGACGCAAAACACCATTCATAAAACCATTTTCTTGGTTAGGGCTGCGCAATCGGCCCTATCGCCTCTATCTCGATTTCCCTAGATTTATCGCCAATCTGTGCCGTGATTTTTTCTCCAGCTTCATGACCTATTAAAGCCTTTGCTAAAGGAGCTTCATATAATATTTTACCTAACACAGGATCGGATTCTCCATAGGCTACGATTTGTATTTTTTTTCTTTCACCGTCGAGAGTAAATAGTACTTCAGCGCCCAGACAGACTTTCTCAATGTGTACCGGATATTCTACGACTCTTGCTTGCGATAATATTCTTTGCTCATCAGTGAATCTTTTTGTAACAATTTCAATTTCATGAATTAAAGTTTCGTAATTAGCATTATCATGGATGCTTCCACCATCCTCAAAGCTTGATTGTATTCCTTTCTTTAATTCCCGAAGTTTCATTTCTAAACCAGACGTTTTAGCAATTTGAGATCTATATCCTTTTTGTGTAAAATAAAATGGCATATTAATCAACCTCCTTCAATAGTCAAATTATGTTAATCTAGCTAATATTAAATCTAAAGATGAGGATACTACTTCCTGAATTTTTTGTTCTCCGTTTATTCTTATAATATTATACTTTTCATATTCCTTATTTTCAATAATATGATGATATGCCTTTTGTGCTTTTTTAAGCATCTCGGGTTCTTCTTTCCAATCAACAGGTCCGCCCTTTTGTGCTATTCGACTCATTGCAGATTGCACTGATACATCGATAAATATTGTAACATCGGGAAGCCGTTGAATTACAGTTAACGCTTTTTCAGCTAATATTGGCAGCCCTTTTAGCCTACCATAAATTATTTTATCAATGACATATCTATCGGAAAGGACCACGTCCCTGGTTTGAAGGAGCTTAGGAAGTTCTGTTTCGCATTTTGTAACTAATTCAACTGATTGTAACAAACGATCTATATCGTAGGGTATCTGATATCCGTACTGGACAATTGCTGCATTAATCTTTTTATAAGCGTTCCAAAATTGAGAATATGGCTCATGATTTATGAAAATATCACTACTAACGCCTCTATTATCCAGTTGAGTTTTCACTTCTCTAATTACTGTACTTTTACCACAACCATCTATTCCAGTAAATGAAACCAACACACCTTCATTTTTTTTCATTTTTGCTCAAAAACGCTCCCAATTCGTTCCAAATTTTTACTTGTTTCAAAAGCATTTTATCTATCTCTTGTTGATTTAGCATGTTTTGAGGTACTTTATATCCTTCTCTAATAATAATCTTATCAAATGTTGATCCTTTGGAAGGCTCTTTTACAGTTAATGCCAGAGTGCATTGAGATATGGTTTTGAAAGCATGGGTTTCGCCTTTTTCGTCAATATAAATGAGATATTCAATTATGTTTATCTGCCTATTTTTTTTGTCTTTCATTATAGATAGTATATCTTCCGCCGTTAGCCATTTGTTTATGAATTTAACGAGAGGCCCCGGGAAATTATTCAAGGCAGGTATTTCATAGCTTACATCTGTCTTTATAACGGCACTTTTTAATTCATTTGCAGCGTATTTTGCAGAAAACCTTGCAACTTCCATCACGTCACTAGATTGTATCTCTGGCGTTTCAATTTTCTTCTGGAGAAGTTGTATTCCGTATTTATTAAGGATATTCGCTGCTATTCTGAATTTCATTTCATTTCCAGTTACAAATATTATCTCCTTTTTTTTATTCATTTTTGCTTCCTCTCGGCTTTTGTTCTAAAAACCTTTTGTAAAGATAAACGTATGGGCCAAGGATACTTCCTGAGACTGTCCAAAAAGTATATTTGGGCGACAATGCGTATTGACCAATAAAATATTTTAGCATGTTTTTTGTGACATAAGTCGGATGGCCGATATATGCCCACATTAGGCTCCTGAAATCATGATATTTTAAAAAGATATGCATGTGAATGGCAGTGTCCCCTTTGGCATAGAGAAACAACTTTTGTTTTATATCAGTTTCGGATTCTGGATGGTTATGATGCACTATCGCATTAGGTTCATAATACAATTCATAACCCCTACGGATGAGCTCATACCCGATTAGTAGTGATTCGCCATGACCAACTTGACCTCCCGGTCCAAATAACGTGCAGAATCCGCCTGCTTCCTCTAATGGCTCCTTTTTTATCATACAATTTGCTCCGGCGCAGATTTTTGTTAATGGCCAAGGCTTAAGCTTAAATGTTGAAAGATAAGCTTGGCTGAAATACTTGGATTTGTTTCCTTTGCTTAAGCCACCTTTTTTTTCCCATTGTCTTTGTGCGTCAGTCTTGATTGAGTGTGCGGTTACGTTGCCAGAAACATATGCTATTTTATCATTTTTTTTAAAATTAGCATATAATTTATCTATCCAAGAGTAATCTTTTACGATGACATCATCATCTGTGAACACAAGGTATTGCCCGTGTGCATGAGCAACTCCTGTATTCAGAGCATAGGATTTTCCCGTCTTTCTTTCGCATAGATAATGCACCTCATACGCATCACATATGCTTTTTATTGGAGGTTCTTTAGTACTGTTGTTTATGATTATGACTTCAAGGTCTTTTCTTTCAAGTATTTTTGATTGTTTTAGGCTTTGCAAAAATGTTTCTATTGGCTTTGGCCTGTCTCTTGTTGGAACGATAATGCTGAACTTAGGTTTCATATCTTTCACCGTTTATGTAAAGGATATCTGCTCCGCTAGATTTGAAGTTTCTCATTGCATCCACTGGCGTATCAACAATTGGTTCACCGTCAGTATTGAATGAGCTATTCATAAGGATAGGTGCTCCAGTCTTCTCTTTAATTCGCACTAATAGCTCATGAATAATCGGATTTGTGTCTTTTGAAATGGTTTGAACTCGGCTAGTTCCATCAAAGTGAACGATTGCTGGAGAAATATCTTTTGTTATTTGTTTTGCCATAGGCGCAAAAGTCATATATGGAGATGGTTGGATGGTATCAAAAAATACAGGCAAGTCATCAAGGGTTATTATTGGAGCTACAGGTCGATAAGGTTCTCTTTTCTTGACTTTAATACTTAATTTCTGACGCATTTCTTCTGAATCTGGTAAACCCAAAAAGCTTCTGTTTCCAAGTGCCCGAGGTCCAACTTCACTTCTATCTTGATACCACGCAATTATTTTATGTTGTAGAATATCATCAACTATCTTTGATAAAGCTTGATTGTTTAAATGTATTTCTCCAAAAGCTCTCCCTAAAAAAGGATAATCACAGGATATATCTGGATTCATATAGATTGCTGCTCCAAGTGATTGACCGCAATCTCCAGAGACGGGCGTAACATATATATTTTTATAAAGTTTTGTATCCGCAACTAATGAGTTTAATGAAACATTATAAGCACATCCTCCAACAAGGATGATATTCCTTGATATGTTTGCAAATTCAGATAGTTTTTTATAAAATGTTTCTTGCCATATTTTTTGAGCGGTAAATGCTAAATCAACCCTGTTTTTGTCTAGCCAGGGTTTTTCATAATTTGAGCTCATGCCAAATATTTTCAGTAGGTGTTCGCATCCATTTATATGAAGCTTATTAATTTCATCAGCATGCTCCCTGATGAGTGTATCAAATTCAGGTCTATATTGACCTAATGCAGCCAGCCCCATGGTTTTTCCAGGATAAGTATCGTGAGCCCTCCCAAATCTTGGATCAATGATCATCTGAGTTATTGTTCCATAAAATTTTCCCGTCATTATAGTATTGTCTAAATCTTCAATTAGCTTTCCTTCATTTCCATTTTTTAGGTATATTTTTGTGGTTCCATCTTCAGACCCACCATCTGCGCATATTATGATTGCATCTTCGTAGCCACTGACAAACCCAGTCCCTATGTGATTTTCATGATGCCCTGTTAAGATTGGTTTTGCGTCAAATCCATTTATTTGAGTTCCTTTCTCAAATTGATTATTCCATTTTGCAATAAGAACTTCGTCAATTTCCCTCTGCTCAAGGTTAAGATATTTAAGACCAACACTGATTAGATTTTGCATTTCGTTCTGGCTTGTACGCATATGTTTTTTCCTGAAAACTCTCTCAGCTTCCAGATGTAGAAGAATTTTTTTATCGGAATAAAATGTTACGCAAGAATCGTGGTACCCAAAGTAAATTGAGAGTCCTAATTTTTTAATATTGTTTTTATCTGATAAATTTAATGCACCGTCCATTTTTTCCCTCAATTTATTTTATGCTTGTTATTATTTGCAATTATCCTATCAAGAATGAGATTTGCATAGGCTCCCATGGGAAGCTCAAATTTTAGTATTAGCGTATTTTTTTTCAATTCATATTCAAATTTATCTATGCAATAACTTGTTTTTCTCATTCTCTCCCTTATACCTGCTGCTAAATTATTATGTTTATATGAATCAATACTAAGGCCATCTGCCTTTAAAAATTTATTAAATAATTGATAAATTCTTTTATTGGTAAATTGGGTTTTCGGGCCTAACAAAGGAAGTTCTTTTACTTTAATTCTTTTTTTATTAAGCTCCATAAGAACTTTGTTGAATAAATAACTATGATAAGCGTCAATGAAAAAATAAAGCATGTTAGTGCTTCTTAAAACTCCTAGAAAATCATTTTTATTTTTTTTAAGCTCAGCCAATATGGTTAGATCTTCCTTGAAATGTTCATCATCTCTGGACAGAATACTGTAGCAGGTTTCCCAATCCTGCCAATTTTTTTTGAGGCTTTCCCTTGCTTTTTTATGATTATTGCTTTCATTCAGACTGCCCGTAAGCCTGATTTTTAATGCGGATTCAAAATCTCTTAACAGGGTGTTTTTCCCTATTATGTGGTTATTCTGATTTTGTCCAAAGCGTTGGTGGCCATAATAGTTTGGAATTTCATTTTCTTTGATATATTTATTGAATAATTTCATTGAGGTTTCGATTTCTCTTGGTTTATTAGTGATATTTCTTACGGTGACTTCAAATCGATTGCCAAATATCTTCCCAACTTTGAGTTCTTTTGATGTTGATTTAGGATTTATTAACTTGAATTGTTCATTTATTTTGAAGATTACATCTTTTTTTTCAAGAAATTCTTTTGTTGGAAGAGTGATATATTGTGCGGTTACACCAAATGTATCTTTAAGTCCAGAATATTTTATTTTATTCTCAGGAATTCCTGTTTTTTGAGATAATTCGCGCACCGCTGCAAATGTACTTATTCCTTTTTTTATAAGAGTTAGTTTGACAAAGGAATCGCTAAAAGTAATTTTTTTTGACTGCCTTTGTTCAGCATCACTACAGTCGATACGATTAGATGATACTTCAAATACCTTGAAATCATCTTCTTTTGTATAAAGTGAGCCATGAATTTTTTTCCAGATGGCCTCATTGGGATAATCGTATTTTTTGAATTGAAAAAGGGTTTGATTACGTACAACTTTATTTCTCTTGAGGGCATCCAACTTATTCATGATTTTCATAATAACCACTCAAAAACGAATATCTTGTCCTATTCATCATAATAAAGCTCAGTTTAAATATCTTTCTATTTTTACCACTTAATAGTAAATAACTTTATTACATGATGTGCTTTCTTTTTTTAATAAAATCAAAGATATTAATAAAGGCATCTACAAATTTTCCGTAATATTTTCGGAAATTATAACTAATACCAAAATATGATTTTGAAATGGCATATTATAGAATATTTTTAACCGTAGAATGCTAAGAATCATGTATTTTTCATTTAGGATGTAATAATCATTCGGACTTGTAGCAAATCTAGTCTTCCAGCCGCAGGGATCATTCTTCTCCAAAATACCTTTTTTATATTATGTTTTGCGTATTATATTTTTCACAACAAAAATATTTATAAACAGAGGCATTGCACAACATATGGGGTTTTGAATCTTAATATACGCTACAGGTGGGGTTTTTATTATGAGGTGCCCTTTTTGCTCAAACAAGGATACTCAGGTAGTTGAGACCAGGGAAACAGGGGAAGACATTACTAGAAGGAGGAGGGAGTGCCTGAAGTGCAGCAAGCGCTTCACAACCTATGAGAAGCTTGAGACTATTAATATAAGGGTTATCAAGAGGGATGGCAACAGGGAGTTCTTTGACAAGGAAAAGGTGAAGAAAGGAATCCTAAAGGCTTGCGAGAAGCGTCCCATAACCTTGCAGCAGATTGACAAGGTAGTTGATGAGATTGAGAAGGCTCTCATACAAAAGCATGCGCCTGAAGTGAGAAGCACTCTTATTGGCGACCTGGTGATGAAGCACCTGAAGAAGCTTGATTCTGTCGCTTACATAAGGTTCGCCTCTGTTTACAGGGCTTTCCAGGATGTTGGAGAGTTTGAGAAGGAACTTAAGCTCTTGAAAAGCAATAACAATCATAAAAGTAATCATAAGAATTCAAAACCTAAAAAGGGGTAAGTTAACATGAAGCCTAAGATAGAAGATGATGAACTGGAAAAGATAAGAAAGGAACTAATCAAGAAGAAAGTTACTATGACAAACAATGCTAGAACTGTGCTTGAGAGGCGCTATCTCATAAAGAACGAGAACAACAAGATAGCAGAGACTCCTGAAGAATTATTCGCAAGAGTTGCAATTAATATCAGTTTGGCTGACAAGAACTATGATGAGAAAGCCAATATCAAGAAGACTGCCAGCGAGTTCTATGAGCTAATGGCAAACCTGGACTTTATTCCTAACTCTCCAACGCTCATGAATGCCGGCAGAGCACTCCAGCAGTTATCAGCCTGCTTTGTTCTGCCAATAGATGATAATATGAGCAGCATAATGCAAACATTGTATGATACTGTAATGGTTCACAAGTCGGGCGGAGGAACTGGATTCAGCTTCTCAAGGCTCAGAGCGAACGGTGCAAGGATAAAAACAACTAATGGAACCTCGCCAGGCCCTGTCTCGTTCATAAGGATGTACAACAGCACAACAGAGGAGATAAAGCAAGGAGGCACAAGGAGAGGAGCCAATATGGGCATATTGCGCATAGACCATCCTGACATCATCAACTTCATCTATGCAAAGCAGGATAACTCTGCAATAACCAATTTCAACCTTTCTGTAGCTATCACAGACAAGTTCATGCAGGCAATGCACAAAGGCCAGTACTATAACCTGATTAATCCAAACAACGGAACCCATTACTCAATTGATCAGCTCGAGTCAATACAGCACCAGACTCATAAGGACGCAGCTTCTCTTAGATTAAGCGCTGACAACAAGAAAGTGATTGATATTCATACAGGGGATGACATAGGTGTTATCAGGGATGAGGCAGTGCTTCTTAGCGCAAAGAAAGTATTTGACCTCATAATCAAGATGGCATGGAATAATGGAGAGCCAGGTATAGTATTCATTGACAAAATAAACGAGTTCAACCCAACTCCTGCAATTGGAATGATTGAGAGCACCAATCCTTGCGGTGAGCAGCCTCTTTTGCCATATGAGTCCTGCAACCTGGGCTCACTCAACCTTGTGAATTTTATTAAGAAGGGAGAGTTTGATTATGAGCGCTTTGGAAAAGCAGTCCGCACAGCAGTCCACTTCCTTGACAATGTGATTGATATGAACCATTATCCAATCCCGCAGATTGAGAGCATGACTCTGGCTAACAGGAAGATCGGCTTAGGAATCATGGGCTTCGCAGACCTCCTCTTAGAATTAGAGACAGGATATAATTCTGAAAAAGCCATCAAGCTTGCAGAGAAGCTCATGAAATTCATTGATGATGAATCAAAGAAAGCTTCTGTTGAGCTTGCTAAGGTGAGAGGCGTCTTCCCTAACTTTAAGGACAGCATTTATGACAAGAATTCAAAGAACTTCAAAGGGGAAGACTTGCTGTTAAGAAACTCAACCACCACGACTATTGCGCCTACAGGTAGCATAAGCATAATAGCCAATGCGTCAAGCGGCATAGAGCCATTGTTTGCCATTGCCTTCAAGAGAATGAATATACTGCAGAAAGGGGATGAACTCATGGAAGTCAACCCGTTCTTTGAGAAGAAGATGAAAGAGCTCGGCATTTACTCAAAGGAATTAATGGAAGAAGTCTGCCAGAAAGGAGCAATCCAAGACATTGAGAAGATTCCAAAGGAAGTTCGAAAAGTGTTTGTAACATCGCACGATATAAGCCCTGAGTATCACATCAGGATGCAGTCAGCATTCCAGAAAAAAACAGACAATGCAGTGAGCAAGACAGTCAATTTTTCTCACAGCGCAACAGAAGAAGACATTGCCAAGGTTTATGAGCTGGCATTTGAATCTGGATGCAAAGGAGTAACTGTTTACAGGGATGGCAGCAGGGAAGAGCAAGTCCTCAATATCATGAGCAAGAAGGAAGGAGCAAAAGAAGAAAAGAGAGAGATGCTCATCAAAAGAAAAAGGCCTTCAGTTACTATTGGAGCAACAAGGAAAACAAAAACTGGCTGCGGCAACCTTTACGTTACAATCAATCAGGATGAGAAAGGAGAATTATTTGAAGTCTTCAACCAGATAGGAAAAGCAGGAGGATGCGCAGACTCCCAAGCAGAAGCAATCGGAAGGCTTGCATCTCTTGCACTACGCTCAGGCATTCATCCCAAAGAAATCGTTCACGAACTCAAAGGCATAAGCTGCCACAGACCATTTGGCTTTGGATCGACAAGAGTGCTTTCGTGCGCAGATGCTATTGGAAAAGCAATCGAGCAGCACATTCAGGAAATGGGAGTTAGGCTTCCGCCTCCTCCGCAACAAGTTGATCTTAGCAGCTACACCAAGCCAGAACTTGAAACAGGAGCTGAATCAGAGCCTTCTGATAATCTGAAATTAACAGGAGCCTGCCCTATGTGCGGCGGACCATTAATAAGAACAGAAGGATGCATCAAGTGCGCAGCGAACTGCGGGTATAGCGAGTGCGCTTAAGATGAGAAAAGAATTAGGATTAATTCATATATACACTGGCGAGGGTAGCGGGAAGACTAGCGCAGCCATGGGAAGGGCATTAAGAGCAAGGGGAGCGGGCTTGTCTGTTCTTGTGGCTCAGCTTTTCAAGAAAGATTGTAGCGAAGAAAAAGAACTTGTTAAGCTGGGAGTAAAATACCTGCAATATTCTTCACAACACCCTTTTTTCAAGAAATATTCTGCAACAGAATTAAAATCAGAGATAGAAAAATGCACTCTTTTCCTAAAAAAAGCATTTGAGATTGCAAAGAAAGACAGCTATGACTTGTTCATAATTGATGAAGCAGGGCCAGCAATCTCATATGACTTGGTTGATAAAAAAATTTTTATTGATTTGATTCATTCTAAGCCAAAAAACACAGAACTTATCATGACAGGCAGAGGGTTTCCGCAGGAATTCATTGAGCTTGCAGATTACGTCACCAACATGACCCATGAAAAGCATCCTTTTGACAAAGGAATAAAAGCAAGAAAGGGGATTGATTATTAAGATTAAAGAAATTTTTATCTTTTAAACTATTTTAGGGGGATCAACTATGTTCATGTTCATTTTTCTAGGATTAGTTGATACCATTATCGGCGCATTAATGATAGCCACGCACCTCGGATTATTGCATGAGTGGAGGCTTGCAACCATGAGTGCAGTTTACCTGGTAGGCAAGGGAGTTATTTTTAGGGGAAGCTTTCTAAGCCTAATGGATGTTTTCGCAGGCATTTATTTCATTCTTATCATGCTCGGCGTCAGAACAATTCTTGTTTATGCATTTGCTTTGGTGCTTGCCTATAAGCTCATTACGAGCCTGATAATGAGGGGCTTGGGCTGAGAATTCGTCGTGCTTTTTGGTGTTTTGGTGAAGGTTCTTGCAACGATGTTAAACCACGGAGGTACCCAGCCGCCTCAATACGCTCAGGCTTTCTGAGGTAAATCAACATCAACGGTGATTGACGATTAGTTGCTGATTACAACCTTATTATGATGGAGCCTTTATAAATACCCTGTGAAGGCATTTTACAGAGTTGAATACCACAAGCTTTTTAAATCACTCATGACCTTTTACTACTCTATGGTTTACTGGTTGGACTTTGTTTACAGCCCGCCATGGTTCTATGGCAAGGACATAGCAATTGATGTATTAAGCGCAATAGTGGTTTTGCTTATCGGAGTCTTCAGTTTCAGGAACTTCTGCCTGGATAAAAAGAATAAGAGGCACTTTTTCCTAGGAGCAGCCTTTGTAATGCTAGGCTTATCATTCATAGTCAAGATTCTTACAAATGTCTTAACCAGGGACACCAGCTGGCTGGCAAAACAGTTCTGGGTATCAATACTAGGAAACCAGATAGTGCGCTCATACACATTAATACCTGCTTTAGGATTCTTCTTGTTCGCCTTGCTCACACTCTTTGGTTTTTACATCATTTATGCGTTGTCATCAAAAGATGAGTTGTCAATGAATTACGTAATAATAGCTTACTTTATACTAATATCAACTTATTTCACAAGGTTCACCTATTTCGTAGTATATTTGACAGCATTCATCTTCCTGCTAGCTATTGCCAGACGCTACTTCCTTGCTTACAAGAAGAACAAGTACAAAAACACATTGTTCCTGTGCATAAGCTTTGCAATAATCACCATAAGCCAGTTCGTCTTCATATTCACCTCGTCCAACCCAGCCATTTATGCTCTAGCTGAATTAATCCAGTTCATAGGCTACTTATTCTTACTCTACACATTTGTGATGGTGCTCAGGAATGCAAAGAAAGAGAAGTAGATTGGACATAGTATATGACATGCTCCTCACCATAAGTAATAAGGGAGGAAAGATTAAGCCAACCCATCTAATGTACAAAGCGAATTTATCTCATACTCAGATGAAGCAATACCTTGGCGAGCTTAAAGAAAAGCAATTAGTTGAAGAGCAGGAGAAGGACGAAAGGAAAATGCTGGTTCTAACAGATAAAGGATTTGCACTCATCCAGAAATTCAACCAGATGCGAGAATTCGAGAAGACGTTTGGATTGTGAGCATTCTCTTATCAAAGAATTAATGTGCTTGTTTTTTTTGTTTATATCTTTCTCTAGCAAAAGATTCCGCTTGAACTGTATGCAAGCTTATTGTAGGAGTCTCTTCTGTCCAAGTTGTTCCTTTAATACCTTCCTTGTTTAGTATATCCTCGACCGATTTTCTTTTTTTTCTAGTGGTATATACTAAAAGAAGAGGGCGCTCTCCGTAGTTAGGGTCGCCTGGTTAATTTTCATGCAGGTTATGTTTAAGCCCTATAATTTCATTATTCCTTATATAAGGCAGTAAACTTTCAACATGCTTTTTTATTAATCCCATGGGCGCTTTTAGGAAGAATTTTCCTTGTGGCTCCTTACTAAAGGGGCCGAGGTATTCGTATTGCTGCCAATAATTGCCAGGAGCGCTCTCATAAACCTTTCCAAATCGTTTAATCATTTTTTGCTTTAATGATTTAATCTTTAGCATTGAACAATCCCTTAATTTTTGGCTTTTTATAATTTCTGTTTTGAATACGCCGTTAAATTTAATATTTTTCGTTAACTTTTTATTCTCATAATATTTACTTCATCTTATTCGGAGGTGGCATTTTGAGCGAAGAAAGAGAAGTTGGGAAGGTAACGCATTACTTCAGCAAGATAGGTGTTGCTGTTATTGAATTGAAAGATACTCTGAAGGATGGACAAACCATTCATATCAAGGGAGCAACCACTGATTTTACACAGACAGTCAGTTCCATGCAGATAGAGCACAAAGAAGTGCAGGAAGCAGAGGGCGGGCAGAGCATTGGCATGAAAGTTGCTGAGCCTGTCAGGGAGCACGACCAGGTATTTGTTGTTGAGGGATAAGCTTTTTGTTTCTTTTTTTCTAGTAAGAAGATTAAATTTTTTCAGCTTTCATTGGTAAATGAGTGTATTTATGGACATTTGTTAATTGAATCGTATTATACTCCTTGATCAAGCCAGAATTATTATTTTTTATTTCCCTCAGAATTTCATTAAATCTTTCAGGGTTGTTAACTTCAACATCTATTTCCAGATCCCAAATGCCAAACGTCTTAACAGAATATACAACATTTGAGAACTGCTTTGCAAAGCTTAAGATTTTCTTTTCTTTTTCTTCATTCGGCCCGTTAATCTGAATCATTATCTTGTATCTGAACTGGTTAAGAAGCTCGTTATCTAGATAAATTGTGTAGCCGTTGATTATCTTGTTTTTTTCAAGATTTTTTAGCCTGTATCTTACAGCATCAAGGGAAAGCTTAATCTTTTCAGAAAGCTCAAGGCTTGTGATCCTACAGTTGTTTGAGATTTCTTTTAAAATCATTAAGTCCTTCTTATCCAGCTTTGGCCTGGTTATCTGCTCCCCAAATTCTTTTTCTGAGAATTGCATTCTTTTTTCTTTGGATAAGAGGTAATCTCTAGGATAAAATTCTCCTGTTATTATGGTTGCTATTTGCTGCTCTGAAAAATATTCTCCGTATTTATTCTTGATTTCATTTATTGTTTTCTTTAATTCAGATATGTTCCTTGCCATAACGCAGAACATCAGGTCATATCTTCCTGTGCAGGATGCTAGGAAAGGCACGTATTCGTGGTCTTTCAGGTAATCAATAAGCTCTTTTTCCTTGGCTTCTGTCAGGTTCTGGAGCCTTGTGAAAAACCTGTAAGGAAAATATCCGAAAAACCCGTAATCGATATTTGTCAAGAAGAATTTTATTACGCCTTTTTTTATTAGGTTATTGAGACGATAATGCGTGGCTGGCTGGCTCAGTTTAACTTTTTTAGCTAATTGTGTTGTTGGGGTTCTTGCGTTTAAATCCAGCTCATAGAGTATTTTCTTTTCCTTCACATCTAACTTGTAAGCCATTGATTATATTAGCTGAGTTTTATATTTAAATTTTGCTGTTTTTATTTAAATATTAGTAAAAACATTTATATCTAAGGCATTATTAATCACAGGGTAGTAAACTACGAGGAGAATGAAGATGAAAGATGTAAGCTATGAAGAATTAAAACAGCGAATAAAAGATTTGATAGATGCGAGAGAAGAAGAATTTAACCTCGCGGAAATAAATGATGAGCTTAGTGCTTTAAATAGACAACTTAGGGAATCTACAGGATTAATGAATAGAATAGAAGGCAAAGAAATCCAATCTAGAGTTTATGTAACAGAAATATCTGATTTGGGAAGATTACAAAACGGAATGACTCATGATGACCCAACGTTCCCTCTTGAAACAACATGCAAGGGAAGGATACTTGTTTTAAAATATCTTCCATTTGGAACTTCAGAAGAGTTTTATAAATTTCTTGGTAAATTAGAGAGGATTGATGGAGTAAAAAAACAAAAATGTAAAAAACCAAGAATAAATTTTGAACCTGTCTTTTCTATGAGAGATTCTGATAAGTGGTCGTTACACCACCCTAACGCTGAGTGGAATTACGATGTTTTCTATCTTGATGAACTTACAAAAGCACCCTCAACATTAAGAGCAGGAAAAGCAGTTACATATCACCCCCGTTCATTTCAACGCGAAATAATGGATAGGGTTAAGATCCCTGGGCAGTACGAATTTCCGGGAGGATGTCATCAAGATCCTGACGGGCCGTGGATTCCGGAACATTGGGAATATAAACGTACTGGAAAATACGAAACTGTTAACGTTGATAAGCCAGGCATACTATTTCCAATGGCAATTCTTTCAGCAGGAAGCTCAAAAGATTTAGACAATCTTGAAAAAAGAATTGGTCTTGTTAAATAATAACTTTCAAAATCTTCGATTTTGACTAATTGCGAGAGAAACCAGACTAAAGCATATAGAAAAAAATGAAGGCCTATTAGGTCCTATTAAGAGAAGCGAAAATGCAATAT
Source organism: Candidatus Woesearchaeota archaeon (assembly GCA_016932315.1). Lineage (GTDB taxonomy): Archaea > Nanobdellota > Nanobdellia > Woesearchaeales > SM23-78 > SM23-78. The sequence goes on from JAFGDD010000004.1 coordinate 277,091, forward strand.
GTTTGTTGACTGATATTCTTTTTCATTAAACTTATAAATACATAAAAGCCTATTTGTGGTATCATGCAGAAGATTGTGGTTATTGGTGGAGGAACAGGCTCTTATACTATTCTAAGAGGCCTGAAGAATCATAATATTGAGCTCACAGCAATTGTTTCTATGATGGATTCTGGCGGAAGCACAGGCAGGCTTAGGGACGAGTTTGGTTTTCTGCCTCAAGGAGATGTGAGGCGCTGCCTCTTGGCATTAAGCCCTGATACTGGCATGCTCAGGAAGTTGTTTGAGTACAGGTTCAGCAGGGGTGTTGGCTTGAACGGCCATAACCTCGGCAACTTGTTTCTCACAGCATTAAGGGATATTACTGGCAGAGAAGAAGAAGCTATCCGAGAAGCTGCCAAGATTCTGAACATCAAGGGAAGAGTGCTTCCTGTTACTACAACCAATTGCCAGCTTGGAGCAATACTGGAGAATAATCAAGTGGTAGTGGGTGAGACGAATATTGATATTCCAAGGCATGATCCTGAGCTTAAGATTAAGAAGCTCTTCCTTGTGCCAAAGCCGAGGGCTTATAATGAAACCATTAAAGCTATTCTTGCAGCAGATAAAATAATCATAGGACCAGGAGACCTTTTTACCAGCGTAATTCCAAACCTCTTGGTGGGGGGCGTTGTCCCTGCTATTAAGAAGTCCAAGGCAAAGAAGGTTTATGTTTGCAACATCATGACCAAGTATGGCGAGACAACTGGTTTTAAGGCTTCTGATTTTGTTAATGAACTAGAGAAATACTTGGGCAAGGATGTTCTGAATTATTTGGTTTGCAACAACAAGAAGCCTTCCAAGGCCTTGCTCGAGGATTATCAAAAGGAAAAAGCAGAATATGTTGAGCCTGACCTGGTGAGCAAGAAGATAAGGGCAGTCAAGACAGATCTGCTTGATAACATAGACTTGGCAAGGCATAATCCTGAAAAACTAGCTAGGACTATAATGAAACTCTGAGAATAAAACAATGATCAAGCTAATCATTTTTGACCTGGATAACACGCTCTTTGACACTTACGGCCAGCTAGGCAAGAATATTCTTGAGCAAATGATTCACAGGATGAAGAAGGCTGGATTGAAAAAAGAGCATGAGGAGATTATGCGCGAAAAATATCCTTTTCTGGGCTTCAGGATATTGGCAAGGGAGCTTAAGCTTTCTGCCAAGCTTCAGGAAATAGGTATGAGTGTTTACAAGGATATGGACTTGTCAGGCATCAAGCCTTTTGATGACATCCATGTTTTGGATGAACTTGAGCAAAAGAAAGCTCTAGTGACTTCTGGCACAGAGGAAGTGCAGATAAAAAAAATAAAAATCTTAGGAATACAACATTATTTTCAAGACATGGTCGTGGATAAGTCTGTGAGCTATGAAGGCAGAGTAAATATTTTTTCAGAGCTGATGAAGAAGTACAAGTTAAAGCCGTCTGAGGTCTTAGTGATAGGTGATCTACCACAGGTGGAGCTGGCAGCAGGTAAAAGCATAGGTATGGTGGCTGTACAAATAATAAGGAGAGATAACGTACTGAAAGGTGAAGCAGATTATCGCATCAAAGACTTTTACGAGCTCAAAAGCATTGTTGAAGAATTAGGGAGGAAGCCCTGATGTGCGGCATTGTAGGCATAGCAGCAAAAAAAGAATTTAGCTCAAGCTTTTTGCTTGAAAGGCTTAAGAGATTAGAGTATAGAGGTTATGATTCTTATGGCTATTATGATACCAAGAACTTGGAGAAGTTTGTGGGTGAGGTTGTTGTGACAGGAGACAACCACACCAAGCTAGGAGTGGCTCACACCAGATGGGCGACTCATGGAGGGGTGACTGTTGAGAATGCCCACCCTCATGTATCTTGTGATGGAAGAATAATCATTGTGCACAACGGCATTATTGAGAACTTTGCAGAGCTTAAAAAAGAGCTGATAATCCAGGGTCATAGGTTCTCTTCACAAACAGACTCTGAGGTTATTGCTCATTATTTTGAGAGTAAGCTGAAGCACAAGGACATCAAACAGGTAATGGTTGAGTTCTTCAGACAAGCTCAGGGAACATTTGCAGTGCTCGTAATGATTAAGGGCGATGAAAAGCTTTATGCCCTGAAAAAAGATTCTCCCATGGTTCTCGGCTTATGCAAGGGCATGAACATGCTCGCATCTGACATTTATGCATTCTCAGACCTGACAGACAAGGCTGTTTTCTTTGAGAACAATGAGTTTGCCATTATCACAGAAAGCAGCTGGAAGTTTTTTGACAAGAACGGCAAAGCAATAAATAAGAGCATAAAAAAGATTGAATGGGAAAATGAAGAAAAGGAAAGGGCAAAGAAGAAGGATTACAAGCACTTCATGCTTAAAGAGATAGAGGATGAGCCTGGCGTTGTGAAGCGAATGCTTTTCTCAATGGATAATGAGCAGAAGCAGGTTTTTAACAAGGTTATCAAGCTAATAAAATCCTCTAAAAAGATTGTTTTTGCAGCCTGCGGCACCTCATACCATGCATCACTGCTCGGAGCTTACTACCTGCACCAGGTCGGAGTCGAAGCCCAAACCCTTATTGCTTCTGAGTTCAAGCACTACGCCAACATTGACAAGGATACCTTGGTTATTGCCATCAGCCAGAGCGGGGAAACCATGGATGTGATTGACGCCCTAAAATACGCACAGGAGAAGAAAGCAAGGATAATCAGCATTGTCAATGTGCTTTACTCCTCTATCCAGAGGATGAGCGAGTTAAGCATTAATATACTTGCAGGACAGGAAAGAGCAGTTCCCAGCACCAAGGCTTTTGTGAACCAGGCAACCCTGCTGCTCAGGATTTGCCAGGAATTAGGCTACAAAGTCAACCTTTCCAACCTTGCTGACAAGATAAAAGCATTGCTAGAGCAGAAAGAAGATATTAAGAAGCTTGCTGAGCAGATAGCAGAATCAAAGGATGCTTATATTATTGGAAGAGGGCTTACTTATCCTGTTGCAAGGGAAATCGCGCTGAAGATAAAAGAGACTGCCTATATTCACGCAGAAGGCATGATGGGCGGAGAATTAAAGCACGGCACCATAGCATTAATAGAGGAAGGAACGCCTGTGATAAGCCTGGTGAACATTAATGACCCTGACATAATCTCTAACACCAAGGAAGTAGAAGCAAGAGGAGCAGGCGTAATCATGATAACGAATAACCCTGCCCTGAGAAAAGAGAAAAACACTGTTTACATCCATACTGATAACGACGGAAAGTTTGGAATACTCGCAGCAATCGCAGGTCAGCTAATAACTTATTACGCAGCAGATTACCTAGGAAGGCCGATAGACAAGCCCAGGAACCTAGCCAAGAGCGTGACTGTGAAATGAGCAATGAAAAACTTTTATTTTGAAGACCTGACTTCTTTTGCAGCGATGCAATAATCGCCGAGCAGGCTTGAATTCTTAAAAGTCAGTTGATAGTTCTTGCCTTTTTCAAGTTTAGGAATGACTGTGTTCATAAACAGCTTTTTATCCAGTACTGAAAGGGCGTCGTAAAACTTTACTGTCTTGCCTTTTTTTGTCTTGAAAACTCCATAGTACAATATTCCCTTAGTCTGCATCATCCATCCATAATCCTTTTTTTCAAGCCTTGCCTCTATTGTCTGCTTAGGTGCATTATCAATCGCTTCGAGGCCCGCCCTTAATCCAACTGCGGGGGCGTACAAGCCCAAGGTTACAGTAGCGTATGCTACTAAGAGAGTTGTACTAACAACTAAATAGTCCTTTGTTGTTTCCCATGCTGATTTTATTTTTTCGTTTATACTCATTATCATCACCTTTTGCAAGCTTTTTACTAGATATATGTTATCTTAAATATTAAAAACTTATTATGATAAATTTTGTCAAATTAAGAAAAATATATAAATAATTAACAATAAGTACTGTTTTGTGAATAAAATTATCACTAAGAAAGATGAGCGCATCCTCGCAGAGCTCGATAATAATTCAAGACAAACGGATTCGCAGATAGCCAAGAAAACAGGCCTTAGCAAGCAGGTGGCTAATTACAGGATTAGTAAATTGATTAAAAGAGGAATAATATCAGACTTTTATACAACATTAGACGTTGCAAAACTAGGATTTAATTCATATTATGTATTTCTTCAGCTTGAGAACATTAACAAGGAAAAAGAAGAAGAATTGATAGCCCGAATAAAAGCACTTGATTTTGTCGGTTGGCTAATAACAGGAGTTGGTAAATGGGACGCCTGTCTATTATTATTTTCTGCTTCGCTCGAGCAGTTTGATAGCCAACTTGGGAGAATAACCAACCTGTGCGGAGGTCATCTTTATGATTATAACTTCATAATCTTGATTAGCAGCGAGCACATAAGCTACAAATTTGTTGGGCACAAAGAATTTACAAAAATAAAACAAGAAGAAAGAAAAGAGAAAATCGCGGTGGACAAGACAGATCTGACAATCTTGAAAGAAATAGCTCCTGACGCAAGGATCAGCTTGACTGACATTCAGAAAAAGACCAAGATACCAATACACACAGCAGCTTACAGGATAAAACAGCTTGAAAAGCAAAAAATAATCTTGGGCTACAAGCCGAAGCTGGACGTTGAAAAACTCGGCCATCAATGGCACCTGCTACTGTTAAAATTCCAGAGCGTGCCTGAAAAGAGGAAGAACGAGTTCATTTCTTTCTGCGAAAACCATAAAAGCATCTACTATATTACAAGAACGATAGGGCTTTACAATCTAATGCTTGATGTGCATGTTAAGAGTAACGATGATTTTCGAGAATTAATCCAAGAATTAAGAGATAAGTTCTCTGATGTGATAAAGCTTTATGAGTCAATAGTTGTTTTCAAGGAGCACAAGATAAGCTATTACCCAGAGGAACTGATGAAATAAACTAGTGTTTTTTATAGCCGAACCTCTTATTGTATTTCTTGTGGTCAAGGATTTCTATGATGAAAGCTATTATAATGATTTCTGCCTTATCCTCATTAAGCGTATAAAGAAGCCTCCAGAAACACGGAAGCTCAACTTTCAATAAGCTAGTGAGATTGTATTTTAGCCGGTATTCTCTAGGAATCAAGCTTTTTGGTATTATGTCCCCGTAAAAAATATTTGAGCGGATAATATCAAGCTTTTTTTCAATAGCGTCAAAAAGCATCCTATCAACTTTATTTTGATGCGCATTTTCCTTTAACTTATCATACACTTTTTGTGCATCTTTTGAAAATATCACCTCTACTTTTTTGTTCATCTGTTAAGAAAAAATTTAACTGTTTATATAATGCTATGATAAATTTTCGGAAAGATTCTATGAAAATAGGATAATTAATGATTGGTTCCTTCAGCAATGGCTTTCCTTAGCTTTGGGCTGTCATTAACAATCCACAACATTCCCCTAGAATTAAAGGCAATCTTGTTGCTCCTGTCAAGATAATCAACGATGTTCATTAGAGTGTTGTGGTTCACCTTCTTAGGAAGCATCCTCTTCAGTTCAGCAGGCTTCAAGATGCGGTCTGCATTATCTTTAAGAACATCTTCTACCATCAGGATAGTCTTAAGATTAGGAGAATGAGGATAGGACTTGCTGCCTTTCCTTTTTGTTTTAGCCATATTAATCACAAATAGTTATTAATTAATAACAAATAGATACTAATTAGTATTTAAATATTTTGGTTGATTTTCTCTAATTTTTCAGCCAATGAAACAAAAACATTTTTATATTCCGGATTTCAATTTGTTTTTTATTCATTTAATATTCATAACGGAGGGAGCATCATGGGATTTTTAGGGTTTGGAAAAAAAACAAATGCGCAAAAGAAGGAGCAATTAGTTAGAGAAAAAAAAGAATTAGCTGATCAGAGTGAACCAGTTCGTCAGCTAAGAACAAGACAAGAGCTCATAGCTGCTGACAAGCGCAGGCAACTGGATAACTTGCGCCAAAAACTAGATGCTAATCCTGTTCAGAAAAGCCTTCAGACTGAGGCGCAGCTAGATGCTTTGTATAATCAAGTAAAGGAGTGTGATGACTTGTTATCTGATTATGATTCCCAAATACTTGCTTTTGACAAGAAAATCAAGAAAAAACAAAATCAAATTTCTGAACTAGATAAAATAAAGTAGTGAGCTGTTTTATAATTAACACCTTTCCTTTATTAGCCTGTAATTCTCAATTAACTTTTTATACTGTTATAGATTATTCTTTCTGAATGAAGCAAGAACTAACCTCACTAGATCTTTACTATCTAGTCAAAGAACTCCAAGATTTAGTTGGCGCTAGAGTCGATAAGTTCTACGAGCAGAGCGAAGACAAGAAAGAATTCTTGTTCGTCTTCCACAAGACAGGACCTGGCAAGATGATGCTCAGGATTAAGCTTCCAAGCCTTGCTTACATCACTGATTTCAAGCAGACCTTCCCGGACACTCCTCCTGGCTTTTGCATGTTTTTAAGAAAGCACTTGGGAAGCGGAAGAATAAAGGAAGTCAGGCAGAAAGGCTTTGACAGGATTCTTGAGATTGTTTTTGACACCAAAGAAGGCAGCAGGATACTGATATGCGAGCTTTTTAGTAAGGGCAACATGGTGCTGGTTGATGAGGATTATAAGATTAAAGGGCTTCTCGAATCCCAGAACTGGGAAGCTAGAACTGTAAGGGGCGGCACAAAATATGAGTATCCTCCTGCTCAATTAGTAACTCAGAGCATCAACGAGGAGCAGTTTAAGAAAATAATTTCAGAAACAAAAATGGATTTGGCAGTTAAATCATTTGCAGTGGACTTGGGGCTTGGAGGATTATATGCAGAAGAATTATGCAAAAGAGCAGCCATCTCTAATGATAAGAAAAAGCTTGATGACAAGGAAATAAAAAAGGTTTATGTTGAGATAAAGAAATTATTTGAAGAAAAAATAAAGGCAAACAAGTTTGGCGATGATATTGTACCGTTTGAATTATTGCTCTCCGAGGGAACTGAGAAAGATTATTATGAAAGCTTTAGCAAGTCACTTGATGACCATCTTTCAATAAAGGCTGCTGGCGCTGCAGAGGAAAAAGCAATCAGGGAGAAGCAGGGTAGGCAGGACAAGGTCAGCGTGGTGATTGAGAAGCAGGAGCAAAGGCTCAAGGAACTTGAGCAGAGCATTGTTGACAATCAGAGAAAAGGAGAGCTTATTTACGAGCATTACCAGGAAATAAAGGAACTGCTTGATAATATCAACCTTGACAGGAAAAAGATGAGCTGGGAAGAACTGAAGAAGAAATATGCTGGAAATAAGCTAATCAAGGAGATAAATGAGAAGGAAGGAAAAGTTGTTGTTGAACTCTAAAACGGCGAAATTTTTATATTCTCCAGATAATTCTGTATGATTTATGAGATTCAATAAGCTGGTGCCTGAGCTCTCTGTTTCAGACATTAAGAAAAGCCTGGAGTTTTATGTTGATTTGTTAGGGTTCAAAGTAGAATATTCTAGGATCGAATCAGGGTTCTTCTTCATTTCATACCAAGGAAGCCAACTGATGCTTGAGCAGAAGAATAAACAAAATAATGATAATTGGGCGACGGCCAAACTTGAGAAGCCATTCGGAAGAGGGATAAACTTTCAGCTTGAGGTTAAGAGCATAAAGCCTTTGCTGAAGCGATTGGAAAAGCATAAATACGATTTGTTCTCAGAGCCGAAGGAGAATTGGTATCGCAAGGGAAACGTTTTGCTTGGCTGCAAGGAATTCCTTGTGCAGGACCCAGATGGTTATTTATTAAGGTTCTCAGAAAGCACAGGAACAAAAAAGAAATAATCAGTTATTCCCCTTCAAACTCCACAAGGTTGAATATAGGATAGCCTTTTATCTTTTGCCTGCCTTTAAGCTCAGGCAGCTCCACGACAAAGCAGCACTCAAGCACTTTGCCGCCCAGCTTCTCAACTAGCTTGATAGCAGCAGCAACGGTCCCGCCAGTCGCAATCAGGTCATCAATTATCAGCACTCTCTGTCCTTTACTTATTGCATCAGCGTGCATTTCTACTGCGTCCTTGCCGTATTCAAGCTCGTACTCCTCGCGTATGGTCTTGTGCGGAAGCTTGCCAGGCTTTCTTACAGGAACAAATCCTACTCCGAGCATATAAGCAAGCACGGATCCGAATATGAATCCTCTGCTCTCAATCGCAACCACAACATCAATCTTCTTGCCCTTGTAGCGCTTGTAAAGCGCATCGCAAGTCTTCTTGAAAGCCTTAGGATTCTGCAGAAGAGTAGTGATGTCCCTGAACATTATGCCTTTCTTTGGGAAATTTGGTATGGTGCGAATTGCTTTCTTTATAATTCTGGTATTATCCACCTCTCTTTCTTCTTGCACCTCTGTCCTAGTCATAGTACTTTTTTCTCTCAATCTAATCCTTTATCTCATTGCCGAAATAAAATCCCATAAGATATTTGAGAGTGGTGTTATTTCCATTGAATTTGAAGCTTGCTCCTTCTTTCTTGACTTCGCCCCAAAAATATATTCCTATTGGATTTGAGGCAAGCTCCTGGTTTCTTCCGATGAATTTCTTGCTGTTATGAAACTTTTCAACTCTTACGTCATATCTCACGCCAGGCGCTTCTCGCATGACATGCTGGGTGTATTGGTTCATTTGCTCAACTAAGTCTTCAATGCCTGGCTTGTAGCCAGCAATAATAAGCTCTATCTCAGAGGGCTCGTTTGAATGTATTCTTAATTCGTGAAGTTCATTAAGGTTCTTCATAGGCATCCCCCTACTTTTTTTGACAGTGAAGATACATTGAGATTATTAAATCTTTTTATTTAAACCAACATATTAGAACAAGCTTTATTAACAGATATCAATTACAACTGCTTATGAATGATTTCCTTGAAAGGTACAAGCAGCTCGGAGAAGAATTTATTCCTGAGAATGTTAAGCAGAAGCCTGCAATACGGGTTAACACTCTCAAGATAAAGGATGCAGAGCTGATGGAGAGGTTGAATGCAAAGCTAACCAAGATTTCTTTTTTGCAGCACGGCTATTATTATGAATCTGAGTTCTCAATGGGTGCAACGCCGGAATATCTTCAAGGCTATTGCTACCTTCAGGAAGCAGCCAGCCAGCTGCCAGCAGAAATTCTCGATCCTGGAGAGAATGATTTGGTGCTTGACATGTGCGCAGCGCCAGGCAGCAAAACAACACAGTTAGCCATGATGATGAATAACAAGGGAAAAATAATTGCTCTTGACGCTAACAATCCAAGGCTTCCAAGCCTGCAGAACAACCTTGAAAGATGCGGCGTGATGAACACTATTGTTTACAAGAAGGATGCCCGCTACGCAGAAGACTTGAAGCTGGTGTTTGACAAGATACTCCTTGATGCTCCTTGCTCAGGCAACTTTGCGAATGACAAGGAATGGCTTGAGGAAAGAAAAGTTGAAGACTTAAAGCTCATCTCAAAAACCCAGAAGCAAATACTGGAAACAGCATTCCACATCCTCAAGCCTAACGGAATAATAGTATATTCGACTTGCTCATTAGAGCCAGAAGAAGACGAGCTTGTAATCAATGATTTCCTTGAGAAAAACCCGACTGCAGCGCTGGAGAAGATAAGCGCCAGGATCGGCGATAATGGCTTGACTAATGTTTTCGGCAAAGAGCTAAACCCGGAAATCGCAAAGTGCAAAAGGCTCTGGCCTCACAAGACAGGAACACAAGGGTTCTTCCTGGCGAAGATAAGAAAGAAATAATTTATCAACTCTCTCATCGTATTGTTTTCCAGTGCCTTCTCCAGTTATCTAGCACATATTTACTGAATGGCCTGGCTGTTAATATCAGTATTCCCGTCAAATATGCTGTGGCTGATTTTATCTGATTCCAATCTGCTCCTGCACTCTTTAATATAATCATATAGGCAGGATCATAAATTGCCAGCATGGTCACAGTATCAACAAGATAACTTTTGAATCCTTTCGCGTTGCTTGTATGGAACTTTTTTCTTGTGTAGTTCAATGTTTTGCCATAAAGGCGCCCCAGAACAGAGTCTGCGAGTGCAACGCTGGCTCTTGACTGCAGCACCTGCTCCAGAGATAACCCTCTTGAGGCTTCCATTATGCCCATTGGCACTGCATAAGTGAACACTTTGGCGCTTGTGTCAACAAGATAGTTCTTCAACTCGTTCTTTATCATGCTCCAAAAAGGAAGTTTGTTTTCAAGATTTTTTTCTTTATTTTTTTGGTTAAAGTAATCCTCAATCATATTACCACCGTTGCTTTTATTTATGCTACTGCTTATCTTTCAGGATATATCAATTTTGTTACCCCCCTACTAGGTTACAACTAGGAAGATTTATATATGCGAAGGAACATGCTCTGTTTATGCAGAAAGAATACCAGCAGTATCTCAAGGAGCTCGGATTTACAGAAGGAGAGGAAAGAGTCTATCTCGCCCTTATCAGGCTTGGAGCCAGCAGCACTGGAGCCATTGCAAAGGAGGCAAGGGTTTCTCGCTCAAAGCTTTATGAAATCCTTGAGAAGCTGAGCAGGAAAGGAATTGCAAGCCACTTCAAGAAAAACAACGTGAGCTATTTTAATGCTGCTCCGCCAACAAGGATTCTTGACTATTTGCAGGAGAAGGAAGAATCAGTCCGGAAGCAAAGAGAAGAATTCAAGAAAAAGATTCCTTTGTTTGAAAGCATCCTCAACAACAAAGTATTATCACAGGAAGCAGAAGTGTACGAAGGCATGGATGGAATAAAAAATGTCAGGGAAAATGCCCTTAATAATATGAAGAAAGGTGAAATCATGTACTATTTCGGCAATCCTGCCTCAGGTCACCAGTACGTAACAGGGTATTGGGATGACTGGAATAAAAGAAGAGTGAGCAAGGGCATAACTGCAAAGATAATATACAATCAGGATGCCCAAGAGTATGGGAAGCGGAGGGGCAAGATGAGATTTACCCACGTTAAATACCTGCCGCAAAAAGGGCCAACACACGCATGGATAGAAATTTATAATGACACCGTCGCAATTGTCATGAAATACAAGACGCCGATGTCAATCGTAATAAACAATAACTTGGTGGCTGAAAGCTTCAAGACTTACTTCAATATTCTTTGGAATGTTTCAAAACAGTCTCTGGATTAATTGATTTAATTAATTAGTGGAGATCAGAGAAATCTTTTTTAGGTCGCGCCTATTCTCCTCTTGTGCAGTTCATGAAATTAGGCTCCACCATGAGCAATGATAAGTATCTCGTCTTTACAGTGTTATTGTCAGCGTTGAGCTCGTCCTTTGAAGTGTCATATAACACCTTGAATACTGGGCGTATCTTGAAATAATCTGCTCCGAGAACATTGCCTTCCTCATCAATTATTTTCTTGTAATAAGAGAAGCCATACTGGCTTTGATCACTGGTTACGTATATTGGCTTGGTGTAATAATACTTGATGTTCTCGCCTGTTTCAGAGCCTAGCATAATCTTGGTCTTGGAAGTGCCGCTTATTGTTAATTTGTCTTTCCAAACCCCTTGATACAAGTAAAGCACTGCCCGCGTAAGCTTAGGGTCTTCTGTTACGTCCTGCTTGAAAACCCATTGCTCAGGGAACAATGTTTTAGCCCAGTCCTCGCAGCTAGGTTTTGGCGTCGGAGCAGGAACAATCTCAGCAGACTCATTCGTAACAGCAGTGTTGTTCTGCATGCTAACATTTGCTCCCTCAACCCAACTAATAGGCATTTCCGGCCTTATCTCTGTGCACCCGCTCAAAAGAAGCATTGCAGGAATGATAATTATTAACAATGCAATCAAAGAGGTTCTCATAATTACTTTTTTTTACCATAAGAGTATTAATATTTTCTTGTTTTGAATGAAAAAATAAAACCCTTCCGGATTCTGCGGAACTTCTCCATTTTTTAACCATAGCATTATTTAAACCACCTGCCTTGGTATTCATGTCACCAAAAAATTTAGAGCAAGGAAAGTTCACCTATTCGGCACCCCGGTGGGGCCATCCCTCACCTCATCGCATCTATCCAAGACTTTGCCTTTGGCAAAGGTCTTGTCTGCGATGATGCTGACGGTGAACTTTCCTAGAATGCCTGAAATAGGACTAACGAGGTGATAAAAATGGGATTAAGCAACAAGAAAGAAGAGCAATTGAGGAAGATGCCTCTAATACAGAATAGGATAAAAGCCAGCAGGAACGGCAGGTATATCATACAGCAGACAGTGATAACCAGCATAAAGCCGATAGAATACTACAATGCTGTGCTTGCAAATACTGTGAAGGTGACTGATGAGCCCATAGGCGATGACGAGCTGATGGTAGAGGACGGAGCAGAGCTTGCTAAGAATATTAGCTGAGGCATAATTTTTTTTCTTTTTTTTGTTTTCTTTTCTTTCATAAGGTTTATAAGCTTTAACTAGTAACGTTGTCATTTAATGGGAAAGGAAGAGCTTATAAAAGAATTAGAAAAGCATGCTCTTAGCAATGACTTGATGCTCAATCCGAAGAAAGAAGCAGTCGATCTTATTGCAGAAGGATTGTTAAGGAATGAGAAGAAGCACGGTATGAGGTTATGCCCTTGCAGGCTGAGGGACGGCACAAAGGAAAGAGACTTAGAGCTCCTATGCCCTTGTAATTTCAAGCAGGATGAGAGTTGGATTAAAAAGGGTTGCTGCCACTGCGGATTATTCTGGAAGAAGTGAGGTGTTCAGTTGCAGTTCGTGAGGCTTTGCGAAGCAAATGCCTCACTTAACTACTTTCTATTAAATCAATCAGAAACACACACTGTTTCTGCAGTTCCAAAAATCTCTGATTTTTGAGAACTTTTGTAAAGATTTAGAGGACAGCTTTCCGGGTCTCCCACACGTAAGTGCAGTACGCCCCGGAACGTTCACGTGCTTAACTTCTGTGTTCGAAATGGGAACAGGTGTAACCACGCGGCTATGACCGTCCAGAAGATAAGAAAATAGGGGTGTTTAAAAAGGTATTGGTTTTTGAGAGTTAAAGATATAAGTAGTGCAAAGCGAAGAATAAATGAGATTGCTTACTTTCTTGTCTTATAAGGGCATCTATTGGAGCAATCATACATTTTGTTGGTCTCTAAATAAACGTCAGGATTGATGTGTCCTGAGCTGAAAAAGGTCGTTGCTACGCAGACGTCACCATGAGAAAGCATCGGAACAGATATTCCCGGCGCTACTCCATAGCCTTTGCTGCACAGAATAGCATCTCCTCTAGTCAATGATTCTATCCTTGCAAATTTACAGATTTTTTCTAAATCTTTTTTATTCACTATAAAGGGGAATCATTTGTTCTTTTTAAAGTTTGCTTTTAAGCGGCATTGGTTAATTCTCGGCTGGTGAAATAAGGGTGTTAAGTGTCGGCTGAAGCTTACATTTATATTCTTGAGTTTATATCCTTTCC